>NZ_NFKR01000036.1 GCF_002160495.1 Erysipelatoclostridium sp. An173 | reverse complement strand
TATAAAAGTCAAGATAATTTGACCAATTTGTTGCAATTAAGTGTTCTCAGTTTTTTTAGGATTTAATTTATCTTTGATTCGATAAGATGGACCTGTGATATTAAATAAAATTACATGAAAATAAAAGATTTTTATCAATATGGAACAACTTGTTCTTTGATCATTAGCCATTTCTTTTCTTATAAATCACCAATACTTCAAACCAAAATAAACTATTTCTTGATCGAAAGAAAAAAATTGCTTTCCATTTTAGTAAGCATAGAAAACAAATTACCACCATAACTATATCTGTTAATTAATAAAATTAGTAAATAGATATAACATATATTGTAATCAATTTATTCACATTCTCTTAAATAACTCTAATCTTACACATATACGACGTACCACTGTAAACATAATATATAAAGATATTCAAATATAAATATTACATAAATATATATTCACTTATATAAAATTCTCCTGCTTTTTTTCCAGCGTTTGCTGCAAACATACTAATTAAATACTCATAAATAAATCCTAATACATCGTAATCTTGTTTTCCATCCATTGGAATATCTTTTATTAACTGCAATAAACCACTGATTGCCTTCGTTTGAGTTCCAGAACTATCACCTAATTTGCTTAGTCAGGTATCAAGTGTGTGAAAAATATTTTCAAATACTTTCTTATGCGATGGCCAAATTAAACGTTCAAACGCTGAAAGTGCATCACGAACATTTGAAACATCAAAATCTTTTCCCATCGAAATCCATGTTGAAAATAAATTATCATAACTAATAAAATATCCTATATTTTGACGAATATAATCAACCGTTTCTTGGTCATTTTCATCAAGATTGCTAATATCATCATCATCAAAATCATTTTCTTTTAAAAATTTTATTTCTTGATCAGATAAATATTTATAAAAAATAAAACCTAAAATATAATCCTTATATTCATTTGCTTCTATTTTAGAACGCATTTTATTAGCTGATTCCCATATCTTATTTGCTAATTGTTGTTTATTCATTTCAAAAATCTCCTTTTAAACTAAAGCATATCTCCAATAAAAATCGTCATACAAAAGAACTCTTAAATCATACAATAAAAATTTTTTTCTTTATTTCAATATATCATTTGCAAACTAACCAGTATTTATTTCTCAAGACTCACCGTCTATTTAATAAAATATTACTAAATTACTCTTATTTTATCATTTATTGAAAAAACTATAAATGATTATAATTAACTTTTCTTAATTTAAAATATAGTCAAATAAAAAAGCTCATTAGAGCTTTTTATATCATCTTAATTAAAAATGCTGCTACACATAAAATAATTAAATAAATAATATTGTATTTAGTAAACATTTTAAAATATTCTTTTTTATGTTCTGGGTACATTCTTGCAATATATTTATAAGAAATCAATGATGCCATTGAAGCAATCAATGTTCCTAGTCCGCCAATATTAACTCCAATTAATAAATCATGTACATTTTTAGTAAAACCAGATAACAAAATTGTTGCAGGAACATTTGAAAATATTTGAGAACAAATAACGCTAACTGCTATTTCGTTATTTGCAACTAATTGACTTAAAAATTGTGAAATTATATCAATGTTTTTTAAATTACCAATAAAGATAAAAAATCCAACAAATGTTAACAATAAATTATAATCAACTCTAATTAAAGTCTTTTTATCAAGATAGAAACACCCTAAACATATAATTGGCAACAAATAAAAAATACTAATTAAATGTAACACACTTAATAAACATAACCCAAACATGATTAAATAAATCCATAAATAAACAATATTAGTATCATCTTTTTGATGTAATGTTGGTGTTTTAATTTTTTCATCTTGTTTCTTTACAATATGAATTGCAATTAAACCAAAAGAAATTAAAACAAACGGTATTATTGCAATTAAAAAATCACCTAAAGACATCTTAAAATATGTATACAAGAATAAGTTTTGCGGATTACCAATAGGTGTACACATACTTCCTAAATTAGCAGCTATTGTTTGTAATACAACCACATGAACAATCCTATTTTCCATCTTCAGCATTTTTAAAACAATAATTGCCAATGGTACAAATGTAATTAAAGCAACATCATTAGTAATAAACATACTAAAGAAAAAACATAAACCAACTAATAAAATATCTAATTGTCTAGTTGTTTTCATTTTCTTTAGAAAATATATTGCCACTTGTTCAAATAGTTTGATACTTTGTAAACCATTTACAATTAACATTAAACAAAACAATAATGCTAATGTTGTAAAATCAATATAGTTTAAATAATCCCATGAGGGTTTTACAAAAAAACTTGAAATAATTGCTAAAACAAAAGCAATTATTAAAACTGTATCATTCTTTATCGAATTCCATAATCTTTTCATTTTCATCACCACGATTCGTTATTATAACATAAACAACAAAAGATGTGATGAAAATATTTATTTCATCTAACTATAAATATTCATCTAAGCGATACCTTTTTTTATTTTCCGTATTTTTACCATATTGAATAGCATTTTTAGGACAATGATTAAAACAACGTAAACACATATAACATTGATCGTGCCACATAGGATAACCATCAATTAATTCTATTGTTTTACTAGGACACATACTAGCACACTTTCCACATTGGTTACATAATTGCTTATTTACATGAAATGGTTTAGTTGAACGTGCAAATTTATTAAATCCCCAATTTATAATTGATGATTTTAATGAAGCCAAACTACCTTCATGAACGCGATATACTTTTTTTCTAGCAGTTATTTCACTTGCTATTGTATTAATTTCATTTTTAGCATCAGCAATCTTTTTAGTAATTACTGACAAATCTTCAATCTTACTAGCAATCAAATAATTATTAGGCATAACAACACTATAACTACTATCTAAATGATATAACTTTGATAAATGTTTTAATGCCTTTCCACAATCAGCACCGCATGTACAAATCGCAAATGTAAAAACATCTTGCTTTTTCATCTTTTTAACATATTTCAACATTACTTCGGGAACATTCCATGCATAAACAGGAAAAACAAATCCAATTTGTTTTTCTTGTGTTAAATCTATCTCATCATCGATTGTACAGATATCATAACTTTTATCATTTAATTTTTTTGCTAACTGACTAGCAATCCATTTAGAATTGCCAGTCCCAGAAAAATACAAAATCATAGTTTACCTCTTTTCATATATACTATTTTAATTATTTATTTTGATTATTTTATCACTAAAGATAGTATTACCACTAATATTTAACAATTAACAATTCTTTATTCTATCTTGATTAATCAAGATTTTCAATTATTATAACTAATGAATTGTCCCCTATTATTGATAAATTATCTTTAAAAAATATTACTAATTTTTATTTGCTTGCCATTAATAATATTACGATGTTTCATCTAGTGCCACTAGTATTAATCAATTATCTTTGCTAAGTTTTTCTAATCATATTTGATTAGTTAAAACAATATGATAAGTTTACCTAAGTGCTCTTTGTTCATAGTAAAATAACTCTCTACTATTAATGAACACTATAATAATTAATCTTTTTCCAAAATTAATTAAATACCTATCTCTTATCTGTTCAAAATTTTCAACACTAAAATAATTTAAGTCACCCACATTAAATTTAAAAAAATATTGATACTAAAATAAAAATTATACTAGTTAAATACAAGAAATAGTCATCATACGAAACAATGGCATAATCTCAAATCAAAAAAATATGATATATGACAATAACTAAACTAACATTTACAGATGAGCTTAAACAATGAGTAGTTCAATATATATTAGACCGTTCTGATAAAACTAAAGAAATTGAAGAATACTCAAGATACTTTAGAGTAAATCTGGATATTACAACTGTTTAATAAGAAAATCTAGTAAACCAAAAATAAGAAACGCTACTAATCTAGTAATAATTCAAAACGATCGTAGAGTATATCAAAAAATAACCGCAGAAATAATCTGCAGCTATTTTCAAAATAAAGAATCCGTAGAAAATGAGTTTATAAATTAATATTACTCATTGATTAAAAAGGAATTGCTAAATATATTCAAAATACTATACTACTAGCATACTTTTTATCAAGTGTTAAAATAAATCAACAACATGAATTGGTATTGGTTTTATTATCCACTAATCATTTATACTGAAGAGTTCTATAATACTGAGCCTACAACATCCATCTATTATCTTACACTCGCAAATCATCAGCATATAAGCCATAATTTGCACGTAATGATTTTTTCTCATTAAAATAAACATGCATCTTTAATAATTCTAAATATAATACAATTTCAAAAACTTTCAATATTAAATGGTAAGTATTCATATAAATTTCTATATTCAAAACAGTGATTTAATCTATTGTTAATAAATTATATTAATATATTCCATTTTATATCCACACTAAACATTGATTTCTTACATCAGTAATATAAAACTTCACATTTATACTACTAAAAAGCACAAGTATAATCCATTATTTTTTACAGTCTTGCTTATTTAAAATAGCCTAATATATGCTTGTATTAAAAATGAAAATATTTTAATCCTTCTTCTTTTAATTAATATTTACTTCAAAGAATTTAAAACTAAAAGAAGCTTATCGAATTTATCTGTTAACGTCTTACGTGCAAAGATAAGTTTTTTTGGAGCACTTAATGTATTCAATTTATTCTTTGTCATTCCATCTAAATCTTTAAAATATTTGATTTTATTAACTACTAATAAATTCTGTTCTAATGAATCTAAATAAAATCCGTAATTTCTTAACTCAGAAATTTTATGGTCACTATACTTTGGCGATATATGAATAGTAACTTCATTAGTTGATTTTATATTATTCTCAAACCTGTTTTCGACAATATTTTTATTAGATTTTTTATTTGTGCTAGAAGAATAGTTACTATTCAAGTCAAGTTTTCGATAATACTGTTTGTGAGATTTAATAAATTCATCACTAGTATGTACCTCGATACCATAAGCTGAAGCCATTAATCTAAATTGATTATCATCACTTATTAAATGAGTTTTCCACTGTTTATATTTTAAAATAGTAGCTAAAATATTGTTATCAGGTACATTCTTATCTAAACCAATTGGAAAATCATCTATACTATCTAGTTTTCCAAAATTAAACCTAAATTTCTTATCACTGTTATATATTGAAGAAATAGTGTAAATATCTTTCGATAGTTTTCGGGCAATAGTCTTTTCATTCGTACCATAATTTTTCTTATTCCAACTATCTTTAATCTTTCCAAGTTCATCAATAACCTTTACAGGAACATTTATATATTCATCATCGTTAAAATATAAAAATAAGTCTGGTTGATGGATAAGAGCACAAGTATCCAAAAAATACATATCTTTATCAATTATTGAAACATTAATATCTTTATCTTCTGAGTGATTAATCACTTTAATTTTTTCATATACTCCATTAATAATAGAATTACTAATATTTTCAATTTCTTTCAAATTTTTTATATAATGTTCTGTTTTTTCTTCTTCATATTTACGCATTTCCTCAAACATATTAATATCATATGTTGTTAGTTCGGTATGCTTATTTCTTAACTCTTGAACGAATGTATTCAATCCGACCACATCTATATTGTTTTGAATAATATCCACTAATTCATCTTGTGAAATTTCATTAAATACATTTTTATCATTAAGATATGTCTTTATCCTATTCAAGCATTCTACATAATCATTGAAAAAACAATCTAGCTCAAGAATTGAATCATGAGCGATATATGTTTCTAAAACAATACTTTTAATTACATCTGAAATAACATCCCGATTATATAAAATGTTTATATTAGCATTTAATTTAACAGCATCATCGTGAGATTTAATCATTAGTAATTGCATTGCAACATTCAAATCATTATAGTTTTTAGGCTTTGGTAATAACGAAAAAGTATTACTAATTAGATTGATATAAACATCTGAATTTTTTTGAATAATATTTGTTTTCGTTAAAGTCCCTATATTTCTCAAAAATTCAACGCTATCGTCTGATTTTGCTTTTTCTATTAGTGTCTTTTCTAAGTCTTCAATCACATTTAGTTCAAAATTTAATGTTTCGTAAATATCTGCAAGCTTATTTATATCCCCAATTATTTCTTCAAATGAATAGTTTTTCCAAACATTATTTATAAGTGAAACAAAGTCATCATTATTAATATAAGCAAATTTTGCAAAAATCCCATAAGAAATATCAAATGATATATTATTTTTAAGTAAATCAAACAACCACTCTAAAATT
This sequence comes from Erysipelatoclostridium sp. An173, assembly GCF_002160495.1. Classification (GTDB taxonomy): domain Bacteria; phylum Bacillota_I; class Bacilli_A; order Erysipelotrichales; family Coprobacillaceae; genus Thomasclavelia; species Thomasclavelia merdavium. Next base: position 18,224 of record NZ_NFKR01000036.1, on the reverse strand, counting down.
ATACTCTTTGAAAGATTTTTATCTATATATGCAAATGGTATATCAATTTTTTTACCATTATATTGACAAGTCATTTTTGAAAAACTAATGTGGTTTCCATTAGGTGTAAAAACACAGCAAGTATCATTAATAAATGCTTTAGGAATATACACAATATTATTTTTGCAACTTATTATTTTTTTCTTCGACTCACTACTAAAAACAATTATTTTTTTGTCAGCTAATAATTCTATATTTAAAGAATCAAATAGACTATTATTCATAAAAATAACAGAATTTTGTTTAATAAGTTTATAAATATTTTCTTTAAGCCTATTACCAGCACCTAATATTTTTAATATACTTTCTTTAGAGGCTTTTTTTAATTTTTTTGTATCGTTTTCACTCAAAATTGTATTATAGATTAATTGTTTCATAATAGCGAAATCATCTTTTGAATGAATAGTTGGCTTAGTAGTAACAATTTTATCTTCTATATTGATATCAACCAATACTGTTGAGTAAACATCAATATTTTCTTCTGAGACAACTTCAATATCATCAATTATATATTGTGATGCAGAAAATTTTTCTGTTCCTAAATTTCCATTTTGTAAACCTGAAATAACATCATTTTTAGGAAAATTAACATATGCTTCATATGATAATTTTAGCATTATACAATCTCGTCTTTTGTGAGCTTTTTCATTAAATAATTGTAGTATTGGATTATATGTTAAATCCATACTAAGTTGCCTACTTTCTCCAGGGCGAAGTCCTTTTTCTAACATTTCTAATCCAGATTCCGTTATTTTTATATCTGAAATCAACAATTCTGAATAAAAGGAAAAATTTTGTTTATCTATAATAATAACACCTAATTTTAACAATTCTTCAAATGAAGGTTTTAATAGCATATCGGAGTTTTGTATATTCATAACTTCTTCAAATGCAAATTTAATTTTGTATCCTTTAGAATTATTTGAAAAGTCTTTTACTAGCTTAAGAATCATCCATTCCATTGTAGTTAACCGTCTTGTAGAACGACACATAATATTCAATGAATATCTTTTTCCTATTAATGACAATTGACTATCACTAAATATCATTTGATTCACCTCTCAAGTTAAAAATATTCTCTATATAAGTTTTAGGCAAAACATCATCACTATAAAATAAAGCACCTTTACTATTCAGCATTTCTAGAATATGTCTATATATCATTAATTCTTTTTCTTCTCCAGTATTCATATTAGATATTAAAACAGGTTGTTCAGCGTACATATCTTTTGCCCCAATGATAACTAGTAATTCTTTGGCACGTGAAAAAGCAACATTAATACGTTGAAATGCTGCAATATGAGAATTATTATTGTGTATATGGCTTTTAACATTTCTAACCAAACTTACAAAAACAATACTTTTTTCTTTACCCTGGAACCTATCTACTGTATTTACGTCTATATTCATCGTATAGAATGTTTTATTTTTCAATAATCGCCTTATTAATATTACTTGATCATAATAAAAACTAATAACTCCAACTTGTACCTTAATCTTTATATTTTTGTTTAAATATTCTTGTTCCATTTTATCTAGCATTTCTATAATAATTTCTGCTTCAAGTCTATTCTCTGCCGAAGTACTACCATCTCGTCTGCTTTCATAAACATTGTGTCCAGCAAATGAAGAAGAATCAATCCAGTAAGCATGTTTGTTTGGTGTAATCAATGGAGTATTATTAATTGAAGAAATTGTTAACCCGTGTTCTTTAATTGGATTTTTTAAAGAATTATTACCATCTATCAAAGAATTATCATAAAACATATTGATAATTTGCATAATATCTGAATGCATCCGATATTGATAAGTTAGTGTTTCTTTGATACTATTATCAGCATTTTCAAAATATCTTTCAAAAAGAGATGCGGTTACTAAATCTTTATACTTTTCAAAGTCTTCACGTTTTAACTCTACAAGTGAAGAATTATCAAATTCTTGTTCATCAACCAAATCATAATAAGATTTTTCGTGTTCATTAAATAGCGGTGGTAATTGCCTATGATCTCCAACCAAAATTGTCTTTCTCGCTCTTAACATAGGTAATAATAGTTCTGGTGGAGTAGCTTTACTAACTTCATCAATAATTAGAACATCAAAGTTATCAAATCCATTTTCAATAAGCGTCTTAGAATTTTCTGTACAAGAGATTCCCACAACATTACAACCATTGATATAATCCTTTAAATATATTTCTTTTTCTTGTTGATAATCCGGAATACCCTCAATCCATTGATTTAAATCTTTAAAAAACGGTTCCCATTCTTTTCTTAATATCTTTCCTTCATTGTTAAGACTAAGTAATTCTTTTTTCTTTTCTTTTATAAGTTCATCAAAATCAATATCCTCAGAGTGATTTCCGTAAAATTCAGTTTTTTTCTTTTCTAATTCATTCTTTTGTAATAATAATTCGTTCTTATCATTTGATAATTTTTCAAAATCTATTCTTAATTTTTTTTCTTCTTTTTTTATATTTCCAATTAAGTTACTCAATACAGAAATTATATCTTCAAAATGATTATCAATAATTTCTTTAAGTTTTCCAATTTGATACGAATTTTTATCAAATGCTTTTAGCACAGTATCTTTAATATTATTAGAATCACTTTTAATGTTGAATATTCTACTTTCCTCATCAGTTAAAAAGTTCTGATTTAAGGAAAGTACTTCAAGTTTATCTTTAACTTTTTTCCAAGCAATAAAATCTTCCTGCTTCCCAGAGGAAAGCATTTTTTCTTGTAATAAATTTATAGTTTTATTTAATTCAACAACTTCATTATTTGTAGTAATTGAACTATTTAAACACTTTTCAATTATGCTATCAATTCTAAATAGATTATTAAATAATAAGGTTATTAAATCTCTTAAAATATTATTTCTGCTGATTTTTAATATTGAATCGTCTAATTTTGATGGTATCAAATAAATTGAATTATCAAACAGTTCATTAACAATAGATGAGCACTTTTTAAGTATGATAATCAATTCATCATCTGTTAAAATACTTATATCTTTTATTGGATATGAAGTCAGCAAACGATATTGAATTATGTTGTTTTCAAATCTGCGCCTATCCTTAGATAATTCCTGTAATCTTTTATCTAATTCATTTAACTTTTCTTCAATAATTCCTAATTGCACCATATTACCATTTATTTTTAATTTTAAATGCTGGTAATCTAATTTCAATGTGTCTAAATCTCTTAATTTGACATCTATATTGTCCCAACAATCAATATATCTATTCTGTATATACATCCTTAAAGAATCATAAAAAGTTAATAATACATTGTCCTCTGTAATTTTCGTTACTGACTTATCTATTTTTCTTTCATTGCCTAGCCTTACAGCTCTAATATTTGGCAATAAAATCAAACGTTCTAAAGCATTATCTACTGCCAGATTTGCTTGAGATGCTACTAATACCCTTTTATTCTGAGATACGAATTGAAAAATAGCCTCTGCTATTACTGTTGTTTTTCCAGTACCAGGTGGACCTTGCAATAAACACACATCTGGTGCTGAAACCATTTTTCTTACAGCATTCTTTTGTGGTTCATTCAAATTTGGATTTAGCCAATTATTTATGTCTTCGATATTTTCTGGTAACTTAGCTTTATTAATATCAAATAACCATTTATCCAACCTTTGTGAAACTGTATTTCCAATTTTCAAATCATTGATAGCTTTTTTTAACCTTTTATTTAATACTATATCACCTAACTGTGAAGTAGCAATAAATCCATCAACATCAAAATTACGATATACTCTTCGAACTAGGTTTTCTCCTATATTTAAGTTATTTTCTTTTTCTATTTCTAATAATTCAATTATCGTATCTGGAAGTTTAAATACAAGTTCTTGGTATGTTGGCATTTCATAATTGTCTTCAATACTTCTAATACATTCTTCTAAAGTGAGATTATTTTCGTTGTAAAAAGAGACATAAGTCCTACATTCATCCCAAATGTCAAAATCAATATTTTCAACATTAATGCTTCCATTATTCGAAATAAAATCTAAAATTACTCCACTATTAGTGGTGCTCTGAATGTCAATTTCTGCTTTAAATTTCCATCTGTCTTTTGAAGAATTATTTCCATATACACTCACTTCATTTCGATTTAAATATCTTTTAAAGTTTTTTAAATCAGTATCATAATCTGAAACAGTTAAAAAATGGACATTATATTCATCAAAATCAATATAAAAAGAAAGATATTTTAATGCACTCATCCTATATAGAGACAATTGTTCTTTCCATTCAAGATAATCATCCCATAACTTTAATTCCGATACAGTCTTATTTAGCATAGCTTTTGTGTTATCTAAAGTTATTAAATCATACAAACAATTAGAACCTACTTTATTAAATACAAAATTAGCTCTAATAGTTATATCATTTTCTCTTTTTTCAGGACTCTCAATAATATTTACGTCTTCTAGCCATAGTTCACTTTTCTTAATCCTTCCATCAAATGTTAAATAAATATTATCAGGCAAAATTGCATTCAAAAAGCTACTTTCTGTATTATAAATCTGTATCTTTCTAACAACAAACTCATCATTATTTTTAGTTTGAATGACCGACATATTTCTAATGACACAACTTTGATTTATTCCTGAAACAAATATTTTAGTAATAATTTCATTTATAGATTTATCATTTACCATTAATTGAGGATAATCAAAACCTATTTTATTAAATTTATCAACTAAATTATGAGCCTCTTTGTTACTTTTAAACCTATGAATAATAATGGTATTACCCCCATTATTATGATTTTTATTTTTCATTTTCTTTTTAGAATTCTCTTTTTTGCTATTTTTTTGTTTATTTTTTTCCATTACTCTTGCAGCATCACTATTTTCTGAATTTTTTAACTGTGCAAAACTAGAAACATAAATAATTGAAGAATTCTTAAAAACTTTTACAAGACCAGGTTCATGTTCATGATCTATTCCAATTGCATAGTACCTGCTACACGTCTTACAAAAAAATACAGGTATATGATATATCACTCCATTATTATTTTGTAATATAGTCTCATTCGTAGATAATAGTTGAGTTTTATGTATTGGACATAAAGGCATTATTTTCACTTCCTTTTTAATTATTTAACAACATCATTCGCTTTGTTAAGATTATAATATCATTTTTCTATACTCTTCTTATATTTCTTTTGGGTCAAATATTTAAATTTTTTCTTCAAAACAAAAGAAGATTGGAATTAATAATTATTTCTATAATTACTCTAAATAACTTCATATCATAAACCAAAGTAATTACATCATTATTAATAATTATTTTCATAGGTGAATTACCATATTGCAAATTAATTTTTTATACCACGTTCAAACATTTAAATAGCATATTTGAGAATTTCATTTAGTTCAAAATCAAAGGACTTTTTTAAGACAAAACAATCTAGAATTTCTAATACTGAAACAATATAATCCAGCACTAAATATAATAACTTTTTCTTATTTTTATAAATTATCTCCACATAGTAGTAGCGATCCACATTCCAAACTAAGCAATAAAGACCTAATATATAAACCTCTCCATCATTTCTTAATCCTTTTTTCTTAAATCTATTATAATCGTAGTATTAGAATAGTGTTTGCTTGTCATTAGTAATGACTATATTTATAGTATCAGTAATGTGATACACTTCTTCATTATTAGGTTTATCCTTTTTAACAATGTTATTATCGAATTTAAGTTTATCTATATGATAAACACTTGTAAACTTATAACATAATTTATGAGTTCGTTACTTTTTCTATGTAATAAATTTTAATAATTAAACAATATTAAACAATAATTAAAAAACATACTATTCTAGACTTCGTACCCATAAATGTTTAATTTTCCATATCCAACAAATTTTTACAGAATAATACAATAAAAAGCTATTATTTATAAATTTAAAGGCATATTTCTAACTTTTGATTCAAAGTCTAGATATTCATCGTTTACTGAATTAATAAATCTTAAGACATACTCCACATCAAATCTTTCGTAAGCACACCGATATCCTCTTTGGGATATTACATAAGCTACAAGCTGCTGAAAAAAATAATCCCATAATCTTCTGAATTAAATATAATGATGTACTTTCTGTAACAATAAGATATACTTTATTTGAATGTGTCCCAATTTATGCCATCAATATTTTAACTCTTTTAATGATAAAGCTACGATTTTCTTAAACTTTTATAAAGTTCGTTTGCCATAGCATCTCTAACTTTTTGATAAAAATCTGGGTCATTAAACAATTTTTCAAATGAATAATTATTTTCTAAGAAACATTTAGTGACAATATCATTGAATTTATCTGGGAATAAGCTATTGATGAACATTTCAGGGTTATTATCTTTGGCGTATTTTTTGAATTTTTTTACATCGCTATCATTCATAAACATTTGGTATATTCCTTCAATTATAACTTTATCACCATCAGTGAAGTCACCATCAAATCTTTCGTTTACTTTGTCAATGATACTTTGTAGTGTATCTTTCTTCTTATCTGGCTTTTTAGGAGCAATTGATTGTGAAGCAGATACATCTATTGATTTCTTTTCAAGTATAATAGCACCTTTAAATGTTTCTTTTAATGATGCATATTCTAGTTTAATTTTGTCGTCAATATCAATGAATATTTTTTCATTTGATGGCAATAACCTGACTAAATTGCTTGTATACAGAAATTCATCAAATAAATCTTCATCATGTAGACGGACTAATTGTGTAATATAAGAATATGCTCTATTAAATTTTCGAATATAATCACGTGCTGTATAGCGATCATCTTCTTCTAATTCATTAAATCTTTCAATTATCGGTTTAAATATACTGGATAGTTTTCCCAAGGAAGTAGAAGTTTGTTTATTAGATTTTTGTGATAACATAAAATTTTTAAAAGTAGATACATCGTCCCAATCATATAACATATAATTTTTAATTTTATTTCTATAATCGTAGATACTATTAATATCAGTTTGTCCATCCAAATAAGTTGCTTCATAAAATGTTTGAAAAGATTTTTTGATATCTTCCTCAGTATTTTCAAAATCTAAAACAAAAGTGTCGTTTTTACCTGATGCAGTACGATTTAATCTTGATAATGTTTGTACAGCAGTTACATCTTTTAACTTGGTATCGACATACATTGAGTGTAATAACGGTTCATCAAAACCAGTTTGGTATTTTCTAGCTACTACGAGAATATTATATTTATCACTTCTAAAGACTTTACGGAACTTTTTATCGGTCGTTATATTTCTACCTTTTTCATCTTGGTTTAGGTCGGCTTCAGTATATTCGATACCATCTAATTTTACAGTTCCAGAAAATGCAACCATAACATCAGAACCTGAACCTTCATGTGGATGATTTTTTAAATATTCTTTTATTGCAAAATAATATCTCACAGCATTTGCTCTTGAATCAGCAATGACCATTGCTTTTCCTTTTCCGTTGATTTTAAATCTACCATTATTCAAAAAGTTAGACATTATCATTTCTGTCTTTTGTTGAATTGTATAACCATGCTCTTTATAATATTTAAATAAAGCTTTAGCAGCTGCTCCTTCAATTAATTCAGGGTTATCAGCAGATACTCTTATTAGTCTAAATGCTTCTTTTATGGTTGTATAATTACTTAAAACATCTAGTATAAATCTTTCTTCTATTGCCTGACGCATTGAATAGATATGGAAAGGTACATATTTTTTTAAAGTAGAATCATATCTTCCAAATAATTCTAGTGTTTTAGGTTTTGGTGTTGCTGTGAAAGCAAAAAAAGATTGATTTTCATGTCTACCTTGTCCTAAAAGAGCAGAGATAAAGTCATTATTTAAATCTACTAGGCTAGGATCAATTCCTTCTTCTTTTGCATATTGCTCAATCACTTTATCAAGATCAATTAAAGATCTACGAAGTGTTTTTGCACTTTCGCCACTTTGACCTTGATGTGCTTCATCAATAATAATGGCAAATTTGCTACCAGACATTTTATCTAAGTCCTTATAAGCAAATAAGAATTTTTGAATTGTGCATATAATAATTCTTTTTTTATCATTTAGCGCATCGGCTAGACCTTTAGATCTTTTCTTATCATCTATAGCTTCAACTAAACCTTTTTTATGATCAAAACTATTTATTGTATCTTGTAATTGAGAATCTAAAACAACTCGATTAGTAACTACAATAACCGAATTAAAAATGGGATTGTTTTCATCATCGTGTATAGAAGCTAATCGATACGCTATCCAAGCAATAGAATTTGATTTACCTGATCCAGCAGAATGCTGAATTAAATAGTTTTGTCCTGCCCCATTAATTTTTACATCAGACATGACTTTTTTAACTACATCATATTGATGATAACGAGGAAATATTAATTTTTCTTTTTTTATAGTTTTTGTTATTCCATTTTTTTCAACTTCTTCTTTTTCAGTAACAAATGAAATAAAACGATGAATAATATCTAATAAAGAATCTTTTTGAAGAACTTCTTCCCATAAGTATGATGTAGCGTAACCATTTGGATTTGTAGGATTTCCAGCACCGCCAGTATTTCCAGCTCCATTTGAGCCTTGATTAAATGGCATGAAGTATGTACCACCATCTTTTAATTGAGTAGTCATCCAAGCTTCATATAGATCCACAGCAAAATATACTAAAAATCTATGGTTTAATCTAAAACAAAATTCTTTAGAACTTCTGTCATTTTTATATTGGCTAATACCACATTCATAATTTTGCCCAGTTAATTGATTTTTTAATTCTAGTGCAACTACTGGAATACCATTGACAGATAATACCATATCAATTGTATTATGATTAATAGGAGAGTAATTAAATTGGCGTGTGCATCCTAAAATATTAGAGTTATATAAAAAGTCTAAATCATCATTTAACACAGATTCTGGCTTAAAGTAGCAAACTTTAAGTTTTACTCCCATATCTTCGATACCATTTCTTAATACATATATTAAACCTTGATTTGTAATTGCTGTTTCTAATCGACGATATAATTTTTCAGTTGCTTGATCTCCATAATATTTTTTATATCTTTCCCATTCTTTTGGCTGAGATTTTTGTATAAATTCAATTAAAACATCTAAATAAATAGCTTTATTTACATCATGTTGTCGATTGTGAACCCATTTGCCATTTTTGTCTTGTCCAACAAATTGTTGATAACCACCTTTAGGACTAATTAGAAAAGATTCAATATCCCTTTCAAATCTTTTTTCACTCTTATCCATAGTTAATCCTCCTTAAATAATCACTCTTATTTCTTCAAAAAAAATTTTTTTGAAACAGTTAGCATCTCTTTTCCATATTTTTTTATAACTGGAGTGGCTATTGCTAATCCACCAACAGCACCTACAATTCTTTTAGTCAATTTAGCAGCATTATTTATTCCTTTATGATCTTCTTTATTCAGTTTCTTGTTTATCCTTTTCTTTTCCATTTAATAAAATCTCCAATAATTCATTACCATTTATAGAAATAGATAAGCAATCATAGTCAATTGCGTCTTCCATGCAAATATTTTTTTCTAGGATTAAATAATCAGCAGGATTATTATAAATTTTTTCAAATTCAGCATTTTTATGTGAATGTTCTATTGTTGCCAGATTTTTGTAATCGATCTTATTTAGTTTATTTATACCAATATCAAGAACCATTTGAGCATTTTCATAATCATCTACTATTATATAGGATGCAGCTAACATTTTTGTAGATTCTATATATAAGTAGTAATAATCAAGTATTTCGTTGTATTCATCATCTCGTTTGCCTAAATAATCTGATTTAGAAGTACATTGCTTTAAGAAGAGCCCAAAAGTAGTTCGTAGTAGTGGCTTAAAATCTATGATTTTTCGTTCTAATGTTTTTAATATCTGATTCTGTGCAACATTAATTTCATTTCTAGCAAGTAAAATAGCATGTTTTCTACTTTCATCATCTTTTTGTGCAATAGCTAATAATATACCTTGTTTTCCAGCTTCTAGTTTTCCAATACGGTCATCCTTTTGACCGTTTTCAATGCGACGTACTGCTTCTATTGTTTCCTCCAACATACTAGAAATTTCATTTATCTTATTTTGCATATAGATATTGTGAAAATTAGAGGTAATATCATTTACTGGATTTCCTTTGAAAAATTCTTCTTTCTTTATTGGTAAAGGTGTAACAATTTGTTGTCTGCCGTCGTCTCCTAGTTTCATTAGATTAGGCCATAATTTTCCACTCTTTTGATTTTCCATAATCCAAAAATCGCCAACTTTAAATCCACCTTCAAATTCAGAAGGAATCTTCACAATATATTCGACGCCTTTTTCAACTTTGTTAATAATATCCGCTATATTTACATACTGAAAAATTTTGTTTATAGCTCTTTTATAATCAATATCTAGCGTTGATGAATTAATAGTTAATATTTTTTTATATGAATTATCTTTGCTGTCTTGAGTTACTAATTCATTTTTTTGTTTTTCTAATTCATTCATATTCTAGATTTCCTTTCGACAAAATTATTATTTTATAATGCGTATTTCTTTATATTTTTTATCTTTATCAATTAATCTGTAGTTAAAAAAGTTGAATAAATCTTTATTTTTTTCATAATATGTACGTGCATTTGCAGTTATTATGAAACATAATCTTCTAACGTTAACCCTATATGTTTTATAACCTGTATTAACCTTTTGATTACCACAATATGTAGATGTTATACCAGATGAATCGATTAGTACATTAAAATCTTTTTTCTTTTCAGTTTCTAAAATAAATTCATCTATCTTACAGCATTCTTGATTAAGTCTATCTTTTTCTATATTTGGATTTCCTTGATGTAAAAAGTTACACCTTAAATTATAAATAACCTCACCACTTAAATAAGGATATTTGTCTTCATATCCAGGACATTTTTCATATTTTCCTACATATTCATCATACCACCAAATATAACGTTTTTTATTATTATTTTCTTTTGGATATTTAGCTTTACCACAAATATCTGGTAACATAAGTGATAGTGAAAGAGCGGATAGAAAAGCATTATTATCTAATGCACATTCTATGTCTTTAATAATTAAGTCGACCACTTATATCACTTCCTTTTTCCCAGTAACATATTCATAAATAATTGATTTTTTATAATCGTTCAGTTTTTTAATTTTATTCTGTTTTATAGTAATCAGATGATCAATTTGAGTACATTTTTCATCCAAAAAGTTGTTTATCATATTTTGTTCAAATAAAGTAGGTAAGATTATAGTTGTTTTGGATAATATTCCTTTTGTAATGCTAAATAACTTTACTCCATTTACTCTACATCTTATTTGACTCCTCCAATTGTCGGTCATAAATAGATAGGCTAAATATTTATAATCAATTCCAGTATTATTTTTCAAAATAATAGTATGGTATCCAGCAAATATTCTCTCGTTATTGTTTACATATACAAAATTTCCTGCACCTTCTCGATCCTCTGATGTATCTGCAAAAATAAAGTCGTATTTATTAACAAGCGATTGTGGATTCGTCTCTATAAAAATAGGATCAACAAATCTTAATAATTCACTACTAACTTGTGTGAAGTTATTCTGTTTAGAATGAATTTGTCCATAACTAATTACTTTTTCACCATTTTCTTTTAAATCAGCTTTTGTAATTGGTAATCCTTTACCGAAATCAAAGAAATATTTTAAAGGACATGTAGACCAGTTTTTGGGAATCTCATTTAACCACTCAACTCCACTATCCTTCATTTCAACATTAGGATCTAATCCTTTTGTTACAACTTCAGTTATTAAGCTTTGTTTATATGCTTTTAAATTTTCAATTTGTTTTTCTTGATTTTTTATTAGTAAATCAATTTGATTGCATTTTTTATTTATAATATATACGATTTTATCTTGTTCTTCTTTGCTCGGAACGGGTATTTCGTAATTTAAAATAGATTCAGTATTAATTGTCCATCTATTATCAAAAGAAACACCTTTGCCATGCGCAAACATTGCCATAATCCAATATTGAAATTTAAAATAATAGTCATAATATTTGGGGTTATCATTATATATTGTCCTTAAATTAATGTATGCAGGGCTGATTACTCCTTCGACTTCCGACATATTACAGTTTGCACCACTATACAAGTCCATTGGATTTAATAGTAAATCACCATATCGAACAGGATTATAATTTTCATAACTGGCAGCTAACTGTCCTTCATTGTTTGAAATGTCACGGATTTGAACTCCAATTCTTGCTAATTTTAAAACTGTAGGATTTTTAATATTTGCTTTTACTTTTGAAATGTAAAATTTATTTTTTACCCTTTCAATATTCCATTTATTAGAAATTACTGGACACCAAGGAATATTTGTACTTTTTAGCTTACTCATTACTAAACAGCTCCTTCATTAGATTTGTTTCTTCCAATTCTAATTTTTTTATTTCATCAAAAATATCTTTTGAAGATATTGGTGGTATAAATTTATAGAATAATCTAGTAAATGGTATTTCATATCCTATTTTATCTTTACTTCTGTCTAAATAAGCATGTTTATTGAATGGTAGTACATTTTTAGACATGTAATCATCGATATTTTCATTTAAAGGAATAATTTCAGTATCAGATTTTAATTTATCTGGTTGTGCTTTTCCTCTTTTTAGTATTGGGTTACCATGATTATCACAAATAGGGGTTTGTACACTCACTTTTGTATAACCAAAATCTTGATTTTTATATTTTTTTGATTCAACAAATAAATCTTTCTCATCTTTTTTATAATTGTATTCTTTGTTATCAAATTCATTGTAAGCATTGATAATCAAATCAATACAATCAGAATCTAAATCAACACGTTTATTACCAATATTTTTTCTTCTTTTAACGTAGCATTTAGAAGCGTCTATTAATTGAATCATTCCTGAACGTTCATTTGATTTGTTTTTACTAATTAACCAAATATAGGTAGCAATTCCGGTATTGTAAAATAAATCTGTAGGTAATTGGACGATTGCTTCGACTAAATCTTCTTCAATTAAATATTTTCTAATATTAGATGCGCCACTTCCTGCATCTCCATTAAATAAAGAGGAACCATTTTGAATAATAGCCATGCGACCAGAATGTTCTTTTAATTTTTTAACACCATTTAGCATAAATAACAGTTGTCCATCTGAAATAGCAGGTAGTCCAGGTCCAAAACGACCATCAAAACCTTTTTTAGAGTGCTCAGTTTGAACTTCGTTTTTTTCTCTCTTCCAATCGATTCCAAAAGGCGGATTTGAAATAATATAATCAAATTGATACCCCTCAAACTTATCATCAGAAAGAGTATCTCCGTACTTCATACCGGAGGCATTCCCACCTTTTATAAGCATATCTGCTTTTGCAATTGCATATGTTTCTGGATTAAATTCTTGTCCAAAACAAGTTAAATCAGCTCCTTTATTGATATCTTGCAATCTTTCTGTAAGACAACCTAACATCTGAGATGTTCCCATTGCCATATCATACGCAGTTTTAGTACACCCATATTCTTTAATAATTTCTTTTTCAGGAGCTATTAACATTTCTGTCATCAAATAAATAATATCTCTACTAGTAAAGTGAGCTCCTGCTTGCTCATCATAACTTTCTGAAAATTTTCGAATTAATTCTTCAAATATATAACCCATATCTGTAGATGTTATTTTATCAGGTGACATATCTGCTTTTTTTGAATTAAATTCTTGAATAACAACAAATAAAACTCCACCATCTGCCATTGCTTTTACTTCATTTTCAAATTTGAAATTAGCAATGATATCTTTAACATTATCTGAAAAACCTTTTAAATAATTGTCAAAATTAGCTTCAATATTATCTGGATCAGCAATTAATTTTTTGAAATCAAATTTACTTGTATTGTAAAAAGAATACTTAGAAACTGCACGAAGTGCTCCGTCTCTAATTTGCTCATTTGCTTTTTGTATATCTAATTTTTCGCACATTGCTAGTACATCTTCTTTTGTATCTGCTAGTGCATCATCAAAACGTTTTAAAACTGTCATAGGTAAAATTACTTTTCCATATTCATGCGGCTTAAATAAGCCTACTAAATGTGTAGCTATTTCCCATATTAAATTTGCTTTTTCTTGAATGTTTATATTCGTTTGATTTTGTAATTCTATCATCGCCATAATATTTATCCTCCAAATAATTTATTCATCTAATATAACTTCACCTATATTACAATGAAATACTATACATATTCGCATTAATATTTCTAATGATACTGGTTCATTTTTATAAATCTTTGAAGCAGTACTAGATTCATTTTTACTGCCCCAATTAAATCTTTTCTTTTGATATTTTCACATTAATCCAAATACTTTAGGATAACTTATTTGTATTTTAGTGCCTCTTTTCTAGTAATGATTACAAATATACTATTACGATATATTATAACTTGTAAAATTCGTCTTTACAATAAACAGAAGCGTTAGACCCTATAAAATAAGTTATGATGTTTCAAATCAATAACAACACCTCACATATTTTAATAATCTATATGTAATTTTCTTGAATAAGTTTTTCAAGAGTACTCTTAAAGTTGGACTTTGTTATTTTTAATTCGTTACTATCATGTAATGTTTCAATACGTGGATAGCCTTCTTTATTTTTCATCTCAGCTATGACGCTACTACTATTATTCTTACCGACAGAACTATGGGGAATAGGTCCTACCATAACCACTCGATAATTTGGTGAGTATTGCAATTTTTTATAATTATATGTTTTACTCCCATTATAATCTAAACAAAATTCAAATCTGCTCTTATCAAGGTTTAATGATTTAATAATCCCTTGTAGAACATTTGGTTTAACTTCAGTTTGTCCTATAACTACAATTTTACCATCTTTATTTGTTTCGTATGTTGACTCACTATTTAGTAGATCATCTAATCCCCATTGTTGAAGAAGAGTTTCAAGTGTACCCGTACGATTAGCTAAAATAACTTTTTGAGTAATAATATCAATAATTTCTTCTAACTCGTAACTGTTTAACAAGATTATTCCTCCTCTTCAAAAATGTGTTTCATTCTATTTTTTGTTTTTACAACTTTTCTGTTCAATAAGATTAATTCATCCATAGCTGCTGCATATTTTTGTGCAATATGTTCTTGTTCTTTTAATGTTGGTAAAGGAATTATCATTTTCTTCAATTTATCTAAAGTAATAGTCGGGATTGCGGCTCCTGTATAAATACTTTTTAAACTCATTTCACCTACATTACTTGCAAAAAATGCCTGAATAAAGAAAGGATTTATTTTATTCTCATCAAGCTCAATTACAAATAGATTGCCGTTTGCTACGACTTTAGTTTTATCATCGATTTGAGCTACAGCTGATTTGAAAGCAGGCATTCCTGTTTTAGAAAGAACAATCATATTATTTTTTATACAATATTTTTCTAATTTTTCAGGTATCTCTTTTAAATATTGATCTTCATTATCTAAAGCAATAACTCCATCATTAATATTAGATAACATTAGATATTTGAAATTTGTTGGAATAGATGATTTGTATTCATCTAAATCTGAAGCTCTTAATTGAGAGCCTCTTGTGATGTTTTTGATCACCGTTCCAAATGCAACACCATTTTCAATAGTTGGAAGAACTTCAAAATAGCGACTTGCATTTAATACAAATTCATTTTCCGATAATTCTTTGATTGTTTTTGTTGTTGATAATTCACTATCTTTGTCTAACATTCCCAAAATATCATTAATATTTTCTTGTGTTAAAATATTCTTTTTTCTTTCACTCTTAAAAAGATTTTTAGCATCAACTAATCGAACACTTTTATTATTGTGACTTAAAACAACTAACGAGACTGGAATAGACATTTCTTCAAATAAACGAGGCGCAAGAGAAACTACGCTCTCAATATATCCACTTTCTATAAAGTATTGCCGAATTTTTTCATCAGTATTGTTCCAAGTACTTCCGTATGTCATAAGAACAACTGCTTTACCATCCTTTTTTAATTGATCCATTATTGATAAATTGAATAACCAGTCAGATGAAGCTCTTCTAATGATATCTTTAGGTAAATTAGTTGTTTTTTCTAGTTGTTTTTTATAACTATTGATAGCTGGACTTCTCATCATAAAAGGATAATTAGCAAAAATTTTATCAGCTTTTTTATCTAATCTATAGTCTAGAGCATCATGTAAAATATAATTATAATTTTCTTTAATGATTGAAGCTCTTAATTTAGCTATCATTATTTCTGTGATATTAAGCTCTATACCAGTATAATTTGATATACAACCGTTTGTTGTTGCTTCGACAATGAAATTTCCTTTGCCTGAACATAGTTCTAACACTTCGTCAGTATCCTTAATATTTAAAATAGATAATGCTAAATTTAATAATTCACTAGGTGTTGACATTGAACCGTTCTTTCCACCTAATAAAGGGTTGTTAAATAAAATAAAAGCTAATAATTCAAATGATGTGAATTTTGATAAATTAGAAACGATGATATCCCAACAATCAAATGCATTTTGAGAAATGATTTCTTTTTGATCATTAGATAAATCAGCTTTTTCTATAAATTCTTCCATATTAGAGTATTGCATTGTTGTTTGCATTTTATTAATAACATAAGCACAGGCTATTGATTTTAGATGAATATGCATTACATCAGTCAAACCTATAAGGGCATCTAGTAGAGTACACGCTACTTTAGTAGTATCTATTTTTTTAAGTTCTAATAAATTAATATTTTTCAAAACGTTTCCCCCCTTTAGGATATCTATATCCTTAATTTGTATTACAAGAATATGATAAACCAACCAACCATAAAAGTCAACAGTCATCTCAAGGATATTTATATCCTGATATATTTTTAGTTTGATGCACGATAGCAACTCTAATTAAGTAGCCATTTTTTAATATGCCGGTAGTCCATATCCAAGATAACATTACTAGAATGTTGATAAACGTTTTGTTTCCATTGGTCATTTAGATTTCCTTCTATCGCGTAAATCTTGTTATTTTCAAATTTGCAACAACACCCACGTAATCAATAGTACCATCTTGTTCCTAATCAAAGAAAATAATCGTGCCTGATTAAAGCACATAACTTCTATCAAACCGTTGATTTTTTCTTTGAACCATTATTCTCTTTAAACACAACCAGAAAATTTAGATAGCAAACCATTATAGTCGCAAATTAATCCGGCTGTTAATTTTTTGTGTTTATTAGGATATATAATGTACCCCAGAATTACTTTGAATTATTTGGATTGTCAACACTTTTTTGGATAATTTCTATGAGAACATCCTAAATTCAATTGGTGTTTTATAGCTAAGTGAGCCATGTATCCTCACATTGTTATACCAGTTTACATAATCAAATAATTCAAGTTCTAGTTCTTCAAGACTTTCAAATCTTTTATTAAATACAAACTCTGTTTTGATGATTTTGTATGTCGCTTCTGCAACTTCATTATCATAGGAGCAGCCTTTATGACTTAATGATCTTCTGATATCAAATGTTTCGAGCGCTTCTTCAATGATCCTATTTTTGAATTCATTTCCACGATCAGTACTATACCGAATTCGGTATAGTGCCGATAGAGGAGCACACTATCGATGGCCAGAATGGATAAAACTTATGGAAGAAAATTCAGTAATAAGATCAATGTCTAAAAAGGGTGTTCACCGGATAACTCAGCATGTGAAGGTTTTTTTGGAAGATTGAAAAACGAATTTTATTATCATAGAGACTGGGAAAATATATCAACTGAAGAATTCATGAAACAGTTAAATGACTATATCATGTGGTATAATTCCAAAAGAATCAAAAGTTCATTAGGATATAAAAGTCCTATAGAATATCGAAAATCATTAGGTTTAGCGTATTAAATTAGTCCAAAAAAATATCCGCATCCCCATTTTGGTAATCTTATTTTAACTTTTATACCTCACTTAATCTGTTCATAAACTGAACCTCTTAGTTGTATCGGTAGTGTCAAAAATCGGTAAACCGATACAAATACACTCCTATATCAATTTGTATATATAAACAGTAAAAATGATCACTGATTATATCTCTTTGATCATCTTTTTTACGATTTTACTAAAAAAGATGAAGAT
>NZ_NFKR01000035.1 GCF_002160495.1 Erysipelatoclostridium sp. An173 | reverse complement strand
ATGTGAGTTAACCGTTTCTCCAACAGGCCACATGGCGCTTGAAGTAGGACTCGAACCTACGACCGATCGGTTAACAGCCGATTGCTCTACCAACTGAGCTATTCAAGCACTTGGTGCCCTACTATAATAGCATTATCCAAGGTATGATGCAAGTGTTTTTTACAATTTTTTTAATTTTTTTTATTTTTTATATATTCCAAATAAAAATCATCCTGATCATCTTGGTCAATTGCTATCTGTTCCATTTCCATTGTTACTGTACTTACATCTGTTT
The DNA here is from genome assembly GCF_002160495.1 of Erysipelatoclostridium sp. An173. Taxonomy (GTDB): domain Bacteria; phylum Bacillota_I; class Bacilli_A; order Erysipelotrichales; family Coprobacillaceae; genus Thomasclavelia; species Thomasclavelia merdavium. The sequence goes on along the minus strand of NZ_NFKR01000035.1, from coordinate 25,946 downwards.
TATATTCATATTTTAAAAGTATTCCCGTTTGTTTGTCAACAAATAAAGATATAGTTCCCTTATTATAAACCGTATCATCAATAGTCCCTTCAACAACAAATACTTCTCGATCAATAAAATCAGTATTATCTTTAATATCATAATTGTCATATTTCATTCCTAACTGATATAAAGCAATTTCTTCTGGAAATACATATGGTGCAACATCACCATATAAATCATTTGCAACCCGAGTACTACTAAAATTATCAATTCTTTCTTGAAGTGACAAACTTTGATATTTAAACAAATTATTATTGGCACTAACTTGTTCTACGATCATTTTTTTCTCTTTTATCAATTCACTTAAATCATTATTCTTTAAATCATCAATATTACCATTATAAAAATACATCTTTTCACTATCTCTAAAAAAACATTGCTCATTAAATCCAGTAGAAGAAACCTGATAAATAAAACTATGATAATCAGGCACATTAATTTGAAAATCATATTTTATCTGCTGCATTTGTCCTTGATAATCCATTGTAAGTACCATTGAACCATTTACATAATTATAATAATCAACACTATTTGCCATTAATAATAACAAATTGTTTTTCCCATCTTGATTATTTTTAAAATTCTGATTGTTTTTCAAAACCTCATTTTTAATTGTTAATACTTTTTCATTTTCTTTAGCACTAGTTACTTTTTTAGCATCAGCATCTTGACAACCACATAACAAAAGTAATGCTATTATTAATAAATATCTACCCTTCATCACATATCACCCATATAGAATTTAAGCATATTTATTTATAAAACATTGTAGAAATCCATAGAAACACTCAAAAGTTCTTAAATTATATCAATAAATTACAAATATATTAAAAAAACTCTTTACAGATTAAAAAAAATATGTTATTTTATTTAGGCACTGAAAAAAAAGACCCGCTAGCTCAGTCGGTAGAGCATCTGACTTTTAATCAGAGGGTCAGGCGTTCGAATCGCCTGCGGGTCACCATTCTAAGTATCCAAGATGAACTGAGTTCATCTTTTTTCATATAATCAAGGAGTAATGATATGATTAAAATTTTATTTATCTGTTTAGGGAATATATGTCGTTCTCCAATGGCAGAATTTGTTTTTAAAGATTTAGTTGAAAAAGAAGGTTTAAGTAATCATTTTTTTATTCAATCAGCCGGCACTTGTGGTGAAGTCGGTTCTCCTGTTCATTATGGAACCCAAAACAAACTACAACAATATCATATTTCTACTAGCGGTAAAGTCGCTATGCAATTAAAAAAATCGGATTACAAAAATTATGATTATTTAATAGCAATGGAAACTAGAAATGTAAATGGCATTTTAAGAATTGTCGGTAATGACAAAGAAAATAAAATATATCGTTTACTAGATTTTTCAAAACAACCTCGTGATATTGCTGATCCTTGGTATACTGGTAATTTTGATGTTACCTATGATGATGTTTATGAAGGTTGTTTAGATTTTTTAACATATTTAAAGCAACACCATAATTTATAGTGTTGCTTTTTCTTTTTCATTATTTTGTTTAATATATTCTGCAATAGTTTTATCACTATATCCTAATAAATATCCAAATTGATAAGCTAAAGAGTTTCTAACTTGTTCATATTTATTATTTTTTAAAGCCTGCCTTTTTTCTTCTTTTAATTCTTGATATTTTTTAATATCTTCATCGTTTCGATAAAAAATAATATTATAAGTATTTAGATTCATTGACATTGCAAACAAATCAGTAATTAAAGGATCATCGTCTAAAAAATAACGAATGTGATACTGATTAGTAATTTTTTCTACAAACTCTAAATAACTATCTCGATCTTGTTTTGTTTTAAAAGGATGTGCTAAGGCAATTTTTTTAACACCAGCTTTAACCATTTCACAAAAACAATCCATTACCCCACAACGATATGAATATTCATCTATAACTATTTCCTGTTTTTGATTTTTCCAATCATCTTCTAAAATAGCCATTAAAATAGTATCACCATAATTATCACCATCTTTAATAGAATCTTTTAATATTCCCTCTTGTTTAAATCCCGCTTTTTTATAACTATGAATAGCTCGTGGATTAAATGAGAAAACTTCTAATTCTACTCGATGTAATTTTAAAGTATCAAAAGCAAATGCTAATGTATTTTTTATTGCCCAGCTGCCAATCCCACGATTACGAGAATTATTATGAAATAAAGCAACTCGATAATTCGCACATTTCAAATCTTGATCTATTTCATTTAAAACACTTTCACCGATTATATGCCCTTTAGGTTCAACAATAACAAAATCATAGCGATCTTTAGCGTCAATACACTGTTTAAAAAAACTAACAACTTCTTCTTGAGTATATGATGTTTTTGAGCCTGTAAATCTAGCCACTTCAATGTCTAATGGATTAAAATTGTTTTGATAATAATCTAATGCATCTTCTTTTTTAGCTAATCTTAAAATATAACCATCTTTTTCAAAAAAGTCGTTCATAAATTTCACCTGCCAGTTATAAATATTTTTATATAAAAAAATCAAACCAACCGGTTTGAAATATGGTGCCGGCAACGGGATTTGAACCTGCAGCCTATCCATTACGAGTGGATTGCTCTACCGTTGGAGCTATGCCGGCTTAAATATAACAATATTATAGCACTTTTGTAAAAAGTGTAAAATATTTTTACCTATTTTCTATTTGGGAATATATAAAAAAATGGTATAATAATCTATCGGAGGGAAATAAATGTACGTTAAAGATGATGAAATAAATAGAATATTTAATGAGCAAAACTGGGCAATGGCTCGAAAGTATTATAAAGATAATGTAATTTCGAACATGTCAGTAATCAAACAAGGTAACACATACCATATTGATGGCCAGGTTACTATTAATGGTCAACATAATAATTGTCAGGTAACTGTCGATACCAGTGGTAAAATAACCAATTTCCTTTGTGATTGCGCTAATTGTCAGGACAACAAAATAGCTTGTGGTCACATCGGCGTTTTATTATTAAAATTTTATAGTTTAGAAATGTCTGATATCCCATTTCAGTTTAATCAAAAAATTGAATATAAAGCTAAAATAGAAGCATTTGAAAGAATCCAGGAAGAAAAAATAATTAACAGTAAAATCCAAGTAGCAAAAGATTTGATTGACAGTTATTCTAATTACCAGGAACCTTCTTTAACGGATACTAATATTCGAATAATACCAAATATCAATCATTCTTTTAATAAACTGTTAATTTCTTATCGCATTGGTAACCAGAAGACTTATGCTATTAAAAACCTAAAAGAGTTTATTAAAAACTTCCGTTACCAGCGAACAGTTAGTTATGGAAACATGCTAACGACAAATCACAATCGTCATTCTTTTGATCAAAATGCTTTAAAACAAATTAATTTCATTCGTGAAAACAGTGATTTTATTGATAGTATCGATCGTTTTAGATCAATTGAAATCAATCAATATAATATCGATGAGTTTTTTGAATTATACTTAACTAATTTAGATATCAATATCTTATTTACAACTATCGATCATGATAATATTGCAATTAATATTAAAGATAAAGATGATTATTTTGAATTAGAACTAAATGTATCTGATGGTCAATTAATTATTGGTAATCAATATATCTATTGTTTAGAAAACAATGTATTAAACCGTTACAGCTTAAAAATGTCTACTATCACTAAAGAGTTATTAAGCGTTTTAACAAAGGAAAATATTATTGTTAATAAGGAAGATTTTGGTTATTTTGGAAAATATATTATTGATCAAATATTGCCATATATCTCAATTACCGGTGTTAATATTGATGACTATTTACCTAGTGTAATCACTCTATTAAGCTATGTTGATATGAATAACTTCGGTGATTTAACCATCAATCTAGAATACCGTGACGAAGAAGGAAATATTTTATTTGATGGTAAATATATTGAAAGCTACGAAACTAAACTACCGTTAAACGTTGATAAAGCACTAGCATTAATTGAAGATTATGCCAATTATGATGAATTGACTAATATGTATTTAATTACTAATAATGATGAAGATATTTATTATTTTATTAAATATGTATTGCCAGAATTAAATCAGTACTGTGATGTTTTCGTTAGTGAAGATATTAAAAATATCAACAAACCAAGAAATGTTGCATTTAATATCGGTATTAGATTGAAAAATGACTTATTAGAAATTGATTTAGACAGCATTAATGTTTCTAAAGATGAAATCCAGGGGATTCTAGATTCTTATCAAAAAAATAAAGCCTATCACCGTTTAAAAAGCGGCGAGTTTATCAATCTTGAAGATCAGACAATCAGCGAAGCCTATGATTTAATCCAGGACTTAAATATCAGCAGCGCTAATGTTGAAGATGGTAAAATCTTAGTCGATAAATCTAAAGCATTATATTTAAATCAACTAACATTAGATAGTAAGACAATTAAATTTTCACGTGACCAGCAATTCCAGGAACTTGTTGACCACATAACTAACTGCAATACTAACCAATACCAGATTGCACCAGCTTATCAAAATATCTTACGTGACTATCAAAAAGATGGTTATCGCTGGATCAAGACAATGAGTGATTATGGTTTTGGGGGGATCTTAGCTGATGATATGGGGCTTGGAAAAACGTTGCAAATGATTGCTGCTTTAGAAGATAGCAAAGATAAAGTCAGCATCGTTATTACACCAGCAACATTAATTTTAAACTGGCAAGATGAAATTAAAAAGTTCTCTAACGATTTAAAAGTAACTTGTATAACTGGTAATCTAGCTATTAGAAAAAAATTAATCGATCAGATTAATAACTATAATATCGTAATTACATCATACGATTATTTACGTCGCGACTTTGAATTATATCGTGATTATCGTTTTGAATATATTGTTTTAGATGAAGCTCAGTATATTAAAAACCAGACTACAAAAAATGCTAAAGTTGTTAAGGAATTAAAAGGTACTCATCGTTTTGCTTTAACTGGTACCCCAATTGAAAATTCATTAGCTGAATTATGGTCTATCTTTGATTTTTTAATGCCTAATTATTTGTTTAATTACAATTATTTTAAAGAAAAATTTGAACGTCCGATCGTTTACAATAAAGATCAGGAAGTACAAGAAAAACTTAAAAAAATGGTTGAACCATTTATTTTAAGAAGAACTAAACAAGAAGTATTATCAGAATTACCAGAAAAAGTAGAAAATACTATTAAAATAGCTTTCAACAAAGAAGAAGAAAATCTATATTTAGCTAACTTAAGCCAAATCAACGATAAATTGCAACAAGCTCTAGAAGTTGAACATCTTGATCATATTCAGATATTAGCAATGATGACTAGATTAAGACAGCTTTGCTGTGATGCACGAATTCTTTACAATAACATTGATGGTCCAAGTTCTAAAATGAGTGCTTGTCTGGATATAATTAAAAAAGCTAAAGAAAATAACCAGAAAGTATTGTTATTCTCTTCATTTACTACTTCATTAGAGTTAATTGAAAAAGAATTACGGAAAAATGATATCTCGTATTATGTATTAACTGGTGCCACAAATAAAATCAAACGTCACCAATTAGTAAATGCATTCCAAAAAGATAATACGACAGTATTTTTGATATCATTAAAAGCCGGTGGTACAGGTCTAAACTTAACTGCAGCATCGATCGTTATCCATTATGACCCATGGTGGAATATGTCAGCTCAAAACCAGGCTACCGACCGTGCTTATCGAATTGGACAAACAAACAGCGTTCAAGTATATAAGTTAATCATGAAAAATAGTATTGAAGAAAAAATTCAGGAATTACAAGCTCAAAAACAAGATTTATCTAATATCTTTATTGAAAACAGTCAAAATAGTATTACTTCAATGTCTACTGAAGAAATTATTTCACTGTTTAAACAAGACTAACAACAAAAGGTATCAGCACACTGATACCTTTTTAGTTTATTCAGTTCTTAAAGCAGTAACCGGATCTTCTAATGCCGCTTTTTTAGCTGGAATCAAACCACCTATTAACGTTAATACAACACTTAATATAATCAATACTACCGCTCCAGTTACTGGTAAGATAGCACTAACATCCTGGCTACCAGCAATATCGTGAATAATCATATTGCCTGGTATTAATAACAATAATGTAATAACAATACCTAACACTCCCGCAAATAATCCAATAATAAATGTTTCAGCATTGAAAACTTGCGAAATATTACGTTTAGAAGCTCCAATAGCCCTTAAAATACCAATTTCTTTTTTCCGTTCTAGAACGCTTATATAAGTAATTACACCAATCATTATCGAAGATACTACTAATGATATTGCAACAAAGGCAATTAACACATAACTAATAACATTAATAATATCAGTTACCGAAGACATTAATGTACCTACATAATCAGTATAAGTAATAACTTTATCTTCATCAACTTTTTCAACATTTTCATTATATTGATCTAAAACATTAATAACTTCCTGTTTACTTTCAAAATCAAGTGGATAAATATTAATACCACTAGGTTCATCTTTACTTGCATAACCAAGTTTTTGTAAATTATTTTCATAAGAAGATGAATCCTCACTCATTAACGATAACATCAATTCAGATAATTCTTCTTCTGACATATTTACCTTAATAGCACTAGCAAATTTACTTGTATCTATACTAATAGCATCTTGGAATTGACTTGAAAAATTATCCATCTGATCAGCCATAACAGTTGTTAACTGCTGTTTTAATGAATTTGCGATCATTTCACTATACTGAGCCATCATCGTTTGCATTTGACTTTGTAAATTAGCTGCAAACTGCTTTGCCATACCACTTTCCTGGATTAATGCTGCCATTTCACTTTGAATCAAATTTTTAGCCGCATCGCTTTGTAAATAAGCCCGAAAATATTCATCCATCTTAGATTGATCAGTAAGATTATTATCTTTTAAATATTGTTGAAATTGGGTCATAATTTTTTGACTGATTTGATTAATCTGATCAGTTGTCAGTTCAAATTTAATATCTCCTAGTAAACTATCAACATCTAAAGAGAGCAATAATGATGGATCGATTGATAACTGACTAAAATCAACATTATCCATATCCATTGATATTTTACTTTGGTCAAAAGAAAAAGCACTTTGTAACATTTCACTATCAACTGTAAATAATGAATTCATATCTAAACTAGAACTTTCAGGATCATCAAAACGTTTCCCGGTAAAAACATCAATATCACGTGTTGCTAATTGTTTTTGAACAATTTCACTTGATTGCGCCTGATTGATAACATGATCGCTCAACGATGGCAAATACCCTATCCCAGATTGCAACATTGTAACATTAGCACCATCTGAAGGCTGAACAATTCCTACTATTTCTAGATTTTCACCATTATCAATTAACTGTTTCATATAAGCTTGATCATCTGTTTTATCACGATAAATATTATAATTAGCATCGTATTGATAACAATCTGAAGGATTAACTAATTTAAAATTAATACCAATAATATCATCATATGAATATGATTGACTATTATCAGGTACTGTTACTTTTTCTTCTTGAGAAAATTGTTGAATCATCGTATCTAATTCCGAATAATCACGTAACCCTAAAGTATAAATCATAAAATCACTAATCTTACCATTGTTATTCAAAACCAGCACACATTCATTATACTTTTCAGGCCATCTCCCTGCTTTTACATCATATTGTTCTTGATATAGATCAGTATTTTGTGGCATCTGATAAAATACATTAGTACTCATCATTGATGACATTGTACTATTACTTGTACTTGAAGCCCCTAAACCAAGCGCTGCAAACGATTGATCAGGATTAACTTGTCGAATCGATTCCGTATTAGCACTATAAATCTGCGGAACAACATTGTAAGTATATTCAACTGACTTAGTATATTTAGAAAGATCACCCTTATTACTATCCAAATATTCTTTTAATGATGTTAAATCATTAGATCCCACTCGCGAAAATATATTTGTCAGCATTTGAAATACTTGAACTTCACCATCTTCTTTAGTTGAATCATCGCTTGACTGGGTATCCATCATCGAAGTTATATCAAAACCTGTACTTTGAATCTGTAACGGATATTCCGATAAAGTTTCTTCTTCTAGCGATTGAATATATTGATTTACCCCATTAGATAAAGAAAGAATCAAGGCGATACCAATAATACCAATCGATCCAGCAAAAGAAGTTAAAATCGTTCGCGCTTTTTTTGTTTTTAAATTATTAAAACTTAATGATAGCGATGTTTTTAAAGACATTGAAGATTTACCCATATTTTTATGCTGTGGTACCTTTAATGTCTTGTTATCAACATTAAATGGGTTAGAATCACTGCGAATTACTCCATCTTTTAATTCTACAATTCTAGTTGCATATTCATAAGCCAATTCTGGATTATGAGTAACCATGACTACCAAACGGTCCTTAGCTACTTCTTTTAATAAATTCATTACCTGAATGCTTGTTTCACTATCCAAAGCCCCAGTTGGCTCATCAGCTAATAAAATATCTGGATCATTAACTAATGCTCTAGCAATCGCTACCCTTTGCATCTGTCCTCCAGACATTTGGTTAGGCTTTTTATGACCTTGATCACCTAGTCCTACTTGTTCTAAAGCTCTTTTAGCACGTTTTCTACGTTCTGCTTTAGATACACCCGAAATAGTTAAAGCTAGCTCGACATTCGATAGAACTGTCTGATGGGGAATCAGGTTGTAACTTTGAAAAACAAAACCGATTGTGTGATTACGATACGAATCCCAATCACGGTCTTTATATTTCTTAGTTGAAATACCATTAATAATCAAATCACCACTATCATAGCGATCTAAACCACCAATAATATTTAAAAGCGTTGTTTTCCCCGAACCACTAGGTCCTAAAATAGCAACAAATTCATTATCACGTAAATTTAACGAAACACCATCAAGTGCTTTTTGAATTAAATTACCTGTTTTATATTGCTTACAAATATTTTTTATTTGCAGCATCACATTCACCCCTTACAATTACTATAATTTTTAAATAACATTATAATAGTATTATCTAAAAATTATAACTATTCTTGTTATCACTATATTAAATGTTATTTTAATATTTAATGATATATAATTTTACTTAAGAAATGTTACACTTATATTAACAACAAAAAAAGTCAAACCATTATAAACGGTTTAACTTTAAATACCCATTTTTAATATATTTTAATTTTTTAAATGACCGATAAATTAGCCATGTAATCAAAATCGGAGCAATAATATCAATTACAATAATTGGAATCCAATAACTGCTTCCCATAACATTTATCGCTTCTAATATTCCTACCAATCCAGCCGTTCCCATTCCCGAACCAACAGGAGTACATGATATTTCTAACACACAGGTTGAAATTGGTGCAATAATAATACTTGTTAAAATTGGCGGTAACCAGATAATTGGGTGTTTAACAATATTTTTAAATTGCAACATACTTGTACCAATTCCAATTGCAATTACATCTCCTAAATCATTATCATCGATTGACATCACTGCAAAACCTAACATTTGTACGCAACAACCTGCCAATGCCGCTCCAGCAGCCAAACCATTCAAACCTAACATCACACCAATAGCAGCACTAGATATCGGTGCCGTTAAAGCCATTCCCATTAAAACTGCTACAACTATTGACATGAAAAATGGTTGCATTGCCACTCCCTGATTAATTAAATCACCAATCCAGTTAATTACCATCGTTAAATATGGACCCACAAATATCGTTACCAATCCAGAAATAACGATTGAGCAAAATGGTACCAGTAAAATATCTATCGGTGTTTTTCCTTGAAGTAAACGAGTAACTTCAGCTGCCGCAATTACCGCTACATAAGCAGCGATTGGATTGCCAGTTGTTGCTTGATTACCATTAAAAGTTCCAGCCCCAATTGTCCCAGCAATTACCGCTGCAATTAAATTTAGTCCTTTAGCATCAATTGCATAAGCAATTCCAACACCAATAGCCGGTCCCATTAAATATGTTGCTATTTCACCCCAGATAATCAACTGACTTATATTTACAAAACTACCAATTTGTTTTAATATCGTTCCAATAATTAAACTGCAAAAAAAGCCATACGCCATACCATTTAAAGATTTTACGATATAGTTCTCTTTTTTCATCATCTATCCCCTTTTATTTCTTTTTATGTTTAAGCAGATCTGGGAAAGCTCGAATTAAACGTCTTTGTGAATACTTTAAATTCCCTTTTTGCTTAATTAAGTTTTTAAAAATAATCTGTTGACGTTGCCACTGCAAACGATTTTTCCCAATGCGTTTATTAACTTCCTGTTGTTTTTCTAATAAGTCTTTCAATAACACCATTTCATTATTTTCAATAGTCTGTTTAAACTGCTCTACTTTCTTTTCAATATTCAAAGCAATTCTAGTTGAAACAATAGTATCAAAAATAAATAATATCGTTAAAACACTAGCAATTATAAACAATAATTTTTCATCGACCTTCGATAATTCATAGGTAAAAAATGGTTGTACATAATCAATGGCAACAACACTAAAAACTCCAAAACAAACAAATCCTTCTAAACAAACCCGACCATTTAAATTAAACGGTTTATGACTATAATCCCACCAGCGCTGGTGAAATAACTTTTCCATACCATAAGATGTAATATATTCTAATAAACAAGCAACTACAGCCCCATTAATAAATAAAGCATAGACAGGATAATCGGTTTTATGAATATCAAATAATACAATTACTAATATCGCTCCAAAACCATATATTGGTATCCATGGTCCATTTAAAAAACCACGGTTATAAGGTTTTTGTTTTCGTGATAATGGTAAAATAATCGATTCCCATACCCAACCAAGAAAGCAGTATATAAAAAAACTAGCTACTAAAATGATTAATTTATCGGTCATAATTACCTCCTATAAAAACAAAAAAACTCTGCCAAAGCAGAGCTAATTTACAAATGGTGGAGCCTAGCGGGATCGAACCGCTGACCTCCTGCGTGCAAAGCAGGCGCTCTCCCAGCTGAGCTAAGGCCCCAAAAATATTTTATTAATTTTTATATATGGTGGGCCTGAATGGATTTGAACCATCGACCTCACCCTTATCAGGGGTGCGCTCTAACCAACTGAGCTACAGGCCCATATATAAATGCAATTAATTAATGGTGGGCCTGAATGGATTTGAACCATCGACCTCACCCTTATCAGGGGTGCGCTCTAACCAACTGAGCTACAGGCCCATCAATTGACTGCTCAAATATAATAACATAAGCTTTTATAATCGTCAACCCTTTATTTAAAATTTTGTCATTTTTTTTGCTATTAATTTATTCTTGTATCAATCACGTCAAAATCAAACATTCACAAGCATATTATTTGTTATTAATATAAAATCATTTTATAATTAATAAATAAATTATTAAAAGGAGAATAACATGAACTTATACGATATAAACGTTTTAGATAACAATAATCAACTACAATCATTAAGTACATATCAAAACCAGGTATTGCTTATTGTAAATACGGCTACGGAATGTGAATTTACTGAACAATATGATGAATTAGAAGATTTATTTGAACAGTATCACGACCAAGGTTTTTGGATCCTTGATTTTCCTTGTAACCAGTTTGGTGAACAAGCACCAGGAACAATGGAAGAAATTATTTCTTTTTGTGCTGATACTTATGGGGTTAGCTTCCCACAATTCGCTAAAATCGATGTCAACGGTCCAAACGAAGCACCTATTTATACATATCTTAAAGAAAACCAGGATCCAGCACTTTCTAAACGAATTGATTGGAATTTTACTAAATTTTTAATTGATCGTAAGGGTAATGTAGTCGCTCGCTTTGAGCCATTAGTCAAACCAAAAGAAATTGCTCTTGAAATTGAAAAACTGCTTGCTCATATTTAGTATCATAATTGCCAAATTTTATCATAAAATTACTAATGGAGGTTATAATGGTAAAATTTGCAATTTATACTTTTCTAGGCTTTATTATCGAATCGGCATATATTTCAATACTTGAAAAAAGAATTCATTTTTCCGGATTATTAAAAGGTCCTTTTATTCCAATATATGGATTTGGAGCATTATTAATATTGAAAGCAGTTCCCTATCATACTAATAATTTTGAAATCTTCTTTTATTCTTTAGTATGTTGTACTGCTTTAGAATATGTAACACACTATTTTTTAGCTCATGATTTAAATATTGAAATCTGGAATTATCAAAAATATCCGGATAATTATTGTAGTCGAATTTGTTTGTTTTATAGTTTAATATGGGGAATATTAGGCATAATATTAGTGAATTTTATCGACCCTTTTATCAATCAGCTTTTAGCTGCTTCTAACTATTATCTTGTTAATGTTATTGCTCTAATATATATATTGGTTATTATTTATCAGTTTTATAATTTACGTTTTCAATTTAAAACAAAAAATAAGTACGGAAATTAAAAAACGCCGTACTTATTTATTATACAAAATATTCATTTTCTTTACGTTTTGATAGTTTTTCAGTAAATTCCTTAGCAAACTGTTGATAATTTTGATCATGATCCATAGTTTTAGCTTGCATTGGACAAATTCTAATACATCTAAAGCAAGATAAACACTGATCATTAATCGTTTTACAATCCTTTGGATCAATAGCTTGCATCGGGCATTTTTTTACACACAATCCACATTGCGTACAATTTTCATTTGTAGACGGTCTAAATTTACCACCATTACCACCTTCACGATAAGGATAATGACCTGGTATTGAAACAAATGAAAAGTTATCTTTATTAATTTTTAACCGCACTAAGCTTCCAAACAACTCATCGCGATACATATCATCATGATCTGGACGTCCCACTTGGATATTTCCATAAGTATGCTGACCAACTAATGTTGCTGCTGCAATCGGGATAAACCCTTGCCCTTCTACAATATTAAATAACTCTAACAATGCATCATCATAATGACGATTACCATAAGTTACTGTTATAATACAAGGAGTATGATCACCAGTAAATGATTTTAATCTTTTAACCGCCTCAACAGGAATACGTCCCCCATATACCGGCATTCCAAATACAACAACATCATGTCGATTAAACTGTTTAGCTTCAATTGGCATAGAAGTTATGTCTATTTCATTTAATGTTCCTTCTAATCCGCGAGCAATACTAACTGCTGATTTTTTAGAAGTTTCTGTAGGGGAAAAGTATATTACATATGTTTTATCAATCTTCATTCCAATCGCCTCCGACACTTATTATACTGACAAAGAATGAACAAATGATTAAGTTTTTAATAATATATTAAAAAACTGACTGAAATTCAGCCAGTTTAAGCCATTGTTGTTAATTCTTCTTTAATTGTATCAAAAGCAACGGCAATATTTAAACCATGATCACCGATTCTTTCAAAATCAATAAGTGTTTCAGTATATAATGCACTATGTTCTGGTGTACATTTTTTATCACGCAATCTTTTTAATTGATTTAATGAAAATTCATGAGTGATACCATCAATATTATCTTCAATTACATCAACTTTTTCAACAATATCATGTAATTCTTCACGTTTTAAGACACTTAATTCTTGTAAAATATTTCTAGTCATATCATTCATGATTGAGATTTCTTTCATTGCTTCATCAGAGAAATGTTCATCATTTTCATAAAGTTGTTTTGCACGTTCAGCAATATTTATAGCGTGATCACCAACTCGTTCTAAATCTCCGGCAGTTTTTAAGAATAATCCAATTGATTGTGATTCTTCGATTGGAAATTCTGAAGAAATCGCTGTTGTTGTATATTGGATAATTTCTTTGTTTAAATAATCAATATATTCTTCATGTTTTAATATTTCTTCGTGTTTAGCCTCATCATAGTTACTCATTAGTTCAAAGGCACGTTGTACATTTTGTTGAACTTCTGACAACATATTTTGTGTTTCATTAAATAATTGGCGATTAACAATAGCACTACGTCCAATATAATAATCATTTGTAAAGACAGATGCATCTAAATATTTAACTGTCATCTTATCTTCTAAACCTTCTTTTTCAGGTAAAACTATATATGTAAGTTTAACTAATTGAGCACCAAAAGGTAATAAAACAATTGTAGTTACAACATTAAAAATTGTATGCACGTTTGCAATCTGTGCCGGTATATTAGTAGGTGTTAATGATGCCATAAAATCAGCAAATGGTGTTAACATACTAATAATTACGAAAATGATTGTCCCAATAATATTAAATGATAAATGGATAATTGTTGTTCTTTTAGCGTTTCTAGTTGTCCCAATACTTGCTAGTACTGAAGTAATACATGTCCCAATATTTTGTCCATACAATACATAAATTGCAGAAGGTAATGTAACGACACCGCTTCTAGCAAGAGCTTGTAAAATACCAACAGACGCAGAAGAACTTTGAATAAGCGCTGTAAAACCAGCACCAACCAAAATACCGATTAATGGATTTTCAAAAGAAGAAACCATACTTACAAACGTTGGTGAATCACGTAATGGTTCCATTGCACCAGACATGATATCCATTCCCATAAACAAAATTCCTAACCCGGCAATAATTGTCCCAAAAGCATCAAGTTTTTTACTTTTGAAAAATGCAATTAACGCTACACCGATAAAAGCGATAATTGGTGCTAATGCTGTAATATCGATAGCAATCAATTGCCCTGTTATTGTCGTTCCGATATTAGCTCCCATAATAATCCAAACAGCACTTTTTAGTTCCATTAATCCAGCATTTACAAATCCAACGACCATTACTGTTGTAGCAGAAGATGACTGAATAATAGCTGTAATTAAAGCACCCACAGCAACACCGATAAAACGATTAGCAGTTAATCTTTCAAGGATTGTTTTCATCTTATTTCCGGCAGCTAATTCAAGTCCATTAGACATCATTGTCATACCGTATAAGAATAATGCCAATCCACCTAGTAAAGTAAATATATCAGTAAGTTCCATTATTTTTCCCCCTTTACAAACGTTACTTTAACATAAAATTAACATAATGCAAACATTGTTAACAAATTCTTAACTTTTCTTTACAAAGATTTACATGAACTTTAGATAACATTACCTTGACATATCAAGGACAAATGGATTATTATAGCTTTAGACAGTTCGTTTGTACCATCCTGTCTTAAAATAAAACTAGGGCATACTTTTTTATATTATCTTTTAAAGTAGGCTTTTAGTGCGCCTACTTTTTTTATTGATGGTATGGAAAGGAGAGAAAATGTATTATTTAAAAACTGAACAAAGCTTTGATAGTGCTCATTTTTTAGCTGGCTATAACGGAAAATGTGCTAACATTCATGGTCATCGCTGGCGCGTTGTCGTTTCAATTAAAAGTACATCTTTATTAGAAGATAAACAAAACAATGGTATGATTATTGATTTTACTGATTTAAAAAATGATTTAAAACAGATTACCGATTCACTTGATCATACTTTAATTATCGAAACTAATAGTTTATCAACTGATTTGTACCAAGCTTTGATTAACGAAAATTTTAAAATCGTTTCATTACCATTTCGACCAACTGCAGAAAATCTAGCTCGATATATTTTTGAGTTATTAGCTAAGAAATACAATCTTGATTGTATTGATGTTTATGAAACTCCTAATAATTGTGCTAGTTACCGAGGTAATGATGAATAATTTTAAAGTAGTTGAAAAGTTTATTAGCATCAATGGTGAAGGCAGTAAAGCTGGACAATTAGCTGCTTTCATTCGTTTTCAAGGCTGTAATTTAAATTGCAGTTATTGTGATAGTAAGTATGCCAATAGTGATGATGCTAAATATTCTTTAATGACTGAAGAAGAAATTATTAATTATTTAAATGAAAACAAAATCAAAAATGTAACTTTAACTGGTGGTGAGCCACTGTTACAAAAAAACATTAAGTCCTTGATTTTTGAATTATTAAAACTTAATTATAACGTCGAAATCGAAACTAATGGTAGTGTTAATATCAAACCATTTATTAGCGATTTACGACCAATTTTTACCTTAGATTATAAAACCCCATCTAGCTTGATGGAAAATTATATGAATGAAAAAAACTACAATTACTTAACAAAAGATGATGTTGTTAAATTTGTAGTCGGTAATCAAAAAGATTTAATTACCGCTAAAAATATTATTGATAAATACGATTTAATTAACAAAGCGCAGGTCTACTTTAGCCCAATTTATGGACAAATCGATCCTAAAGAAATTGTTGCTTTTATGATTGAAAATCAGCTAAATGGCGTTAATTTTCAATTACAATTACATAAATATATTTGGAATCCCAATATGCGAGGAGTCTAAAATGATTGATCTTAAAAAAATTGAAGAATGTATTTATCAAATTATTGAAGCCCTTGGTGAAGACCCTAATCGTGAAGGGTTAAAAGAAACACCAAAGCGAGTAGCTAAAATGTATGAAGAAGTTTTTGCCGGCATTCAATATACTAATCAGGAAATCGCAGAAATGTTCAATAAAACTTTTGCTGATGATCTTGATTTTGCTAACCAAGAAATTGTCGTTGTAAAAGATATCGATATTTTTAGCTATTGTGAACATCATCTTGCATTAATGTATGATATGAAAGTTACAGTAGCTTATATTCCTAACGGTAAGGTCATCGGTCTAAGCAAGATTGCAAGAATTGCTGATATGGTAGCCCGCCGTCTACAGCTGCAAGAAAGAATTGGTAGTGATATTGCAGAAATCATCAGCTTAATTACTGATTCAAAAGATATTGCAGTTATTATAAACGGTAAACATAGCTGTATGAGTGCCCGGGGAATAAAAAAAGCAAACACTTCAACAACCACAAGCACTTTAACTGGGCGTTTTAAAAACGATCCTAGTTTGCAAATATATCTACAATAAAAGGAGAAACTAATGAGAGTTTTAGTATTATTCAGCGGTGGGGTTGACTCTACTACCGCCCTAGCATTAGCAATAAATCAATATGGTCATGAAAATGTCGTGGCCCTTTCCATTAGCTATGGTCAAAAACATGATAAAGAAATTCAGGCAGCTAACCAAATTGCTAAATATTATCAAGTAGAACATATTTTTTTAGATTTAGCTAAGATTTTTGAATATAGCGATTGTTCGTTATTAAATCATTCAAGTAAAGAAATTCCTCACGAAACTTATGCTAAACAATTAAGCAAAACTGATGGCAAACCGGTAACTACATATGTACCTTTTAGAAATGGTTTATTTTTATCTAGTGCCGCTAGTATCGCCTTATCTAAAAATTGCAATTTAATCTATTATGGTGCTCATAAAGATGATGCTGCCGGAAATGCCTATCCTGATTGTAGCGAAATTTTCAACAATGCTATGAATCAAGCAATTTATGAAGGAAGTGGACATCAACTACAAATCGAAGCTCCTTTTGTTAATAAAAGTAAAGCTGATATTGTAAAAATTGGTTTAGATTTAAATGTTCCATATCATTTAACTTGGTCATGCTACGAAGGAAATGATAAACCATGTGGAAAATGTGGTACTTGTCTTGATAGGCAAGAAGCTTTTTTAAAAAACGGGGTTATTGACCCGCTATTAGGAGGAAACAATGGATAATTTAACATTATTAGGTAGTAAAAATACTGAATATAAAGATGACTATGCTCCTGAAGTATTAGAAACTTTTGATAACAAGCATCCAGATAATGACTATTTTGTAAAATTTAATTGTCCTGAATTTACTAGTCTTTGTCCAATCACCGGACAACCTGATTTTGCTACTATTTATATTAGCTATGTTCCTAATATTAAAATGGTTGAAAGTAAATCTTTAAAACTTTATTTATTTAGTTTTAGAAATCATGGTGATTTTCACGAAGATTGTATGAATATTATCATGAAAGATTTAATTAAATTATTAGATCCTAAATATATCGAAGTTTGGGGTAAATTTACACCACGTGGTGGTATTTCAATCGATCCTTATTGTAATTATGGTAAACCCGGAACTAAATGGGAAGATATTGCTTGGAATCGTCTTGCAAATCATGATTTATATCCAGAAAAAATCGATAATCGCTAAAGCAGTGTATTTAAAAAGGCCCTTGACTAAAAGGACCTTTTCTTCTTATTCTTCAATAATATTTGCTAAATCCATAATTAAATGACTTGCTTGAATTCTAGCTAAATCACGTTTTAAATCATCTAATTGAATTTTTTCTAAAACTTCATCAACGCTCATTTGATTAGCAGCAGCAATTTTAGAAACTTGATCTTTAGCTTCTTCATCAGATGTAGTTAAACTTTCAACTTTAACAATTTCATCAATGATAGCTTCAAATGATGCTTGTTGTTTAGCTGTTGGTAATATTTGTTGTTTTAAACTATCTAAATCTGTATTCATCATTTGTAAATATTGTTCTAATTGTAACCCTTGTTGTGCCAATTCAATTGAAATATGTTGGATATGTTGTTGTAATGCTTTTTCAACATCTTCATCACTAACTTCAACTTCACATTCTCCAATTAATTTACCTAATACTGCATTTTCTTTAGCAGCTTCAAATTGTTGTTTATATTGCATTTGTAAAGAAGTTTCAATTAAATTTTTTAATTCTTCTACTGTTTTAAAGTTTGGTGCATTTAAAGAAGCAATAAATTCATCAGTTAATTCAGCTTCTTTTTTGGTAGCAATTTTATTAACAGTAACTTTAAATACTACATCTGCTCCAGCTAAATCTGCTACTCCATAATTTTCAGGGAATGTTAAGTTTAAGTCACGAGTTTCACCTTTAGTCATCCCAATCATTTGTTCTTCAAAACCAGGAATAAATTGACCAGAACCAATTTCTAATTGATGTCCATTAGCTTTACCACCTTCAAAAGGAACACCATCTTTGAACCCTTCGAAATCGATAGTTGTTACATCTCCATTAGCAACTTCACCATCTTTTTCTACTAATTGAGAGTTTTGGCTTAGAAAATTTTGAATTTCACGATTAATTTCTTCTTCTGTTACTGATAATTGTTTAGGAACTTTAACTTCGATTCCTCTATAATCACCTAATTTTATTACTTTACTCATTTTTGTCCTCCTGTATAATAACAGAGAAATTCTAACATAAAATCTAATATAACTTAACCATTATTTACTTTTTTTAACAAATATTTTTCTTTTTAAAATAATCTCATTATCCTTTTTGTCATCTAGTTAAATATTTCTATAAAAAAATAAAATACCCATAAGCGGTATTTTATTTCAATAATTCCGTTAATTCTTCAACACTAGCAACCAAATAATCCGCTTGATACTGTTTTAATTCATCCTCAGTTCCATAACCATATAAAACACCAACACAAGGAATCTTATTTTCATGAGCACCAATAATATCATGTTTACGATCACCAACCATAATAACATCATCATTATCGATTTGATTAGTTTTTAAAACATATTCAATTACTTCGGCCTTCTTTTCACGACTATTAAACTCACTACCACCAACATATTCAAAATATTTTGATAACGAAAAATGTTCAATAATCTGTTTAGCGAAAAACTCTGGTTTAGAAGTGGCTACATATAATTTTTTACCATTATCTTTTAATGTTTGTAAACATTCTACCATTCCTTGATAAACCTTATTATCAAAAATACCATCTGTCTTATAATATTCTCGATATTTTTCAACTGCTTCATTAGCTTTAGCTTCATCAAATCCATAATATTCTTTAAAAGAATCTCTTAATGGTGGACCAATAAAAGGTAATAGGTCATTTAAATCATTTACTTCAATTCCATAATAATTCAAGGCATAACGAACTGACTTAGTTATTCCCATCATTGGATCTGTCAAAGTTCCATCTAAATCAAATAAAATATGTTTCTGTTTCATATTTCCTCCTAAAATAAACTAGTTTGTAAATTACCTGATGTTATAATTAATGATTCTGGTTTTATTTTTAATAAAGACGTAACATTTTTATTTTCTAACCACTCGATCATTTGTAAGTAATTAAATATAAGTGGCATCCGTGAATGAATATTTTCCATACTTTCATTAGCATTAGTAGTAATAATTGCTACTTCTTTTTGATTATTAAATTCCCGATAAATTCCTGCCATAAATAATAATTTATGTTGTGGATTTTCGAAACTAAATCTTTGTTTATGTTCATCCCATTCATAAAATCCCGTAGCTGGAATAATACAACGATGATTAATTAAATCATTTTTAAACAATGCTTTTTGATTTAGTGTTTCACTTCTAGCGTTTATTACTAATTTATTGTCAAATAAGCGATAACCCCATTTAACTAAATCACCTGTTAATTGATTATTATTCATTTTGATTACTGGAATTTGATTACTAGGATAATAAGTTATTCTTTTTTGTAATTCTAATTCAAAAAGATAATCTATCCTATCTTCCATTTCCATTAACATCTTTAATTCTAAAAAATACTGACTACACATTATTCGTTAACTCTCTTTTTAAAAATTCTAATATTTTATAGTTTAATAAATCATTGCTTTTTATTTCACTAAGCTTAGCTACCTCATTACTACACTCACCACAAATATCAATTCCTATTACTTGTCCTTGTTTAATCATTTCCGCTAAAAACAGTTTAAGTTCTAATAAATACATTTGTCCTTGTTGCCAATTAGTTATAACAACATCTTGACTTAACACATCTTTATCAATTGATATATATAATGGATAATTTTCTAGCAGCATTGCAGCTTTATCCCATTTATTTAAATCACCTAAATCTTCATCAGTAAAATATATAATATCTTTTTGATATTTTTCATCAATTAAAGCAACTTGTTCTTTGGCAATTCCAATTAAAATCACTTTCTTTAAATACTTATTATGTTCCATAGCATTTAAAATCCAGGAACCACAACTTAAAATATCGCCAAAAAGCGGTTTTAACATATCGCTATGATGATCAAAAACAACTAAAACAAACTCCTCAGTTAATTTCTCTAGATAAAATTCACTAACATAATGAAAATTCCCTGAATCAATAAAATGAATCCCATTAACTGGACAAGTACAGATACGTTTTTTTATCTTCTCTTTAGCTTCATCACTACAATAGCCATGAGTCCCTTCAATATCTCGACAGTCAATCCAGTTTATATTTTCATGTCGATAAAACTTTTGCATCCGATATATCCCTGTAAAATCCATTACCGTAAGTTTTTTGTCATCTTTAATCTTCAATACCATTAAATCATCTCCATTTATCTTTGATAACAAAAACAATCAGTTTCATGATCATTAACAACACCTACTGCTTGTAAATACGAATAGATAGTAATTGACCCCACAAAACTCATTCCGCGTTTTTTTAAATCGGCTGAAATACAATCAGATAAACTAGAAGTAGTTTTAATTTTATCATCCTCATTTTTAATTATCTGATAATCGGTATAACCCCAAAGATATTTTGAGAAACTACCGAATTCTTTTTGAATATCTATAAATATTTGAGCATTCTTTATTGCAGCATTAATTTTTCGTTTACTTCGAATAATTTTTTCATTATTTAATAATTCAGTTACTTTATCTTCATTATAAGCAGCTATTTTATTCACATCAAAATTATCAAACGCTTCTTTAAAAGCTTCTCTTTTTTTCAAAATTGTAATCCAGGAAAGTCCCGCTTGAAAAGTTTCTAATAAAAACATTTCATATAATTTTTCATCATCATAAACCGGTACTCCCCATTCATAATCATGATAATCTTGATATAATTTTGATTTGTCTTCAACCCACTTACATCTTTTAACCATTTTACCTCCATCTTTGTATCAGCATATTTTATAATTAATCTCTTTTATTTTAACAAATTATCATTCATAATCAAAATATTTTAACCAAGAATAGACAGCCTCGATCATCATTACGCTTCTAATGAAACTTACACATAGTCATACTCTATTATTTTTTATAGATAATATTTACCCATATATTAAAAAGCTGCTTTTCCAGCAGCTATAGTCTATTATTTTTTAATTACTTTCTTGATTGTTTCTAGTGATTGATTTTCTAATAGCATTTTAAAAATCTTATCATACTCTTTAGCTTCTAAATTACTCAAAAAATTATCATCTTCATCTGGATATTTTGATTTGAATAGCTGAATAGTTAGATTCCTTTTTTCAAGCAAAATTCCTTCTTCTTTTCCATTTTGATAACTCTCTTCGAGTTCCATTTCATGAGCATAAATATTTAGCTCCCGATTATATGCTGCTAATCTTAGTTCATCATCTTGATTAAATCTTTCCATCTTGTCTTTCATTATCTCAATCACCTTTGATTCTTTCAGTTTCATTATATCATCTGTTATCCCGTTTGCAAATATATAGATTGCCAGTTCTAATTCGCTGAATTCATCTAGTTTTTTATACTGCTTTATGACATTGATATAAGGCACTTGAACATATACTTGATTCATCAGATTATTCTTTTCTAATTTACCTTCTTTATTTCTACTTTGATAAGTATCATAAAGCTGTAGATTATCACTATCTATATCATTGATAAAAATAATTTGATAGACTGGATTTATATATCTATATTTCTTTACCTTTTTTTCCTGATATGTAGGCATTTTAGCTCCGTATAGTTGAAAACGATGACGTTGACTAACAGAAAAAGATGAATTTTGCATCTCAATATCAATCTGCTTGCCTGATGCAACAGTTACTTTAATATCTAAGATCATATCTTTATCTTCAACATGGTCACGACTTAAATCCGGATTCAAAACTTTGATATCCTGACATTGAATATTTAAAATACCTTCAATAAACAACTTTAACAAATTATTATTCATAATCAAAATGTTTTAAATCATAAAATATGATTACTATAATTTATGATTTAAAATAATAAAAGAGATCTACCTATTTAAGGTTCTTACTCGATAATGGGTAGATAAAAATTAGGAAGTAATAAAATTTATTGATCAATCAACTTATTTTATTCTTCCATTTACGTATATTACCCTAAAGCAAGAAAGAACCCTATTTAATAAACCTCTTTTAACAATTTATTTAATCGGGAAAAGTAATTCTAAAATATGTTTACCCTGTTTATTAGAAAATAGCACTCCATCATTACAATATTTACAATAAGATACGATAACATCAGTAGTAGCTTTATTATATTTATTAGTAAAATATGCTTTTTTTTCTTCTTCAGTTAGCTTTTGTTTTAAATGATATCCAGCAATTTCATACGAAGGACAATGATCATTTAAAGCCTCATTTTCAACAATATCAATATTCATTTTTTTCATTAATGATCTTATCGCTTTTTTTACTTCTTGTTTGTTATTAGCCAAATGACAATCTTGCAATGTCATTTGAATGCCATGATAATCATGGAAAATAAAATTATCATCTTGATCAATGATGTTCCAAATAAATTCTTGTTGATTACCTTCTAGTACTCGTGAGCAATTGAGGCAAACTAAAATTGCTTGGTCATCATCATTTAGCATTTTCCCTTTTACTTTACAACATCCTATTGGATCAATTTGATATTTATCTTTAAGATATGCAGCTAATTTTTTACTAGCCTCAGGATAACTAGCAACCGCTTTACAACTTGGAAAAAATACTTTTGCCATCTTAGTTTCCCTCTTTACTACTATTTAAAAGTTCATTAAAAATAAAACGTCCATTATCATACTTAAAATGCAATATACAGCAGTTAGTCAATCTTTTCCCGTTTAATAATTGTTCTGGATTACCTAAATGAGATAAAAAGCAACGACATGCCCCAGCATGAGAAACAGCTAAAACCTTTTGACAATCAGGTTGTTCCATTATATTAGTAAGTGTTGTCACCATTCTATCCATAACTTCTTTTCGGGTTTCGCCACCGTAAAGAGAAAAAAATTCATCATATTTAGCTACTGGTGGATTTAGATCCTCACTCTCACCTTCAAAGCTGCCAAAATACCTTTCCTTTAGTCCTTTTAATCTTTGATAGGGTTGGTCAGTAATTAACTCTAAAGTATCAACACATCGTTCTGCTGTCGAACTATAGAAGTGGTCAAATTTAATCTTAGATAATATGTTTTTAGCTTGTTTGGCCTGATTGATACCAGCTTCAGTTAAAGGTGAATCACACCAGCCCTGAATTTTTCTTCTTTGATTAAACAAAGTCTCTCCATGACGCATCAAATATAAATCTTTCATTTCTACAAATCCTCCCCATTGGACTTAATAACTTTTTGATACCAATAAAATGAATCTTTTTTTATTCTCGAAAAATCACCTGTACCATCATCATGTTTATCTACATAAATAAAGCCATATCGTTTATAAAATTGGCCTGTTCCAGCAGAAACAATATCTATTGGTCCCCACGATGTATAACCTATTAAGTTAACCCCTTCATTAATAGCCTCCTTCATTGCTATTAAATGTTTTCTTAAATAATCAATTCGATAATCATCATGAATACTTCCATCTTTTTCAACTTTATCAACTGCACCAAAACCATTTTCAACTATCATAATAGGTATTTTAGGATAACGACTTGAAATGGCTTTTAATGTATATTTCAATCCATCCGGATCAATTTGCCAACCCCATTTACTTGCTTGTAAATAGGGATTTCTAGCCCCGCCAACTAAATTACCACCAATTTTTTCAACATTAGGATCAGTACTAACACAATTGGAAATATAGTATGACATTGTATAAAAATCAATAACTCCCTCTTTTAAGATTTTTTTATCATTTACTAATATATAAGAAGTATCAATTTGATGATTTTTCAAATAAGCTAACATATATTCTGGATATTCACCCCTAATTTGAACATCTGCACAAAAATCATTAAAAATTGCATCTTTTTGTTGCCATGCTAAAATATCTTTAGGATTACAAGTGCGTGGATACCAGGTAATATGACTAATCATATTGCCAATCATAAATTCTGGATTGATTTTATGACCTTCGATTACCGCCAAAGCACTAGCAACTAATTCATGATGTAATGCCGTATATCGTTCTTGAGGATTATCACTTAATTCATCAAAAGTACATGGCTCATTTCTTTGTAAATCTTTTCTTGTCATATAGCCAAGTCCCATAATACTAGCCAAAGGATCAGCCATCGTCCCAGCATTAATTTCATTAAAAGTAAGCCAGTATTTAACTTTATTTCGATATCTTTTAAAACAAGTTTTTGCATATTTGAGATAATAATCAATCACTATTCTTGAGTAAAATCCTTGATATTTTTCTACTAAATTCCAAGGCATTTCATAATGAGATAATGTGACCATTGGTTCTATTCCATATTTATGACATTCATTAAAAATTTTATCATAAAATTTTAAGCCTGCTTCATTAGCAACTGCTTCTTCACCAGTTGGATAAATACGAGCCCAATTAATTGATATTCTCAAAACTTTAAAACCCATTTGTGCAAATAAGCCAATATCCTCCTTATACCGATGATAAAAATCAACGGCTTCATGACTAGGATAAAATTTATTTTTCTGAATATATTTACAAATTGTTCTTGGGGTATTAATATCACCACCTAAAATCATATCTGGTACACTTAACCCTTTACCATCTTCTAAATATGCACCTTCACATTGATTAGCGGCCAACGCACCACCCCATAGAAAATTTTTTGGAAATTTCATCTTGACTCTCCTTACTTAAAATTAATTATTTTTTCCAGGATTTTTCAACTTCATAACCAATGTCATTAAGTTAAGATGACAAATTTTTAGCCAGGAGCTATATAGAAAATATATTTTCTCCTGGTTATATTTTTATTCAAGCTAAAAAAGTGTAGTCTTGAAA
>NZ_NFKR01000034.1 GCF_002160495.1 Erysipelatoclostridium sp. An173 | reverse complement strand
ACTTTTAGAATCATTATTGATGATCGATTGATTAATAACTGTAGCTGTGTAATTATCCATAGACAGCACCACCAGTTACTAAAGATAAATAAGTTTGATTATTAAAAAACATCTTATTGGCATATTTCATATTTTTTCTCCATTACTATAATATTTAAATAATTTTTATTGTTTAATATGCCAAAGTCATTTTAAAGACAGTTATATTATAACATATAAAATACTATATTTTATCTCAAATTTATCTCATTTTTATAAGCAATAGATATACAAAAAAAGAACCCGCAGGTTCTTATCTTTGCATTGCTAAAACGATTAAACGATCAAGCAATTCAGAATAACTTATTCCAAAATCTTCCATTAACTGAGGATACATTGAAATCTTTGTAAAGCCAGGCATTGTGTTAATTTCATTTAAATAAACTTTATTAGTCTTTTTATCCAAGAAAAAGTCTACTCGACTTAAACCATGTCCATCAACTGCTTTAAATACCTTAATAGCATATTGACGAATCTGTTCTTGAATCTTTTCATCAACTAATGCTGGAATACAAGTTTTACTTTCTTCATCTTCGTATTTAGATTCAAATGTATAAAACTCACCATGTGGCATAATTTGCCCTACTCTAGAGACAATAACATCATCATTACCTAAAACTGCTGTTTCTAATTCAATACAATCGATACATTCTTCTACTACGATATGACGATCATATTTACCAGCTTCCATTAATTTAGCCATTAAATCTGATTGTTTATCACAGCGATAGCACCCTACACTACTACCAGAGCGACTAGCTTTAATAAAACAAGGGAACCCAATTTGTTCACCAATATATTCTTCAACATTACTGATTTCATCAAAATTTTGATCTACTACAACTAATTTATCATCATAGCGTTTTTTTACATACACTGATTTTACTTGAGGAATTCCTACTGTATCTAAAATCTTTTTAGTATAGATTTTATCCATTGCCACACTAGAGCCTAAAACTCTACAACCAACATATGGTAATTGAGTAAGTTCAAATAAACCTTGAATTGTTCCATCTTCACCATATAAACCATGTAATACTGGTAAAGCCACATCTTGACTTTTAAGCAATCCATAAACATCTTCAACCGGTCTGCTATTATCAAGCCAGCTATCTTTCGCTAAATCTGTTTGTTTTTGATCTAAATAATACCATTTACCATCAGTAGTTATTCCTACTAATGTTAATTCATATTTATCCTTATTTAAGTTATTTAAAACTGAAGTACAAGACATTCTTGATACAATATGTTCACTAGATTGTCCGCCACATAAAACTAATAATTTTTGTTTCATGAAAATTTCTCCTCTATTTTAGTAACGACATCTTTGAGTTTCATCCCATTAGACCCCTTCAATAAAACAACATCGTTACTTTGTAAATTATTCTGTAAATAATTTATCACTTCTTGATTATCTTGACAATAGAAAATAGCATCCATTTTCATCTCTTTAGCACCATCAACAATATATTTAGCTTCTTTACCGACAGCAACTAAAACATCAATATTCTTTTTAGCAACATATTCACCTACTCTTTGGTGAATTTCTTGGCTAAAATCACCTAATTCAAGCATATCTGCAAGAACCGCAACCTTTCTTCGATTATATGTTGCTAGTACATCTAAGCTCGATTTCATTGAATCTTCACTAGCATTATATGTTCCATCGATTAAAGTTATTTTATTTTTTAACTCAATAACATCCATTCTCTTTTTAGTTAATTCAAATTCTTTAATCCCTTGGATACATTTATCAATACTTATATTTAATTTATGACCAATCGCAATAGCAATCAAAGCATTTAAAATAAAATGTTTTCCTGGTACCGGTACATAAACAGAATATTTTTTATTTTCATATTCTATTTCAAATTCACTATGATCGTCCTTTAAAATAACATTATCAGCTTTAAAATCACCATCATTATCAACTGCTACTGTTAACAGTTGCAAACGATCAATTTGTACTTTAGATAACATATCATTATCATTATTAATAACAAGGGTGCTGCCATCTTTCATACCAGCAATGATCTCTAATTTAGCCTTTAAAATATTTTCACGACTACCTAACTCACCAATATGTGCCGTTCCAACATTAGTAATTGCACTTATATCAGGATTGGCTATCAATGATAATTCTTCCATCTCTTTAAGATGATTCATTCCCATTTCTAATACCATTACTTGTTCATCTTGCAATCTTAAAATCGTTAACGGCAAACCAATATTATTATTATAATTTCCTTCTGTTTTTAATGTTCGATATTGTTGTTTAATAACACTATATACCATATCCCGGGTACTAGTTTTACCAACACTACCTGTAATCCCTACGACAATAACATCACGATGATTTCTTAAATAATGTGCCATATCCTGTAAGGCTTTTAAAGTATCTTTTACTAAGATAACAGTATGTTTATTATCATCAATTACTCGATCTGTAATAATAGCACTAGCACCATTATCAAAAGCACTTTGTATAAAATCGTGACCATCAAAACGTTCACCAATAATTGGAATATACATCATGCCATTACTTACTTTTCGACTATCTTGACTAAACCCTGTAATTTCTAATTCGCTATCTCCACTAAGTAATTTACCATCAGTAGCTGCTAGTATTTCTTTTACTTTCATCTTCTACTTAAACCTCATTTCCTATTAATCCTGATTGATTTTCAGTTAATGATTTACTAGTTCCATCAAGATTAACAATTTGATATGAAAATTGATTATAGTCTTCAGTTGATAATACTAATAATTGTTCACCGATAACTTCAAATGTCATATCAGTGATACTTGTATATATTTCTTCAACATTTTTACCATCACGATCCATTTGATATAGTGTATTATCTTCTTGAACGATCAATTTATCACCAATCATATTGATAAGTTCCAAATTAGCACTTTCATAAATCAGTTTCTCGTCACCATCTAGATTGCAACGCATTACTCCTTGATCAGTTAAATAATACAAATACACTCCATCATAAGTATATAAAGAAGTATTTTCACCTAACACTTGTTTATCCTTACCTTCTAAAGATATCGAAATCAATTCATTATCTAGATTAGTATAAAAAATCCGTTTTTCTTTTTGATCAACCATTAAACAATAAGAAACTTCATCATTAATTTTAGTATCCTGATTACTACTTAAGTCTAAACAATGAATCGATTCATTATCTTCATCATTTTGATAATAAACTAAATTATCAATTTTATGAACATAATAAACATTCATCAATAATACATCTTCTTGTCGTGAAACCTTATCCATTTTAATATAATTATTATTAGCATCTAAGTAATAATAATTATTTTCATCTTCACTAAATGCCGTATAATAACCATCTAAAACAACTTCCTGACTAGAATAATCACTATTAAATTTTACTAACTGTTGATTGATCGTAATATAAATATTTTCATTCTGGATAGAACTAATCCCTAAATAATTGATATTTGTCGCTTGACTATAAAGACCATCTTTTGCTTCAGCTGAAATACCAGAGCCATTACCAGAATCACTAGTAGTAGTTTCATTAGAACTTTTAACTTCCATATCATCAAGATACATGTGCATTGGCACTGTAATTAAAGCTAAAACAATAAAAATAGCCCAGATTTTTTTATCTAACCAATAGTTTTTCGTATCAGCCTCACTCTTTTCTACTGGTGTACCACATTCAGGGCAAAATAAATCTTCATCATTTAAAACGGTACCGCATTTTTTGCATTTTATCATCAAATCACCTACTTTTTTAATGATTTCATTTTACCATATTGCATTTATGAAAAAAAGACTTAACTCTAAATGGGCTAAGCCTTTTATAATCCATATCATTAATTCATTAACGTATCTAACGAACAAATTTGACCATCAGTTGTAGCAATATACCAGCTATAACCACTATCATAACGGTTAAATAAAACATATTCTCCTAAGATATTAAAACTATCAACACCATCAACAATTTCAGTATAACTTTCATCTTCAAAGTTATAATACATTAAATTTTCATTATCATCTAAATACACAATTCCATCATCAACAACCGTAAATTCATATAACGAATCTTCAATTTGTATACTTTCACTGTCATCACTTAAATTATAAACATTAACTCCATAAATACTTTGATAATACAACAATGATCCATCAACATAAAAGTTTGAATAACAACTAATATAATATTCACCAACAACGTTACCATTTAAATCCATTGTTTGAATCTTTTCACCATCAGCTAAATAAACAAGCTCACTATTTGCATCAAAGAAAAAACCATAAGTATAATCATCATACAAACAAGTAGAGGTATTATTGCTATACAAATATAGCTCATTATTGCTATTAGTAGTATAGATAAATCGTCCCTGACCTATTGGCAGCACCGTATTTTTATTAAACAAGAATACTTCCTCTTGATTAGTTAAATTATAACAATAATATTCATCATAATAACCACAATACAAATTATCCCCTTCTACATACAAAGATGTACTACCAGGTACTGTTAATGTATTAATTGTTGCTAATTCATTATCAGTAACATAAACATTATCCTCATAGCCTAAATAAATTTGGTCATTATTAAAATACACATGATTATCCTGATTATAATTACCAGCATTTTCTAATGGCGTATTTGTTTCAGTAATATTAGCTGTAGTGAAGTCATCTGATAAAACAGCTCTTTCAGTTGTTGTTTCTTCAAAACTAAAATCATTATCAATAAAGTTAATAAGTATTTCAAATAAAAAACTACCAACTGTAATCAACAAAGTAAGTCCAGCAATAATATTAGGAATTCTTGATTTATTAGTTTTTTTCTTACGACGATCTCTTCTAAAATTTAAGGCATTGCGTGCTTCTTCAAACCTTCTTTTTATCTCTTCGTTGCCTATTTTATAATCATACATTTCCAATGGCTGGAAAGAAGGAATTTTAGTTTTACTTTTGCTATTAGTATGTACATTTCTAATTTTTTGATTGGAACTATTTGTAGTTTTTTGATTATTATAATTAACTGTTGTTTTATTATTTTTAGGAAAATTATGATTATTAACATAATATTTAGAAACATCTGTTGTGCTTTGTTTAATCAATGGGTTACCACAATTGTTACAACGAATCTGATTGTAATGAATCCGTTTTTGACATACTGGACAAACTTTCTTTTTCTTATACGATTGTCCACATAACGGACAAGTCAAACTGTTTTTAAAATGATAACCACAATTATTGCATATCATTATATCACTCTCCTCCCCACATTATATGATTTTAACGAAATTTTATTATCGACAAAATATACCCTTTGTTTTATTTTATCACAAATAAAAATATCCTGCTATCTTCTAACTAAATAACCATATTAATGATTACACATAGTAAAGGAATCGTAAACAATGATAATGCGGTTGATAAAAAGACAATTTCTACTGCCAGTTTAGAATCCCCATTATATTTTTCTGCTAAGATGGCTGTGGTACTACCAGCTGGCATCCCGGCTAATACCGTAGCTACTGAAGTTACTAATGGTGGTAATGAAGCCAAAGTACATCCAGCTAAAACTACTAGTGGAATTATTATTAATCTGATAAAACTATAATAAATAGTTAAATAACTAATTACATCACGAAAACGAATTTCCGCTAAAATTCCTCCAATTACAAGCATCGATAAAACCATTGTACAATTACTTAACGACTGAATAGAAACAGTAAGAAAATTAGGTAATTGAACTTGACTAATCATAATAATCATCCCAATAACTACGGCAATAATACAAGGATGAGTAATAACTTTTTTAACTACATCTTTTCCTTTAGCGTTAGTAAAACAAGCCACGCCCCCTGACCACATGACAATTCGCTGTGGAATTAGATATATTGAAGCAAACAGTAAGCCATCTAAGCCATATAATCCTTGGATTAAAGGTGAACCCATAAATCCCGCATTAGAACAAATCGTTCCATACTGTAAAACGCTTTGTTGTCTTGGCGAAGCTTTATAAAAAAAGTATTTACCAAAAATCTGACAAGCTAATTGAATAACTATCGATACAATTAGTATTTCTAAACCACTAATAATAATTTCACTATTCATTTCAATCATAAAAGAATAAATAATATTCGCTGGTAAAATTATATTAATGACTAAATCCGTTAAACTTTTACGATTTTCTTTTGAAATGATGTTTAACTTTCTTAAAATATAACCAATAATAATGAAAATAAATATTTCAATTTGTAAATCTATTAAGTTATTAAAATCAACCATAATATCACCCCATTGTTTGTATCTTACCGTAAAAAAATAATTTAGTCATCAAAAATATGCAATTACTGTTATAATAACTATCAGGTGAGATGATGAAAAAAAATTATGTTTATATTGTCGAATGTAATGATCATAGCTATTATACTGGCTGGACCACTGATTTAAAAAAGCGAATTGCCACTCATAATAATGACCATGGTGCTAAATACACCCGTGCTAGACGACCAGTAAAATTAGTTTACTTTGAAGAATTCATTGATAAAAGCAGTGCTTTAAAAAGAGAATATTTTATAAAACAATTATCCCATAAACAAAAAGAAGCATTGATTAATAAAAATGTTAGTCTTGACTAATTGGCAAGTCTATAACAACGTGTTATACTAAATTAAAAGAAAGAAGGCAAGATATGAAAATAAATAGAAACGATCCCTGCTGGTGTGGGAGTGAAAAAAAATATAAAAAATGTCACTTACAATTTGATGAAAAACTAAAAGAATTAAAATTAGCTGGTAAAAAGATACCAACTAGAAAAATGATCAAAAACGAAGCTCAAATCGAAGGTATTCGTAAAGCAGCTGCAATTAACTCAGGTTTACTTGACTATATCGAAGAACATATTCACGCTGGAATGGCAACTGAAGAAATTGATATTATGGCTAAAGAATATACTGAAAAATATCATGCAACTTGTGCTGACTATCAATACATGGGTTTCCCTAAACACATCTGTGTTTCTATTAACGATGTTGTTTGTCATGGTATTCCTAGCAAAGATATCATTTTACAAGAAGGTGATATTGTCAACGTCGATGCAACAACTATGTTAGATGGTTACTATGCTGATGCTTCAAGAATGTTCATGATTGGAAATGTTAGTCCTGAAGCAAAAAAACTAGTTGAAGATACTAAAAAAGCATTAGAAATCGGAATTGCTTCAATTGTTCCTTATCAAAGCTGTGTTGGTGATATTGGTAAAGCCATTGAAACTTTTGCTAAAGCTAATAATTATAGTGTTGTTCGTGAATTCTGTGGTCACGGTGTTGGTTTAGCGATTCATGAAGATCCTTATGTCTTCCATTTTGAACCAAATGAAAGAACAGTGACTTTAGTTCCAGGAATGGTTTTTACGATTGAACCAATGTTGAATCTTGGTAAACGTGATGTTTTTGTTGATGCCGATGATGAATGGACAGTTTACACTGAAGATGGATCGCTTTCAGCTCAATGGGAACATACATTATTAGTTACTGAAGATGGTGTTGAAATTATTTCTAAATAATAAAGATGATTTTATTGAAAGTAATAAAATCATCTTTTTATTTTAATCAACATTGATTACTACATATTCACTTGGAGCCCCGGTTTTAATTGGATAGCGCCATCCAGCAATTCCACTAGTAGTAATCGCTGTAAAATCACCAATATTTCTTTGCCCATAGACAAGAGTATCTGATGTTAAAGTCTGAAAAAAGCGCATTGGAAAAAGCTGTCCACCATGAGTATGCCCTGATAATTGTAAATCAATTTTTAATGTAGCGTTTGTTTCTAAATCTAAAGGCTGGTGATCTAAAACAATTGTATAATTGTCTTTTTTATCTTTTGGAATTAATGCAGTCAAATCAGCCATCGAAGCGCGATTATTAGTTTGCCAAAAACTAGCATCACTACGTCCAATAATATTTATATTATCCAAACAGACTACCTCATCATTTAAAACCTGAATTCCATTAGCTTCAAGATTAGCAGCAATCTGTTCTGGTGTAAATTCAATCCCCTGATAATTTGCTCGTTCATGATTTCCATAAACAAAATAAATTCCTTGATCATTTTTAATACTGCCTAGTGCTTTACTTGCATCTATCATATCTTGATAGGGAGTATTTTCATCAAAAATATCTCCTGTCAAAACAACAATATCAGCATTCTCTTCACTCATTTCTTTACAATAACTGTCCAATTCACTAACACTCATTGAAGTTGACATATGCAAATCAGCTATTTCAATAATTTTTAAATCATCTATTTTAGAACTTGATAATTGATAATTAGTAGCTACCACATGTTTAATATTATAATAGCCATAACCTAGCACGATCCCCGTAACTAACACACCTAAAATTCCACTTGTAAAAGTAAACTGATAAATACTAAATCTTTTTAAAACAAGATTTAATAACTCTAAAATAATCATGATAACTAAAAAATGATAATAGATAGTTCCATATAAATTTAAAATATTAATTGCTGGAAAAGAAAGCAAAGTAACAATTAAAGCAATTGTAAAAACTATCAAGGGTGTAGTATGAATATTTAATATTGTTCTTAAAAAACGTCTAATAAAAAATGTAAAATAAATTATCCCCGGTATGATTGCAATCAACCCTAAATATCGATACATATTTACCTCCTTACCGTATGCTATATTTATTTTAGCCTGCGTTCAATTAAAAAATGCAAGTATTCTATCGTTAAAATTATTTGTTCATCGATCCATTCAACAATATCTTCTTCATATTTAATTAAAAAATTAAAAATTCGTCCGCGACAAAAATCTAATATTAGCCAGGTAATTTTTTTTGCCTGCATCTTATCTTGAACCATTTTTTCTATTTCATTAAATAACACAATGAAAACATCACGCTTTTCATCAAAATAATAATTATCATAATGATTTAAATGACAACTATATAAAGTACGATAAACACGCAATGGTTCAATATCTACCATATTATAATAAGTAGTAAGAATCAACTTTATATTTTCTAGTGGTGTTTGATCTAATTTTAAGTTTTTAAACTGTTCATCTAATTGGTGATAAACATACAAAAGTGCTTCTTCTTTACTTGAAAAGTAAATATAAAAAGTTCCAACTGCAATATTTGCTTTTTGACAAATTTCACGAACTGAAATCTTATCTAATGATTTTTCATTGACTAAATCTTCAATTACTTGAATAATCTTAGCTCTTGTTTGTTTTCCTGTATCTTTCATTTAACCCTCCCATTTAACCCACCGTTTTAAATTATTTTCATTTTACATTGATAAGGTTGAAAAGACAAGTTGTAAGTGCTATCATAACAAATATGAACAAGTTCATATTTGTTATGATAGGAGGATAATTATTATGGAAAATGCTTTTAAGCCTTTATTTGAGTCAATGAAAATTGGAAATGTGGAAATTAAAAACAAATTTTTTATGGCTCCAATGGCAACAACTGTTATGTCTGATGAAAATCAATGTTATACACCACAAAGTGTTGAATACTACGTTGAAAGAGCTAAAGGTGGTGTTGGTTTAATCATTACTGGTGCTAACTGGGTGGATAATGATGTTGAACCTCATGCCCCTTCTTCATTCCCTTGTCCAAATAAAATGCCTAATCTTTATACTAAAATGGCAAGAGAAATGACTGATCGTGTTCATGCTTATGATACAAAAATCTTTTTGCAATTAACTGCTGGACTTGGAAGAAGTGCTTTACCTAACTTTGTAGCACCTCAAAATTTCGTTGCTCCAAGTAAAACTACAAACCGCTGGTTACCTAATGTTGAATGTCGTGAGTTAAAAACTGAAGAAATCGAAAAGATCGTTAAAGATTTCGGTAGTGCTGCTTTAATTGCTAAAGAAGCTGGTTTCGATGGTGTTGAAATTCATGCTGTTCATGAGGGTTATTTATTAGATTGCTTTACTATGAGTCTATTTAATCAACGTACTGACAAGTATGGTGGTGATTTGAAAGGTCGTTTAACTTTCGCAACTGAAATTGTTCAAGAAATCAAAAACAAATGTGGACAAGATTTCCCAGTTGTATTACGTTTTTCAATTAAAAGTTATATCAAAGCTTTACGTCAAGGTGGCTTACCTGGTGAAAAATTTGAAGAATTAGGACGTGATGTTGACGAAGCTATCGAAGCTATTAAAATTCTTCAAGATGCTGGATATGATGCATTTGATGCTGATGCTGGAACATATGATTCATGGTATTGGGCTCATCCACCTATGTATTTTGAAAAAGGTATGTATTTACCATTAGCTAGACAAATTCAAGGGGTTTCTAAAGTTCCTGTTATGGTAGCTGGAAGAATGGACGACCCTCAAATGGCTGTTAATGCATTAAACGAAGGTATTATTGATGCTGTTGGCTTAGGTCGACCTTTACTTACTGATCCTGATTACGTTAATAAACTTAAAACTGGTCATGAACAAGATATTCGTCCTTGCCTTGGTTGTCATGATGGCTGCTTTGGACGTTTATTACAACATGGTTTAGGAAGCTGTGCTGTTAACCCAGAATGTGGACGTGAATTCTTAGTAGGTATAAAAAAAGCCGAAACTAAAAAAGACGTAGTTGTTATTGGTGGTGGTCCAGGTGGAATGGAAGCTGCAAGAGTTAGTGCAATGCGTGGTCACAAAGTAACTTTATTTGAAGCTAAAGATCGCTTAGGTGGTGCTTTAAATATTGCTGGTGTTCCTGACTTTAAAGAAGATGACCGAGCTTTGGTTGCCTGGTATACTAAACAGCTAGAAGATTTAAATGTTGATGTTCGTTTAAATACTACTGCTACTAAAGAAATTATTGATGAATTACATCCAGATGCAGTATTTGTTGGTGAAGGTTCTACCCCTGCAATCCCTAAAATTCCTGGTGTAGAAAATGCTGTTTTAGCTCAAGAAGTTATGTTGGAAGAAGTTCCAGTTAAAGATAATATCGTTGTTATCGGTGGTGGTTTAGTTGGTTGTGAATTATCACTTCATTTAGCTAAACATGGTAAACATGTAACTATTGTTGAAGCTTTACCAGATATCTTAAAATCAGGCGCTCCATTACCTCCAATGAATGAATTTATGTTACGTGATTTATTAGCATTCAATGATGTTAAAATCAAAGCTAATGAACAAGTTACTGAAATCAAAGCTGATAGCGTTGTTTTAAATGATGAAACTATTGCTTGCAATCAAGTTGTTTTAGCTATTGGTTATCGCAGCAAACATAGTTTATTTGATCAAATTAAATATGATTATCCTGAAGTCTTCAACGTTGGAGATAGTCGTGATGTTCGTAATATTCGTGGTGCTATTTGGGATAGTTATGAAATTGCTCGTAATTTATAATATATCAATAAAAGGCAAGGCAAAGCGCCTTGTCTTTTTTATATAACAGTATATAACAGTTGACAACAGTTATATACTGTTATATACTGTTAATGAACGGAGGGTAGCAATGAAGATAATAATTAATAATACATCGATGATTCCTATTTATGAACAAATAGTAGAACAAATTAAAGCTTTAATAATTAATGATGAATTAAAAGAAAATGATATCTTACCATCTGTCCGCTCTTTATCCAAAGATTTAAAAATAAGTGCTCTTACTGTAAAAAAAGCATATGACAACTTAGAACAAGAAGGCTTTACCAGTACCATTCATGGTAAAGGGACTTATGTTTTAGCTTCAAATAAAGAGTTATTAGTTGAAGAAAGAAAAAAAGAAATCGAAACCGATTTGGAAATGGCCATTCAAAAAGGTAGAAGATACGGTTTAACCGATGAAGAATTAAAAAACTTATTTATTATCATTTTGGAGGGTTAATCATGTTAGAAATCAAAAATATAAAGAAACATTATGATCATTTTACCTTAGACTGTTCTATGGAAATTAAGCCTGGTTTTATAACTGGTTTAATTGGACAAAATGGTTCTGGTAAAAGTACGACATTTAAAGCTGTTTTAGGTTTAATAACAATTGATAGTGGTTCAATTACGATCTTTGATAAAAATATTAGTGAACTCACTGCACATGATAAGCAAAATATTGGTGTAGTCTTAGCTGATTCTGGTTTTAGTGGTTATTTAAGTATTAAAGATATTATTCCAGTTTTAAGTAATTTATATGATAAGTTTGATAAACAAAAATTTTTACGGCAATGTCAAAAATTAAATCTGCCACTAAATAAGAAGATCAAAGAGTTTTCAACTGGGATGAAAGCAAAATTAAAAGTAATTGTAGCATGTAGCCATCAAGCTAAATTATTAATTTTAGACGAACCAACTTCTGGTTTAGATGTTCTTGCTCGTGATGATATTCTTGATTTACTTAGAGATTACATCAGCGAAGATGAAACCCGTTCTATTTTAATTAGTTCGCATATTTCTAAAGACTTAGAAAGTTTATGTGATGATTTATACATGATTGATGATGGTAAAATTATCATGCATGAACAAACTGATCTTCTTTTAAGTGATTATGCAATATTAAAAATTAACGAAGCCCAGTTTAAATCTTTAGATTCTAAGTATATTTTAAAATACAAGTCAGAAAATTATGGTTATCAATGTTTGACGAATCAAAAACAGTTTTATTTGGATAATTATCCAGGGATCGTTATTGAAAATGGTAATATCGATGATTTGATTTTGATGATGATTAGAGGTGAAGATTTATGAAAGGCTTATTAATTAAAGATTTTAAATTAATGCTTAATCAAAAAAACTTTTTTATCTTAATTGTTTTAATATTAGGAGCAACAGCTTGTTTTTTAGATTTTGATTATTATTTTTTAATTGGCTATTTTATGTTTATTTGTTCTTTATTTACTATTAGTACTATTAGTTATGATGAATTTGATAATGGTAATGCTTTTTTATTCACCTTACCTTTTAGTCGTAGTCGTTATGTTGAGGAAAAATACTGTTTTGGTATTTTAGCTGGAACTTTCAGCTGGTTTTTAAGTTTTGTTATAACAACAATTATTCAAATGATAAATTTTAATAATTTTATTTTTAGTGACTGGATGTTATCAACATTAGTGATGCTTCCAATAATGTTTGTTATGTTAGCAATCTTAATTCCTTTTCAATTAAAGTACGGTAGTGAAAATGGTAGAATTGCAATTATTATTTTCTTAGGTGGCGGGTTTGTAGTTTGTTATTTATTAGCTAATTTACTTGCTCAAAGTCAAATAAATTTTAACGCACTAATTTCATTTATTAATAATGTTGATCCACTAATAATATTATTAATAATCTTTGCAATCTGTTTAGCTATTTTATTTGTTTCAATGAAAATCAGTAAACGAATTGTATTAAAAAAAGAATTTTAATTTAATCAAAAAAATGAGAAGATGAATACAACTTACAATTCATCTTCTCTATTTTTTATTTATTAATTTGCATTTTCTTGTTGAGCTTTTAAGTTTTTAAAGGCTGTTGATAGCATTAATTTGATACGATTCAACTGGTTAACTTCACTAGCTCCAGGATCGTAATCAATAGCAACAATGTTACTTTGTGGATAAGCCTTACGTAATGCTTTAATAGCTCCTTTTCCAGTAACATGGTTTGGTAAGCAGGCAAATGGCTGCATACAAACAATGTTTGGTGCTCCTGATTCAATTAGCTCAATCATTTCACCTGTTAAAAACCATCCTTCACCAGTTTGATTTCCAATTGATACAATCTGGCTTGCTTTTTTAGCTAAGTGATCAATTGGTGTTGGTGGATCAAATCGTTTTGATTTTTTCAATGCCTTGATCATATCATGACGTAATAAATCAACAAATTTAATTGCTAAGTTGCAAAGACGGACACTATTTTTAGAAGCATGGAAATGCTTATTTTCAAAATCAGTGCTATAGAAACAATATTGGAAGAAATCGATTAAGTCTGGCATTACCGCTTCGCCACCTTCTCTTTCAACAATATCAACAATTTCGTTATTTGCAGTTGGATGGAATTTAACTAAAATTTCACCTACTAAACCAACACGTGGTTTTTTGATATCTAAAATTGGTAATTTATCAAATTCTTTAACGATTTGATAAACATTTTTTCTAAACTTAGTAATACTTCCATCTCTAACATTTTCTTGACAGCGTTCTACCCATGATTCATATAAAGCATTGGCGCTTCCTGGTTTTGCTTCATATGGACGAACACGATATAACACTCTCATAAATAAGTCACCATACATTGCTCCAATAATTACTTTTTTAGCTAATGGCAATGTAATTTTAAATCCCGGATTATTTTCTAACCCTTGTAAATTGGCAGAAATTACTGGCACTTGTGGCATTCCAGCATCTTGAAGAGCTTTACGAATAAAAGCAATATAGTTAGTTGCACGACATCCACCACCTGTTTGCGAAATAATGACTGCAGTTTTATCTAAATCATATTTACCACTTAATAAAGCTTCCATGATTTGTCCAGTTACTAAAATACTTGGATAACAAGCATCGTTATTTACATATTTTAAACCAGCTTCAATAGCCCCTTTATCGACAGATGGTAAGACAACTAGATTATAACCTGACTCCTGCATTGCTGTTTCAACAAACTGGAAGTGAATAGGTGACATCTGTGGACATAAAATTGTATATCCGGCTTCTTTCATTTCTTTAGTAAATGGTACCTTCAATGGTTGGAATTTTGGATAAATCATTCGATTTACTTTTTCTTGTTTTAAAATTGTTGCTTTTAAAGAACGAATTCTAATTCTAATTGCTCCTAAGTTGCTTCCTTCGTCAATTTTAATTAAAGTATAAATTTTATGGCGGGCTTTTAAAATTTCTGCAACCTGATCACTTGTAACGGCATCAAGTCCACATCCAAATGATGTTAACTGAATTAATTCAAGATTTGGTTGTGTTGAAACAAATGAAGCAGCTCGATACAATCTTGAATGATATGTCCATTGATCAACAACCCTTAAATTATCAATTTCTTTATCTAAATGACAAATACTATCTTCAGTAAGAACCGCCATTCCTTCAGCAGTAATCAAATCAGCTAAACCATGATTGATTTCAGGGTCAACATGATAAGGACGCCCTGCTAAAACAATACCAGTCATATTATTTTCTTTTAAATAATTAAGAACCATTTCACCTTGTTCCTGGATATCTTTACGACATTTTGCCAGTTCATCAAATCCAGCATCAATGGCTTCTTTTAATTCTTTATCATTTACTTTAAAGGCACTTAATTCTTCTTTTAAAGTACTAAATAAAGTTTTAGGATTACTTAAATCCATAAATGGATTACGATAAATAATATGATTACCTTCTAAATTATCAACATTATTTCTAATAACTTCAGGGTAAGAAGTTACAACCGGACAATTGTAATGATTATTAGCAGTGTCAAATTCTTTACGTTCATAAGCTAAACTAGGATAGAAAATATATCTGATTCCTTTTTCAATTAAGGCTTCAATATGACCATGTGAGATTTTTGCTGGATAACAAACACTCTCAGATGGAATAGATTCAATTCCTTTTTCATAAAT
The DNA here is from genome assembly GCF_002160495.1 of Erysipelatoclostridium sp. An173. Taxonomy (GTDB): domain Bacteria; phylum Bacillota_I; class Bacilli_A; order Erysipelotrichales; family Coprobacillaceae; genus Thomasclavelia; species Thomasclavelia merdavium. Next base: position 10,858 of record NZ_NFKR01000034.1, on the reverse strand, counting down.
AGCTTTTGTAGAACGAGGTGATAAGACAACTCTAAATCCTAATTTTGTAAAAAATGTATGCCAAAATGGATAGTTTTCATACATATTTAAAACACGTGGTATCCCGACAGTACCTCGTTTAGCTTGTTCTTCAGTTAAAGAACGGTAATTAAAGACACGACGATATTTATAGTCAAATAAATTTGGTAATTTTTTAGATTTTAATGGTAAATTAGCCCCACGTTCACAACGGTTACCACTAATATATTCACTATTATCATTGAATGTTGATACTGTTAACATACAATGGTTAGTACATTTTTGACAGTAACGAATTTCACTTTCACATGTAAATTCATCTAATTGCTGACGTGTTAATAAAGTTGATGGTTGTCCATTATATTGTTCATGAGCTAAACGAGCAATACCAAATGCTCCCATCAATCCTGCAATATCTGGACGAATAGCATTAACACCAGCTTCTTTTTCAAAAGCTCGTAATACAGCTTCGTTATAGAAAGTTCCACCTTGAACTAAGATACTATTACCTAATTCTTCTTTACTACGAAGTTTAATAACTTTGTATAAAGCATTTTTAATTACTGAATATGATAATCCGGCACTAATATCTTCAACTTTAGCCCCTTCTTTTTGAGCTTGTTTTACTTTAGAGTTCATAAAGACAGTACAACGACTACCTAAGTCAATTGGTGCTTTTGATTTTAGTGCTAATTCAGCAAACTCACTAACTTCATAACCTAATGATTTTGCAAATGTTTCAATAAAAGAACCACAACCACTAGAGCAAGCTTCATTTAATAAAATGTCTTGAATAATGCCATCTTTGATTTTGATAGCTTTCATATCTTGACCACCAATGTCTAAAATAAAGCTAACATCTTCTTTAAAATAAGTTGCTGCTTTATAATGAGCCATCGTTTCAACTTCACTCATATCAACTTTCATAGCTGCTTTAACTAATGCTTCACCATAACCAGTAACCCCACTATAAGCCAATTTAACATTTTCAGGTAAAATGTCATAGATTTCTCTAATTATTTTTTGGACTACCCCTAGTGGGTTACCTTCATTTGAATCATAAAATGAATATAGAATTGAATCATTATCATCGATTAAAACCGCCTTAGTTGTAGTTGAACCAACATCTAATCCTAAATAAGCATTACCGATATAACTACGGATATCATTTTTTCTTACTTTATCGATGTAATGACGATGTCTAAATTCATTTCTTTCTTCATCATTTTTAAATAATGGCTCTAAAGTATTGCCATTTGATAACTTACTTTCATCAAGATTTTCTAATCTATTTAATAATGTTTCTACATCAGTTTCATTATTTTCATCTTTAGCTAATAAAGTAGCTCCCATAGCCACAAATAATTGTGAGTTTTCAGGGAAAATAATTTCATCATCTTTTAAGTTCAATGTTTCAATAAAACGTTGTCTTAATTGATCAAGGAAATATAACGGTCCTCCTAAAAAGGCAACTTTCCCTCTAATTGGTTTACCACAAGCTAAACCACTAATTGTTTGATTAACAACAGCTTGGAAAATTGAAATTGCTAAATCTTCTTTATTAGCCCCATCATTAATAAGTGGTTGAATATCAGTTTTTGCAAAAACTCCACAACGAGATGCAATCGGATAAATAGTTTGATAATTTTTAGCTAATTCATTTAATCCTTGAGCATCAGTTTGTAATAATGATGCCATTTGATCAATAAAAGCTCCAGTTCCACCGGCACATGTTCCGTTCATTCTTTGTTCTAAAGAGCCCTGGAAATATGTGATTTTAGCATCTTCTCCACCTAATTCAATCGCCACATCACATTCAGGAATATATGTTTCTACTGTTTTTGTACAGGCAATTACTTCTTGAACAAACTTTATGCCTAAACATTCTGATAATGCTAGTCCTCCTGAACCAGTCATTACCGCTGTTATTTTTAGATTACCAAATTTTTCTTCTACTTCTTTAATCAAGCTTTTAATAGTAGCTTGAATATCTGAATAGTGACGTTCATATTTTGAAAAAATACATTCATCATTTTGATCAGTAATATAAATTTTTATCGTAGTTGACCCAACGTCAATTCCCATGTAATACTTCTTATCCATTTTGTCCTCCTACTCTAAATTCCTTTTCATCTTACCAATAATTCTTATAAATTCATTAATTTCTTCAGGCTCTAGGTTTTTTGTTAAAGTATGTTCCATCTCCTGAATATATTTTTCTAAAGTATCTTTAAATTCTAATGCCTTAGGAGTTAAAATAATTTTTTTTAAACGAGCATCATAATCAACTCCAACCCGCTTAATAAAGCCGTTGCTTTCTAAACAGTGTAATAATCCCGTAACAGTTGAACGACGTACATTAAAATTAACCTCTAAATCTTTTTGAAAAATTTCTTCATCTTGATGATCATATAAATAACATAAAAATAATCCTTGCGGTCCTGTTAAATTACAATCAAATTTATGACTGCTAATCTCATTTAAATGACGACCTATTAAATTAGCTAAAACTCTTATTTCTATCCCGATTATTTTCTCTTCCATACCATCACTCCATTTTGTTAGGACGCTAACATTATATACTAATGTCGATATATGTCAACGGATATGCATCAAATAATCGCCATTTTTTTATTATCTAGATAAAAAAAGACCATTATCATATTTAGTGATCTTTTAACATAATCTAAAATTCTTAAAAACCATATTATTAATGAATGATTTTATCAGCAATTTTATGGCGTTCCCTTTTTAAATTTCAATCGTACAACGGTAAAGCCAGAGAAATACCAATTATACCAATAATCCCTATAACAATTCCTTGATAAAAAACTGCTGACAAACTTACTTGCCAACAGTCTAAAATCAGTTTTACTGATTTTCTTCCTTTTTTATAATTCGCTGATATGTGTATAAATATCCCAAAAAGCACCAGGCTAATGTTGCCGATAAAGAATAAATATAGAAAACACCATAATCAGTTAGCCCACCAATAAACTCGCATAATACAATCATTGTAAACATCTGAACAATAAAATACATACTAGTTCCCTGACTTTTCTTTAAAACATTAAAAACCATCATAACACTTTTAACAAAGAAAATGACAAAAATAATAAAACCAATAATTCCTGTCGCTACCAATGCTTCTAAAAAAACATTGTGACTATGAACAACCTGGATTGCCCAATAGTCTAAAACATCAGTTTCCTGACTTCCTATCTTTTTAAAATTATTAGCTCCAATTCCAATAACTGGTTCACTATGCCATATTTCTAATGCCGTTTTAGTTAAAGAAATTCGTCCATTTGAAACCTCATCAATGATTTCTAAGCCTTGATTAAATTTTTCACTATCACCAGAAACAATTAACTGCCCTGCTTCGATTAACTGATCCATTTGAAAGCGACTTGTTTCATGACGAGTTATATTACCGACCGAAGGAATAACTTCAACTAATTGTTGACCAATTAAACCTGTTCCGGCAATAACAACCACTAATCCACTAACCATTAAAATTCGTTTTAAATTACTATATGGTCGACGTCTAATAAAAAAATAGTAACCAACCATAATAATAATAACTATCAAAATAATCAATGCCATCCGACATTTGGTTAATAAAATATAAATAAATTGAATAAAGATATTCAAAAAATACCAAAAACGACCTTTAAACTTTTCCCTAATAGCAATAAGGGCTAACACGATTGTCATACAAGCTAAAAATGCCGCCGGATTACTATTAAAATAGATTCCTGATAATCGTCCTGCACTAACGCCTAATTTCCAGCCATTAGCTAAACTAGAAAAATGGGCTAAATACATACCAATAGATATCGTCGAAGCAACGCCTACAAGAATATTTACTAACACAGTAATCACTTTGACTTCTTGACCAATTTGTTCTTTGGTCATTGAAAGTGGGTTGTTAAAAATGACAAGATATATCACTAACTGCATTATTGCAATTACATAAGAGTTTAAATCACTATATTCATTAACAATAGTTGCCAACAATAAAATAAGCCCTTGAATAATCATTAAAATACTATAATTTTTCGTCAAGCGAAATTCTTTTTTATAAATATCATGAATAATGATTACAACGGCCCAAATTAATAACGGTATAAACAAATAATTTATTTCAATCCCTAGATAACCAAGAGCAAGGGTATTTATAAACATATAAATTATAAAACATAATTTAAAATACTTTCGATTAAAAACCATTTTCAATTTCTCCAATACATTATCTTTTATTATACCATTTATTAAAAAAAATAAAACACTCCCCTATTAAATAAAATCCCATTTACAATAATATCATAAACTAATAATTACTTTTATTTTTACCAATATTTAACATTGATTACCTATTTTTAATTAAAAAACTGTTGATAAATTATCAACAGTTCAATATCCTTTATTCCATTTTTTCAGTAGCTGGATTAATTCCAGATTTATCTAATACAGCATGGACTACATTTCGTTTGCCACTTTCACTACCTGCAGAAGTACAAGTTGAAAGAGTAATAACTGGACTATTAGCAGATTGATCAAAATCAACACTAATATCACTTGTACGAAGCATCTCTTGATAAAAAGATTGAATATCTGTAATCGCAGTATTATATAACACGCTTTGTTCCGGAATAATATGAGCAGCTACTACTTTATATCTACTTACAGTTCCATCTGGTAAATAAATATATACATATGGATGTTCATCAGCAAAAGATTGATCAGTATATGATTTAATGTTATTAAACATAGAACCATTTTTCATGTTATGACCATATATTACAGTATTTAAATCAACAAATGGGTTGGCATTTTCACTAGCAATGAAAATTGAACCAGCTCTAAATTCCTTTTTATCAATATCACTATGAATATAGGTATCGTTAGTTTCTCCTTGTAAAATCGGATAGCTAACATTTGTATCAGGTATATCGATCCATCCTTTAACATCAGGATTACGAGCTAATAAAGCATCAAAATCAACAATTTTATAGCTTTTAGAATCCTCAGTATTTTCTGTTACATAAGTTTCTTCAATCTGAGCATTACTATCATCCATCTCTTTATATTCCCATAAGATCGATGCTAGATTATAAGCACTATAACAAAATACACAAACACATACTAATAAAATTAATTTTCTGATTAAATCTTTGAAACCGGCAGGTTTAATTCTTTCTATTAAAGTCTTTTTTTGTTTTTTTGATCTAGCCATTAGACATTAAACTTAAACAACATGATGTCACCATCTTGACCAACATATTGTTTTCCTTCTTGACGAATCTTGCCAGCTTCTTTTAAAGCATGTTCACTACCATATTCCATTAAATCATCAAAGCTATAAGTTTCAGCTTTAATAAATCCTCTTTGGAAATCACTGTGAATGATTCCCGCCATTTCTGGTGCAGTCATTCCTTCTTTAAAAGTCCAAGCACGAACTTCTTGAACTCCAGCAGTAAAATATGTTCTTAATCCTAATAATTGATAAGCTTCTTTAATTAACTTATCCAAACCACTTTCTGCAATCCCTAATTCTTCTAAGAAGATTGCTTTTTCTTCTCTTTCCATACCAACTAATTCACTTTCAATTTTGGCACAGATAGGTACAACATTTGCCCCTTCTTCACTAGCAAATTTAACTACCTCATTGTAGTATGGATTACTATTTGGATCTTCAAGATCTTCTTCACCAATATTTGCAACATAGATAATTGGTTTCATTGTAAGTAATGTGTATTGTTTTACTATTGCCATTTCTTCTTTACTAAAATCAATTGTTCTAGCTGGCTTATTAGCTTCTAAAACACCTTTAATTTTTTCTAGGATTGCAATTTCTTCCTTAGCTCCTTTATCTCCAGATTGAGCTTTTTTACCAATTCTTCCAATTCTTCTTTCAACTGTTTCTAAATCAGCAAAGATCAATTCAAGATTGATAGTTTCAATATCTCTAATTGGATCAACATCACCATCAACATGAGTTACATCTTTATCTCTAAAACAACGAACAACTTCACAAATTGCATCAGTTTCACGAATATTCCCTAAAAACTTATTTCCTAATCCTTCACCTCGACTAGCTCCTTTTACTAGTCCTGCAATATCAGTAAAGCCAAATGTTGTAGGAATAGTCTTTTTAGGTTTAAAAATTTCTGTTAATTTATCTAATCGATAATCAGGTACTTCAACAACCCCTACATTAGGGTCAATAGTTGCAAAAGGATAGTTTGCAGCTTCTACCTGAGCATTTGTAATTGCATTAAATAAGGTTGATTTACCGACGTTTGGTAAACCGACAATTCCGGCTGTAAGTGCCATTTTATATCACTCCATTCATATGCTATATTCTACTTAATATCTAACCAAATTGCAAGATGGTTTAAATGTTTGTATAATAGTTTTAAATAATATAAAGGTGGGATTTAATGCTTAATAAAATTGATATTCATAACTGTACAACAAGTGAAGCTAAAGTAATGCTTGATAATTATATCGACAGTTTAAGTCCATTAGTTAGTGAAATAACGGTAATCCATGGTTATTCTAGTAAAGTATTACAACAATATGTTCGTAAACAATATCATCATAAACGCGCTAGACGTAAGATTTTAACTATGAATGCTGGTGAAACAATAATTTTATTAAAATAGGAGAGTTTATGGAAAATTTTTATCAATCAATGTTATTTAACATCAAAAAACATCCATTTTTAAAAAATACTTTTATTAACTTTACACGCTATATTCCAGTAATAACATTTATTATTTATCCTGTTGTAATTATTTATTTATTTTTTACTAATAATCCATTATTACTAGAAACAATTATTCGCCCGTGTATTGCTTTTACTGTAGTAACTATCTTTAGAAAAATAATTAATCGTAAAAGACCATATGAAGCAATGGATATTGAACCGCTTATTAAACATAAGCAAGGAGAATCTTTTCCAAGTCGCCATACTGTAAGTGCTTTTGCTATTGCTTTTGCCTGTTTAAAAGTTTCTTTACCTCTTGGTATCGTTATGTTATTACTAGCAACCACTGTCAGTTTATCACGGATACTTTGTGGTGTTCATTATATTAGTGATGTAATAAGTGCTATTGTTATTGCCTTTATTATTGGTTTTATAAATATTTAATAAGGAGAAGATTATGGAAAATAATTTAGAAACATGGAAAAAACTATATGAAACAACTAAAATCTGGTCAACTAAAAAACCTTGGTTATACCTTGAAAGCAACGACTGGATTCAAATTGAATTTGATGACATGGAATCAATCTATTGTACTATTATGGGGAGCATGGGTGAGTGTATCGGTCTATCAATCTATCAAGGTGATTCTGGTCTTGCTGATTTGATATCAATTTCTAGAGAATATGATGATATTGATTTATCTACATATATGATGTTCGATCAAAACTGTATTACTCTTTATATGGGAAATCGCGATGAAGTTCCAAAACATCAAAAAAACATAATTAAACAATTAGGTTTACGTTATCGTGGTAATGGTAATTGGCCATATTTTCTATCATTTAAAAAAGGATTTATGCCATTTGATATTGATGATAATCAAGCTGCTTTACTAATAAAAGTTATGGAAAAATTACTAGAAATCGTACCATATTATCAAAAAGGCAAAATTGATGTTGAGTTTGAAGAAAATGAAATGATTTATGCCCATATTGAAAATAATCAATGGCAGTATGAAGCTATCTGTATCCCTGATATAGATAAATTTGTGGCAGTTATTCCTGAAAATGAACAGTTAATGAACAAATTAAAAGCTACTAGCTACAATGACAATGAACTTATCATAGATATTAATTATGCAGCAGGCTTTGTAACTGATCCTGACTACTCACAGCCGATTAATCCATTACTTGTTATTGTTTTTGATAAAAAAAGCGAAATGATAGTTTTTCAAGAAATGTTAAAACCTGACGATGATGAAATTCAACTAGCATTAGATTTTTTAGTTAGTTATATTCTACAATACGGTAGACCACGAACTATTTATTTCAAAAATCCAATTGTCTGGTGTGCGCTATCAGAGTTATGTATCCAATGCAAAATTGCACTTAAGATTAGTAAACTACCATTAGTAGATGAATATTTTGAAACAATACGTAATATCTTATAAGCATGAAAAAAATTTGGCAATCAGTAATTCAAATAATTTTAGCTGCTAGTGCTGGTTTTGTTATTGGATTTATCCTAGCTTCCAGTTTTCCTAAACAATATTTATTAGCGTCAATTTTAATTTTTATTGTTTCGTTATTTTTTATCTTTCCCCTGGCAATTATTATCCACGAAAGTGGACATTTAGTTATGGGGTTATTGACTGGTTATCGTTTTAGTAGTTTTCGTATTGGCAAAATATTAATTCTTAAACAAAATAATCATTTAAAAATTAAAAAGTTTTCAATAAGCGGTACTGGTGGGCAGTGTTTATTAATCCCACCATCATACCGCTCTAATTTTCCATTTTTCTTTTATAATGCTGGTGGTGGAATATTTAATTTATTAACTGCTATATTAGTTGTTGTTTTAATCAATGTCTTTAATTTAAACTATGTTATTAAAATAATTGTAATAACACTTGGAATTGTTAATGGATACTTAGGTTTAATTAATTTAATTCCTTTGATAATTTCTCTTCCTAATGATGGTTATAATATTTTATCAATCATTAAAGATAAGGAAAGCCGTTACTGTTTTTATGCACAATTAATGATTAGCTATCTACAAACAAATAATGTTCGCTTTCAAGATATGGACGACAGCTTATTTGAAATGCCTGCCAATGCGAATTTAAATAATCCATTAAATCAATTTGTTTTAGTTGCCCAGATTGATCGTTTGCAAGAGCAATTAAAATTTGATGAAGCTAAAATATTAACTGAAAAGATTTTAAATGAATGTAAATTAACTGATTATTATCGGAATTCTCTTAATAGCGAATACTTGTTTTATTTATTGATGGAAAATGCAAATAGTTCTAAAGTAAATGATTTATATTATGAAATTGAAAAGTTCTTAAAACAAAGCTGTAAAACTAATCTAAGCTGTCAAAGAACTTTATATGCTTATCAGCTTTTAGCTGTTAAAAATTATCAAGAAGCACAAAAGTATTTAAATCTATTTAATCAAACAATAAAAACATATCCTTTTACTACAATTATTGAAACAGAGTTAAAGATTATTGAGTTGATTAAAGAAAAATATCATACTTCGTTTTAATGTTATAAAAGACTAGTTTAACTAGTCTTTTTTATAATTCATTTTAAGCATAGAAACTATTTATTATAGGTATTAGACATGAAAAATCAGGGCTTATATAATTAAGGTATCAAGGGGGCTGATATCTTATGATGTTTTCAAATAAACAATTAACAAAATTAATCTGGCCATTAGTAATCGAACAAATCTTAACAATGATTGTCGGAATGGCTGATACTATGATGGTATCTTATGCCGGTGAAGCAGCAATTTCCGGTGTTGGATTAGTCGATATGATCAATAATCTTATCATTACTGTTTTAGCGGCTATTGCTACTGGTGGCGCTGTAATTGTCTGTCAATATCTAGGTAGTCAAAAAAAGGAACAAGCAAATTTTGCTGCTAGTCAATTAATGACGATCACAGCAATTATTTCTATTGCTATTATGGTACTATGCTTAGTTTTCCATCGTGGTTTACTACAATTATTTTTTGGTTCAATTGAAGCTGATGTTATGAATGCTTGTATAATCTATTTTCTAATTACGGCTTTATCTTTTCCTTTTTTAGGTATTTATAACTCATCTGCTGCAATCTTTAGGTCAATTGAAAAAACTAAAGTAACTATGTATATTTCTTTATTAATGAATATTATTAATATCATTGGAAATTACATTGGCGTAATCATCCTTCAAGCTGGGGTTGCCGGTGTTGCTTTTCCAACATTAATATCAAGAATTGTTGCAGCGATAATTATGTTAGTTTTATCTTTTAATCATGAAAATCCAATTTATATCAAAACTAAAGAAATTTTCACTTTTAATACCACAATGATTAAAAAAATATTACAAATCGCTGTACCTAACGGTATTGAAAATGGTCTTTTTACACTAGGAAGAGTTTTAGTAACAAGTATTGTTGCAGTCTTTGGAACAAGTCAGATTGCTGCCAATAGTGTCGCTGGAAGTATTGACCAGATAGCAGTAGTTGTAGTTAATGCTATTAACTTAGGGATCGTAACCGTAGTTGGTCAATGTGTTGGTGCCAATGATTACGATCAGGCAACATATTATATTAAAAAACTAATGAAAATATCTTACATTATCACAGCAATAATTGGTGGTGTTGTTATTCTTGCTTTACCAATATTATTGAACTTATATTCATTATCTGAAACTGCTAGAAATTATACTTATATTTTAGTTATTATGCATAATATCATGGCATTTGCTTTACATCCAACTTCATTTGTTCTTCCTAATGGATTACGTTCAGCTGGCGATGTTAAATACTCAATGTTTGTAGGAATAATTTCAATGTTAATATTTAGATTAGGATCTGCTTACTTATTTGGAATTATCTTTGACTTAGGAATCATTGGCGTATGGATTGCTATGGGTGCTGACTGGGCTTGTCGTTCGGTATTGTTTATGATTAGATTTGTTAGCGCTAAATGGAAAGAATATAAACTTATCTAAAAATAATCAGGGGCTGTAACGACCTATAGAGAAAAAAAGTAGTAAAAAACGCAAAAATGTACGAGGAATCGTACATTTTTTTGGTATAATTGAAATATGAAAACTAATAAATTATACA
>NZ_NFKR01000033.1 GCF_002160495.1 Erysipelatoclostridium sp. An173 | reverse complement strand
AAAATCCTCGTTATTTCGCTGATTTAGTTAATGTCATTTTGTATAGCGGTCTTCCGGTTATCGATCCTGAATATCTGAATATTTATGACAGTGAAATATCTACCGTAATCAAAGATCATAGTTTCATTAAAGAAATCGAACTTAGAAGAGATATTGTTTTCAAATACACTAATGGTAATGAATCTAAATTAATCGGTATTGAAAACCAGAAACAAAATGACAGATTTATGCTTTTTAGATGTATGTCTTACGATTCAATTTTTTATCAAAGACAGATCAACAATTTATCTAACGATAACGAACTGATGAAAGTTAGCTCTGCAGTTATAAACTGGGGTGAACATCGCTGGCAAAACTGTGACAATCTTTATGAATTCTTTAAAGTTCAAGACATAGAAAAAATATCTACCAGTAACTTTTCAATACTGGTAGTAAATGTACTGGATATTGATTATCATTTATTTAAAGAAAAGAAAAACCATGATTTAATCAAGACTATTCAATTAATCTATAAATTTAAAGGAAAACCAAAGAAATTAAAAGGTCTAGTAATAGATAGAGATATTGCAATCATAGCAGCTAGCATAGTCAATGAAGAAAATGATGTTTTAAAAAATATTATCTTAGAGCAAGGAGAGAAAGTGGATATGTGTGAATCATTAATGAATTTCTATAATCAAGGTATCAACGAAGGAATAAATCAAGGCATTAACTTGGGTGTTAATAAAGAAACCTTACAAAAAACGAAACAAATATTTAAACATTTTTATCCCCATGAAGATAGTAATATTTTAAATAATTTAACTAAAAAACAATTAGATATAATTTTTACAATGCTTTTAGATCAAGAACCACTCGATAAAATTAAAGGTATCGTAAACAAAAAAATTGCTAGTTAGATAACTATGGGCCAGAAAGTCACTAATTAATTAGTGGCTTTTAATTTTGAATAACTTTGTAACAAATAATATAAAACAATTATATTATTAATTTTAAAACCTAACTATTAATAATCATTCTAATCTATAACACCCCCCTTATACCTTCTTAAACAATATTTATTAATAATACATCCTATCTAATAACTTTTTTATAATTTTTTAAAGCATATTTCTATATATTATTACAATAAGGATATAATATTTACATTTTTATAATTTACATGATAAACTATTTATAGCTTTTATATAACAATCTCCTATGATTTTTAATATCTAGCTAAATATTATCATTGGTGTTTTTTCATAGATATTAAAACTTAATTCTAATTTATTAAAAGTAACATTATGTAAAAAAAATTGGAGGTAATTAGATAATGAAAGTAACATCAATAAGTATCAAATTAATGTTAGTATTCTTACTATTACTAAGTGGCTGTTCCGCTAATAAAGAACACAAAAAATCTCAAGAACAATCACCAACAAAACAAAAAACCTTTACATTAAACAGTTCTAGAATTCAAGTAAATCAATATGCAACAATTAACTATTTGGATTATGTTAGCGGAAATACCGATGCAATCGAATATAACACTATCGATACATCTAAGCTAGGAACTTATGAAATAACATACTCACTAGAAGATACTACTACTAATTCAAATCAAGAAGCTAAAACAATGATCGTTGATGTTGTTAGAACATATGAAAATGGAATTTTTAATCCAACTGATCTTATTCCTGAAACTATAACTAATCCTGAAAGTATTACGGCATTAGTTAATAAAACTCATCAAATCCCATCTGGTTGGGTACCTAATGATTTAGTTGAAGTTGCCGGTTCTAGCCAACAATTAAGAAAAGAGGCTGCTGAAGCTTTTGAAGCATTTTATCAAGCAGCCAAAAATCAAGGAATTACTTGTTATATAATTTCTGGATATAGAACAAATGATACTCAAGCCCTATATTGGCAACGACAAGTAGAAATATATGGGGAAGAATATGCCTCTTTATATAGTGCTTATCCAGGTAGAAGTGAACATCAATTAGGATTAGCAATTGATATATCTAATCAATTAACTGGTAATCGTTTAACTGAACAAGTTGCTAATAGTGATATTGGAAAGTTTATTGTTAGTGATGGTTATAAATATGGTTTTATCCTAAGATACCCTCAAGATAAAGTTAATATCACAAACTATGGTTATGAACCATGGCACATGCGTTATGTTGGTAAAGAAACTGCTGAAAAAATTCATCAAAGCGGTCTTACATTTGAAGAATATATCGAAATGAATTAATGAAAGTTAGTTCTATAACTTTCAACAGAAATAAAGCTAACAAAACCATGATAATTTTAATGATTTTTTAAATAAAAAAATATTATTTAAACTTAATAAAAATAGTAAGATCTATTAAAATGTATTAAAAATCAGGAATCAAAAAGTCACAACCTAATAAGTGCAATGTCGTCAATTTAAGAAGATAAAAGGATATGTTTAGCTAATTAAGTATCTGATCATATCCTTTTCGTGTTTGAAAACGCTAAAAAAGCGTATAAATATCCCTTGATTTTTGATGATTTTTTTTAAATTTTAGGTTATAATTTATATAGACAAGGTGTTCTATACTACTATTACGATTTGACACGAAGAAATCCTTTTTTAACCTTTCTTATGGTTGGATTTCTTTTGCCATCAACCCTAAATTTAAGTGGGCTTGGTAATTTTATATAGACACCCCATCTTGGGTAGAGTCTGTTCGGGCGAACAGGCTCTTTGTTTTTCGCAGCTTTTTTTATTATCTTTCCTAACAGTTTTTTTATCTTTTGCCTCTGATTTAACAGCTTTGGCAAATTAGTCCTTAACAACTGAATTAGATTATTTATATTTGTTTGATACTTATACTTTGATGTATGTACTACAATTTTATCCGATTCCTTTTTTATCATCGCAGCCAAATTATGCACTATGACCTGTGAATGCATCTCCTGTAATATAAGTTCCGGTTTCTCACTAGTTATTCTCTCCATCTCCAGTTTGTTCTTTAATGTATCATACCCTGTTTCCTCTATCCACCTATGACCATAAAGAACTATTATTTCTTTTCTCGACCATTCATCATTGCTAAGATTGGTAAAAATTATTATTTCTTCATCTTCTTCATTTTCCTTTAGTTTCTTGATTTCTGATTTCTTATATTTGATTACCCGTATCTTCAGTTTTCTGTGTTCTCTGGCATATTCCTTGACTTCATCGATTTTAAATCTTTCTATCCATTTGTCATCAAATTCTATTTCTATCCAGCCATCCTTTTCAATCAAATCCACCTGTTTCTTATAAAAGTTTGATTTTCCTCTAAAACAGTAGAAATCGTTGTTCATTTCAAAATAGAAAAACAAATCACTTGCATCATAATTTCTGTCCGCCAAGAACAATCTTTTATGTTTACACAGTATCTGGTGAACATCATCCATCTGTTCATAAGCCATTGGAAGTTCCGCTTTCCGATATGATCGAATGGATAAATCGATATAAATACTATTACATACATCATAAAATCCAGATATTCTTGGATTTGTTCTTCTCTGTCGGCACTTATGCAGACCTTTATCACCAAATTGTTCAATACATTCAGGTGTATGAGGTGCTTCTCCAGTAGAACCGTCAATGGCAACAACAGTATATCCTTTAATTGTATCATATTCATTATAATCATAATAATACTGGCATAACCGATGGTTAAGATATGGAAATACTTTATAACTGAGTTTTCCCTGTGCTTGAAATATTGCTTGTTTTGAAACTGATTTATCCAGAGCGTCAAATCCAGAAAAATAATGATTGATTTCATTGGAAACAGTATGCCCGTTTCTTGAAAACATAAATTTAAGAAGTCCTGGCAAACCAAGTTTTGACTCTCTGGTGAAATAGTTAGGTTGTTTTCTGGCTATATCAAAAGTATCCGGGTGAGATAAAAGAGAATAGAAATATTCAACAGTAGAAGTGATAGACATTAATCATCATCATACACAAGTCGAGGTTTTTTCTTTGCATACATAGCCTTAAGATAAGGTAATTGTTCTTCAGTCAAAAGACCAAAAGAACGGATAGTGCGATGTCTGATTTTACCATTTTCACGATAAGCTTCGACCAATGAACAGTAATAAGTACCTTTTTTTCCTCTATTATTTGGTACAGCCTTCACAAACATAAAATCATCTCTTTCTATACTACAATTATATCATAAAATCATTGGAATATCTATTGATATAGCTAATATATTCTTTCATAATTTAAGATTAAAAAGGATAGATATCTTGATAGATTTCTATCCGTTTTTAATCTTCTTAAATTGACGACATTGCACAACCTAATAAGTGACTTTTAATTTTGCATAACTTGATGATAAATAGTTTAAAATAATTATATTGCTTATATAAGTTTAAAATTCAATCTATTAGCTTTTTTGAACAATAATTATCGATATTACTTTTGACGTATCTTTATAAAATTAAATTAAAATTTATATAAATATGATAAAAATTTTAATTAACTAATAAAAATGTGTATTTTTACATATTTTTATTAGTTAATTTTATGATAAACTGCACTTTTTTATTAATTATAGTAAACTATAAATATCAAAGCTAGCTATCAACCATATAAATTAACAATAGCTAATAAATATTTGGAATATTCTATATGGTGTAAATTTATTTTTAATAAAATGTTTGAATCCAATTGATAAAGTGATAAAAATGAAGGTAAGTATGAAAAGATTATTACTTGAAAATTTAGTAAAGTGGAAAAAGTCTTTAACTAAAAAGCCATTAATTTTAAAAGGTGTCAGACAAGTTGGGAAAACAATATTTAATAAGAAAGTTTGCAAACGAATACTACGAGGATTTGATTGAAATCAATTTTGAAAGAGATCAAGAATTTGTTGAATTATTTAAACGAACTAAATCACCTAAAGAGATTTTATCATTTTTGGAATTAACTTTTTTAGATAAAAAATTTGATCATAACACGCTACTATTTTTTGATGAAATCCAGGCTTGTAGTGAAGCATTAACAGCATTAAAATTTTTAGGTGAAGAATTCAATTGTGACATTATTTGTTCAGGGTGCATGTTAGGAGTTGCTATTGCTACAACTTCCTCTTTCCCGGTTGGTTACGTAGAGACTTGGGATTTATATCCAATGAGCTTCATTGAATTTTTATACGCTTTAAATGTTAATCAAAGTATTATTGATACAATTTATCAATCTTTAAATGATAATAAACCAATTCCTGAAATGATTCATATAAAAATGAACGAGTTTTTTAAAGATTATATCATAATTGGAGGAATGCCTGAAGTTGTTGCTAAATATGTAGAAACAAAATCATATCGTGATGCTTTATTGATTCAACGAAGAATTGTCAATGATTATTTAAATGATATGATTAAATATGCTCCTAGAGCAGATAGAATCAAAGCCCGAGAGTGATTTCAATCAATACCTTTACAATTAGCAAAAGAAAATAAGAAGTTCCAATACAAATTAGTAAAAAAAGGTGGTAATGCTCGTTACTATGAATCTAGTTTAGACTGGTTAAAAGAAAGTGGCTTAATCATTAAAACTTATCGACTAAAATCAATTACTAAACCATTAGAGCTAAACATTGAACAAGCGATTTTTAAAGTATATTTCTTTGATACTGGATTATTAATATCTCAATTTGATGAAACAACGATAAAAGAATTAATTACTGGAAATTTAGGAGTTTTTAAAGGGGCAATATATGAAAATATTACTGCTATGATATTACAAAATAAACAAAAAGCAAACTATTATTATCAACCAAGTCAAACCTATGAAATCGATTTTGTAATATATTATAATGGTGAAATATCTGTTTTAGAAGTTAAATCTGGCAAAAATACCAGATCAAAATCATTTAGTTCTTTCATTAACAAACATAATCCAAAATATGCTTTTAGATTTTCACAAAAAAATATTGGTCCAAATAATGAAAATATATTTTATTATCCACTATACGCTTTAGAATTTCTTTTAAACAACGAAAAACCAATTTTATATTAGAACCAAAGCTGTAAGCCTTGGTTCTAATATTCTTTATGAAACTAGTTATTAAATAATAATATCTCAATTCAACATTTTTTTAAATACTTTATCGACATCTGTTGTACTTCGAAAACAAAATAAATGTTATTATTATGATTTATACATTTTAGCCCATAACGCTCTTTTTCTTGTTTTAGCCATATCAATTATTAATTTAATTTCTTCTAAAGATAATCCCTCTAAAAACATATAATATACCATCATACATTGTTGATCAGTTAAATCATCAATAAATTCTAAGTCTCTATCAAATACCCATTTTTTTAATAAATCAACCATTTCAGGAATATCCTTTAGTTCTTTAATAATTTCTACATCATGATTAATATACTCCCATTGAAAACCATCGCGATAACCTTGTAAAAATCCATCACAATATAATTTACCTAAAACTGAACCACTATTTTTAAATTTATAATATTCTTCAAAGCCTCTATCTTTATTTTCAACCATATTTATTCTCCCTCTTTAGGTATATGATATTACTTAATTTAATATATAAATATAAAATTATTAGAACCAAAATTACTAACATATTTTTTATATGAAGAATAAAAAATTTATGTCTATTCCTGCTAATATTTACAATATTTTTAAAATTTACTTAAATAATAAATATATCATATTTGAGATAAATATTATTATCAAGAACTAAAAATAAAAGTCTTTATACCATATGGCAAACTTTCTCAAACCATCCCTAAGTGTTGTACTTGGTTTAAAACCAAAATCTCTTTCCAAGGCACTAGTATCAGCATATGTCACTGGTACATCTCCTGGTTGCATAGCGACTAATTCTTTATGTGCATCAAAGTCGTAATCTTCTGGTAATACTCCTGCATTTACTAATTCCTCGCTTAAGATTTGTACAAAATCTAGTAGACTTTCAGGATTACTGTTTCCTATATTGTATACTTTATATGGTGGTACTGGTAATCCATCTTCACCGTTTTTCTTTTCAGGTGCTTTTTTCATTACTCTAATCACACCTTCTACAATATCATCAATATATGTAAAATCTCTTTTACAGTTCCCATAATTAAAGATTTTAATCGTTTCATTATTTCTTAGTTTATTAGTAAATCCAAAATATGCCATATCCGGTCTTCCTGCTGGTCCATATACTGTAAAGAATCTAAGTCCAGTAGATGGAATATTATACAATTTACTGTATGCATGGGCCATTAATTCATTGCTTTTCTTAGTAGCTGCATAAAGCGAAACAGGATTATCTACTTTATCATCCGTACTATATGGCACTTTCTTATTTGATCCATATACACTACTGCTTGAAGCATATACTAAGTGTTCTACTAAATGATACCTACATGCTTCTAAAATGTTATAAAATCCAATAAGATTTGATTCTATATATACATCCGGGTTTTCTATTGAATATCTGACACCCGCTTGTGCCGCTAAATTTACCACTATATCAATCTCATAACGTTCAAATAGTCCATTTACTATTTCTTTATCAGCAATATTTCCTTTGACAAAATGAAAATTATCATATTTTAAAAGAGTATCCAATCGATACTCTTTTATTCTCACATCATAATAATCATTCATATTATCAATTCCGATTACATTGATACCTTTATAATCATTAAGCAATCTTTTGCATAAATTACTTCCAATAAAGCCTGCTGCTCCAGTTACTAAAACAGTTTTCCCATTCAGTCCAATACTTTCCATATATTATTAATCCCTTCTAAACAAATCTCTTGTATAGACTTTTTTTTCAACATCATCTAAACAGTTATCATATCTATTGGCAATGATTGCCTGACTTTGTTTTTTAAACTCATCCAAATCATTTACTAGCAGACTTCCAAAGAATGTTGTCCCATCTTCTAATGTTGGTTCATATATAATTACCTTAGCTCCTTTAGCTTTGACTCTTTTCATGACACCTTGAATTGACGATTGTCTAAAATTATCACTATTTGATTTCATCGTTAATCGATAAACTCCGATAACTACTTCTTTTTCCTTTTCAACATTATAAGAACTGTTAGCACCATAACCTCCTGCTATTTCCAACACTCGATCAGCTATAAAATCTTTTCTGGTTCTATTGCTTTCAACAATAGCACTGATAAGATTTTCTGGTACATCTTCATAATTAGCTAATAACTGTTTTGTATCTTTAGGTAAACAATAACCACCATAACCAAAGGATGGGTTATTGTAATGATTACCGATTCTAGGATCTAAACAAACCCCTTCGATAATCTGTTTAGTATTTAATCCTTTCATTTCAGCATATGTATCCAGTTCATTGAAGTATGATACTCTTAAAGCCAGATAAGTATTTGCAAACAACTTAACTGCTTCAGCTTCAGTAAATCCCATAAATAAAGTGTCAATATCTTCTTTGATAGCACCTTCCTGTAATAAACTAGCAAATTCTTTTGCTTTTAAAAACAGATATGGATCATCCATATCTGTTCCTACAATAATTCTAGATGGATATAAATTATCATATAAAGCCTTTGATTCTCTTAAAAACTCAGGACTAAAGATAATATTTTTAGTGTTATACTTTTCTCTAACGCTTTTTGTATATCCAACCGGAATAGTTGATTTAATAACCATGATTGCATCTTTATTGACGCTTAATACCAACTCAATAACATTTTCAACGGCACTGGTATCAAAGAAATTCTTTTTTGAATCATAATTAGTTGGAGCAGCAATGACAACAAAATCAGCATCTTTATAAGCTGACTTAGCATCTAATGTTGCTTTTAGATTCAAATTTTTTGTACTTAAAAAGTCTTCGATTTCATTATCTTGAATCGGAGACTTTCTATCATTAATCATGTTAACTTTTTCTTCTATGATATCCACAGCTATCACTTCGTGATACTGTGACAATAAAGTAGCTATGCTCAAACCTACATAGCCTGTTCCTGCAACTGCAATTTTCATTTATTTTTACATCTCCTTAAAAAATAGGTTTTTTAATTATATACTTTCTAAATAGAATTTGTAATATCAGCACAATAAAATATAATACAATTCCAATTAAAATTTTAATAAATAGTTCTACAAAAATAGTCATATTTCCAACGTCTATATTAAAAATAATTAAAAACATAAATAATCCAGCAAATATGAAATATAACGATTTATAAAAATATTTTTTAATTGGCAAATATTTTCTAACAGCATAAGCCTGATATAGACAGACAATAGCTTCTGCAAAAAAAGTACCTATTGCTGCTCCCATACAACCATAAAGTGGTATAAATATCCAATTCACAGTAAGATTAACGCCCGCTCCTAAAAAAGCACTTATCACATAATCTTTATCCATTTGGTGCGGTAATAAATATTGTGTACGTATAACATTTGCAAATGCCATAAAAATACAAGTCGGTAATAAAATGATAAAAAGATCAATGCATTTTTCAAAACCATTTCCATAAAAAAGTGGAACAAATTCTTTAGATACTCCCATTATACCAAAACACATTGAGGTTGAAATAAACATTGCAAAAAGCATACTCCAATAGATTAATTTTTTATCTTGCTTATTATTATTAATCATATTTGTCATTCTTGGTAACATGACTGTTCCTAAAGAAGTTATTAAAGCCGTTGGAATAGCTATAATTCTTTCAGCAGATTCGTAGTAACCAACTTCAGTAGTAGTAGTCATTATACCAAGCATAACCTTATCCATAATTTTAAATAAGCTCACAGCAATAACTGTTAAAAACAAAAAAAGATTTGGCTTTATATGTACTATAATTTCTTTTATAGTCGGTTTATAAAAATTGATATTTCTTAATATGTATGGCCATAAAGCTAATTGACTTGCTAGCAATCCTATAGTCATTATTAAACAATATATTATAATATCGGTAGATTCTTTAACAAATAGAAAAATACAAATAGTTGTTAAAATTTTTATAATTGTATTTCTAATAACAGTTAGTTTAAATTTCTCTAAACCAAAGAAAAACCAGTTAACATCAAAGCAAGCAGATATTACATAAAAACTTACTGCCAAAGAAACATGAGAATTTGCTGAAAAAATAAAACAATACAATAAATAAATAATATTAAAAAAAATTCCCAAAACAAATTGCATACTATATATACTCCAGAATGTTTTTTCTAGTTCTATTTTTTCATCTCTTACTTTAGCAATCGATCTATTTCCATAATTATTTAATCCAAGCATAATAAAAAGGACATAATAATTGGCAATAGAATATGCATAAGAATATGTCCCAATACCAGAAGCGCCTAATACTCTAGAAATATAAGGAGTGGTAATTAACGGAATAAACATAATCATAATTTGATATATAGAATTATATATAAAATTTTTTTTAATAGAATCCATCCTTATCACCTCTATACTTAATTATCTTAGCTGGTACCCCTCCAACAATTGCATTTTTTGGTACATTTTTAGTTACAACTGCATTAGCACCAATAATAGCATTATCGCCAACACGGACATTACCAATAATCTTAGCTCCAGAATAGATTATTACATTGTTCCCAATAATAGGATACTTATCTTTATTTTGTCCTAAAGTCACATTATGAAATACAGTACAATTATTTCCAAGTATCACTCCTTTACCAATTACAATACTAAAACAATGGGGGGTACTTAAGCCATTTCCTACTTTAGCAGAAATCCCAATACTGCAATTATATTTTTTTATTAAATGTTTTCTAAATAACATTTTAAAAAATAATTTAAACTTATTATCATATTTCATTTTTACATACTTACATATAAGAAATGAACATCTAATTTCAGGATACAAAAAGAATTTTGATATTTTTTTTAAAATATTAATGAATAATCACCTACTCTCATATAAGATATATTACCGTTTAATAAAAACATATAATTATGTATTATTGAAATATAATGACACTTATATTATTGTCTAATAAAAATAGTAATTTTATGTATTAGGTTAAAAAAGAATACATGTTTAAAAATTTTCTGAATCAACAAACAAAATACTGTAGATAAATTAATTACAAATTTACTAATTTTACTCAGTATTTAAATACAAAAAACATTACACTAAGTTTTCTATTTATCAAAAATGCTTATATATGGATTTATACCCATTGATTCACTTTGTAAATTAAAATAAACATAATGATACGGTATCAGTAACATGATAATCAATATTAAAATCATTTTGTTAACTATTTTATTATTTACTATTATTTTAATTTGATAAACAATTATAGGTAATAAATAAATAATTCCTGTAAAAAAATAAGTCGTTATTCTTCCAAAAACAGAAGAAAATAATGTACAAATTTGAAAAAATAACATAAAAAACAGCATGTAAAATAAAGAACGATATTTATTTAATTTTATTTTTTTTAATTGATAAATATAAAATATTGGTATACAAATTATAATGCGAACAATAGTATTTAATATAACGCTCAACTGGAGCTGATTATCATAATACGATCCAAAATATCTACCATAATTAGTCCCTGATAATATATTATCTAAATTAAAAATAATAATTGATAAAATCAAAAATGTCATAAAAAAAATTATTTTTTTGAATTTAAATTTATTAATAATATTAGGTAAGAGAATAATTAGGCAAACTATACTTGAAAAATGAAAAAGTACAGCAATCATAATCAAAAAAACAAACATTTTTTTATCTTCTTTATATACTAGAAAATACAACCCATAAGATACAATAGAAATCGCCAAAAATTGTCTTTCTTGATTCATCATAGAATAAAAAAAGTTTATACTAATAAAAATATAAACACTCAAAAAATAATCTGTAGATATTTTTTTAATTGATAAATAAAAAAAAGCTAATGTTATTGTTCCTATAAGAAAATGCATAAACCAAGGATTATTAGGAGTAATGATATTGGACAAGTATATCACAATAACATAGCCTGGTTCTATTATTTGAAGCGATTCAAGAAAATTGCTAGATATAACGCGAAAATAAATTTCATTATAATTACGATAATCAACACCTATATTCCATCGAAAAACTACTATACTCCACATAATTAAAAAAGATAAAATCAAAAATATATTTTTACCATTTTTTATATGCTTACTTATAAAATTTAAGATAAAAATTAATAGAATATTTGTCAAATATATACTCATTTAGACAAAATCCTTTCATAGAGGATTGCATATTTTTTACTCATTCCATTAGATGAGAAATGCTCCACAAAATCAGTACTATTATTCTCCTTCTCTTTACCCTGAAGCTTTGAATTGCAACTTGATATGATACTTATCAATTTGTTTAAATCGTCACATTTAAAAAATTCTATAGAAGAATGTGATATTCCTTTTTCTATTTCTCTGTGCTCGGATATATCTGACAAAATTAAATTTAATCCCATACATCCTGCTTCAAGTACTGAATTAGGAAGACCTTCTGATTTTGAAGCTGATATATAATAATCAGCAATACTCAAATATTCTGGAACATTGTTAACATTACCTGTAAATATGATATTGCTACATTGATTAGATAAATTAATTGCTTCCTTTTTTAAATCTCCATCTCCTAAAAGAATCAGATAAGAATCGTCTCTTCTATTTGATTTTAAAAAAGCTTTAATAATTATTAACACATTTTTTCTAGCATTTAATAGTCCAGAAACAATAAATATTTTTTTATTCAAATCAAGCTTTTTTTTATTTTCAAATTCATTATTATAGTATTTAGATATATTATATTTATTAATATCTACACCATTTTGAATAGTAATAATATTTTCGAATCCATGTTCAGAATAAATATTTTTTAAACATTCAGAACAACATACACAATAATTAGATTTGTTAATCATTATCTCTGTTAGCTTAATAGCAATAAATGATTTAAATTTATTTAATCGCATTGGATATTCCTTATATGCGTTATTTCTTAATGTTATAATCTGTTGAGTATCCTTTTTATAAATACTAGCTAGTATATTTGCTCTGATACCAGAGCTGTGTATTATATCAGGGTTATATTTTCTAATTTCATTTCTAATTTTTTTTATTTGAGACATAATATTTTTTTTATCGTCAGTAGAACTTATTACATTGATTTCTTTATTTAAAAATAAATTGACTTCTGAATTATCTGGTTCTTTATTTAACGTAATTATTTTAAAATCAAAAATTTTCTTATCAAGATTGCTTACAATACCATACAATTGATTGGTTGGTCCACATCTTCTTAAATCTGATACGACATATAATATTTTTATTTTACTCATTTTCCTCACCTCATATAACAATTTTCAAATCATATATGTAAAAATATATACATTTTTATCTTCTTAAAAAAAATATATATAAATATCTTCGAATAGTAGTGGGCACAATACGAATAGAACTTCTTGTAATAATATTAAAGCACATTATGAAAATATTAATTAATTTCAAATCTAGTAATTTTTTTTGAATTAAAAAATCGCCCTTGATATATTTAAAACCTCCACGTCTTTCATACATTCCATTTCCTACCCTCATATAAATCAGTATTTCTGGAATATTTTTAACGTAATATTGTTTGCTAATTACCTTAGCCCATAAATAGTAATCTTCATTCAAATAGCAATCCTCATAACTACCACAATTTTTGATGACACTTTTTTTAAACATAACTGTCATATGGTTGAAAGGATTTCTTTTTTTTAAATAAACTTTTATATCTTCATTAGATAATGGAACTTTTTTTATTATCTGACAATCACCGATGACTTCGTTAAACTCCTCTAAATAAGATCCACATAAGCTCAAATCTATTTGATTACCAAATTCACTAAGTTGTCTTTCTATACGTGTAGGAATAGCTATATCATCACTATCCATTCTTGCAACCAATTCATTTTTACATATTTCTAATCCTTTATTCAACGCAATCCCTAAACCATAGTTTTTATCTAATTGCAATCTATGAATACAGTTATTGGGATCTGCTTCGTAGTCTTCTAAAACTTTATATAATTCATCGGTTAATATTCCATCGCATACAATTACAAAATCATTACTTTTAACTGTTTGATTAAGCATACTTTCAATTGACTGTTTAAAATATTCAGGATTTTCTTTATAGTAAACAGACATTAAGATTGAATAATCCATTACCTCGCCCCATCCCCTGTAAATACTGTTTTTATAGTTAAATAAAAGATCTTAAAATACATCTTAAAACCTCTTTCTTCTATGTATATATTGTCTAATTTCCATTTTTCTTTAGGTGTTAGATCATATCCTCCATGAACCTGCGCCCACCCTGATAAACCAGGAGTTACCAGCAATCTAGATACAAAACCTGGATTTTCTAAGTTGAATCTTTTTGTTAAATTCGGAACTTCAGGCCTTGGACCAATTAATGACATTTTTCCTATAAATACATCTACTAATTGTGGTAATTCATCTATACGAAACTTTCTAATAAACTTTCCTACTTTTGTTATTCTAGGATCTTCTTTATCAGCCCATTTTTGCCCATTCGCCTCAGCATCCTGTCTCATTGATCTTAATTTATGTATTTTTATGAATTTTCCATTTTTCCCAACTCTAATTTGAGAAAATATTGGGTTGCCAGGTGACTCAAGAACTATTATTGCACTAAAAACAGCAACTAATACCAAAGAAGGAATGGCAGCAACCACACAAAACAATAAGTCTATCAATCTTTTAAAAGCTTCATAGATATATTTATTTTCGTAATTGACAGTATGTTTAAAATTCTGAATCTGATTATAAAAATATTCTTCATTGATATCCGATTCAAAATTTTTTCGTTTTGAGACATATAAATCTTTATAGCAATCAATGCATAATTGACCTGCACCCTCAATATAAGATGTTCTTAATGAAATATCCAAGTCAACAGGTATACCAGTATCTTTCCCGCATATTACACACTTTTCAGTAGCATCTGTGAATAAATGAATATCTTTTTTTTCTTGTTTACCATTCATTTTCTTTCTCTCCCTTCTCTATAATCTCGTAATGAATGTTGTTATTAATTTGTGACTATACAAACAAAAAAAGAACATAGTCTCCCCTTACCCCAAGGGAAGACTATGTTCAAATTATAAAATGTGCGGTAAACCAGCTACATTTATCTAATTTTGCTTGTAATTTCCAATCCAGCAACAAACCTGCGATCCATAAATTCTAAATCTAAAGTCGCTAGTTTATTGTGCTTGTCCACTTTTACAATGTGATCTTGATAATGAACTAACGGTCCTTTGTATATTTTAGCTCGTTTATCTTCAATAAATGCTTGGGACATTTTTAAGATACCTTTGCTATCTAACATATACTCAAACATTTTAATTTCATCATCTCTCAACGCACTTACATCTGCTTTTTTTAATTCTTTAATCAAACCTTCTTTAGGCTCTTTAATATTAAAAAGAAATTGGTCAAAATCTAATTGCTCTAAATTACTTCTTACAAAAATATAGCCTGGAAACAATGGTTTAATTGCATTACCTTTTATATCTCTTCGATAATACTCATACATTGGTATAAAAGCATCTAAACCGTTTTTTCTTAAAAGTGAACACAATTTATCCTCTTTAACAACTAAAACAAATAATACATACCAGTTCATTAATTCACCTAAGACTTACTAGTAACTTCTAGAGGAACCTTAATCATTCGTCCAAACAAACTACCTAAAAAAGCAGTTCTTTTATGACGATCAATTTTTTTAATCATTTCCTCTTTTCCCATTAACGGTCCTTCTTGGACAATTAATTTAGAATTAACTATTACTCCTGTTGAATGTACAATTGAATGATCTTCATTTAATAACGATTCCAAAAATTCTTTTTCCTCATTACTCAAAGACATCACTGATTGTGTATCATTTTGCAATACTTTCATCGTAGAGCTTAGATTACCCTCTAATTTACTTACAACATCATAAAACTCTTTTGAATCAAGATTTGTTTCTACAAAGATATAATTTGGATACATTGGTTTTTCTATAAACATTTTCTTACCATCTTTTTTCCAAAAGCGTTCCGACTTAACAATAAAAGCTTTCATATCGGGTTGTTTGTTGAACCAGACCAATAAATCCTTAATTTTTTCATTATTTTCAAAAATAATATACCAATTCATCCAATTCCCCCTTAAAATATATAGTAGCTCCTAATCATAAAATTACATAAATTAAAATAATCATAGACCACTAAAAAAAGTGCTTAGTTAAATAAGCACTTTAAGAAACTGACAAGAATCAATGACTAGAAATATTAATACTTGCGAATTTATCTATCCAATCTTTTTTAGATTTAAATGATGAATGAACATAACGATCCAATGTTATTTGTGAACCACTATGGCCTAGAATTTCACTTAAACATTTGATTTCAAAACCTTCTTCAATACATAATGTTGCAAATGTATGTCTTAACATATGGAAATTAGCACTTTCAATCTCTGCTAATTTTATATATCTTTTAAACTTTTTTTCTAATGCCCGTGGTTCGATAAATTTATCTGGTTTACCTGTTAATAAGTAACAATCATCATTTTGTTTAAACTTTTTAAATAAAGGAATTAGATTTTTTGGAATTGGTATTTTTCTTATAGAAGTTGCACTTTTTGGTGACTGTTCTATTATTATTGTTTTAGGACCATTACCTTCTAAATTTTTAATTCTCTGCATGGTCTTTTCAATATACAAATAATCTTCATCAAGATTAATATTACCCCACTTTAAAGCACAAAGCTCTCCAATTCTGATACCAGTTGCCATTGCGATTAAAACCCCGAATTTACAAGGATCAATATCTTGTAATAAAACATTGTTTAGATTAATAAATTCTGCCTTAGTTAATATTCTACTCTCCTTTTTGGGGTTATGAGGATAAACAATATTAATATTTATATTAATATTATATTCAGTTTGAATAAACTTAAATACATTTTTTAAAATTAATAAAATATCTTTTACTGTTTTAGAAGATAACGGATTCCCATTTTTACCTTTAGTTAACAAACTATTAGTAAAAGCATCTATATGACGACTGGATAAATCCTTTAGTGGAATTTTATCAAAATAAGGTAATAAATAATTATCTACTACACTATAATATTTTACATAAGTAGAAATTTTGAAACGGACTTTGTGAAACTTTAACCATTGGCGAATATAAAAACCTAAAGTATCTTTACTAATAACAAGATTTCCATTAGCTAAAGCAACACATATTCTGTCTCTCTTTAACTTTACTTCCTTATATGTTTTAGCATAAACACTCCCATAAATCTTTTTATTATCGTTTGTTATTTCTTTAACATATCTTGCCTCCCATCTACCATCTTTACGATGAAAAATATTTTCTCCTCTTCTGGGCATAACTCTTACTCCTTTCTTATAATTATTTCTCCTGACCACAAATTGACCAAAAATAAAATAAAAAAGTACCTAATATAAGTCAAATTTTTACTTTTTTTCTTAAAAATATGGCTAAAATTAAAATTTTACACGATTTTCCTATCATTTTATTAAAATAAATGCTAGAATGCTATCGTAGCAATTAAAATTTACTTGTTCGTAGAGTATTTTACTCTGCGACATTTTTATTTTTCCACCTTTTTTAAATTTTATACAAAAAAAGGCAAAGTAGTATTAAAAAAATTTTTATACTATCTTTACCTTTATAAAAGCCATCAATACATAAGTATATTCTTATCATCCGATAAGGTATTGCACCCTTTTAAACCATATTTTCTGCTTCTCAAAATGATTCATATAAATTATCTGGTTGTATTTAAATAATAACACAAATGTCCAAATTGGTCTATAAAAAATTAAAAATATAGATTATAGCCAGCTGTTTTAATAATAATTTATCTAACTATATAATATAAATACTTTTCAAAAACTAAAATTACTTTTTTTAGACTTTTTTTAGAAAATAATAAAAATATTGTCGATTCAACAATAAAATGTTAAAATATAGAAAAGTAAATAGATGACTTTGAGCATATTGTAAAAATATTACAGAGTGAAAAAGCTGATTACTAACTGGAATATACCAGATTTTTACATATGTTAATGAGGTAAGGATCAAAAATAAGCTAATGTTTAGTTTATTTTAGGTTCTTACCTTTTTTGTTATTTAAAGGAGACCAGAGAAATGAAAAAAATAAGACTTAATATTACTGATTTTAAAACAATTATTGATAATGATTACTACTACGTTGATAAGAGTTTATTAATTAAAGATGTTTTGAATGAAAAAGTTGTTTTTTATATTCGACCTAAAGGATTTGGTAAAAGCTTAAATATGAGTATGCTATATTATTTCTTTTCCATAAATGAAAGTAACAATAGTTATTTATTTGAACAATTAAAAATATCACAAGATAAAAAAGCTAAACTTCATCAAAATAAATATCCAGTAATTGCTTTATCATTTAAAGATTTAACAGCTAATAATTTTAATGATATGATTATTGGCTATCAAAATATACTTAAAACCTGGTTAAAAAATAATATTGCTAATTACAAAAAAGAAGCCACTCTATATAATCTCACTACAGAAAATATATCTATTATTGACCTATCAAACTCTTTATCAACCATTAGTCAATATTTAAAAGATTACTACCATCAAAATGTAATAATTCTAATTGATGATTATGATACCCCATTATATTTCAGTTCATTTAATCACTATAACGACAAAGCAGAACAGTTTATCAATAATCTAATCAAACACACAACTAATAATAAAGCAATATTCAAAGCTATCTTTACCGGTAGAACAACTTTAAAATACGAATACTGTTATATTTATAATTATCAAAACAATACTATTTTTACTCCTTCTAAAAATATTTATTTTGGATTTAATGAAGAAGAAATAAAAAATTTACTACAAGCATACCAGCTAATATCTAAATTACCAGATATTAAAAAATATTTTGGCGGTTACTATTTTTCCAACCAATTATTATATCATCCTGCTTGGGTCATAACTTATCTTAACAATCCTAAAAATTATGAAATTAATGTCATTGAAAATGATTTTTGGATCAATGATCTTTTAACAACAAAAAGTTTTTTAATAGAAACAGAATTGAATAAATTACTTTCAAATAGAACAATAACTAAAAAAGTTAATCAAAATATCTCATTTTCAAATCTAACATTTCATAACAATATCTATAGTTATTTTATATTTAATGGATTACTTACTTTGGATGGCAGTGTCAATAATTATCTAACGATCCAACATTTAAAATTACCTAATCTTACTACGAAAATGCAATGTTTAAACATATATTATCACTGGTATCAAAATTATATTATTAGTAAACGTGAAAAATTTCTTTATGCCTTATTTAATCACGAAACAAATACTATCCAGGAAATATTCATTAAAATCATGAATATCTCATTTGTACCGCATGTTTACAATATTGATTACTATCAAGGTTTGCTAGAACTATTACTGGGTCCATTAATGCAAAAATCTAGCAGTCAGCCGACTTTTGTAGTTTATAATCGACAAACTAAATATGAATTAAAATTGGCATCGATCTATTTGACTATTTGTAATGCCCGGGATAAGTTTTTTAATCTAATCAATAATGATGTTATTAATGATGCGAATAATTTAAATTATGAGTTATTAGTCTATCAAAACAATTGCTTTTTTAAAGAAAAATGACCTTATTTATACTAGGTCATTTTCTTTAAAATTAATATCTAATTTAATAAATCCATATCATTAGCAATTTGATTTAACTTTTCTTCTAATTCCTGTTCATCAAAAACATCAAATTCATCTAATACTGCTTTTAAACTAGGATCATCTAACAACCGTAATATCTCATCTTCCAAGCCAAATGCATCGATGATAGCTTCATCAACTTCTTGAAAGACTTGATCACGATGATATCCAATATTATTCTTTCTAAGAAAATCATATACAATAAATAGAATATTTAAATTTGACATTGCTAAATACTGTGGTTTTCCATATTGATTAGAAAAATCAATAATTATATCTATTAAAATTTTATTAATCTTTTCAACTGTTGGACTTTCAATTTTTCTTACAATATAGTCGTCTTCACTAACGATAACCCCATAAATATCTAACTTATTATCATGATTAAATGCATTAAAAGGTAACGCTACAACATCTAAACAAACTTTTTGATTAAGAATATTTTGATTAGTAATTGATTTACTTGGACTATAATGACAATCAAAATGATTAAAATCTACTTTTATTTCATGAACAAAGATATTACTTGCCTGATAGATACCGTTATATACTTCTATTTCCAACATTTCATCTTCATCAGTAACCTCATTATTACCACTTAACCCAATAGCTAAATCGTTTAAATATTTCAACAACCCGGCACCTTCACTAGTTTTAATCAAATCTGGAATATAACCAGGTTCGTTTTTTAAAGCAATATATCGTCCATTATTATCAATAGATAACTTAGTTTCAAATTTAAAATTCAATAATAAAAATGTCCAGCAATGTGTAAAGATATTATCAGAAAAAGAGTAATCAGTATAATAAAAGCCTTCAAGTAAATCATCATAATCTTCATACATTTGCAACATATAGCCTTCTTGTACTTTTAAAATTACCCAGTAACTAACAGTTTCACTAATTAATTTTATTACTTGAAAGTTATTTATATCCCGCTGATCAAGACAATTTCTAATTGTATCCAGTGCTAATTTAAAATCATCACGATATAAGCTTTCGTTAAGACGTTCTTCAACTTCAATTTCCATTAATTGATGGTTAGTTTTTTCTAAATCAAAAGTAATCTGATTAAAAGCAAAATCATCTGCAATAAGTTCTTCGTATAAAGATATCCCACCACAATCTTCAATTAAGTTATAACCTTGATACTTCAATACAACCGGGTATCGCTTAACATCTTCAACAACTTTTTCAACTTTAATTTTAAAATGCCAGCAATCACCATAGTCATAACAATAATCAAATGTCATCCCATCTTCAAGATACTCATTTAAATACTCAAAACAAGAAATTGTTTCATAATTATTAAATATCTGTTCATATTCAAAATCATTACCAGGAATCCAAATTCTTTTCTTTCTAATTTTAAAATCATATAAATGACAATTTTCAAAAGCAAATATTTTTTGAATTACGAGATGTAAACTATTAAATGTTAATTTTTCTGGTACAATTACACGACGCCACATCGGCTTACTGCTATCTTTCACATTAATTTTTAGCTGAAACCCATTCATATTAATCTCCTTTGCTTCGTCACTAATATTATAACAAAGAATGATTATAAATAATATTATTATAGTTCTAAAGATAGAAATTATTTAAGACAACTTTTTATTAATTATCAATAACAATCTTTTCTTTTTTCTCACGATAGAAAATCATTACTAATATAATTGCAAAAATTCCAGCTGCAAGTTTAAAAATTATATACACTACTACATCAAAACTACTACTTACACTAGCTACAAAACCAAGTTGTCCGCCAAAAACATATGCACCTGCAACACTAAAAGCACCGTTTAAAATTTTACCTTTGCGATCCATTTTTGAAAATAACGGAATCATCGCTAAACTAGTTCCTAAACTAAGTAATAGTCCAATTAAAGCAGTACTATTAATTCCTAAATAACGACTAGCTTTAAAAATTAAATTAGGAAATTTTTTTATTAATATATCTGATAAAATCATTGATCCACATACAACAATTACCATCTTTAACACTACTACCATAGCCTCACTAATTAAGGAAGTTGTAGTAAAAGATAAATTAGTAAAAAATAATTGTAATACAACTAATCCAAACAATATAATACTTAAAATTTTAATGATATAGCCAAACAAAGTTAGCACAAAAATAGTTTTTTGATAAGATAAATATAGAGCAATTACTAAAACTAAACATAAAATAATAATTGGTAATAAATTAATCAATAAATTAGGAATTTGTAAATATAATGCACTAATTATTAAAACAACCGGTAAACTCAAAATCCCATATACTAATCCGTTAATAAAAGGATCTAAATCATCTTTTCTTAACGATGATAAAAAAATCGGTAATTGAAAACTAATAGTCTGTCCCAAAGATGAAGTTAACAAAATTCCTGAAAATAATATAAATTCTTTATTAGATAAGCCACTTACGATCGAAAAACCACCCATATCTGGTGCTAAAAGCGTTCCAATAATAATTGATGGATCCAATGAAGAATTTGCACTTAAAGTTGTTATTGTATCAACATTATTTTGAATAAGTGAGATGGCTATACAATAAAATCCAACCATACTCATTGCAATGCTCCCCATTGAATTTAAACCTCTATCAAAAGCTTCTACTAACCCTAGTTTATTATTTAAGATCTTATCAACTAATCCTAATAAACATAACCCCAACATTATTAATACAAAAAAATTCATACTTCCCTCTTCACTACTTTCTAAATTTCTTACTTTTCTAATCTGTATTTTAAAAATACATATTACCTAATAGTAATAACAAAATCAAGTAAGAAAAACGCAGAATAAATTTTCTGCGTTAATAATTAATCTAAATCTTCACCATTGCTAGCGATAACTTTTTTATACCAATAGAATGAATCTTTTCTCTTTCTAGAAAAATCACCAGTACCATCATCATGACGATCTACATAAACAAATCCATAACGTTTTGCATATTGTCCAGTACCAGCAGAAACTAAATCAATTGGTCCCCAAGTTGTATAACCAATTAATGGTACTCCATCTTCAATAGCTTCATGCATAGCTTTGATATGTGGTTTTAAATAAGCAATACGATAATCATCATGAATAGAACCATCTTCTTCTACTTTATCATATGCTCCTAAACCATTTTCAACAATCATTAAAGGAGTATGAGGATAACGACCATTTAATAACTTTAAAGTATAACGTAATCCATCAGGGTCAATTTGCCATCCCCAGTCAGAAGCTTCTAAGTAAGGATTTTTAGCTCCAGCAGTCATGTTTCCTTTTGTTTTTTCAGCCTCTTTATTAACTGTAATACAATTTGATTGATAATAAGAGAATGTATAGAAATCAACTGTTCCTTCTTTTAAAATCTTCTTATCTTCTTCAGTAATATATGAAGTATCAATATTATGTTCTTTAAAATAACGCCACATATATGAAGGATATTCACCACGAACTTGAACATCACCACAGAAATTATTTTTTAAATCATCTTCATCAAAAGCTGCTAAAACATCTTTTGGATTAGGTGTTAATGGATAAACAGTAGTATGGGCAATCATATTTCCAATCATAAAATCAGGATTAATTTCATGACCTGCTTTTACTGTTAACGCACTAGCAACAAATTCATTATGTAATGCTTCAAATGTTTTTTGAGGATCAGATTTTAAATCAGTTAATGGAATACGATGATCAGAATTAACATCTTCTGGATCCATAATTCCTAAACCATATAAATTTCCAATTCCACCTTCACCCATGCAGGCAATATTAATTTCATTAAAAGTTAACCAGTATTTAACTTTATCTTTATAACGTTTAAAACATGTAGTTGCATATTTAACAAATAAATCAATTACACGTCGATCAGAGAAACCATTATATTTAGTTACAATATTCCATGGAATTTCATAATGACATAAAGTAATTAATGGTTCCATTCCATGTTTATGACATTCATCAATTACATCTTCATAGAATTTTAAACCAGCTTCATTTGGCTTATCATCATCACCATTAGGGAAAATACGACCCCAGTTAATTGAAAATCTAAATACATTCCATCCCATTTCAGCAAATAAGGCAATGTCTTCTTTATAATGATGATAAAAATCTACAGCTTCATGACTTGGATAAAAAGCTGTTGGATCTGTTTTTGGTAAGAATGTTCTAGGTGTATTAACGTCACCACCTAATAACATATCAGGGACACATAGTCCTTTACCATCTTCTAAATAAGCACCTTCACATTGGTTAGCAGCAACAGCGCCACCCCATAAAAATCCTTTTGGAAAACTCATTTTTGTACCTCCGTTTTTTATAGTTATATTTATGCTAACAATTATATAATGATTATTAAAATTTAACTTATTTTTTCATTAATTGAAAGATAAATTTTATTTATGCAAAGATAGCTGATAACTATTATCAATTAACTGATATATTTCTTCCAATTCAACTCGCCCATCTAAAATAATTGTAATCCAATTATCTTTATTCATATGATAGCCTGGAAAAATTTTATAATTATCTATTATATTTTTAATATCATTTTTTTGATATCTCAAATCTAATATTTCAACCATTTCATTAGACTCAATTTTTAATTTATCTTTACTTATAACTAAAACAGCGCCATACCATTTACGATTATTTTGATTTCGCCAGATAGCATTCTTTGGTGACCTTTTCCATAAAAACTCTAAATCATTGTCATATTTTGCTTTAACATAATTAATTATCGCGATTGTTTGTTTACTTTTAAAAACATCTACATCACTACACTTATCAATAATATCATTAATAAGTGCTTCATAGATTTCTTTTATCTTACCAACAAAATTTCCAGTTACTCCTTTAACATCGACTAAATTATATTCTTGGTCATTTAATAAATCGATTACTTTAGCTATCTTTTGCTGTTTATTAATTTCTATTACTATTTTAAAAACACCATCATTTATTATCTTTTCATAATAATAATTATCTTCTTTTAAAATAAAGCCATATTCTATTAATCGATCATAATTAATTTTTCTATCCTTAAAATAATTTTCTAGATTACGCAAAATATGTTACCTCTATTTATTAGATACCAATTTCTTCTTTGCATAATTAACATCAAAACAATAATCATTATAAAATGCTAGTCCACCACTTAAAACATAAACCTTCGAATATCCTCTTTGCATCAAAATTCGAGCACAATTATAAGCTCTTACACCAATCGCACAATAAATAACGATTGTTTTATCAGGATCTAGTTCATTATAACGTTCAATTAACTGACCATATGGAATATGATAAGAATTACTGATTTGACCATTAGCTCTTTCTTCATCTTCTCTAACATCTAATGTAATGACATTATCTTTTACCTGTTGATATTCATCAGGTAACATCATTTTAATGTAACCATCAGCTATATTTTCACTAACATATCCTACCATATTGATTGGATCTTTTGCTGATGAAAATGGTGGTGCATACGCTAAATGCAAATCCTGTAAATCAGTTACTTGACCATGATAATTAATTGCTGTTGCTAAAACATCAATACGTTTATCAACACCTTGATAACCAACTATCTGTCCCCCTAAAAGATAGCCTTCTTGATCATAAATTACTTTTAAAGTAATAAAAGAAGCATTAGGGTAGTATCCTGCATGAGCTTTTTGCTGTAAAATAATTGCCTCATAATCTTCATGACGTTTTAAACCTTGCTGATTTAATTGTTTTTCATTTAATCCAGTACTTGCTGCTACTAAATCAAAAACTTTAATAATACTGCTACCAAGTGATCCTGGATATCGTTTTTCTTTTCCAGCTAAAATATCTCCAAGCATTCTTCCTTGTTTATTGGCAGGTCCAGCCAAAGGGATCATTGTCTTTTTATGATTAATTAAATGCTCAACTTCAATAACATCCCCTATTGCATAAATATCTTCGATATTAGTTTTAAAAGTATCATCAACAATAATTCCACCAGCCAAATTACATGAAATACCAGCTTCCTTAGCTATTTTACTATTTGGTTTAACACCGGTTGATAAAATAACCATATCATATTCTTTTTCAAAACAATTTGTTTTAACTACAATTTGATTATCGCGATCTTCAAATTGAATTAATTCAGTATCCAAATTTAAATTAATTCCTTTTTGACATAACTTTTTATGAACTATCTGGGCCATTTCAAAATCCAAATTATTTAGCACCTGTAAACTTTTTTCGACAATATCTACTGCCACATTATTTTCAACTAAATTTTCAGCAGTTTCAATTCCTACAAAACCACCACCAACTACACAAACTGATTTAATATCTTCTAAAATAATCTTTTGTTTAATCTTTTCAAAATCATTAAATGACCACAACTGATAAATTCGAGAACTATCAATTCCTGGTATTGGTAATTTAACTGGTGAAGACCCTGTTGCAATAATTAATTTATCATAACTTTCTAAATAATTATCTTGATTTAAATGATCTAAAACTGTTACTTTTTTATTTTCAGCGTCAATTTTAATAACTTCATTTTGAACTCGTACATCTATTTGAAAACGACTTTTAAATAATTGTGGTGTCATTAATAACAAATCATCTCTACTAGAAATCACATTAGAAACATAATAAGGTAATCCACAATTAGCATAAGAAACATAATTTCCTTTTTCTAAAATAATTATTTTGTCATCTTTACTTAATCGTCGTAATCTTGCAGCCATACTAGCTCCAGCCCCAACACCACCGATTATTACTATTTTCATATTATCACTCCTCTACAAAAAAAGGTAGTGTCAAAAATAGTTAGTTTATTTTATATATAAATTAACTTAAAACCTCATTCTACCTTGGTTTTTATATATTTTGATTAATTTCCCCATGAAATCAATCTATA
>NZ_NFKR01000032.1 GCF_002160495.1 Erysipelatoclostridium sp. An173 | reverse complement strand
GGTGGAATCTTTTTAGCAAAAACGAAAATAAAAGAAAAAGAGTACCAAAATAAAATTACAACTGCACAAAGGTATGTAGAAGAAAAAGAATATGAAAAAGCAGAAGAAATATATTTAGAAGCAATAGATATTGAACCTAAAAAACCACAAGCGTATATAGAATTGGCAGACGTATATGCGGAACAAGGAGAATATAACCAGGCAAACAATATTTTAGATACAGCTTTAAAAAATTTAGATAAACATGATCAAGATGTAATAACAGAAAAAAAGGAAGAAATTGAAAAAGTAATAAATAATAATAGTAAAAAAATATATGCTAATATTTTAGATTCACTTTACAACTATATAAAATCTGGATGGGAAAAATACTATGATGAAATAGATTTATATGATTATGAATTTTGTTATTTATTTCCAATGTATTATTCTAGTCCATCTTATATCGATAAAATTGGATATACATTTATAGATCTTAATAGTGATGGTATCGAAGAATTATTGATTGGAATGAGATCAGATGGGACAGATAATAGTCAAAGTATAATTTATGAACTATATACATATGTGGATGGTAAGGTAATACAGTTAGCAACAAGTGGGGAAAGGTATAGTTGGCAATTATGTAAAGACTATACTTTATATTTTGAAGGAAGTGGTGGAGCATATTCGCATTCATACGATCATTGCAAGTTAAGTTCCGATGCACGCAATTTTACGATTATTGAAAGTATTGAAAGTGAGCCAGACGAAAATTGGGAAAATGTATATTGGTATTACACTACTTCTGGTTTGTATGACCCAGTTACTAATAATACAAAAAATACGGAATATTCATTAATTTCAGAGGAGGAAGGGAATATTATAATAAAATCTTGGCCACAAAGAGTAGAATATGCATTAACTTATTTTAATGAATATACACCACAAAATAATTAATGTAATAATCAGTAATCATGATTTTACAATAGTAATAATTTTTAGTGAAATTTATGTGTTTTTAAATTTTTAATAAGAAGTATTTTTTTGTGGATTCACATCTATTATATTCAAATTAATTTTGATGTATGAAAGGAGTAATTATGAAATGTAAAAAATGTAAAACAAAAAATCAGTTTATTGTTGCAATTGTGGTGAACCATTAAAACAACATAATAAAAAGAAAATTATTACGATTATCAGTATAGTAATTGTTATATTGATAGCAGCAATTGGTGGAATATTTTTGGTAAATACTAAATTAAAAGAAAAAGAGTATTAAAATAAAATCTAAACTGCGCAAAGGTATGTAGAAAAAAAGAGTATGAGAAAGCTAAGGATACTTATTTAGATGCAATAAATATTGATAAAAAAATCAATTGCTTATTTGGAATTAGCTGACTTATATATTGAACAAGATAAGTATGATGAAGCTGTTGAAATTATTAATAGCGCTTTAGAAAATGTTTCAAAAAATGAAAAAAGTAAAGTGAATAAAAAACTTGAAGAACTAAATTTGCGTTCTGAAGCTTATCTGGCTTATGGTAAAAAATTCATGGAGTATTATAATGAATATGGTAATATTTCAGTATCGTATCCATACGACTATATAGGGCAACTTAATGGATTTTGTTATGCAAAATTAATTGATTTTAATAATGATAATATTGATGAATTATTGTTGGTATATAATAAAGACGGTGAATATCATTATGATCTATTTGGATATGATGGTAAACTAGTTTTATTAGAATCATCTATAGAAAGTGCTAAAAAAATAGCTTTTGAAGAAGATAATAATTATGTTAGCGAACTTTATTCCTATGATGGAGGAAGAAATAGTTTACTTATTTGTGAATATGATAATAAATATTATATTAAAACTGGTTCACTTCATTCATATGAATATAGTTATTTCCATGGTTATGATGATGAAGGTAATTTTGGAATCCAAGAAACTATTATATATGATTACGAATCTTCAAAATATTATATCAATAAGGATGAAATAACACTTGAACAAATTGATAAAGAATCAAATAAATATGAGGCTTTTGTTGAACTTTATCTAAGACAAGACATTAGTATGATAGAAAATGATTCGGAAAATTTTGTGAATTTAGCTCTTGGTGATTTAAATGAGACTGCTAAGAGATTGGGATTAGACATTGAAATTATTATTGAAGAAAAAAAATCTTTGGATTTAAAAACTGGCGTTTATGATTCGGAAACAAGTCCAGAATTCGAACAATATGATTGGAATGGGGCACCGCCTCAATATTATGTTGAAATTACATTAATTGATAATAATAATATAACTTTTGTGGTTAATGATATAGGAGTAAACGGATCGCCAATGTATGTAACAGAACCTATTAATGCTGTTATAGAAAATAATAATGCTAATTTTAATTGGAAAGATTCTTTTGGTAATTCTGGAATAGGAACGATAAGTATTGAATCCCAGAAAGTAATATATATTCAAATGACGCAAACACTTGCTTATGATGAATACAGTAATTTTAGAGGAACAATGGATACTAATGGAAAAAAATTAAATTTATATATAAAAACTAATTAAACTATTAATGATTGGATTTTAAATCATAATTAAATAAATCTTTGCATATAGTTTCTATGGGAGGTAAATATGCAAAAGATATTTTTTGAAAAGCTGATTGATTTGAATCATCAATTAAATGAATTAGTATCATTATCGGTTGATGAATCTATTAATTATAAGATTGAAAGCGTTGGTGTTAGAGCAATTGGTAGTTTGATTGTTAATGGGGAGTATAATGAAAGTCAAAAGTTTAATGAAAATATTGATTTAGATATTTTGGCTACTTTTGATAAGATTGTTGATCAAAGAGATTTTAATATTAAAGTAGAAGATTTTGATTATCAGATTGTTGATGGAAACATAAAGATTAAAATTGAAGTTGGTATTCATGGAGTTATTGATGGCGAAGATCGGTTTGTCAAAGATGAAAATATTCCAGAAGTTAACGATGATCCAATCAAAGAAATTGAAAGTTTGATACGTGATAGTGATTTTGAATCTCAGGAAAAAGAAGTTGTTGAGGAAGCTGCAGGTAATCAAGAGCCGGAATTAGAGTTAACTAAAGAAGTCTATGAACCGGCAGTTATGCCAAATAAAGAGGATACTGTAAGTAATAATGCTAGTAAAACTACTGAAATTACGCCAAAAGAAAAGATGGTTGTTAATGAAATAAATGAGCAATTACAAGAAAAAGTATATCCAAGTAAATCACGGCCGATTTTTCAAGATAGTGAAGAAAGTGTTGGTACTTATTATTTATATATTGTAAAAGATAATGATAGTTATAGCAGCGTAGCAAAAAGATATGATATTGATGAAAAAATTATTCGTGATTATAACCAGGATAAGGTCTTAGAAGCTGGCAATGTTTTAATTATTCCATATGTTCCATGAACGAAATAATAAAAAATTCTTATTCGTTACATGTTATCGGTTATATTAAAGTAACAAAAAAAGTATTTAAGGTAAAATGTCAGGAAGGTTTTTTTAGTTTAAAATTTGTTGATGATACTAGTTTAACAGTAGTAATTGATCATATTGAAAGTTTGCATTTAAAGTGTTTTGTACCAATTATTCGTAATTGTAATAAACAGATTTTAACTAATTATCAGGATAAAAAGTTTTATATGTGTCCATGGTTGAATGATGATAATGTAATTATAAAAGAGTTGAAATTAAAGTTTTATTATGAGTGTTTGTCTTATTTGCATGCAACAACATTTTTTAATTATAGTGTTGCTAAGAACTATTTTAAATGTCAGATTGAAGAGATTAATGGTATAATTCATGAAAGAATGGTTTATTATAATGAAATCATGAATAATTTTGAAGTATTAGCTTATCGCAGTCCTACTGGCTGGATGTTTGTTTTGAATTATCATCGAATTGAATGGTGTTTGAATAAAGCTAAGGAATTATTACAAGAATATGAAAATTATGTTTGTAATTTAGATACAATAAGATTATGTTTGACATATAATAATTTTAGTTATAGTCATATTTTAATGAAAGAAAATTGTTTGATTTCAATTGATCAAATAAAGATTAATTTATGTATCTATGATATTTATAATATGTATCAAAAAATACCGGAATTAATTTTTGATTTTGATGTAATATTAGATAGTTATTTTTGTAAGATCAAATTATTAAAAGAAGAACGATTGTTGTTGCAATGTTTGTTGCATGTAATTCCAATTATTGAATTAGGAAATGATGAGGTAAATAATATTATTTTAATGTCACGGTTATTATATTATCTAGATTCAATTTCTTCTTTAAATAAAAAGCTTTCAATTGACTAGAACAAATGAATTTGTTAGAATGTATCTATAGCGATGATTAGGAGGAGTAAATCCGGAAGCTTTATAGAGAATCTCAGTTAGGTGGAAATGAGACAGGATAAAGGATTGAAGGTAGCCTAGGAGCATGTTTATTGAACTTGAGTAGGTAGACACGTATAACTGCGTTAAAGTTTTGAGGCATATTAGTAAATATGTAAAGTAAGGTGGTACCACGAGCATTCGTCCTTATGACGATGCTTTTTTTATTTTAAGGAGGAAATTATGGAGTATTCAATTATTTGGACGTTATTTCTTATTGGTTGTGCATTTATCTTTTTTTCTTATGGTAAAAAAATCCGTAAGTATCAAAAAATTCGTAAAGAGCAACAAATTCAATATGAGGATAATCGAGAAAAATATCGTCACTTTACAAGTGAATTATTTGATGAAACACCTGATGAAGAAATGACCCATGCGGTATTATTTCATATCATGGGTAAAGAAGATAAAATATTTGAAAGTGATGAAATCGGTAATTTGATTGATGTTTTGACACATAGTGAATTGCTTATTTATACAATTTATCAAGTTGAACTATCGCTTGAAGGTGGTCGCGGATCATTACATACATTTTTTATCAAAGAACCATATTGTACATATCGTCCATATGTTAAAGAAGCATTCGAAGCAGTTGATTGCCATGAAATTGCTGAATTAATGGTAGCGGCTGATAAATTAGCAACAGCAATTGAAAATGATGAAGAAATTGATATTGATGATGGTAGTGATTATGGAAATTATAATTTCTCTG
This sequence comes from Erysipelatoclostridium sp. An173, assembly GCF_002160495.1. Classification (GTDB taxonomy): domain Bacteria; phylum Bacillota_I; class Bacilli_A; order Erysipelotrichales; family Coprobacillaceae; genus Thomasclavelia; species Thomasclavelia merdavium. The sequence goes on along the minus strand of NZ_NFKR01000032.1, from coordinate 22,126 downwards.
ATTTTACAAACGCACTAGCATCAGCATTAAAAACATCTGGAATTTTATTAAAAGCTGCTAAATTTATTCGTGAACACAAAGATGAATTTATTGATGCAGAAGATAAGGAGGAAAATGATGAGTAAACAACTTGAACCTAAATATAATCATCATAAAGTAGAAGCTGGAAAATATCGTCACTGGCTTGATAAAAAATATTTTGAAGCTGGTGATGTTAATAAAAAACCTTATTCAATAGTTATTCCACCACCAAATGTAACTGGGAAATTACACTTAGGACATGCTTGGGATACAACTTTACAAGATATGATTATTCGCTATAAAAGAATGCAAGGCTATGATGCTTTATGGCTTCCAGGAATGGATCATGCTGGAATTGCCACTCAAGCTAAAGTAGAAGCTAGAATGCGTGAAGATGGTATTTCTCGTTATGATTTAGGACGTCAAGGTTTCTTAGATAAAGCCTGGTCTTGGAAAGAAGAATATGCTTCAATCATTCGTAGTCAATGGGAAAAACTTGGTTTATCTTTGGATTATTCAAAAGAACGTTTTACTTTAGATGAAGGATTAAGTGAAGCAGTAAAAGAAGTCTTCGTTAAATTATACAACGAGGGATTAATTTATCAAGGTGAACGAATTATTAACTGGGATCCAGTTCAAAGAACAGCATTAAGTAATATTGAAGTTATTCATAAAGAAATTGAAGGACATATGTATTACTTTAAATACCAGATTGTTGATAGTGATGAACAATTAGTAATTGCTACTACTCGTCCAGAAACAATGTTTGCCGATCAAGCAATCTTTGTTCATCCAGATGATGAACGTTACACTCATTTAGTAGGTAAAAAAGCTATCAACCCAGCTAATGGTGAAGCTTTACCTATTATGGCTGATAGTTATATTGACATGTCTTTTGGTACAGCGGTTATGAAATGTACACCAGCTCATGATCCAAATGACTTTGCCCTTGCTAAAAAATATAATCTAGCAATGCCAATTTGTATGAATGATGATGGAACAATGAATGAGCTAGCTCATAAATATCAAGGAATGGACCGCTTTGAATGTCGTAAAGCTTTAGTAGCTGATTTTGAAAAAGCTGGTGTTGTTGATCATATTGAAAAACATTTACATCAAGTAGGACATTCTGAAAGAAGTAATGCTATTGTTGAACCATATTTATCAAAACAATGGTTTGTTAAAATGAAACCATTAGCTAAAGCAGCTTTAGAAAATCAATTAAAAGATTCTAAAGTAAAATTTGTTCCTGAACGTTTTGAAAAAACATTTACACAATGGATGGAAAATATTGAAGACTGGTGTATTTCACGTCAGTTATGGTGGGGGCATCGGGTACCAGCCTGGTATCATAAAGAAACTGGCGAAGTATATGTAGGTAAAACTGCTCCAGAAGACATTGAAAACTGGAAACAAGATGAAGATGTTTTGGATACTTGGTTTTCAAGTGCACTATGGCCTTTTTCAACTTTAGGATGGCCAAATGAAGATAGCGAGTTATTTAAACGTTATTTCCCAACTAACACTTTAGTTACTGGTTATGATATTATTTTCTTCTGGGTAAGTAGAATGATTTTCCAATCATTACACTTTACAAAACAACGCCCATTTGAACATGTTTTGATCCATGGTTTAATTCGTGATGAACAAGGTCGTAAGATGTCTAAGTCTTTAGGTAATGGTGTTGATCCAATGGATGTAATTGAAGAATACGGTGCTGACACATTACGTTTCTTCTTAACAACTAATTCTGCTCCAGGTATGGATTTACGTTATAGTCCTGAAAAACTGGAAGCGGCTTGGAATTTCATAAATAAAATATGGAATAGTGCTCGTTTTGTTTTAATGAATATTGATGATGATATGAAATACGAGGACTTATCATTTGATAATTTAAACTTATGTGATAAATGGATCTTGAATCGTTTAAATGAAGTTATCAAAGAAGTTGATACTAACATGGATAAATTTGAATTTGTTAATGTTGGTAATGAGTTATATAAATTTGTATGGGATGATTTCTGTTCATGGTATATTGAATTAACTAAAGTACATTTAAATAGTGAAAATGAAACTGAAAAACAAGCTAGCTTAAATACTTTAGTTTATGTATTAAATGCTATTGTTAAAATGTTACATCCATTTATGCCATTTGTAACTGAAGAAATCTTCCAAACTATGCCACATTTAGAAGAATCTATTTGTATTGCTTCTTGGCCAGAAGTAAATGAAGATTTTAGTGATGCAACTATTAACGATCAGTTTGCATATTTAATTGATATTGTTAAAGGCATTCGTGAAATCAGAAGCCAGTATACAATTAAAAATGCTCGTGAAATCGCATATATTATTGAAACAAAAGATAGCCAAATTGAACAATTGATGGATCAATGTTTACCATATATTAAAAAATTATGTAATGCAATTTGTTCTGGTTATAATCTTGAAGCTAATGGTGAAGTTGCTAATATTACAATCAAAGGTGGAAATAGTTTATTAGTTGAATTAGGTGATTATATTGATAAAGAAGCTGAAAAAGAAAAATTACTTGTTCAATTAAAGAAACTTGAAGGTGAAATTAAACGCTGCCAAGGAATGTTAGCTAATGAAAAATTTGTTTCTAAAGCACCAAAAGAAAAAGTTGAGTTAGAACGAAATAAATTAGTTGATTATCAATCAAAATATGATGCAGTAAAAAAACAATTAGAACAAATGTAGATTAAAAGCGGTAGTTACTATTTTAGTAACTATCGCTTTTTTACATAATTCATTTTTTTAAAGAAAAAATAAAGGGTATAGGAGTATATATTAATAAAGGTTTAGTGGAAGGTGTGGCCTTTAAATTAGAAACAGGAGGAAAAGACTAATGAATGAATTACAACAAGATTTACAAATGGAAGTAAATGGCGGTGGCGTTGCCGGAATTATTTTCTTTGTCGTAATTGGAACAGCAGTTTATAAGATGTATAAATCAAGTGCCGGAAGAATTTCGATTCCTAGAATCATTTCAATTGAGTGGCGCTAAATGAAAGAATTAACAACTAAACAACAACGTCAAATTAGTGGTGGTTCGTCACTTGTATATGTTGTTACATCGATAATTATTGCTGCTGGTACAGGTTTATTTAGAGTTATGAGAAGTCACTTTTTTGCACGACGCTAATTTAATTTAAAGTATATTTACTTTTTGCCAGCATATATTTAACTTGGAGGGGTGAAGATGAAGATTATTCGAGTTACAACTGTGCTGGCAATTTTATTATCATTATGCTTTGCGGGGATATATTTAAAATTTTTTTCAACAATAAATAGTCATATTGATGCTTACATAGTTCAAGTTGGAATTTATAAGCAGGAAGAAAATGCTAATGAAATGGTTGCTAAATTGACCCAGTTGCAAAAACCAAATTACAAGTATCAAAAAGATAATAATTATATAATAATTACAGGCGTATTTTTAACTGAGGAGGAAGCAAAAAATATGGGTAATGATATTAGTGCTAATGGTATTACTTGTGTTATTAAACAAGAAAAATTTACATCTGATTTTAAAGAAAAAATAGAGCAACAGGATTATGAAGCAATTATTAAAGAATTAGGTTCATGAAACTTAGCAATTATCCTTTAGAAGAAAGGCCTCGTGAAAAAGCATTTTATCATGGTGTTGAAACTTTATCGAATGTTGAATTATTAGCATTAGTTTTAAGAACAGGTAATAAACAAGAATCAGTTATTGAATTAGCCCAGCGGCTTATTAATGAAATAGGCGGATTTGCTTATTTAAAAGATGTTAATTATAATTTGCTTACACAAATTAAAGGTATTAAACAAGCAAAAGCAATCGAAGTTTTAGCAATCGTAGAACTTGCAAAACGACTACAAAAACAACCCGCTAATTTTGCAGTTATTAAAGAACCATTAGATGGCTATGAGTATGTAAAAAATAAACTGATGTTTGAACAACAGGAAAAAGTATTAGTTTTATGTTTGAATTCACGTTTAGAAGTAATTAAGGAAAAGACCGTTTTTATTGGTTCTAATAATATTTCGATTATTAGTAGTCGGGAATTGTTTAAAGAAGCTTTAATATGTGGAAGTAGTCGAATTGTAATTATCCACAATCATCCATCTGGCAATCCAGAACCATCAGTTGAAGATATTGAAGCTACTAAAAAAATTTTTAGTATTGCAAAAAAATTAGATATTGAAGTAGTGGATCATTTAATTATTGGTCGAAATAAATTTTATAGTTTTCAAATAAATAAAGTTATAGAAGTTTAAAGTTAATTGATTATTTCTAATTAATGCCTTATAATGTTATAAATGTGAGGTGATATTTTGAATAATCGTAAAAAACAAAAAAACAAACGAATCATTTTTATTATTACAGTATCAATAATTGTGTTTTCTACTATTTCGTTGGTTATTTCAAGATCTCAAGGTGCTTTTGAGCGAATGATAAGTGATTCGATTGCTGCAGTTGAATATTATGTAATAAAAAAACCGATTGAGTTTGTAACAGATATATTTAATGAGTATAATGAATTGAAAAATGTTTATGAAGAAAATAGAATTTTAAAAGCTAGATTATCAGCTTATGCAAGTGTTGAAGTTAATACTGATGTTTTATCTAATGAAATCGAAGAATTAAAAGAAATGTTGAATATTGAACATTTACCGACAGAATACAATATTAAAACAACTTCTATTATTCGAGAAAGTAATAGCTGGAATAATGAAATTACTATTGATTTAGGTAGTATGGCTGATGTTGAAGAAGATATGGTTGTAATTTCTTCTAAAGGGATGATTGGAAAAGTAATTTCAGTCACTGAAGTAACTGCTAGAGTTCAATTATTAACAGCTGAAAATCCTAATTCATCTTTACCGGTACAGATTATGAATGGTCAAGAAAATGTTTATGGTTTGTTGAATGGTTATGATGTAGAAAATGAGTGTTTTAATGTAACTTTATTTAGTGATGTTGATAAATTTGAAGATAATGCTCAAGTAATTACATCTGGTCTTGGTGGTAAAGCACCTAAAGGAATTTATATTGGAACAGTTACTGGTTCGAGCGTATCTGAAGATGGAACTTCAACAACAGTTCAAGTTAAACCAGCTGCTGATTTTAATGATCTATCGTATGTTGCAGTAGTATTTAGGAGCGATAGTAATGAATAAACAGTTATATCGTTATTATTTAGTAATGGCAATCAGTTTTGTAATAGATAGTGTTATTAGTTATTATTTACCTTTTAATTTTGATAAATTAGGGATAACGATTATTCCATGTATTGGAATTATGATTTTTACTTTATTAAATAATACTATTTCTGATGAACATCGCTATATTTTTGCAACGGTTACCGGATTATATTATGCAGTTGTTTATGCTAATAGTTTATTAATATATGTTTTACTTTATTGTTTATATGCATTTTTTGGTAAAAAATATACTAAATTAGCTGCTTATACTTTATTAGAAATGTTTATCGCTGTAATTGTGACAATAATCGTCCAGGAGTGTGTGATATACTGGTTGATGTGGATAACTAATGTGACGCAATTATCAGTAGTGACATTCATTACCAATCGTTTATTGCCAACAGTAGGAGTTAATTTATTATTGATTGCGCCAGTTTATTTTATCCATAAGAAATTAGGATTCGAGGGTAAAGTCAATGCATATCAAAGTAAAAGGAGTTAATAATCATCTAGTTTTTGTTTTTGATGATAGTCAGGAATTTAATACTTTATTAAATGAATTAGAAAGTCTTTTGGAGTCACCACTTTTAAAAAGTGATGGCTATTATCCAAAGGCTTTTTTTGATTTTAAAAGTCGAATTTTAACGGTTCATGAGTTATTGAGGTTACTGACATTATTATTTGAAAAACAGGTTTTATTATTTGATGGAATTAATATGGCTAAAGTAGAAAAGAAAAACAAGATACGGGTTCTTAACAAGACAGTTCATGCCGGTGAAGTACTGGAATTAGATCAGGATACTTTAATTATTGGTCAAATTAATCCCGGAGCCATTGTTCGTTTTAAAGGAAAATTGTATGTTATGGGCCGTGTTAGTGGATTAGTAGAGGGCTTGAATGCTAAATCAAAGATTAGTGGCCAATATTTTAAAGATGCACACATTAGAATAAATGGTGTATCCCGACATAATTATACAAGTTATGAATTAACGATGCTTTATTATAAAGATAGTCAAATATTCTTAGATAAGGGGGATATGATTTATGTCTAGAGTTATTGTGGTTACTTCAGGTAAAGGTGGTGTTGGTAAAAGCAGTATTAGTGTTAATCTGGCTAGTGCATTAGCTTTTTCAAAATTTAAAGTCTGTTTGATCGATGGTGATTTTGGTTTGAAAAATCTTGATGTGATGATGGGTTTAGAAAATCGTGTTGTATATGATTTAAATGATGTTGTTGAAGGTCGCTGTACTATTGAACAGGTTTTAGTTAAAGATAAAAGAATTGATGGTTTAAGTTTGTTACCATCTTGTAAGTCATTATCATTTGAAGATTTAGATACTAAAATAATGAATGCTTTGATTGAAAGATTAAATAAGGATTATGATTTTATAATTGTTGATAGTCCAGCTGGGGTTGAAAAAGGTTTTGAGTATTCGGCTTCATTAGCTAGTGAGGCAATTGTTGTTGTTAATCTTGATGTATCTTCATTGCGTGATGCTGATCGGGTAGTTGGTTTATTGATGAAAAAAGGTATTAATACAATCAATATGATTATCAATAAAGTCAATTTAGATGATATTGAAAGTGCTCGTTCACTAACTATTGATGATGCTAAAGAGATTTTATCATTACCGCTACTTGGAATTGTCTATGAAAGTCATGATATGATTGAGGCTAATAATCGTGGGGTACCAATCTTTTTAAATAGTCAGCATTTATTACATATTTGTTTTACTAATATTTCTAAGCGACTATTAGGTCAACAGGTACCATATGCAAAATATAAAAAGAAAAGTTTATTACGTCGCTTTTTTTATTCATAATAGTGAATTTTAAGCTGTTTTATTTCATATACTTTATTAGGTGATGTAATGGACGATTTAGATGAAGTGCGTAAACGAATGCAAAAAAGGCGTGGCATCAAGAAACCATTAAATGATGATAATTTTAAACGTTTTTATAATTTTATGGTTAAATTTATGGTTGTAATTGTTGTTGCTTTAGTATCGTTATCATATGTTAAATTAAACCCTAATAGCAGCATTAAAGAAATGGTTTTAAATGATGCTAATTATAAAGCAGTTACTAGCTGGATTTCGGATACTTTATTTTCTTTTTTGCCAGATGAAGATGTTTCTGTTTCAAGTGCAGTAACTTATCAAAATATTAGTGGTGATTATTTTAAAAATAATAGTAATGAGGTATTAAGTATAACTGATGGACGAGTAATAGAAACCGGGATCGATGATGGTTCTGGCAGTTATGTAACTGTTTTAGGAAAAGATGAAGTTGAAATAACTTATGGAAATATTGATAATGTGATGGTTGCTTTATATGATGAAGTTGCCCAAGGAATGATATTAGGCAGTTATCAAGAACAGTTGATTTTAAAATTTGAATATTTAGGTGAGGAAATAACTTATGAAGAGTATCAAAGGATGGAATGATTGGTATCTCCATCCTTTTACTTTGATATATTTATTAGCTGCCTGTTTAAATAATAATTTAAGACAATATTTAAGTGCGTTAATAATTGTATGTATTCATGAATATGGTCATTATTATTTTGCTAAGAAATTTAATTTTAAAATAGAAAAAGTTGAAATTATGCCTTTTGGGGCTTTTTTAAGTTTAGAAGATTATGGAATGCATCATATTGTAGAAGAACTAGTAATGTTATTAGGGGGACTAGTTACTCATTTTGTTTTATATATATTTATTAGCTGTTTTTTTACTAGTGATTATTTACTGGCAGTAAATCGATTAGTGTTGATTTTTAATTTGTTGCCTGTTTATCCTTTAGATGGTTCAAAAATTTTATTATTGCTTTTATCATTAGTTGTTGATTATTATCAGGCTATTAAGATTCAAATTAAAGTATCGATTATGTCTTTATCGTTATTAATTGTTTTGTATCATCAACTCGGGTATTTAATTATTTATGGTTATTTAATATATGTTAATTATCAATATATTAAAGAATTTCGTTATATGGTCATTCGTTTATATTTAAACCGGCTTGAAAGTAATCCGTATAAAAAAATTAAACTAAATTATAAATATCGTTTTTATCGACCATATAATAATTATTATTTAATTGATGATCATTATTATAATGAAAAACAGGTTTTATATGAATTGATAAAAAACCTAAAAAACAGTTGACTTAACGAGGTTAAAATTATATAATTCACTTGTTGTAGACCTCTAGCTACAACCGCACATAAGAGGTATTAAAGCATAGCTGCCTTGGTTGGCGAGTCTTAGATATTAAAAATATTATAGGAGGTGCGAAATATGTACGCAATTATTGAAACAGGTGGAAAACAATTAAAAGTTGAAGCTGGTGATACTATTTTTGTAGAAAAATTAGATGTTGAAGCTGGAGAAAAATTTGTTTTTGATAAAGTTTTAGCAATCGGTGATAAAACAATCAAATTAGGAGCTCCTTATGTTGAAGGTGCAACTGTAGAAGCAACTGTTGAAAAACAAGGTAAAGAAAAGAAAGTTGTTGTTTACAAATATAAACCTAAAAAACATTATCACAAAAAACAAGGTCATAGACAACCTTATACAAAATTAGTAATCAATACAATTAATGGTTAATGATTAAAGTAACAGTAAAAAAGAAAGATAATTATATCGTTGATCTTAAAATAAGTGGTCATGCTAATAGTGATGAATATGGTAAAGATTTAGTATGTGCCGGTGTTTCTACAGCTAGTATTGGTACATTAAATATGCTAGTGAAAAAAGATTTTTTAAATCGTAATTTAGGAACAATTGAGGTTGATGAAGGTTATATAAATGTAGTTGTTAATCAAGTGGATGATATTTGCCAAGTGGTGCTAGAGACACTTGTTGTAATATTGGAAACAATGGTTGAAAGCTATAGTCAGTATATTAAAATATCTATTATGGAGGTGTAAGATATGATGTTCAAATTAGATTTACAATTATTCGCTTCTAAAAAAGGGGTTGGGTCAACAAAGAATGGTCGTGACTCTAAATCTAAAAGATTAGGAGCTAAATTATCTGATGGGCAATTCTGTACAGCCGGATCTATTATTTATAGACAAAGAGGAACTAAAATTCATCCTGGTACAAACGTAGGAAAAGGTGGAGATGACACTTTATTTGCTACTGTTGATGGAATCGTAAAATTCGAAAGACTAGGACGTAACCGTAAACAAGTTTCAGTTTATCCTGCTGCATAATTAAAATCCCTGAAAAGGGATTTTTTGTTGTATAATTATTAAATAATTTGTAGCATAATATAATTAAAGGAAAAGAGGTGGCTAGATGCAGTTTATTGATAAAGCAAAAATTAGAGTTGAAGCTGGAAAAGGCGGTGATGGAACAGTTGCCTTTCGTCGTGAAGCCCATGTCCCTAAAGGAGGACCAGCTGGTGGTGATGGTGGAAAAGGTGGCAGTGTTGTTTTTGTCGCTACTACTTCGCTTTCAACATTATTGGATTTAAAATATAATCGTTTATATAAAGCACCTGCCGGGCAAAATGGAATGCCTAAAAAAATGCATGGTAAAGACGCGATTGATACAATTATTAAAGTACCGGTAGGAACAGTAATTATTAACGAGGCTACTGGTAAGATAATGGCTGATTTAACAGAAGATAAGCAAAGAGTTGTAATTGCTAAAGGTGGCCGCGGTGGTCGTGGAAATGCTCGTTTTGCAACTTCAAGAAATCCAGCACCACAAATTTGTGAACGTGGTGAACCTGGTGAAAATTTTGATTTAATTTGCGAATTAAAATTATTAGCCGATGTTGGATTAGTAGGTTTTCCATCAGTAGGGAAATCAACATTATTATCAGTAGTTACTAGAGCTCGTCCTGAAATTGCTGATTATCATTTTACAACTATCGTACCTAATCTAGGAGTTGTTCAAGTTAAAGATGGTCGTAGTTTTGTTATGGCTGATTTACCTGGTTTAATTAAAGGAGCAGCACAAGGAAAAGGATTAGGACATCAGTTTTTACGTCATATTGAGCGTTGTCGTGTTATTGTTCATATAATTGACATGGGGGCTGTTGATGGTCGTGATCCATATGAAGACTATGTAACAATTAATAAAGAATTGGGTGAGTACCAATATCGTTTATTAGAACGACCTCAAATTATTGTTGCTAATAAAATGGATGAAGAAGGTGCTGAAGAAAATTTAGCGCGTTTTAAAGAAAAAGTTGGCGAAAATGTTAAAGTGTTCCCAATCAGTGCTATTATTCATGAAGGTGTTGATCAAGTATTATATGCGGTTGCTGATGCTCTAGCAAATGCACCAGTCTACACTCTTGAAGATAAAGAAGAAAATACTGTTGTTTATACAATGAATGAAGAAGAAACTAAACCATTTGAATTACATAATTTAGGTAATGGTAATTGGTCAATTACTGGTAAGAAAATTGAACGAATGGTGGCAATGACTTCACTAGTTAGTGATGATTCATTAAAACGTTTCTTAATTAAAATGCGTAATATGGGAATTGATGAAGCTTTACGTCAAGCCGGAGCTCAAGATGGCGATAATGTAAAAATTGGAGATTTTGAGTTTGAATATTACGAATAACCAGCTAGTAATTCTAGTTGGTTTTTTTTAATGACGGTGTTATAATTGGTCGTGTGATTTTGATACAAATTTGAGATAAAAAATAAGCTTTGTTATAGTATAATATTTATAAAGGAGTTAGCGATGTATAGCTATATAGTTGGGAAAATTGTTGAAATAAATGTTGATCATATTGTAGTAGAAAATAATGGGATTGGTTATTTAATATATGTAAGTAATCCTTATGAATTTACCAAAGAGGAAGTTAAAATATATTTATATCAGCATGTCAAAGAAGATGGCATCTTTTTATATGGGTTTAAAACCAGTGAAGAAAAAGAAATGTTTTTAAAATTGATTTTAGTTAAAGGAATCGGTTGTAAAACGGCAATGGGAATTTTAGCTACTGGTGATGTTAATAGTATTATTAATGCTATTGAAACTAGCAATGTATCATATTTAAAAAAGATTCCAGGTATTGGTCCTAAAGCAGCGCAACAAATTATTTTAGATTTACAAGGGAAATTTAAAAATAGAGTATTGGAAACTTTGGTTAATAACGAAGATATTGAAGAAGCTAAAGAAGTGTTGATGGCTTTAGGTTATCGTAAAAGTGAAGTTGATCGAGTGTTAAAAATCATTAAAAATGAAAAATTAGATACTAATGGTTATGTAAAAAGAGCTTTAAGTTTATTAGTTAAATAAGGAGGATGGAAATGTCACGAAATGAGGTTCTTGATGTTAATATAGTTGAAGATGAAGAAAGTACTTTACGTCCTTCTTCGTTTGATGAATATGTTGGTCAAACAGATTTAAAAGAAAATTTAAAAGTTTTTGTTGGTGCTGCTAAGTTAAGGAATGAATCATTGGATCATGTTTTACTATATGGGCCTCCAGGATTAGGAAAAACGACGATGTCAATGATTATCGCTAATGAAATGGAAAAGAATATTAAAATTACAACTGGACCTAGTATTGAAAAAACCGGTGATTTAGTAGCTATTTTAACAGCTTTAGAGCCTGGTGATGTTTTATTTATTGATGAAATTCATCGTTTAAATAAAGTAGTTGAAGAAATTCTTTATCCAGCAATGGAAGATTTTTGTGTAGATGTTGTAATTGGTAAAGAAGCTTCAACTCGTTCTGTTCGTATTGATTTGCCACCATTTACTCTAGTAGGAGCAACAACTAGAGCTGGTGACTTATCAGCACCATTGCGTGATCGTTTTGGAATTATTTCTAAATTGGAATATTATGACGAAAAAGATTTAAAAACTATCATTGATCGAACTAGTCGTATCTATCATATGCCAATGGATGATGATGCTAAATCGGCTTTAGCGATGCGTTCACGAGGAACACCGAGAATTGCTAATCGACTATTTCGACGGGTAAGGGACTTTGCTCAGTTTAATGGTGAAGATATCATAACTAAGGAAAGAACAATCGATGCTTTAGATCGTTTAAAAGTCGATACTTTAGGGTTGGATGAAGTGGATCATAAATATTTATTAGGTATTATTCAGCGTTTTAAAGGAGGACCAGTTGGATTAGAATCATTAGCAGCTTCAATTGGTGAAGAACCCCAAACTCTTGAAGATGTTTATGAACCATATTTATTGCAGATTGGTTTGATTAAAAGAACACCCCGCGGTAGAATTGCTACTGCTGAGGCCTACCATCATTTAAATATTCCTTTTGATAAGTAGACTGCTTTGCAGTCTTTTTTATTATCCTTTAAAACAAAAATTATTAGGTAAGCTAAAAAGATTTGTAGTTAGATTATAATAATTGTCTTGTAATAAAGGAGGCGATATGGATGAAAAAACATGAGATAATTGGCTTATTGATTATATTATTAATATCTACTGTATATTCATTTGTCTTACCTGAAGAAAATGTTGCAAAAATTGTTTTAGAACCTGAAATTACAATTATTGTTGAAGGGTGTTATAATGAAACATTAATTTTTAATCAAACACCGACAATAGGGGATGTATTGGAAAAATTAAAGATTGAAAATGTGTACGGATTTGATCAGACAGTTGTGTTAGAAAGCCAATCCGTTTTTTATATTCCTGATGCTAGTTTAGAATTAATATCGTTAAATAATGCAACAATAGATGAGTTGATGACAATTAAAGGAATTGGACCAAAAACTGCTCAAAAGATTATTGATTATCGAAATCAAACACCTTTTAAAACAATTGAAGATATTCAAAATGTATCAGGAATAGGTGAAAAGACCTATTTGCGTATTCGAGAATTATTATGTTTATAAAATATAGTATTTCTTATTATGCTCTATTTTGTTTGCTAGTAATAATAACAATTTTAGTGCATCCAGTTTTTATAATTTTTGTATTAGGATATAGTGTATTTATTGTTTATCGTCTAAACTGGGTTAATTTAATTTTAATGATAGTTTTTACAATCGCTTTTGTAATGATCATGCATTATCCACAAAGTTGTAGTGATCCTTATTTACAAGGTACTATAATTAGTCAAGATGATAGTAGTGTTGTAATCCAAACTGCTGCTACTAAAGTAAAAGTATATGGTAATTTTACTGGTTTTGCTGTAGGCGATGAACTAGAAATTAAAGTATCATATTTTGATATTAGAGAACCAACAAATGATAATGCCTTTAACTATAAACATTATTTATATAGTCGAGGGATTACTAATAATGCCGTTTTAACAAATATTATTTCTAGTCAAAAGCATGAAACGTTGTTACAAAAATTACAAAGTCGTTTTGCAGGTGAGGACTTAGTTAATAGTTATGCTTCGATGTTTATTATTGGAGTTAAAGATGAATTGATCAATGATTATTATCAGCAATTAACTAATTTATCAGTTGTTCATTTATTTGCTTTATCAGGATTACATATCCATATGTTAAAAGGAATAATAAAAAAGCCATTAGGCTTTTTATTACCGGAGCGGTTTTTAGAATATTTTTGTTTAGTAATAATTGGTTTTTATATTTATATTATTCCTTTTAATGTTTCTTTTTTACGAGCGTATTTAGTAATGGTTTTAAATACGCTTTTTAAAAAATATTTAAATCGTTTAGATAGTTTAGGGATAGTTGCATTAATAATGATTTATATGAATCCATATATTATTTTTAACTTATCATTTATCTTTTCTTATTTTATGTATTTATTAATTATATTTATTAATCGCCACAAATATCTTAACTTATTACTATATATAGGTAGCATTCCAATTATTCTGACAATTCAATATCGTATTAATTTATTATCGTTTATCTTGGGGGTTATCTTAACCCCATTAGTTAGTTTATTATATCAATTATTATGGCTATATACATTGTTTGGCAGCTTTTTTAAGCCGGTTACATCTTTAGTTATAACAATGTTGAATAATATAATTGTTTTTTGCGAAGATTTTTCAATTTTTATTAATTTTATGAAACCATCGTTATTTTTCTTGTTAGCTTTTTATTTTATTTATTTTAAATTATTATTTAAAGTAAATATTAAACAAAAAATTTATCATGAAATAATGTTACTACTAAGTTTAATGATTGCATTTTACTTTAAACCATATTATCAAATTTATGGGCAAGTAGTTATGATCGATGTTGGTCAAGGAGATTGTTTTTTAATCCAACAGCCATTTAAACTTGGCAATATTTTAATTGATACTGGTGGTTTGAAAAATACTGATTTGGCTGAAGTTACCCTAGTACCATATTTGTGTTCTATTGGCGTGTTTGAATTAGACTATGTTTTTATTTCTCATGATGATTTTGATCATAGTGGTGCTTATGATTCATTAAGTGAAAAGATTAAAATTAAAGAAACAATTACAACATATCAAGAAAAGATGACTATTGGTAATGTTGAAATAGAAATGTTAAAAACCCCCTTAAGTGATGATAGCAATGATTCATCTTTGGTATTCGTTGCAACGGTTAACAAATTAAAATACTTGTTTACTGGAGATATTTCAACTACGGTAGAAAAGCAGTTAGTTGAAACATATCCGGATTTAAAAGTGGATGTTTTAAAAGTATCTCATCATGGCAGTAATACAGCTACAAGTGCCTTGTTTTTAGAAAAAATAAAGCCTAGAATTGCTTTGATTAGCTGTGGTAAAGGGAATTTATATGGTCATCCTCATGATGATGTTATTCAAAGGTTGCATGATTATGGTGTTAAGGTTTATCGTAGTGATCAAATGGGAATGGTAAAGATTGTATATTATGGTAATGATAATTATATTTTTCAATGACTTTATTATCTAAATGGGCTATAATTGGATTACTGGAGGGATTTAGATGATTTGTTTAATATATGGTGAAGAACGTTTTTTAATGGAACAAAAACTGGCATCTTTAAAAAAGGAATATAATTGTAATGATGAAAACATGAATATTTCTGTTTTTCGTGGTGATGAAGATCGAATGAAAGATGTTTATGAAGATTTGATTACCCCTCCTTTTTTTACTGATAATAAGATGGTTATTTTAAAAAATCCACTCTTTTTAACAACCAAAAAGGTTAAAAAGGATGATGAACAGTTAAAATATTTTGAAAAATGTTTAACGGATAATCAGGGAACTATTTTTGTAATTTATTATAATGGTGATGATTTTGATAAAAGAAAGAAAGTTGTTAAACAGCTTTTAGGTAGTGTTGAAGTTTTTAAGTATGATAAAGTTAATCACTATCGAATATCTGATAGTACTCGTAAAGCAATAAAACGTCGTGATGCAACGATTGATGATGATGCTTTAGAACTGTTATTAAAACGGGTTGATGATAGTTTAGAAAAAGTGGCCAATGAAGTTGAAAAATTATGTTTGTATAGTAAACATATAACCTATGATATTGTTGATACATTAGTAAGTAAACCGTTGGATGAAAATGTTTTCGATTTAACAAGTGCTATTTTACAAAAAGATCGTCAAAAAATGTTCATGATTTATCATGATTTGATGATTTTAAATGAAGAGCCTATAAAACTAATTGTCTTGATAGCTAATCAAATGCGATTGATTTATCAAGTGAAATTATTGGTTCGAAAAGGGTATAATGATAAAGAAATTGGAAAGATATTAAGTATTAATCATTATCGATTGAAATATCTACGACAAGAAGGACAAGACTATGATCTTAATGAATTATTAGAATGTATTGATCAATTATCAAAACTTGATGTTGAAATTAAAACAGGGAAAATCGATAAAAAAGTTGGACTAGAATTATTTATGATTAGAATTTAGGAGGATATATGGAGTCGTTACGTGAATTATTTAAAATAGGGGTGGGGCCTTCTTCTTCGCATACAATGGGGCCACAAAGAGCAGCATTAAAAATTAAGGAAACATATCCTGATGCCGATCATTTTGAAGTGTATTTACATGGTTCATTAGCTTTAACAGGAAAGGGACATCTTACTGATTATATTATCGAAGAAACTTTAGGTAAAGATAAAGTTAAAATTCATTTTGTAAGTGAGGCCTTACCTAAACATCCAAATGGAATGATTTTTGTAATTTATCAAGATGGTAAAGAAATCGATCGGATTACGGTATATTCAGTTGGTGGTGGTACTTTAATGTATGATAATGCTAAAATTGCGCCACCTAAACAAGTTTATCCACATCATAATTTAAAAGAAATTCTTGATTATTGTGAAAAACAGGGAATTAATCTTTATCATTACACTCTTGAGTTTGAAGATGAAGATTTTAAAGCATATTTATATGAAGTAATTGATGCGATGTTTAAATGTGTTGAATCAGGCTTAGCAGCAACAGGAATTATTCCAGGACGATTAAAATTAAAAAGAGTAGCTAAATCAATGTATCAACAAGCTATTAATACGCGACGTTCAGGTGAACGAGATCGGTTACTTGTTAGTAGCTATGCTTATGCTGTTAGTGAAGAAAATGCTTGTGGTCATCAAATAGTAACAGCACCAACTTGTGGTGCTAGCGGGGTATTACCAGCTGTATTGTATTATTGTTATAAACAGTTAGGATTACCAAAAAAAGAAATTATCAAAGCTTTAGCGGTAGCAGGAATATTTGGGAATGTTATTAAAACAAATGCAACGATTTCTGGGGCTGATGGTGGCTGCCAGGCTGAAATTGGTAGTGCTTGTGCTATGGCAGCAGCTGCTTATGGCTGGATCTTAGAGCTTAATAATAGTTTGATTCAATATGCAGGAGAAATGGGCTTAGAACATAATTTAGGTTTGACATGTGATCCTATTGGTGGTTATGTCCAAATTCCATGTATTGAACGAAATGGTTTTGGCGCTTTAAGAGCTATGGATGCGGCAATGTACGCTAAGCAATTAGGATATTTAAGAAAAAATAAAGTTTCTTTTGATGCAGTAGTAAGAGTAATGAAAGAAACAGGAAAAGATTTAAATAGTGCTTATAAAGAAACTTCTTTAGGTGGTTTAGCTAAAGAATTTGGTTTTGAAGATGAAGACTAATTCTTTATATATCCATATTCCTTTTTGTCAGGATATTTGTGCATACTGCGATTTTTGTAAAGTATTTTATCAAGAAAAAATAGTAGATGAGTATCTTAAGGTTTTAAAAGAAGAATTGGATGGTCTTGTAGTTAAGGAACCGCTAAAGACCATTTATATTGGTGGAGGGACACCTAGTTCTTTAAATTACCAGCAGTTATCTTTTTTAATGGCAATGATCAAACCTTATCTAAGTGATTCTTTACAGGAGGTTTGTATTGAAGTTAATCCTGAAAGTATAGATGATAAGAAAATGAAAATTTTAAAAGATGGCGGGATCACTCGGTTGAGTATCGGTGTTGAATCATTTAATGAGAAAATATTAAAGGCAATTAATCGTCATCATAATAAACAGCAAGTTTATAATGTAATAAAGATGGCTCATGATTTTAATATTGATAATATTTCCATTGATTTAATGTATGGACTACCAAAACAGACTTATCAGGATATAAAAGCAGATTTACTTGAAGTTTCTAAATTAAATATTCAGCATATTTCTTATTATGCATTAATTTTAGAAGATCATACTGTTTTAAAAAATCAGGACTATCATTTATTAGATGAAGAAACAGAGTTACAAATCAATCGCTTGATTGATAATGAACTTGCAACGCTAGGTTTTTATAAATATGAAATTAGTAATTTTGCAAGACCAGGTTATCAATCAATTCATAACTTAGCTTATTGGCATTATGATAATTATTATGGGATTGGAATAGGTGCTAGTGGTAAAGTTGATGATTGTTTATATGAACATAATCGGAATTTAAATGCTTATTTAAAAAGAAAAAATATTATTGATAAAACTACTTATTCTAAAGAAGATACAATGTTTAATCATTTGATGATGTCACTTAGATTAACAGCTGGATTGGATCTAAATGAATTTAAAAGAAGATATGGTGTTACTGTTATGGATGTTTATCCTGATGCGCTTTTAAAGCATTTGAAGTTAAAAACGTTGGTTATTGAAAATGACCATTTAAAATGTAATGAGGAATCGATATATTTATTAAATAATATTTTGATCGATTTTTTATAAAAGAGGCAGCTTGATAGCTTGTATTCATTAATATTTTTGATGAATATAGGATATTTAGCTGTTTTTTTATTTTTTAGCACAAAGATGTTGACAGTGCTAAAAAAAGATGTATAATGTATTTAGCACAAAGGAAAGATGAGTGCTAAGGGTGGTGAAACTAATGCTAACAGCAAGGCAATTATTAATATTTAAATGTATTGTTGATGAGTTTATTGAAACTGCAGAACCAGTAGGCTCAAAGACATTGATGAATAAATACCAATTGCCATATTCAAGTGCAACCATTCGAAATGAGATGAGTAATCTTGAAGAATACGGGTATATTGAAAAAACTCATACTTCTTCAGGACGAGTTCCTTCGATTGAAGGTTATCGTTTTTATGTTGATAATCTAGCAAAGCATGATTTAGATGAAGGTGTAAAAAACCAGGTGGCTCAGATTTTTAGTGATCGTCATCGCAGCTTGAATGAAATTATTCAAGATAGCTGTGAGATGTTAAGTGATTTAACTCATTTAACATCAGTGGTTTTAGGACCTGATTCTAGCTTTGATACATTACAGCAAATAAGTGTTGTGCCATTAAATGAAAATCGAGTAACTGCGATTATTATTACTAATCAAGGACATGTTGAAAATAAAATTTTCGATATTAATCGCGAGCATAAGATGGAAGACTTATTAAGCTGTGTCGGCGTTATGAATGATTTGTTGATTGGAACTCCAATCGATCAGATTGCATTTCGTTTAGAAAGAGATGTAAAACCGATTTTGTCAGTTAAAATCAAGGAACATGAAGAATTATTCAATGCTTTTCTTGAAGCGTTTGTTCGTTTTGCTTCTAGCAACGTTTATTTTTCAGGAAAAGAGAATATGTTGTACCAGCCAGAGTATAACGATGTTAATAAGTTGAGAAGAATCGTTAGTGCATTTGAAAACTCTCAAGTATGGAATTTCTTACAGCCTTTATCCAATGAAGAAGGGGTTACGGTAAGAATTGGTTCTGATTCACCAATAAATGAAATTGAAGACGTTTCTGTTATTTCTGCTTCATTTAAGACCGGAGAAAGAACCAAGGGATCTATTTCAGTAATTGGGCCGACAAGGATGCCATATGAAAAAGTAGTTTCCTTAGTAGAGTATATTTCAAAGAATATTGAAGAAGCTTTCTTTGAAGAATTTGATGAGACAGATGATGATTCAAACGATGAATAGAGGTGAATATAATGAGCGATAAAGAAAATAATGTAGTAGACGAAACAGTAGAAGAAACTACTGAAGAAGTAGTTGAAGAAACAGAAAATATTGATGAAGATAAAGAAAAATCGGCTGAACAGCAAATTAATGATTTGATGGAAGAAGTAAATGCTTGGAAAACAGATTATTATAAAGTATTTGCAGATATGGAAAATCTTAAGAAAAGATTGCAAAATGAACATGCAAATGCCATGAAATTTATGATGCAATCATTTATTGAACAGTTATTACCGGTTGTTGATAATTTTGAAAGATCATTAGCAATCGTTAATCCAAGTGATGAAATCAAGAACTTTTTAAAGGGTTATGAAATGATCTATTCTCAATTGATGGAAGTTTTAAAAGCTCAAGGAGTTACAGTAATTAAAGCTGAAGGTGAAGAATTTGATCCTAATTTCCATCAAGCTGTAATGACAGTTAAAGATGAGAATTTTAAACCAAATATGGTTGTTGAAGAATTACAAAAAGGATATATGTTAAAAGATCGCGTTATTCGTGCATCTTTAGTAAAAGTTAGTGAGTAATAGGAGGAATGTTATTATGAGTAAGATTATTGGTATTGACTTAGGTACTACAAATTCATGTGTCAGTGTTATGGAAAATGGTGAAGCAAAAGTTATTGCTAATCCAGAAGGAAATCGTACAACTCCATCTGTTGTATCGTTTAAAAATGGTGAAATTATTGTTGGTGAAGCTGCAAAACGTCAAGCAGTTACTAACCCAGATACAGTTATGTCAATTAAAAGACATATGGGAACTAGCCATAAAGAACATGTAAATGGTAAAGATTATACACCACAAGAAATTTCAGCAATGATTTTACAAAACTTAAAAGCTACTGCTGAAGCATATTTAGGTGAAACAGTTACTAAAGCTGTAATTACTGTTCCAGCATATTTCAACGATGCGCAACGTCAAGCAACTAAAGATGCTGGTAAAATCGCAGGATTAGAAGTAGAACGTATTATTAACGAACCAACTGCTGCTGCTTTAGCATTCGGTCTTGATAAATTAGATAAAGAACAAAAAGTATTAGTATATGATTTAGGTGGTGGTACTTTCGACGTATCAATCCTAGATTTAGCTGATGGTACTTTTGAAGTATTAGCAACTGCTGGTGACAACCGTTTAGGTGGAGATGATTTTGACCAAAAAATCATGAACTGGGTTGTTGAAGAATTCAAAAAAGAACAAGGAATTGATTTATCTGCTGATAATATGGCAATGCAAAGAATTAAAGAAGCTGCTGAAAAAGCTAAAAAAGACTTATCAGGAACTATGCAAACACAAATTTCATTACCATTCATTTCAGCTGGAGCTAGTGGACCATTACATTTGGAATTAACATTAACAAGAGCTAAATTTGATGAATTAACTCGTGATTTAGTTGAAAGAACTGAAGGACCAGTTCGTCAAGCATTATCAGATGCTGGTATGCAACCAACTGAAATTCATCAAGTATTATTAGTTGGTGGTTCAACTCGTATTCCTGCAGTTCAAGAATCAGTAAAAAGATTATTAGGAAAAGAACCTAATAAATCAGTAAACCCTGATGAAGTTGTATCTATGGGTGCAGCAATTCAAGGTGGTGTTATCGCTGGTGATGTTAAAGACGTATTATTATTAGACGTTACTCCATTATCATTAGGTATCGAAACTATGGGTGGTGTAATGACAGTATTAATCGAAAGAAATACAACTATTCCAACTACTAAATCACAAATTTTCTCAACAGCTGCTGATAATCAACCTGCTGTAGATATCAACGTATTACAAGGTGAAAGATCAATGGCTAGAGATAATAAACAATTAGGTTTATTTAAATTAGATGGAATTGAACCAGCACCTCGTGGTGTACCACAAATCGAAGTTACTTTCAGCATTGACGTTAACGGTATCGTAAATGTTAAAGCTAAAGATTTAAAAACTCAAAAAGAACAATCAATCGTTATCCAAAACTCTAGTGGATTAAGTGATGAAGAAATCGATCGTATGGTTAAAGAAGCTGAAGCTAATAAAGCTGAAGATGAGAAAAAACGTAAAGAAATCGAAACTAGAAATAAAGCTGAACAAATGATCAATGAAATCGATAAAGCTTTAGCTGAACAAGGTGATAAGATTGATGCTACACAAAAAGAATCAGCTCAAAAATTAAGAGATGAATTAAAGACTGCATTAGATAACAATGATATGGCTACATTAGAAGCTAAAATGTCTGAATTAGAACAAATGGCACAACAAATGGCTTCATATGCATATCAACAACAAAACAATAATGCTGGTGCAAATACTAACACATCTGGTACAACAAATAACCAAGATGACAATGTTGTTGATGCAGATTTTGAAGAAAAGAATTAATTTAAAGCCAAGGCTTTGCCGCCTTGGTTTTAACTAGTATAAAGACAAACTATTAAATGTCAATAAATAAATTAAATTTTTAAAATTTATTGCTTTAGCAGGCATTTGTCTTGACTAAGAGGTGAATCCTCTATAAAAATCCTCTTTC
>NZ_NFKR01000031.1 GCF_002160495.1 Erysipelatoclostridium sp. An173 | reverse complement strand
AAACTGATATTTCATTAAAGAAGATAATGAAGATAGTAGGGTTGGTAAAAAAAGAAGAGGTTAAGGAAATGACAGATAGACTAATAGAAGATTTAACTTTAAAAGAAGGATATATAAATGGAAAACCAACTACTATAACAATAGAAAGAATAATTAATGAAAAAAGGGAACTAGTTTAATAAAACATTAGGACTAGTTCCCTTTTGATAATAAGATTAATGAGATTTTTGTCTTCTTCTAACTAGTTCGATAATTAAACCAATCGCTAAAAATGAAACAGCAGTATATAACCCTAAATTAGATTCATCACCTGTTTTAACAGCAGTATTTGTTGGCTGTTTTTCTTGGCTTGAAACATTTTGGTCAGGAGTGCTAGGTGTTTGAGTTCCAGTTTGACTATTATCTGGATTAGTGACTGTTACTTTACAAGTTGCTTGAATTTGACCGTCACTAACAGTAATTGTAGCTACTCCAGGATTGATGGCTGTAATAACATTATTATTGATGCTGACAACGTTATTGTTATCGCTTGAGAATGTTAATGTTTTATAACCATCGTAAGTTACATTTAATGTTTGGTTTTCACCAGGTTTAAGTGCTATTTCTGTTTTATCTAAAGTTAATGAATGTTGATAAGTTTCACCAGCAACTTCTACTACATTTACATCACCAGATACTTCGTTAGCGATAATTAACATTGGTTTATTAGTTGGACTATCCTTAGCGCTAACAGTACATAGTCCTTCTGGCGATACTGAACCACTAATATCATCGCTAAAATCTCTTAAATTAAGATAATCAACATAAGTAGGGTTTGTAGGATCGCTAACATCATACTTCATAACGCCACCGATTCTTTCTAAACCAATAAATGCCATTACTTTACCATCAATAATCATTGTTTTAATATCTTCTGGTTCAGGTCCTTTTTTACCACTTCGATCTTCAAATGAGATATCATCATTTGAACAGTTGAAGTATTCAGGTAATAATTTAGCAGTAATTTCTTCAAATTCACCATTACTGTCACTTACCATTGTCATTGTTGAAGCATCAATGATAGAAAAAGAACGGCCACCAAATAAATATTTTTTAGATAAGTCATCAAAACCATCATAATCATCAGTATTTAAAGTTACAATTTTACTTTCTGATTCTCCATATTTTTCTTCAACTTCGTTAATGTAATCACCCCATTCACGGCTATCACCTTCATTAGCAGTTAATAAGTATGTTTTACCGTCAACTTCATATGAAGAAATACCATCAGGCATATAAATTCCTAAGAATTCATCAGTATTTGTAATATTAATTGCATCATCTTTTTTATAAAGATCAACTTTGTTATTACCGCTGCTATAATCTTTAAAACCTAAAGAATCAACTCTAGTTACTTGTTTAGTAGTTAAATCAATTGTTGCAATTGAATTAGCTTCTTGTAAAGTAACATAAGCAGTTAAACTATCATTAGAAATAGTAATATATTCTGGTTCAAAATCTACAGATGGTGCTGTATCTTTTTTTATAATGACATTATCAGCAACTAAAGCAGCACGACTTTCAGCGCTATCAAAAGCTGTAAAATCAATATCATAACTTTGATTAGTATTTGTATCCAAAGCTGTTATTGATCCTTTAGGATCGACTGTGCCAGCTTCATATCCTTGACGTGGCTCTCCTTCATTAGCAGTTAAAATTAAAGAACCGTCAGGAGAATAAGTAATCATATCTGGTTGAATACCGGCTTCATGAATACTGATTAGTTGCCCATTGGCATTAAATCTAGCAATATAACCATTTTTATCATAATCTTTATGTTGGATAGCAATGGCAATTTCTTTACCATCAGGACTAACATCAACACTAGTAATATCGCCAGCATCATTTATTCCAATTGATTCAAGAGTAACTGTTTTTGTTGCTTCTAAAGTAGTATTACTGTTTGAATTGACATTGTTTAAATTAACAATATGGACAGATTGTGTTTTACCAGAAACTAAATACATAGTTTGATTATATTTGTTGTATTTAACAATCTCAGCAACACCACCATCGCCATCTGCACCAGCATTGGTATTGTAATTAGCGATTTCATGCATCGTGTTATTAAAACTAGTACGATTATCTTGGGCATTTAATGCAGTCATTGTAGTTGAACTGATCATTGAAAGAGTTAATAGCCCAGTAAGTATTTTTGTTTTTTTCATATCGTTCTCCTTTTTTATTTTTGCATTTTTTATTATATAAATTGTTTTATTTATAACTATCCAGTTAATGTAATCGGTTTATGAATTTTGTGTAAAATTTTTTTATTTATTTAGTAACTTTGCGAATTCTTTAGATAATCTATAGATATTGTGGTAGTAAAGAAAAGGTGGTTTTGTAAAATTAATGCAGGAGGAAGAAATTATGCTTAATAAAATAAAATTGGAAATTAGTTGTGTGCATTGTTTACAAAGCAGCCAAAAAGAAATTTACCCTATTATTAATGGTGTAACTGATATAAAAGCGAAAAATAGTATAATGGACGAAGAGTTATTTTTATATTACTGTCCTCATTGTGGTCATTATCAAAAGATTTTATATGAGTGTGTTTATTATGATCCGGAATTGAAATATGTTTTAGTATTAAGTCAAAATAGTCAAAAATTATTGAAGAAAATTGAACTTGATTTAACAGATTATGAGATACGCTTTGTATCTGATTTAAAGGAAATGAAAGAAAAAATTATTATTAAGGAAAAAGATTTAGATGATCGTATTATTGAAATTATGAAACATGATATTAGAACATCTTTAACAAGTAAAGCTAGTTATTATTTAGTGTTAGAAAATAATAATGGATTAGAATTTGTACTGCTTTATCCTGATAATGAAGTGATTAAAACATTTACATTTAGTAAAGAAAAATATCAAGAATATAAAAAACAATTTCATGATTTGTTGAATGAAACATATAATGTTGATGAGATGTTTGCTGCTAAAGTAATCTATAATAAACATAAACTATTTGATTATCATTAATAGGTAAAATAATAAGGATATATAAATTTAGATAAAAAGTCTAATAAATAATTAATTATTAGGGTGATAATATATTATCTGTGTTTTTTTGGAAAATGGGTTGACTTTAATAAAATATCAAGCTATCATATTGAGTAACATAACTTAAATACTTTGATAGGAACTAGTAGATAGATTGATCAAGCGTAGAGAGATCCTGGCTGGTGAAAAGGATTATTGGTTGTTTATTGAACTCATCCTTGAGTGGAGCGCTGAAATCAGTAGGTGGCTACGGAATGCAACCGTTATCTAGCAAGAGTATGAACTATATAATATAGCGTACTTAGTGAGGTTAATATCGTGAGATATTAATAAATTGAGGTGGAACCACGGGGTTATTATACTCTCGTCCTCAAAATGGCAATGTCATTTTGAGTGCGAGAGTTTTTTTATAAGTATTTAACAAAATTAATAGGAGGAAAACGGAAATGATGAATTATCAAAAGTATAAGAGATTTGAACCAATCAACTTTAAAGAACGTACTTGGCCTGATAAAGTTATTGAAAAAGCGCCAACATGGGTTTCTGTCGATTTACGTGATGGTAATCAAGCATTGATTACACCAATGAAAATCGAAGAAAAAGTGGAAATGTTTCAACTCTTAGTTGATATGGGATTTAAAGAAATTGAAGTTGGTTTTCCATCTTCAAGTCAAATAGAATACGATTTTTTAAGAATTTTAATTGAAGAAAATTTAATCCCTGATGATGTAACTGTTCAAGTGTTAACACAAGCCCGTGAACATTTGATTAGAAAAACATTTGAATCATTAAAAGGGTTAAAAAGAGCAATTGTTCATGTTTATAATTCAACATCAGTATTACAAAGAGATGTCGTCTTCAATAAAGATAAAGAAGAAATCAAAAAAATTGCTGTTGATGGGGTTAAATTAGTTAAAGAATTAAGTAAAGAATTCGATGGGGAAGTAATTCTTGAATATTCACCTGAAAGTTTTACTGGAACTGAATTAGAATATGCTATGGAAGTTTGTGAAGCAGTTATGGATGAATGGGGAGCAAGTAAAGATAAAAAAGTAATCATTAATTTACCATCAACTGTTGAAATGACAACACCTAATGTTTATGCCGATCAAATTGAATGGATGTCAACACATTTTAAAGATCGTGAACGTGTAATTTTATCATTGCATACTCATAACGATCGTGGAGAAGGAGTAGCTGCTACTGAACTTGGTATTATGGCTGGTGCTGACCGTGTTGAAGGAACATTATTTGGAAATGGTGAAAGAACTGGAAACTTAGATATCGTAGTTGTAGCATTAAATATGTTTACTCAAGGTATTGATCCTAAACTTGATTTAAGTAATATTAATAATATTAAACATGTTTATGAAAAAGTTACTAAAATGCAAATTCCACCACGTCAGCCATATGCTGGTCAATTAGTATTCACTGCTTTTTCTGGAAGTCATCAAGATGCTATTAATAAAGGAATGCATGCGATGCAAGAAAGAAATAATCCAATTTGGGAAGTACCATATTTACCAATTGATCCAAGTGATATTGGTAGACAATATGAACCGATTGTTCGAATTAATTCACAATCAGGTAAAGGTGGCGTAGCTTATGTAATGGAAAGTATGTATGGATTCCATTTACCAAAAGGATTACAAGTTGATTTTTCTAAGATTATTCAAGATATTAGTGAAGAAGAAGGGGAAGTATCACCAGAAAGAGTCTATGATACATTTATTGAACAATATGTTGATATAGAAGAACCTTATCGCTTTGTTAAACAAAGATTGATTGATATAAGTGACGAAGACAGTGTTTATGAACGTCGTGCAGAAATTACAATTGAAGTTAATGGTGAAATTAAAGAATTGACGGGACTTGGAAATGGGCCAATTGATGCTGTTAAAAATGCCTTGAATTCATTACCTGGACAATATTCACATCTATTAGATTATAGCGAACATGCTTTAACTTCAGGTTCTAGCTCAAAAGCAGCAGCTTATGTATACTTAAGAGCTAAGGGAAGCGCTAAGCAAGAGTATGGGGTAGGTATTCATCCAAATATTACAACAGCAACAATTAAAGCAATCATTTCTGCAATGAATCGTTTACACCGAGCGCTAAAGTAAATGAAAGGAGCGGAATATGAATCGTTTAGTATTATCGTTATTAGTAGAAAATAATCCAGGAGTTTTAAGTCGTGTTGCTGGATTATTCAGTCGCCGTGGTTATAGTATTCAAAGTTTAAGTGTTGGTGAAACTAATCAGCCGAATATTTCTCGAATGACGATTGTTGCCTGCGGTGATGATTTGATTTTAAATCAAATTGAAAAGCAGCTTAGTAAATTAGTAGAAGTAATTGATATCTTCCCGCTTAAACCAGAAGAATCAGTTTATCGGGAATTAGTTTTAATTAAAGTAGAGGCAAATGAACAACAGCGTTCTTCGCTGGTTTCAATTGCTGATATCTTTAGAGCACGGATTATTGATGTGGCACCGACTTCATTAGTAATCGAGGCAACAGGAAATCAATCAAAAATTGATGGCTTGCTTGCCATGTTAAAAGGGTTCAATGTCGTTGAGATCGTAAGAACTGGATTATCAGGAATCAAACGTGGTCTTGGCGAAATTGATATAAAAAGTCATAAAAATTAGAATAGGGGGATAAGAAAGATGACTAAAATTTTTTATGAATCTGATTGTGATTTATCTTTATTAGATGGTAAAACTGTCGCAATTATTGGGTATGGTTCTCAAGGACATGCTCATGCATTAAACTTAAAAGAATCTGGTGTTAATGTAATCATTGGATTATATGAAGGTTCTAAATCTTGGAAAAGAGCAGAAGAACAAGGATTTGAAGTATATACTTCAGCTGAAGCTGCTAAAAAAGCAGACATCATCATGATTTTAATTAATGATGAATTACAAGCTAAATTATACAAAGAATCAATTGAACCTAATCTAGAAGAAGGTAACATGTTAATGTTTGCTCATGGTTTCAATATTCATTTTGGACAAATTGTTCCACCTAAAAATGTTGACGTAACTATGATTGCTCCAAAAGCACCTGGGCATACAGTACGTAGTGAATACCAAGCAGGTAAAGGGACACCTTGTTTAGTTGCTGTTGAACAGGATGCAACTGGAAGAGCTCAAGATATCGCTTTAGCTTATGGTCTTGCAATTGGTGGTGCTCGTGCAGGTATTTTGGAAACAACATTTAGAACAGAAACTGAAACAGATTTATTTGGTGAACAAGCTGTATTATGTGGTGGGGTTTGTGCATTAATGCAAGCTGGTTTTGAAACATTAGTAGAAGCTGGATATGATCCAAGAAATGCTTATTTTGAATGTATCCATGAAATGAAATTAATCGTTGATTTAATCTATCAATCAGGATTCTCTGGTATGAGATATTCAATTTCAAATACAGCTGAATATGGTGATTATATTACTGGACCAAAAATTATCACAGAAGATACTAAAAAAGCTATGAAACAAATTTTAAAAGATATTCAAGATGGAACATTTGCTAAAGATTTCTTATTAGATATGTCTGAAGCTGGTGGACAAGCTCACTTTAAAGCAATGAGAAAATTAGCTAAAGAACATCAATCTGAAAAAGTTGGGGAAGAAATTAGAAAATTATATTCTTGGTCAGATGAAGATAAATTAATCAATAACTAAGATTAAATAAACAACACACTTTTGTGTGTTGTAATTAGGGAGTTATTAAACTCCTTAATTACAACCTACAAAGGTAATAAATAAGGGGGATATAAATAATGGCAATGACAATGACGCAAAAAATATTGGCTGATCATGCTGGTATGGATTCAGTTGTGGCCGGTCAATTGATAGAAGCAAAATTGGATGTGGTTATGGCTAATGATATTACAGGGCCAATGGCATTACCAATTTTTAGACAAATGGCTGATAAAGTATTTGATAAAGATAAGGTTGTATTAGTGCCTGATCACTTTACACCTAATAAAGATATTAAATCAGCTGAAAACTCTAAAGCTATTTTAGATTTTTCTAATGAACAAGAATTAACATACCATATGGAACAAGGAAAATGTGGGGTAGAACATGCTATTTTACCAGAAATGGGAATTGTTGTCGCTGGTGAGTGTATTATTGGAGCTGATTCTCATACTTGTTCATATGGGGCTTTAGGTGCTTTTTCAACTGGAGTTGGAACTACTGATATTGCTACTGGAATGGCAACTGGTGAGTTATGGTTTAAAGTACCAGAAGCAATTAAATTTGTTTTAACTGGTAAACCAACTAAATACGTCAGTGGTAAAGATATTATTTTGCATATAATTAATGAAATTGGTGTTGATGGGGCTTTATATAAATCAATGGAATTTGTTGGTGATGGTATTCAATATTTAACAATGGATGATCGTTTTACAATTTGTAATATGGCTATTGAAGCTGGGGCTAAAAATGGTATTTTCCCAGTTGATGATCAAACAATTGCTTATATGAAAGAACATTCAAAAAAAGAATATAAAATTTATGAAGCTGATCCAGATGCGCCTTATGAAAAGGTCATTGAAATAGATTTAAGTAAAGTTCGTCCAACAGTCGCATTTCCACATTTACCTGGAAATGGGCATACAATTGATGAAATCGAAACTATGGAACCAATTTATATTGATCAAGTAGTAATTGGTTCATGTACTAATGGACGAATTAGTGATTTAAGAAAAGCAGCAGCGATATTAAAAGGTAAAAAGGTTGCTAAAAACGTTCGAGTTATGGTTGTTCCAGCTACACAAAAAATCTTTTTACAATGTATTGTTGAAGGTTTAGCAGAAATTTTTGTAGAAGCTGGATGTGCTTTTAATACTCCTAGCTGTGGACCATGTATGGGTGGTCATATGGGAGTTATGGCTAAAGGTGAAAAGTGTGTTTCTACAACAAATCGTAACTTCGTAGGAAGAATGGGTGATACAGAAGCTTTAATTTATTTGGCTTCACCAGAAGTAGCAGCAGCAAGTGCGATTGCTGGATATATCGCAAATCCAGAAAAGGTGGGTGAGTAATAATGAAAATATATAAATATGGTGATAACGTTGATACTGATGTAATTATTCCAGCGCGATATCTAAATTCATTTGATGCTAAAGAATTAGCAACTCACGCAATGGTTGATATTGATCCTGATTTTGCAAACACAGTTGAACAAGGTGATATTATTGTTGCTGGACAAAATTTTGGTTGCGGTTCATCAAGAGAACATGCTCCACTTTGTTTAAAAACAGCTGGTGTAAAATGTATTATTGCTAAAAGTTTTGCTCGAATCTTTTATCGTAATTCAATTAATATTGGTTTTCCAATTATGGAATGTCCCGAGGCTGTAGATGGTATTGAACAAGGGGATGAAGTAACTGTAGATTTTGGTAGTGGAGTTATAACAAATGTTACTAAAGGAAAGTCTTATCAAAGTCAGCCATTCCCTGAATTTTTACAAAAAATGATTGCAGCTGATGGTTTGGTTAATTACGTTAATGCAAAAAGAGGTAAATAAATGGAAAAGAATATTGCGGTAATCAAAGGTGATGGGATTGGACCAGAAATTGTAAATGAAGCAATTAAAGTTTTAGATGCCATTGCTAATAAATATAATCATAAATTTAATTACACTAATATTTTAATGGGTGGTGCTTCAATTGATGAATATGGGGTTCCTTTAACTGATGAAGCATTACAAATTGCTAAAGATAGCGATAGCGTATTATTAGGATCAATCGGTGGTGATACTAATACATCACCATGGTATAAATTAGAACCTAATCTACGTCCTGAAGCAGGATTATTAAAAATTCGTAAAGAATTAGGATTATTTGCTAATTTAAGACCAGCTATTTTATATGACGAGCTAAAAGGAGCTTGTCCATTAAAAGAAGAATTAACTGCTGGTGGTTTTGATATGATGATCATGCGTGAACTAACAGGTGGTTTATATTTTGGTAAACGTTCGACTGAAGATGAAAATGGAGAACTAGTAGCGCGTGATTCAATGAGTTATAGCGAAACTGAAATTAGAAGAATTGCTAAAAGAGCATTCGATATTGCAATGAAAAGAAATAAAAAAGTTACTAGTGTTGATAAAGCTAATGTTTTAGATACTTCAAGATTATGGCGTAAGGTAGTTGGAGAAGTAGCTAAAGATTATCCAGAAGTAACTTTAGAAAATATGTTAGTTGATAACTGCGCAATGCAGTTGGTCAAAGATCCTAAACAATTTGATGTTATCTTAACTGAAAATATGTTTGGTGATATTTTAAGTGATGAAGCAAGTATGGTAACTGGATCAATTGGTATGTTATCAAGTGCTTCACTTAGAGAAGATAAATTTGGAATGTACGAACCTAGTCATGGCAGTGCCCCAGATATTGCTGGTAAAGATTTAGCTAATCCGATTGCTACTATTTTATCAGCAGCGATGATGCTTCGTTATTCTTTTGATTTAGATAAGGAAGCTGATGCAATAGAAATGGCGATTGAAAAAGTCTTAAAACAAGGATATCGTACTAGTGATATTATGTCTGAAGGAAAGACATTAGTTGGAACAGAAGAAATGGGTAACTTAATCGTTGCCAATATTTAAAGGGGGAATTTAAATGCGTAGTGATAATGTAAAAAGTGGAAGTGAAAGAGCACCACATCGTTCATTATTCAATGCTTTAGGATATACTGATGAAGAATTACAACGTCCATTAATTGGGGTAGTAAATTCATATAATGAAATTGTACCTGGGCATATGAATCTTGATAAAATTGCTGAAGCAGTAAAAAAAGGAGTATATTTAGCTGGTGGGGTACCAGTTGAGATTCCAGCTATTGCTGTTTGTGATGGAATCGCAATGAATCATACGGGGATGAAATATTCATTAGTGACTCGTGAATTAATCGCAGATAGTACTGAAGCTTTAGCAATGGCTCATCAATTTGATGGTTTAGTTATGATACCAAACTGTGATAAAAACGTGCCGGGGTTATTAATGGCTGCGGCTCGTTTAAATATTCCTACTGTCTTTGTATCAGGAGGTCCAATGCTTGCTGGACGAAGAGTTGATGGTAAACAAACTTGCTTATCTTCATTGTTTGAAGCAGTAGGACAGTTTAATGCTGGTACAATTAGTGAAGAAAAATTACATGAAATTGAACAAAAAGCTTGTCCAACATGTGGATCATGTTCAGGAATGTATACGGCTAATTCAATGAACTGTTTAACAGAAGTTTTAGGAATGGGCTTAAAAGGGAATGGAACAATTCCTGCTGTTTTCTCTGAAAGAATTCGTTTAGCTAAACACGCTGGAATGCAGGTAATGGAATGTATTAAAAAGAATATTAGACCACGTGATATCATGACTAAAGAAGCTTTTTATAATGCTTTAACAATTGATATGGCACTTGGATGTTCAACAAACTCAATGCTTCACTTACCAGCAATCGCTCATGAAGCAGGAGTAGAATTGAATTTAGAAATTGCTAATGAAATTAGTAAGAAAACACCTAATTTATGCCATTTAGCACCTGCTGGTGATACATTTATGGAAGATTTAAATGATGCTGGTGGTGTTTATGCGGTAATGAATGAAATCAACAAATTAGGTT
Source organism: Erysipelatoclostridium sp. An173 (assembly GCF_002160495.1). Classification (GTDB taxonomy): domain Bacteria; phylum Bacillota_I; class Bacilli_A; order Erysipelotrichales; family Coprobacillaceae; genus Thomasclavelia; species Thomasclavelia merdavium. The sequence continues at coordinate 16,806 of NZ_NFKR01000031.1, read as the reverse complement.
TATTGCATACTGATATTATGACCGTTACTGGAAAAACTGTTGGTGAAAATATTGAAGGATGTGTTAATTTAAATCCAGAAATAATTCGTCCAGTGGAAAATCCATATTCACCTTATGGTGGAATTGCAGTTTTAAAAGGAAATATTGCACCAAATGGTGCTGTTGTAAAACAATCAGCAGTAGCTAAAGAAATGATGGTTCATAGTGGACCAGCACGTGTTTTTGATAGTGAAGATGATGCTATTGCAGCAATTAGAGCTGGAAAAATTGTAAAAGGTGATGTTGTTGTAATTCGTTATGAAGGGCCAAAAGGTGGACCGGGAATGCGAGAAATGCTTTCACCAACAAGTGAAATTGCGGGAATGGGCTTAGATAAAGATGTTGCTTTAATTACTGATGGTCGTTTCTCTGGAGCTACTCGTGGTGCTTCAATTGGTCATGTTTCACCAGAAGCTGCATCAGGTGGTCCAATTGCCTTAGTAGAAGAAGGAGATATCATTGATATAGATATTTTAGAACATTCTATCAATGTTCGTTTAAGTGATGAAGAATTAGCTAAACGTAAAGCTAAATGGCAACCTAGAGAGCCAAAAATTACTAAAGGATATTTAGTAAGATATGCTTCAATGGTTACTTCAGCTGATCGTGGTGCTGTTCTAGAAGTAAAACCAACTAAGTAGAGATAAGGAGGATAGGATAATGTTATTGACAGGTTCGCAAATTGTTGCTGAATGTTTAATCGAACAAGGTGTAGATACAGTTTTCGGTTATCCAGGGGGAACAATTTTAAATGTATATGATGCGTTATATGAATATAAAGATAGAATTAATCATATTCTAACTTCCCATGAACAAGGGGCGGCCCATGCTGCTGATGGTTATGCCCGTGCAACTGGTAAAGTTGGAGTGTGTTTAGCAACTTCAGGACCTGGAGCTACAAATTTAGTTACTGGAATTGCTACGGCATATATGGATTCTTCACCAGTAGTAGCAATTACAGCTAACGTTGCCGTATCTCTACTAGGTCGTGATAGTTTTCAGGAAATTGATATTACTGGTGTGACAATACCGATAACTAAACATAATTTTATTGTTAAAAATATTAAAGATTTAGCACCAACAATTAGAAAAGCATTTCAAATTGCTAAAGAAGGTCGACCTGGACCAGTATTAGTAGATATTACTAAAGACGTTACAGCGGCTACAATTGATTTTGAACCACAAGTACCGGAAAAAATTGAGCCACGTAAATATACTTATGGTAATCAAGAATTAGATCAAGCAATCAAAATGATTGAAGAAAGTGAAAAACCATACATTTTTGTTGGTGGTGGTGCAATTACTAGCGGTGCTGCTGCACAAGTTAAAGAATTTGCCGAAAAAATCGATGCTCCAGTTACTGATTCATTAATGGGTAAAGGTGCATTTGATACTACTAGACCTCGTTATACTGGTATGTTAGGAATGCATGGAACTAAAACATCAAACTTTGGTGTCAGCAAATGTGATTTACTAATTGTAGTAGGAGCTCGTTTCTCTGATCGAGTTACTGGTGATACAGCGTCTTTTGCTAAAAATGCTAAAATTATTCACATTGATGTTGATGCTGCTGAAATCAATAAAAATGTAGTTGTTGATTTAGGAATTGTTGGGGATGCTAAAAGCGTATTAACTGAATTAAATGCTAAATTGACAAGACAAAGTCATCCACAATGGTTAAAAGAAATCAGAGATCTAAAAGAACAGTATCCATTAAGCTATGATGATAATGGGTTGACAGGTCCTTATGTAATTGAACAAATTGATTACTTAACTAATAGCGAAGCTATCATTTGTACAGATGTTGGTCAACATCAAATGTGGGCTGCTCAATATTATCGTTTTAGAAGACCACGTCAATTTATTTCTTCAGGTGGTGCTGGAACTATGGGATTTGGATTAGGTGCCGCTATGGGAGCTAAGTTAGGAAATCCTGATAAAACAGTATTCAACATCGCAGGTGATGGCTGCTTTAGAATGAATATGAACGAATTAGCAACTTTAAGTCGTTATAATATCCCAGTTATTCAAGTAGTTATGAATAATCATGTATTAGGAATGGTTCGTCAATGGCAAACTTTATTCTATGGAAAACGTTATTCAAATACTATCCTTACTGATAAAGTTGATTTTTGCAAAGTTGCTGAAGGATTAGGATGCAAAGCTATTAAAGTTACTACTAAAGAAGAAGTTGCTCCAGCTATTAAAGAAGCAATGGAATATAATGGACCAGTAGTAATTGAATGTATTATAGATCAAGATGATAAAGTATTCCCAATGGTTGCTCCAGGAGCACCAATTGCTAAAGCATTCGATGCATCTGATTTGAAAAATAAATAATTATTAAGTGCTTCAGGATAAATATTCTGAAGTACTTTTTTTCTTAAATACATTCTTAGTTAGTTTAGTACTTTTTCGACAAATCATATTTAACTTTTAAATAAATTGAGCTATTATAAAAGCAATTGTCAGTTAATTTTATAAATGTCTTTTTTACAGTACAATTATTGTTTATTAATAATCATTATAATTTATAAAATGATGAGGAGACATGAAATGAAAATAGCAATTTTAGATGATGAAATTTATTATTGCAATAAAATAGAAAAATTAATTCACGAAAACAAATTATTAGAAACATGTACAATAGACAAATACACCAAACCCATTGATTTTATTAACCGTACTAAACATTACGATATATTATTCTTGGATATTGATATGCCAGAAATAGATGGTATTGCCCTATCGAAACAGTTACGCTTTGATAATATAATAATAATCTTTATAACTAGTATTAAAGATCGTATGGCTGAAGCTTTTGGAATTAATGTTGCTGGATATATCTTTAAAAATCAACTAGAGGAAGAAATAAATCGTGTTTTAAAAGAAACATTCAAGTTAGTACGTCAAAATCAAAAGATAAAAATTATTACTAAAAAAGAAATGTATTACTTTAATCCTATGAATGTTTTATATATTGAGTATCTTCAAAAACATGTTATAGTTCATTTAATAGATGGAAAAGAAGATATTGGATATGTTCCTTTAAAAGAAATATTCCCCCTTTTACCAATTCAATTTATCCAAGTAAATAAAAATCAAATCATTAATATCGATAATGTTTGTAAAATGAAAGGCAACATCATAACATTAAATCATACTGGCGAAGAAATAGAAGTAAGTCGTAGGAAGAAAGAATATGTTTTTGAATTAATAATGAAAGTGATGGAAAGAATATGATTAATTTTTTAATTGAGTATATTTATTCTTTAATGTATGTTATTGGCTTAACGTTTATAATTTCTTTAGTAATTCCCAATGTTAGAAAACAAAATACAGTCAAATTAATGATTTCAGCAATAATTTATGCTATTGTTGTAAATATTGTTACATATTCTACCGCTGATTTTGCAAGCTGGTTTATCATTGGTAATCTTATTTGTATGGCAACAGACTTCATCTATTGCGGTTTTATCACTAATCAGTATAAGTTGAGTAATTTATTAGTGACGATTTTGTATTATAATGTGTTTGTCATAAGTTGTGGGGTAATAATTTCATCAATTATGATGTTTTTTTCAATAGATTATTATAGTGTGGTATCAGGTGAAAGTAGGGCTATTGCAGTAGCAATTGTAAATATTTACTCTATAATTGTTAGTTATGCTATTTTAAAAAATAAGAAAAATATTTTAAAAGATATGCCTAGAATAAATGTTGTATTTTATACAGTTATCAATGTCATTGAATTATTTATAATTTTATTACTAAATACAATTTTATCAGAAAATAATGATATAAATATAGCTATTTCAATTATTTTAATGACATTATTATTGATTCTAGTAAATTACTTTATAATTTCTTCATCAGAAAATTTTATTGAAAAGGGAAAATTAGAATTATTGGAGAATTCTTATAGTATAACTAAACAGTATTTAGAAGATTTAAGGCATGAACAATTGGAATTAAATAAATTTAAACATGATTTTAGTAATCATTTAAATGTATTAAATGGGCTAGTAAATAATGATTCGCTAGAGGCTAAAAAATATTTAACTAAATTAAATGAAAATTTAAAAGAAATTAAACAGGTAGTTTTTAGTGGTAATAGTGTAGTGGATTCAATTATTAATTTTAAGATTAATTTAAATCCTGATATAAATTTTGAAACAAATTTAATGGTAAAAAAAGAGATTAATATTCCTGAAAATAAATTAAGTAGTTTATTGTTTAATTTGATTGATAATGCTATTGCGGCAGCTAGAGATACTAATGATAAAACGGTAACGATTAAAATAATAAGTAAAAATGATATGTTATTAATTGAAATTAGTAATTCGACTAATAAAGAACCAAATTTCATAACTACTAAAGGTAAAGGTCATGGTAATGGTATGATGATTATTAAAGAAATTGTTTCTTCACTAGGTGGAATGATTAATTATAAATATAATCAAAATTTAGTATCGTTTAGAATTATAATTAGTGAATAAAAATAACCATAAAATAACCATTGAATCCTAAAAACCTACCGTTCAATCTCTTATTATTAAATAATGTCGAAAATTGTAATATAATTTAAGCAGGTGAAATCATGGAAAATATAAGTAGTAAAATAACAAGCTATCTGTTAGAGGGTAAGCCAGTAACTGATGATGAATTTGATGAAATACGTTTTGGGATAGAGTTGGTTATTACACAAAGTATATTATTAATTATTATATTCACTATCGGTTTACTGTTGGGGAAATTATTGGAAACTATTGTTTTTCTAGTTATAATGGTTTCTTTAAGAACATTGGTGGATGGATACCATGCAGATAGTTTTATTAAATGTATGTTTCTTACAACAATGTTATATATATTATGCATGTTAGTTTATGAACATTTAAATATTTATATTTTGATTATTTTGATGTTATATGCCGCTAAAGCGTTTTTCTTTCAGAAATCTAGTTTATTAAAGAAAAATGTTTTTAGAAGCCAATTATTGTTTATTGTATATTTGTTATTAATTGTTATTAGCTATCCAAAATCCATGATTTCATACTTAATAGGTTTTACTATTTTTATGACTGGGGTAAGTATGGAGGTGAAAAAGTACAATGACAAAAGAAAAAGTTTGTAACATGGTGAGAAAAATTGCTAAGAAATTTGAAAACAATTATTCACCAGGTGGTTTATATAAACCAAGAAGAAAAACTAAATAAAAATTAAATAACAACTGAATAAAATTGAATAAAGATTATAAAAATGGGTAATTATAATAGAGTTAAATTATATGGGTTATAAAAAATGGTAAATGAGTGTACATCATTTATCATTTTTATTTTGTTTAAAATATAATAAATGATATACTTATTAAAGAAGTATATTAACAAAAGGGGTGTAGGTATTTATGTCAAGAACAGTTAAAATAGTTGAATGTAGTCGTGATCCAGCTATTATCGATGAACAGATAAGAAACATTCTAGCAAACGATGGCTATAAATTAATCAATTATAATGATGAAATGGTCTGGAAGATGGGAACTGGTCTTATGACAGCTATGCATTATATTAAATTTGAGTTTAGTGATAATGTATTATGTATTTCTGGCTGGGTTCAGGGTGGAACTGGTAGTGTAGTAGGCGGTAAGGAACATGATTTAACTGGTTTTACGGCTGCCATTCCTAAAAAATCAGTAGCTAAAACAATGGATAAAATTGAAGCAGTAGCCACACAATAATTAATGTTTTTAAAAGGAGATATCTGGAATGATTAAAGAAATTGTAAAAGACCAGTTTCAGTTAAGTCAAAAATCAGCTATTGCTACTAAAGAAGATTTGGATATAATTACAGATCTCTTAGATACAATTAAAGCTAACAACGATCATTGTGTGGGAATGGCTGCAAATATGATAGGAGCAAATAAAAGAATAATCGTTGTTAATGATAATAATAAATATATAATAATGATTAATCCTGAAATTCTTAAATTTTCTGGTAAATTATATGAAACTGAAGAAGGCTGTTTATCACATACTGGGGTTAAAAAAACAAAGCGTTATGAAAAAATTAAGGTAAGTTATTTTGACGAGGATTTCAAAAAGAAAATTAAAACCTATCAAGGATTTACAGCTCAGATTATTCAACATGAAATTGATCATTGTAATGGTATACTAATTTAATAATGGCATGATAAAAGGAGCAAGGGTTTGCTCCTTTTAATCTATTCGATCTAATAATGCATAAGCTCTATCTCTAGTTAGTTGTCTTTTAACTGTTAAGTATTCAACAGGACCCATAGTTCCTGGGCCGAATTGTTCTCTGGCTTCGGTTGCCTGATTTTCAGCACTTTGGGACCATTGTTCTTGTTCATTGTTAAAAGCTTCAATTTCTTTACTGTTCATTTGATCTTTTAAGACACTAATGACTTCATTCATTTTATTTGTCCATTGTTCCAAAGCATTATTAGCAGCTTTTTGCATTTCTACAGTAGTTACTGCTTGTTCGTCTAGGGCAGCAAGTTCTTGTTCTAAAGCATCCATTTCTGCTTTTAATGTAGCTTTATCTTTGGTGTTTTTTTTCTTAGCAGTATTTTTATTATTGCTATTTTTATTTTTAAATAAATCATCAGTTAATTCTTGCCAGTCTAAATCAACAGTTTCATCATCCCCAGAAGTTTTATAAGTTACTAATTGTCCTAAGAAATTAAGTTTGTTAAAAGTTATTGTTTCTTCACCACCATAATAAGTACGAACACGAACTAAGTTATCGCTGCAATAAGTCATACTTTCACGATCACCAAATAAGAAACTTTCTGGAGCAGCTTTTAGATTTAATCCGTTATAAGTCCATAAATCACAAATTTCAATTTCACCAGCACCCATATCATCAACACCGATAAACATTTCTGAAATACCATCATGATTGATATCTTGATAACAATAATATAGCTTCATATTTTCATTATATCTTGCTTGTAAGCCAGATAATTGAACACGATATTCAGTTTCGTTTGGTATTTCGAATTTATCTTGCCAAGAATTATAATAAGCTTCTAAAATAGGAAGATAAATATCTGTGTTGACTGATTTTTTATTAGATAATATTAATTCAATTTTATATTCCAAATCATTAATTGTCTGATCTTGACGATTAGAATCTAAGTTAGTTTTACCAGTAATCTTTAATAACACATCACTAACTTGATCAGTAAAATTAAAGTATTCATAATTAGTTTCTTTAACGATAGCAGCATCACTAGTTAGACCAATGTTTTTAAAAGCATCTGCTGTTTCATTGTCTTGAGCTGTTGGAATTGAAGCTGATTCATATTTATATAATTGTTTAGCTAGTTTGTTTTCTTTATATTGTAAAATAAATGTTTCATGACTATAACCATCACTATAATTATAAAAGAGGTTATAAAGAGTACCACAAATATAAATTTGATCATCGTGTTCCTGGATGAAAATTCCGGTATTTTCTAAATCACCAATTCCAAGTACAAATTGTTCTAAGGTTAAACTATCACTTAATGAAACATTACCATCACTTTCTTCATAAATATTGATCGTGATTTGATTTCTTGTATAATCAAAATCAGGAACCAGGTTATCTAATGTTAATACTAACAGTTCATCTTGACCGTCGTTATCAAAATCCATAATTCTTGAAGTTAAAATCCCAGCTAAATCATGGATACTATCAATTTCAAAAGCATTGTATGGATTAGTAATATGTACATAACTAGCTTTGTAATTTCCTTCACTAACTTGACCGATTTGTGGAATTAAGACATCTTGAACATAAGTTGCTAAAGAATATTTTATTTTTATAGTTTCATCATCAGTGTTTTCATCTGCCTTTTTTAAGATTTCAACAACTTTAGGATAATCATTTTGAGACATATAAAGATTTGATAGCTTTTGATATGGTTCAACTTGTTTAGGATCAATATCAATAGCTTGTAAATAAGCATCTTCAGCTTTTTGATAATCCATATCCTCAATATAAGTATCTGCATCTTCTAAAGCTAAGTCATAATTACTTTTTTTAGGTTCTTGATTAATGAAAATAAAATAAATAGCTAAAGCAATAGCAATAACAACTACCACAATTCCGGCAATCATGAAAATACGATTCTTTTTTATGTTTTCAATTTTAGAGGATTCGATTTTACTACCACATTGGCTACAATAAAGAGCACCCTCTTTATTATCAAATCCACATTTCTTACATTTCATTTAAACGCCTTCTTTCTATGAAATTACTTATTTAACCTAAAGAATAATATACCATATAATCACTTAAAAATACAGATTGTCAAATAAAAAAGCCAGAAACTAAGTTCTGGCAATATCTATAAACTAAATATCTAAACTATTTAAAATATCTTTTAAAGCTTTAGCACTAGCTTGTAATTTTTCATTTTCTTCATTATTTAAATGAATATCAACAACTTTTTCAACTCCGTTTTGCCCAACGACAGTTGGAATACTTAAACATAATCCATCTAAACCAAATTCACCTTGCATTAAGCTAGATACAGGTAATACAGCGTGTTCATCTTTAACAATAGCTTCAACAATTCTTTTTACTGCAACAGCTACACCGTAATAAGTAGCCCCTTTACGTTCGATGATTTCATAAGCACTATCACGAACTTCTTGAGCTAATCTTTCCATTGCTTCTTCATGTTGGAAATGTCCTCTTAATTCACAGAAGTGATTAATATGAATACCACCAACAGAAGCTCCAGACCAGACAGCTAATTCACTGTCACCATGTTCACCAATAATATAAGCATGAATATTACGAGGATCTACTTGTAAATGACGACCTAATACATATTTTAATCTTGCTGTATCTAGAACCGTACCAGATCCAATTACACGATTAGCAGGGAAACCTGATAATTTTAAAGTTACTTCAGTTAGAATATCAACCGGGTTAGAAACTACTAAAATTATTCCTTCACAATTTCTACTAGTAATTTCTGGAATTATACTTTTGAAAATATTAACATTTTTCTTTACTAAATCTAATCTAGTTTCATTTGGTTTTTGATTTGCGCCAGCTGTAATAACAATAATACCAGCATCAACAATATCATCATAAGTTCCCGCATAGATTTTCATTGGTGTTAAATAAGCACTACCATGACTTAAATCCATTGCTTCCCCTTCAGCTCTTTCTTTATTTGCATCTATTAAAACCATTTCTGAAAATAAACCTGTTTGAATTAAACTAAATGCTGATGTTGATCCAACAAACCCACATCCGATTACTGCAATTTTTTGCATATTTACCATAATAATTTCCTCCTCTTGTTACTTTCAGTATACCGTTTTTTTAAATAAATACAAATTTAATGCCCTTATTTTTTTGTATATTAATTTTTATTGATTGAATCAACATTTTTTTATCTAGTGATATATTAAATATAAAAAAGATAAACCTGATTATAAGTTTATCTGTGCTCTGCTATAAAGTTTTCTAAATACTATATGTATAAAAAAAGCAATTACCTTGTGTGTTGATATACGCTATAAAAAGTCATTTATAGCATATAACAATTCATATAGATATCATGAAAATTATATGTCACACTTAAAGGAACACCTATGCATAATAAGAACATAATTTTATAATCAAAGCAAAAGTTACTTTTAGTAACGGAAAGGAGAAAGGAATGAAAAGTATGAAGAAAGGTTTCAAAGCACTAGTTGCTTTGCTTACTGTTATGGCTATGTTGGTATTCCCAACAACACATGTTCATGCTAGTGATGACATTGCTTATAAGATTAGTGTAGAAGCAGTATCAAAAGATGAAATTAATGTTAAAATTATAATTCCTGGAGGAACGCTTGTTTCGGGTGGAAATGGTACATTAGAATTTGATACGGAATCATTAACATATGTAAGCAGAACTGCTGGTTCTATCATTACTGAAAGTGGGGATCCTGCTTTTATTATTGTTAATACTAATAATGCAGCTTCAGGAAGTGTTAGATTTTCAATTGCGGGTGCTTATCCAATTATAAATGATGGTGTTGTTACAACATTGAAGTTCTCACTTAATGACGGTGCTACTGTGGATGCATCTGATTTTAGAATGGTTGACTGGTCTATTGGTAATATTAATGACTCTACTCATCCGTTAGCAGGAAGTGCTCAAGGTGATGTAGTACCTCCAGCTAGTATTAGTTGTCCTCATGAAACATACTCTTGGAAAACTGTAACAGAAGCTACATGTACAACAGAAGGAGTAGAAAAATACACTTGTGATTTATGTGGACATGGTGATGAAACTAGAACTATTCCTACGCTTGGGCATACAGCTGGAGAATGGCAAATTGTAACAGAAGCTACATGTGCTAAAGAAGGTTTGAAACAACAAAAATGTACAGTATGTGGTGAAGTTATCAATGAAGAAATTATTCCAACAACAGATCATACACCAGGAGAATGGAAAACTGTATCAGAAGTTAGTTGTACATCAGATGGTGTAAGAGAACAAGAATGTTCAGTTTGTCATGAAGTTATTAATCGAGAAGTAGTTCCAGCACTAGGTCATGATTATACTGGAGAATGGGTAGTTACAAAACAACCAACATGTACAGAACCAGGTATTGAAACAAATAATTGTCTAAGATGTGGGGAAACTGTTGAAAGAGAAATTCGTGCAAAAGGACATACAGCTGGCGCATGGGAAGTAGAAACAGAACCTACATGTACTGAAACAGGTGTAAAAGTACAAAAATGTACAGTATGTGGTGAAGTTGTTAACACTGAAACTATTCCAGCATTAGGTCATGATCATACTGGAGAATGGACAGTTACAAAACAACCAACATGTACAGAACCTGGAATTCGCACAAATGAATGTTCAAGATGTGATGAAATAGTTACAGAAGAAATTCCAGCGTTAGGTCATGATTGGAGTGAATGGGAAGAAACTACACCTGCAACTTGCGAAGATGTTGGTGAAGAAACAAGAGAATGTACAGTATGTGGTGCAACTGAAACAAGAGAAATTGCTGCTTTAGGTCACAATCATGATGATTCTAATTGGGTAGTAAAAACACCTGCAACATGTACAAAGCCTGGTATTGAATCTAATGTTTGTACAGTATGTGGTGAAGATGAGCAAACAAGAGAAATTCCAGCTACAGGACATACAGCAGGTGATTGGGAAGTAATCGAAGAACCAACATGTGAAACTGCTGGTACTAAAGTACAATATTGTGCAGCTTGTAACGAAGTTATTAATACAGAAGAAATTCCAGCATTAGGTCACGAAGTTGAGGATGATGCTGTTTGGGTTGTAGACAAAGAACCAACATGTGCAGAACCAGGTTATAGAAGTTCTATTTGTTCAGTGTGTGGAGAAGTAGTAACTGAAGAAATTCCAGCGTTAGGTCATGATTGGAGCGACTGGTCAGTTATTAAACAAGCTACAACTACTGAAGAAGGATTAAGAGAAAGAACTTGTTTAATTTGTGGTGAAAAAGAAACAGAAGTAATTGACAAGTTACCTATAGTAGAACCAGGAGATCCAACTAAACCATCTGATAACAATACAACGACTCCTAAACCAAATACTAGTGCCGGTAATGCTGTTAAAACAGACGATAATAGTAATGTGGACGTATTATTGTTATCAATGACAGCTAGTATTGTTGGATTGTTGACTATAGGATGCTATGAAGTCAAAAAAAGAATTCTGAATCTATAATTTTAATAAGTTAATTTGGAATTTCCAAATTAACTTATTTTTTAAAATAAATTAGATGAGGATGTATGTTGTGTGAAAAAAAGAAAAAAAATTCAAAAGAAAGAATATTCATTGACTGATAAGCAATTATTATTTGTTAAAAGTTTATTTATAGGAAGCTTTTTTTTAGTTGGTATTTTTCATGAGTTTACTGCTTGTATATTCGTAGTAATAGAATTGATATTAATTTATTATTTATATCAAAAAAATAAGGGACTAATTATATATGATGATATTAATTTCGTGTTGATGATATTCATCATTTTTATGTATTTGTTTAGTGTTATATATGCAATTGATAGAGGAATGGCATTTATTGGATTTGTAACGATGTTAACAGTTATATTGTTCTTGATTATTGCCATGCAACTATCAACAAAACAACGTAATGATTTATGTAAAGTAATACCGTTATCAGGAATCATAATGATAATGATAGGATTAATATCATTAATAACAGGTATTGGATATAAATGGTTATTTGTTAATAATCGTGTGGGAGGATTTTTTCAGTATCCTAATACTTTTGCACTATTTTTATTACTAGGAATTATTGTGATTTATAATAAAAAAACATTAGAAAAAAAAGAATATTTGTTTTTTATAGTTTTGTTGTTTGGAATCTTATCGACTGGAAGCAGAACAGTATATTTAATTACTTTTGGTTTTTTAATTTATTTTAGTTATAAGAATCGCAATATTTTAAAAATTTCATTGTGTTTATTAGGATGTTTTGTAATGTTGTTATTAGTGGCAACGTTTACTAACGTAGAAATTAGTGTAATAGAGCGTATTTCTGATATTAATTTGTCATCTAGTACATTTTTAGGTCGATTATTATATTATAAGGACGGAATATTTACAGCTATCAAGCATCCTTCAGGACTAGGGTATTTGGGTCATTATTTTATTGAACCGCAAATCCAAACAGGAATTTATAGTATTCGATTTATTCATAATGATTTATTACAAATAATTTTAGATGTAGGAATCTTGCCAGGTTTTTTGTTTATATGGATTATTATTAAAAGTTTTTTGTCTAAAAATATAAATAGTTTGAATAGACAGATGATTATTGCAATTATTTTGCATAGTATGTTAGATTTTAGTCTTCAATATAAATCAATCTTTTTTATCTTAATTTTATGCTTAGATTTTTATTCTGGAAAAAAGAAAATATTATACAAAGATAATTTTAAAAATTTAAAATTATTTGGGACTTGTATAAGTAGTTTTATTGTTTTTTATATTGGAGTTTCAATGTCATTTCACTATTTTGGGTTAACTGATTTATCAATAAAATACCTGCCTTTTTATACAGAAGCAATGGTTAGTAAAATATCAACGACTAAAGATTTAGATGAGGGGATTTTATTAGCTAAAAAAATATTAAAAATTAATAGCTATGTTCCTGTTGCTTATGATGTATTGGCAGTCAATGAATATATTAATGAAAATTATGATGCGATGATACGTTATAAAGAAAAATCCATTGATTTGCAGAAATATAATATAAAAGCGCTTGATAATTATATTACAATGCTCAGTACTGCAATTGAGTATTATCAAGATGTTGATGAGGACAAATGTAACGAATATGCACAAAAAATTTTAAATATACCATTTAAAATAGATGAGATTAAAAATAATACTAGCTATTTAGCTTATCAAATTGCAGATAAGCCAGATTTTAATTTATCAATTCAATCAAAAAAAATTATTGAGATGATTAATGAAAGTAGGTGAAATTAATGGTCAAAAAGATATTAATTGGCATATTGTTTTTGTCAATGATATTTGTCAATGGTAATAGAGTGTATGCAGATGACAATATTTATATATTGACACATAATGGAATTATTCAAGAAGGAAATTTTGAACAAGTAGAATATCATTTGGATAAGAATCTAGAAGATTATCTACTAGATAATCTAGAAAAGAAAAGTAATTCAATAAATTTATCAAATTATCATATTACTGTAGATCAAATTGATGCAGTAGTTCAAGAATTATTAAATAATAACCCACGATTATACAATGTTTCATTTGATACGTGTAGTATTTCAAATAATCTGGTTATAGAATTATATCCGAAATACCAAGTTGCTAAAACAAAAAATACAGAAGATTCTTATGAAACAGTAGTCCAAAGCATTTTATCAAATATTACTGATGAGATGACTGATTTAGAAAAAATAGTTTATATTCATGAATGGTTAGTTTTAAATGTTGAATATGATTATGAAAATTATCAAAACGGAACAATTCCAAGGGAATCATATACTGCTTATGGTGCATTAGTAAATGGAGTAGCAGTATGTCAAGGTTATGCTGAGGCTTATAAAGATTTATTAGATCGATTAGGATTCGAAAATATTTTGGTAAGCAGTAACTATTTAAATCATGTTTGGAATCAAGTTTGCTTAAATGGTGATTGGTATTATATTGACGCAACTTGGGATGATCCTGTCCCTGATAAAAAGGGTCAAGTACGACATACTAATTTATTGGTATCTCAAGAAGAGCTAATTAGTACTGGTCATGATTATGGTGATTGGACTTTCCATTATTCAACCGAATCAACTAAATATGATGACTATTTTTGGGAAGATGTTACTCAGCCATTAGAATTAATAGACGGATATGTTTTTAGTGCTAGTAATAGTTATAATGAATCAGCTAAAACTGGCGAAGTGACAATTTCTAAAGTTGATATAAATACTCAGGATAGTACAAAATTAATTCAATTTACTGATCGCTGGTATGTTTTAGATAAGTCAGGATATTTTTGGATGAATGCTTTTTCAGGGTGTGTTTATCATAATGGTAGAATATATTATAATAATTCAACTCAAATTCGTTCCATAGCCTCAGATGGTAGTGATGATCAATTGGTATTGGATGTAAATCCAACAACAAATTATCTGACAGGTTTGATGAAATTTGATGATGGGTTATATTATATATTACAAGATATAAGTAATACTACTGGAAATCCATCTGAAATGATAAAATTTATGGATATAGAAGTACCAGTTACATCTATTGAAATAAATCCCAAAATATTAAATATAAGTATTGGTCAAACTCAGTCACTAGAAATAAATATTTTACCATCTTATCATACAGATACTAATATATCATACATAAGTAGTAATCCAGAAGTGGTTGTTATTGATAATCAAGGTAATGTTACAGGTGTATCAAAAGGAAATGCTACTGTTACTATAGTTGCTTCTAATGGAGTAAGCGCTAATTGTGAAATTACAGTATTAGAAGATAATCTATTATTAGGCGATGTCAATAATGACAAGTTGATTAACTATAGCGATGCAGTTATATTGTTACAAGCAGATAGTAAATTGATTGAATTAACAGAATTACAAAAATCAGTAGCCGATGTTAATAACGATAAGATAGTTGATTATAATGATGCAGTGCAAATTTTAAGATATGATGCAGGAATAATTACTGGTTTTGAATAAATAACTTAGAATCTGCTGATTTTTAAGTGGATTCTATTTTTAATGTTGTAAATAATGTGCCACATATTTTAGAACACTTATCACTGCTAATATCAAATATTTATAATAGAAACTATAGGGGAAGGAGAGGTTAGTAATGAGAAAGACATAATGCAAAATTTCACTATTATCAATGTTTTGTATTTTAATACCCGTTGAGGTGATTGAAGCAGATAAGGTAAATATATATTGGATAACATTGATAGTGTAACTGTTTATTTGGCAGATAGTTTGTTTTATTAGGATAATGCACCAGAAATAATACGTGAATTGGAAAATAGAGTTACATATGTTTTATTAAACGAATGTATTCTATTGATATTGCTGGGATTGATATGTTATATGATGATTTTCTAGATTTTTATAGTTTATGTTTTTATTTTGCTAAGAAATGGCGAATGTATGATGTTGATTTTGATGAGAATTCCATATACTGCACCTGAATATTTTTTGGATGTTATGATGATAATAATATAAATTGTAATGACGTTATACAGATTTTGAAATATGATGTTGGATTAATTGTAGAATTTTAAACAAATTAATGTAATTAAAAAGAGGTGTTGGTTTTATACATTGAAGAAAGGAAAAATATACAAATAATCTTTTGAACATTTGTATATATCGGGGAAAGTAAATGAAAAAGAAGATTATAGCATTATTTTTATCACTGGTTCTTTTAATACCTAATTCATGGGTAATCTATGCCATGAATATTGAAAGAGAAGAAATATCGATGGGCGAAACTTTGAATCATGAAGTTTCTAACGAAAAAAGTGTTTCTGAGAATGAAAATAAAGTAGAAGATTCAACTACAATTAATGATGGTACTGATAGTGTGCCAGTGTCTTCAACAGAAGTAGCAGGTCAGTCAGAAACAATTATTGCTGAAACATCAGAATATTTATATGCTATTAATGATGATTATATTGAAATCACTGGTTATTTGGGAAATGGAACAGATGTAATAATTCCTGAGCAAATTGAAGGAATACCAGTAACTAGAATAGATGGAGAAGCATTTAGGGATAATGTTAATATAAAATCAGTTAGTATGCCAAATAGTATTACTTATATTGAAGCAGGTGCTTTTGCTAATTGTTCTGAATTAACAGAAGTATCATTGTCTAAAAAACTAGCAAATATAGAAGCGCATGCATTTTATAACTGTGATAAGATAACAGAAATCGAGATACCAAAAAGTCTGGTTAAAACAGAGACAGCATATATTTATGAATATGCTGGTAGTCGTGTAGATGGTCCGTTCTATGGATGTGATGGATTGAAGAACATAACATTTGAAAAAGGAATTACAACAATAGCGAATGGATTGTTTGCCAACTGTCCAGGAATTGAAAATGTGATTATACCAGATACAGTCACTGTAATTGGTAATACAGCTTTTGGTTATTCAAGCAATCTGTCTCAGGTGGAGTTTGGAGAAAATGTAGAAGAAATAGGAGACCATGCATT
>NZ_NFKR01000030.1 GCF_002160495.1 Erysipelatoclostridium sp. An173 | reverse complement strand
TGTATAATTTATTAGTTTTCATATTTCAATTATACCAAAAAAATGTACGATTCCTCGTACATTTTTGCGTTTTTTACTACTTTTTTTCTCTATAGGTCGTTACAGCCCCCTTTTCTATTAAATACAGATATGATATTATTTTGAAAAAGGAAAGGAGAGTACGATGCTAAAAGATGATGCATATAATGCGTTAATAAATATGATTTGGTCAGGTCAGATCCAGGCCAATAAAATATATTCAGTTACTAAGATTGCCAAAGATTTAAATATTTCTCGTACGCCACTTCGAGATGCACTTCAAAGATTAAGTGACGAACATCACGTTGACATTTTACCGAGTCGCGGTTTTTGTCTTCATAAACTTACTGAAGAAGAAATGAAACAAAGATATCATTTATCTATCTGTTTAGAAAGTTACTGTGTAGCTTGCTTGATTGAAAAATATAAAATTGATTCGAATAATCCTTTTATAAAAAAATTAGAAGAATGTATTAAAAATATGGATGAAGGTTTAAAAAGAGAAAGTTCTTTTAAGGAAAAATATAATTTTGATAACAATTTCCATAAAACGTTAATTGATTCTTTGGATGATCATTTTCCAGATTATTTATCACTCAAAGAGCATGGGTTTATTAATATACCTGAACTTCATTTATATGCTAAACATCTGGATATGAGCAAAATGCTAGAATATAATAAATTAACTTTAAAAGCAGTTAAAGAAGGAAATTATGAATTAGGCTATAAAAATTTACTTAATAATGCGAGTTATGTTTTTGATATTTATATGACTGAAATGAGTAAGGAGAAAAGTAATGAAATTTAAAGAAGGTTTTTTATGGGGAGGAGCAGTTGCTGCCAATCAATATGAAGGCGGTTATTTAGAAGGAGGAAAAGGTCTTTCGTGTTCGGATATGCTTTTAGGTGGAAGTGCTACAAAACCTAGGACATTTTGTCCGATAAAAATAGAAGGTGCTTTTTATCCTTCACATGAGGCTGTAGATGGATATCATAGAGTATTAGATGATATTAAACTTTTTGCAGAAATGGGATGGAATGTTTTTAGATTATCGATTAATTGGGCCAGAATTTATCCGAATGGAGATGATGAAGAACCAAATGAAGAAGGCTTAAAGTTTTATGATGCAATTTTTGATGAATGTAAAAAATATCATATTGAGCCACTGGTCACATTATCACATTATGAAATACCATGGAATTTAGTAAAAAATTACCAAGGATTCTATTCTAGAAAAATGATAGACTTTTATTTGAAATATGTAGAAACATGTTTTAGAAGATATAAAGATAAAGTAAAATATTGGCTTACTTTTAATGAGATCAATGCTGGGATTATGGGAGATGCACTTGCTTCTTTAATGGGATTAGGATATATGACAAAAGAAGATCTTTCAAGGATTGAACCGTGTGAGTTTGAACAATTACATGATAATCCCCAAGAAAGATTTCAGGCCTTACATCATGAATTTGTTGCGAGTGCACTTGCTGTCCAATTGGGACATAAAATTAATCCTGAATTTATTATTGGAGATATGTGCAGTCATATTGTATGGTATCCACATACATGTAATCCTAAAGATATTCTAGCCTGGCAAGAAAAAGATAGTCTATTTAATGATTTTTGTGCAGATATTCAAATTAATGGAGAATATCCACCTTATGCATGGGCTTATTTAAGAAAACATAATATTGATACCTCTTATATTTTAGATGGGGATTTAGAAATATTAAAAAATGGAACTGTGGATATACATACTTTTTCATTTTACATTTCGAACTGTGTTTCTACTGATCCTCATGTTGAAAAAATTGGTGGCAATTTAGTAGGTGGTGCAAAAAATCCATATTTAAAAGCTTCTGAATGGGGATGGCAAATTGATCCAGATGGTTTACTTTATAATTTAAACAAATTATCAAGTCGTTATCCTCATACACCATTAATGATCGTAGAAAATGGTTTAGGTGCTGTAGATCGAGTTGAAGAAGATGGGAGTATTCATGATTATTATCGTATAGATTATTTTAAACAACATATCCAAGCTATGAAAAAAGCTGTGGATAATGGTGTTAACTTAATAGGATACACTTCATGGGGAGCAATTGATATTGTATCGGCAGGAACAGGACAACTCAAAAAAAGATATGGATTTATATATGTAGATAGACATGATAATGGAACTGGAGATTTTTCGAGAAGTAAGAAGGATTCGTTCTATTGGTATAAAAAAGTATGTGAATCGAATGGCGAAAATATCGATTAATATTTTTTTTAAGGGAAAGGTGAAAGAAAAAGAATATTAATGAAATTAAAGAAAAGTAGAGATATGATAGGTCCTTATTGTAAATTATGTCCAATTTGTAATAGGAAAAGCTTGTTCAAATCACAATTATGGTGGTAGAATCCTTGATTGATGTCTTTCAACTGCTTCTGTTTTACAAGAAATTGCTGATTAGTTCAAAGAGCAAGTTAAGATCTTTACTAATGGTGCAATTTGTAGAGTTGTTGATATTTTTAAAGAACTTACTTTAGGGGCTGATGTGGTTATTGTTGCTAAACCTTTTGTGAGTATGATTTGAGATAGTAATGAAGAAGGAATTGAAGATGTTGTTTTACAATTATCATTGAATTTAAAAATACAATGATAATGACAGTTTATTCATCATTAAAACAAATTGATAGCGTATAATATCTTGTGTAAAAATGATTTTTCTTAAAATATAGAAAAAATATCCATATCCTATATTTGATTAATATAAAAACAACAATAAGAAGAAATAACGATAGCATATCAAATATTAAAGTCGATTATTTGAATAAAAGATAAATTTTGTAAGTATATTCTTTATAATGATTTAATAAGTGATGAAATTAAAAAGAATAGATTAAAAAATAGATACACAACAAAAAATGCTGATGCATTGGAAAATCAGGATAATGAGAACTTATGATTTGACCAAAGTGCAAGAAGTTAGATATGGCTTATAATGTTAGATGAAATTTTTTCGTTGATTTAACGTTCAAAAATCATTATAACATATAAAAACATTGAAAGGTGTAATAGAAAAATCATAAAAAATAATTAAAAAAAAGGATATTATTTAAAATTTTGTTATGATATAAAAAAGATAAGATTTTGGTTTTTATTGGTGTTGAATAAATTTAAATCTCAAAAAAGCGCTGATATAATCGGCGCTTTTTTAATGGATATTCAAATTTTATGTTTGTTTAGGCGCTAATCTACGTATTTTAAGTAAAAAAGCCTGTTTTTAATTGGTTATCTTTAAGATTGAATTCAATTAGTGAGCTATCGGATGTGTAGAAGAATATGAAACATTGTCTGATATTATTGACTATTATGACACTTGGTAAAATAATTGCCCATTACACAACTTAAATATTATCTTCAATAATTACTGAGGCAGTTTGTATTTGACAAAATTCAAATAAGCCATCTTTTTTAAGAAATAAGATTAATTTTAGCATTAGTAGGATGAATATCAGTGCGTATTTGTACATTAAGAGCAGTTAAAGTATTATCTTTGATTTTTATAATATTATCATCTTTACTAATTTAAAGATTTCTTGATAACAAAGTTGAATATTTTTAGTTTACATTAAATGTTTATATTCAAGAAATAATTTGTTATCTAATTCTATTTATCTGCTTTTTTAAAAATATATTTAATTAGTATTACTAATATCAAATAAAAATGAATTTATATCACCGCGATATTTTGAAATAGAATACTCAATCGTTTTATCATCTTTATCTTTTCCATATGAATGAAAATAAAACACTGGGCTATTTTTATTAATATTTAATAAATCAGCTGTAGTTTCATCACTACTAATAACTTCTAATAGACGGGTAACTTTATGAATTGGACGACCTAATTTTTTAAAGGAATCGTATAAAGAAGTATTAGAAAAATCAATTTTTGAAAAACTACTAAAGGGTTGATAAGGAATATATGTAGTAACTAAAACATTAGGCTTATTATCAATGTAGCGAAGTCGAACTAATTTGTATACTAAATTATTTTCCGTTAAATCTAAAACTTTTTTTACTTCGTCATTTGCAATTTCTTGTTTAAATAACAAGACTTTAGTTTGGGTAGATAGACCTTTTTGATGCATTTGAGAATCAAAACTTGCAATAAATCTAGTAAAGTCTTGTTCAATTTTTTGATTACAAACAATAGTTCCACGTTTTTTTCTTTTTTCTAAATAACCTAGATCAACTAATAATTGAATTGCATGGCGAATAGTAGGGCGACTGACCTGATATTGTTTTGCTAAATCTAATTCAGTTGGAATTGTTTCGTTTTGTTTGTATTCACCAGATTTGATTTTTTTTAAAAGATCATCCTTTATTTGTAAATATAATGTACTCATAAAATGCCTCCTTACTTCTAGAAGAATAACATATTAGTGATTAAAATGCAATTTATATTACATAATAGAATATATGTAATATATAAGGTTCTTCAATGATGTTGACATATATATTACATAATGATATATTTAAGACGGTTAAAGGAGGAATTAATATGAAAGAATTAACAGCAAAAGATGTTGCTGCTTATTTTGATCACACTTGCTTAAAAGCAGATGCAATAAACGATGATTTAATTAAGTTATGTACAGAAGCTAAAACAATGGGTGCTGCTATGGTGGCAATTAATACTGAATGGGTTCCATTTTGTAAAGAACAATTAAAAGGTACTTCAGTTCATGTAGGAGCAGCAATTGGTTTTCCACTTGGTCAATGTGGTTTAGAAACAAAATTATTTGAAACAAATTACGCCATTGACTTAGGAGCAGATGAAATTGATTATGTCATTAACATTTCTAAGGCTAAAATGCAAGATTGGGATTTCATTAAAGATGAAATGGAAAAAATTGTAGATATTTGTAGAAAGAAAAATGTAATAAGTAAAGTTGTTTTTGAAAATTGTTATTTAACGAATGATGAAATTAAACAATTATCTTTAATTGCGAAAGAAGTAAAACCAGACTTTATTAAAACAAGTACTGGATTTGGTACTGGTGGAGCAACACTAGAAGATGTTCAATTAATGATCGATACAGTTGCCGGAGAAGTAGCAGTCAAAGCGGCTGGTGGAATTCGTGATTGGCAAACTGCAAAAGCAATGATTGATTTAGGAGTTAAACGTATTGGAACGAGTTCTTCATTAAAAATTTTGGAAGAATTTAAAGAGGCACAAAAATGAAACCATTATTATTAAAACCAATTTTAGATAAAACTATTTGGGGAGGTAATCGACTAGCTACAATAAGAAATCATCCTGAAAATATTGGAACATGGTGGGAAGTGTCTGCTCATTCTTACGGCAGTAATGAAATAACTAATCTTGATGAAAAAACAACTTTACTAGAAGTTATTGAAAAAGATCCAGATGGTATTTTAGGTCCTGGCTATACCTTGCATGAAATGTTGCGTTTGGCGTATTTAGATAGTCAAGAAGCACTAAGTATTCAAGTTCATCCTGATGACAATTATGCAAAAAAACACGCTTATGATTTTGGAAAGTTTGAAACTTGGTATATACTTGATGCTAGTGACGATGCAACATTGGTTGCTGGAGTAAAAATTGATGATGCTAAAGAAATCGAAGCTGCTCTCCATAATCAAGATTTAGAAAAATATTTACAAAAATGGCCAGTTCATAAAGGTGATTACTTTATCATTCCTGATGGTTTAATTCATGCAATGGGGAAAAATATTTTAGCTTTAGAAATTGGAACCAATTCAAATACAACATATCGTTTCTATGATTATGGGCGTAAAGACAAAAATGGGAATACGCGTCCTTTACATTTAAAAGAATCATTTGATGTTGCTGATTTTTCTTTACAGCCAACATATCTTAAAGCTTGCAAAAAGAACCGTCAATTAACTGATAATCAATACTTTACGGTTGATGAATTATGGATAGATAAAGATATTTTTATTACAACAGATCAATGTTATTGTATTATTACAAATATAGACAAAGAAACTTGTATAATTGAATGGAATGATGAAGTTATTGAAATTGATGGCTATGGAAGTTTATTTGTGCCTTATAATGCCCAAGAAATTAGGATAGTAAGTAATGCTCATATATTATATAGTCGACCAAAAAAGGAGAAAAATAGATGAAAACAATTTTAGTAACAGGTGCTAATGGATTTTTAGCAAGCTATATTTATCGTGAAAACAAAGACAAATTTAATTGGATTAGAATCGTTAGAGAAGACTGTGATTTTGCTGATCCTCAAAATGTTCGCGAATTTATTGAAAAACAAGATTTTGATATTTGTTTCCATAGTGCAGCTAATGCAACAACAGCAGTTTGTGAAGAACAACCTGAATTAGCTCATAAAATAAATGTTGAGTCAACAAAAGAAATTGTTGATATTTGTAAGAGAAAAAATGCACGTTTAATTTTCTGTTCAACTGAACAAGTTTTCAACGGTAAAAGTAATCTTGGTCCATTTGATGAAAATGAACCCGTTGAATCTGTAACTGTATATGGTCAAAATAAAATTGAATGTGAACAATATATTCAGTCTCAAGGTATTGATGCTGTTATTTTACGATACTCTTGGATGATGGGACTTTCTTTTGAAGGAATTAAAGCTAGTCCAAATATTGTAAAAAATGTTATGAATGCATTAGTTAAAAATGAACCAACATTATTTACATGTAATGAAAAAAGAGGTATGACATATGCAAAATATCTTGCAAAACAATTCGAAGCCATTAGTAACTTACCTGCAGGTATTTATCATGTAAGTAATAAAAATGAAATGACCACTTATGAAAGTGCTTGTTATATTGCTAAGGAATTAAATTGTAATCAAGAAGCTATCAATCGTTTAATTCTTCCTAATCATGATCGTTATAGTGATCGTTTCCGTGATTTCCGTTTAGATTCTAGTAAACTTGCAAGCCATGGAATAACATTTAATACATTTGAACAAAATATTGATGAATTGTTGAAAGATTTTGGTTGGAAATAATAGAAATTTTAATAAAATACACCATATTGTAATCATCAATAATGATTATCAAAGAGCAATACATTCTTATGTTGATTTACTATGATTTGAAATAATCCTTGAAAATTATTGACAAGAGCGTAAAGACTAAAAAATAGATTTAAAATGTGGGGAAAAAGAAATAGAATTATTTATTATAAAAAATGCTCTATAATGCAAAAGCTTTCCGGAGGCTAGAGGATTTAGATGTTTAACATTTTATGTTGATGATGTTGAAGCAACTTTAAAAAACTAAATCAAAAAGAAATAGCTGCAGAATCCATTCGTTATGACAACTTTATTTACAAAAGAATGACATTGTTCTTTGATTTTGATGGTTTATCTTTAGAAATTTATGAATAGACAGCTAGCTGTCTATTTTTTTAATAGGAATTTTGATTTACCATTAAGTATATTATGAAGAAATGTAACTTTATGGATATCTTTAAAATAAGGTTCTTAAAAAGTGCTAGAAAAATTACAGTTTCTTGAACATGATCTTATTATATTCTAGAGATTGGTAGCTGTATTGTCTTTGTTTTAATCCTTTGTATAATTCTATTTCTAGAAATTCTTCAAGTACCCCCTCATATGCATTTTCTTCAAAGCCGCACGATTCACATTTAATTCTTGCCATTTTGGCATATGTTTTTAAACTTTTATTTGAGTAAAATCCCAAGTATCTTACTATCTTAAAATTTTTTATTAAAAATAGTATTTAAATCATAAGTGTTAAAGTATATTAATATACAATTTTTACCTTTTAAACGATGTAATAATAGCAGTTGATAAGGTGTAAGATAATTCTGTTCTTCTATGATTTTAGAACCATTATTGATATTTGATAATCTTTTATTACTGTATCAAAATGAAAAATGGAGAATATTAAAGAATATTATGAAGTTGAAGATTATAAGAACAATGAAAAAATATCTTATAGATATATTTATGAAATAATAAAAGAATATGTGGAGGTAGAGTTATGTCAAGATCATTAGAAGAAACACTGGTTGCTTTTGCCGAAAAATATCAAGGTGATTTTAAAGAAATTTTTAAGGCTGTCGCTTATAAAGAAAGATTAACAGATAATGAAATCGATAAGCTGAATGATAATGTTGATGAAAAATATGTAACTGTCATGTCTGAAGATTATCCTGAAGTTCTGAAAGGAATAGACTGTCCACCAATTGTCATGTTTTATGAAGGCAATATGGATCTGGTAAGCGAAGAAGTCTATGAAATTGCAAGTCCTTTGGATAAATCTAAGAGAGTTTTCTTTAAATTGGATATTACCAATGATGGGATGGATTATTTTATTGGGTGTGAAAACAGTCATGATCTTGTAAAGCTCGTAGACTTTTTCATTGACCAGTCATATCACGCATTAATAAAAAGAGAGTGGTTAAACAGATTTAAGATAACAAATTATGAACATGCATATAGATTAGTATTTGAATACATAGAAGGATTTTATAACACGATAAGAGTACATTCACATTGTGATTATAAATCACCAAATGAATATGAGCAAGACTATCTAATCAGTAATAATTAATTAAATTTCTCATATTTATATGGTCCAAAATCTTGACATAGTACCACGTTGATTTAAGTCAAAACATGAAATTGAAAGATCTATATAAAGTATTACCTAAGACAGGAAGGCTTCAATATAATTCAATAAATATGAAAGAATATCAGCCGATCATTAAATCAATTATTGATGATCTTATCAACAGTGATGAAAAATTAAGTCAACAATTTCATCAGTATATGAAAAAACTAGATATGCTTCAGGAAGTCATGGAAGAACAGGGTGGAGACATAAGCAGTATCAAAGAAGCAGAGCTTAATAAATTTTACGAACGAGTAGGGAATTATATTTTACAGAATTATAAAAAAAGCGAATATACTTATAATCAGACTGATGGTAAAAAAGTCAGTTCATCTTCAAAGAAAAGAAACTATCGTACCAGAAAATATTTGTCTGAAATAAGAATCAAATCATATATTTTAGAAGTAGCTAGTGAACAGCAAAGAGAAATAGATAAAGCTATTGAGGAATATAATAAAAGAATGGAAAATCAATTATTAGTATAATTCTTCTAAAAATATTACGTTGAATAATTCTTAATAAATGTGTATAATAATGATGTAAGGAGTGATTGTTATGCCAGTTATTAAACCTATTTCAGATTTAAGAAATTATAATCAAGTGCTAGAAAAAGTATCTGTTGGTTCACCTGTTTATTTGACAAAAAATGGTCATGGGTGTTATACGATTATGGATATCAATGAACAGGAGGAAATGTATGAAAAAGCAATGAAGTATGATAAGCTTGTTGCTGAGATGGAACTTATGAGCATGTTAAATGAAAGTGTTGTTTCTGCTAATGAAGAAGGATGGATTGCTGAAGATGAAATGCTAAAACATTTTGAAAAGAGATTCAACAATGATTAAAATATTTTATTCACCAAAATCAAGAAAAGATTTGGATAGAATTTATGATTATATTTATGATGATTTGAATAATCCGATTGCAGCAGAAAAAACAGCAAAAAGAATTCTCAATAAAATTGGTGAACTTAAGGAATATCCCCAGCTTGGAACGGTATGGTATTTAGAAAATAATATTGATAGTGGGTTTCGATTTTTAAGATGTGATAATTACATTATATTTTATCAAATTACTAAAGAAACTATTTTGATTGTACGAATACTACATCGCCTGCAGGATTATGTTAAACAGTTATTTTAAGAAAAGATATCAATTTTACATGGTAAATTTACCGTGTAAAATTGATATTGTTATTGACAATCAATATAGGAAGGTGATGAAGGGTGATTTTTAAATCATCGGCAATGTTAAAAAATAAATATTCAACTATTTCTAAGTTAGCTAAAGAATCTGAAGAACCAATATTTATCATAGAGAATGGTATATGTGATGGCGTTTTTATGAGCATTGAAACATTTGAAAAAAGAGAACAGTTATTAGATTTAAGTGTCAGTATATTGGAAGCAGAAATCAGTAGATTAAATGGGAAGCCAACAATGAGTGCTTCGGAAGCCAGGAAGATGCTTATAAAAAGAAAATGTTGATAAGATGTGGAGTCAAAATTTGTTCTTATATCTGGAAAAATATAATTTTTATAGGTGTTTTATAAAATTTTGTTGATATAGATATTTTTCAAAAAAAAGATTATATCATATAGGATTTAAAATGTATGTTATCAACAAAAAATATGTTTGTATTATAAAATGTGCAGATAGCATCTTGGATAGGTTACACTAAATTGGACAGTTTCTAAGAGAACTGTTATAATTTAGTGTAACCTATCCACCAACACATTTATCAGAGTTCAATCAAGAAATAATCAAAGAACAATTAGAAGATATTGCTACAGCAATTTTCCAAAAGGGAACAACAGCAAATTGGTTTGAACCTATTGAAACAAAAGAACAAATATTAGAATTATTATATCTACTTTATTAATATTAAAATATTAAGCAATCAGAATTAGTAATTATCAAATAACCTAGATATGTTGTAAATAAAGAAAATCTAAAAAAATTATTGTAAATTAAATAACACAAGAAAAAAACTCATCTTATTAAAGAAAAAAAGCAAAGATATATTCAGATAGCGAATTTATTAAACTTCTAGAAAAAGAAGAATTGTAGTGTGAAGGTTGTTGTTGATGAGAGTGTTTAGCTGTTTTTAAAAGAGAACAGAATAAAATTTTCAAAAAAGTTATAAATCATTTAAAAATAAATTCAGTAATGTATGAAATGCTAACTAATGATAGAATATTCGACATTTTGTTATAAAAGGTATTGTTTTTGGATATATGATCAATAACGAAATGATTATTATTTCAGATTGTAGTTCTGTAAAATTAAAAGTAAGATAGAATCAGTTTACAAACTGGTTCTTTTTACAAGAAATTTATTAATATAAATGAGTTACTTTTTTATTTATTGATTATATAAAGCATATTTACATTTAATAAAAATATCCCCTTTCTTTATAAAAGGGGATATTTTTATTAAATCGTATGTTTTTCTAAATTAAAAATAATTTATTTTTGATTATAAAAAGAATCATTTTTAAGATAGTGTTCAATTACTTCTAAAACACCTTCATCATTAAAAGAAGGAGCGATCCATTGAAACTGTTCTTTCATAAAATCTTTAGCATTTTCCATAACATATCCATACTTAACTTTTTTTAACATTTCGATATCATTTTCAGCATCACCAAAAGCCATGATTTCATCGGCTGAAATATCTAACTTATCCATAAGAATTTCAATAGCATGTCCTTTACTAACATTTTGAGGAATAATATCAATGCAGTAATGTCCGCTATCAACAATTCTTGCTTTTTGTCTAACGATTTCTGTAAGGTCATGAATACGTTCACTGACATTTTTTTGAGGAAGATATAAAGCAAATTTAACAATTGGTTCTTTTATATCTTTAAAATCTTTAATTTTTTTAACATTTGGAAAATATGGAAGAAACATTTGATAATACTGTTCAGGTAATGTTTCTAAGGTATAAGACTGTTCTTTGGTACATACCCAGCATAGCACATCAGGCATTGTTTTAAGTGCATCAATAATAAGCTGGCTATCTTGAGTTGAAAGATGAGCAGAAAAAAGTTCTTCACCTTGATCTATAATATAACCACCATTTTCGGCAATATAAGTAAGTTCATCTTTAATCTCTGGGAAACAATTTTGAAGTTTAAGATATGGGTTTCCACTTGCCACAACAAAACGAATTTTGCGTTCTTTTAAAATTTGATAAATTTGATTAAAACGCTCTTGATTATAAGATGAATTTTCATCTAAAAATGTTCCATCCATATCAACAGCAATCATTTTTATAGTCATGAATCGATTCTCCTTTATTTCATATATAGGCATTATAACATAAAAAAACTAAGAAATAATTAATAAATTATATCTAGAAACAATAATGATAAAACGATATTATTTTATCGCTATCATCAATAAATAGCAAAAATATAGGATGATAATAAACATCGATGTAAAATACCATTATGATTTATTATTTAGTGGTGTAGAAAACTATGTTAAAATAAAAAAGAATATGTTGTAAAATATTTTTGGGGGATTAATATTATGAAAAAAATTATATTGTGTTTATTTTTTATGTTTTTATTTGTGGGATGTAATCAACAAAAATCAGTAGAGCCTCAAAGTCAAAAACAGGACTTTTGGCAAGCTACTGTACAGGCTGTTGAAGATGATTTAGATGAAAATAGTTATGATGATGATAAATGGTCTATAGGGGTAGAAGATACTTCAATAGCAGCAGATCCTAATCACCGAAGTATCGTTATAAGACAAATTTTTACATCTGATGCACAAAAGAATACCGTGATGTTTTCTTTACAAAATAATAATCAGCAAAAAACAGTTTCTTATATATATAAACAAGAAGTAAATCAAGATGTATACCAGCTAGAAATAGAATCTTATGATGAAGAGTACCAAAAATATCATATGACTTATACAGAAAATTATGAAGAAAAAGCAAAAGGAGAGCTGGATGCTTCTAAGCAGCAGATTTCTTTTGATAATATGCCACTATTAAATGAGGCTAATCAGGCATGGCAAACACTATTAGATGATTATCAAAAAGAATTTGATATCGATTATAGCCAATATCAAGATTTCATCCCTGTTCCACAGTTGATTGATCAACAGGGAATATCTGATTCTATTACTGATGATATTTATACTACCATGACTTATTATTCTGATGTCTATACTAATGCAAGAGGATATACTTTACAAATGTTTTTAGAAGTTCAAAAAGATTATAGCCAGGCTGAACTAGGTGCCTATAATAAAGATCGCGAAAGTAATGATGAAAGTACGACTTATACATTAGAAAAAAGAAGTGAAAATTGTTATAACCTGGTATCAAACAAAGATGTAGATGAGTATTTTGCAGTATATTTTCAAGACAACAAAGCCTATATTTATCTACAAGATAAAAGTGATGAAGAAATGAAAAATGATATTCAAAATAATCAGGCTAAAGAGGCAAGATATATTTTAAATACGGATTAAAACCAATGTAAAAAAAATTTTTACGGATAAATATTAAGGTTTATAATTTAAATGTATAAATAAAAGATGTAATGATATAGCTAAAATAGAAAGAATATATGGTGATGATTTATGAGTATGATTTTAGAAAAAATAGCACATGATTATAAACTCAATGATAATGATTTATATTTAGCTCAATATATTATAGATCACAGTGAAGAAGTTATTCATTTATCTACTCATCAACTGGCTAAAAATACATATACCAGTGCAACTGCAGTTGTACGTTTTGTAAAGAAACTTGGCTTTATAAATTATAATGATTTTAAAATCAATATCCATTCTTTTTTAAGTCAATATTATTTGAAAGATATGGAAATTTTATCTCATGAAAGTTTATTTTCAATTAGGAATAAATTATCTGAAATTGAAGTGGGTATCATCAATCAGACAAAGAATATGATTTCAATAGATACTTTAAAAAAAGTGATGGATTATATTTCAAAGAATAAATATATTGATATTATTGCTAATGATACAAATGCATGTATTGGTGAATATGCAAGTCATTTATTATTAAGCACTGGGAAAATAACAACAGTTTATCAAAATAGAGATAAGCAGCTATGGTTGAGCTTGAATGTGGATCATTATCATACAGTAATCATGATAAGTAAAAATGGTAAAGATGAGCATCTTTTAAATGTTACTGATATTTTGATTAAAAGAAAAATTCCTTTTATTATTATTACAAGTCATAAAAAAAATCTTCTTGCAAAAAAACAAGCTGTTTTATTGTATGGTGTTATTCATGATGAGTTTGAAAGTTTAAAGGATATGGTTTTTTATATTTCTTTAAAATATATTTTTGACTTGATGTATAGTGTATTAATTTCAGAAAACTTACAGCAAGCTAAAGAAGTGGATCAGCTTTATGGTGCGTTATTTGATAAAAAGACGTGATAAAATTTAATATAAGCATGTTTTTGGCTATTTTTTGTTACAATGTAACATCTTGTTACTATGTTTTATTATAAATTTTGTAGCAATATTCCACAATAAATGTAATCTATTGAACATATCTAAAACTATAGTACGATATACATGTAATCAGTTTAAAGACAAAAGATGGAATGTTTTATCAACTAAAATTCATTGTATTCGAAGGAGGATTAATATGTTTGGAACGATTGCAGCTGTACTTACAACATTATCTTTTTTACCACAGGCATATCAAGTTATTAAAACGAAAGATACATCTGGAATATCTTTAGGTATGTATGCAATGTTTGTAATAGGTGTGTTGTTGTGGGTTATTCATGGGTGGAATATCAAGGATTATAATTTAATAGGAGCAAATGCCATTACATTTATTTTTGCGTCCATTATATTAATTTACAAAATAAAATATAAGTAAAAGGGAGAGAACAAGATGGTTTTAAGCAAGGATTTTTTATGGGGTGGAGCTTTAGCAGCTCATCAATTTGAAGGTGGTGTGTTAGAAACATCAAAAGGATTAAGCGTAGCTGATGTAATGGTAGCTGGGGCACATGGTATACCTAGAGAAATTACAGATGGTATTATTGAAGGAAAATATTATCCAAATCATATTGGAATTGATTTCTATCATCGTTATAAAGAAGATATTGCCATGTTTGCAGATATGGGATTTAAATGTTTTAGAACTTCTATTGCCTGGACACGTATTTTTCCATTAGGAGACGAAGATGAACCTAATGAAGAGGGATTGCAGTTTTATGATAATGTTTTTGATGAATTATTAAAATATGGAATTGAACCAGTTATTACATTATCTCATTTTGAAATGCCCTATCATCTAGCAAAAGAATATGGTGGATTCATGAATAGAAAGACAATTAATTTCTTTGTCAAATTTGCCAAAGTCTGCTTTGAAAGATATAAAAATAAGGTAAAGTATTGGATGACTTTCAATGAAATCAATAATCAAATGAATTATAAAAACGATATTTATGGCTGGACAAATAACGGTGTTCATTTTGGTGATTATGATAATCCAGAAGAAGCTATGTATAAATGTGCTCATCATACACTAGTTGCTAGCGCTTTAGCAGTTAAAGCGGGTAAAGAAATTAATCCTGATTTTCAAATAGGATGTATGATTTCATTAGTGCCTATTTATCCTTATTCGTGTCGGCCATCAGATATGATGTTGTCTGTTCAAATGATGCATGATCGTTATTTTTTTAGCGATGTACAATGTCGTGGTCACTATCCAGCTTATGCATTGAAATTATTTGAAAGAAAAGGATTTAATATTGATATTACTGAAGAAGATAAAAAAATCTTAGCAGAAGGAACAGTAGATTTTATTGGCTTTAGTTATTATATGTCTAATACAGTAAGTTCAACTTCTTACAAAGATGTTAGTCATACAACAGACGGTTCTAGTGAATATAGTGTAGATAATCCATATGTAGAAGTAACAAATTGGGGATGGGCTATTGATCCAAAAGGATTACGATATGCTATGAATATTTATTATGAAAGATACGAAAAACCCCTTTTTATTGTTGAAAATGGATTTGGGGCAGTTGATGTCAAGGGAGATGATGGAAGTTGTCATGATCGATACCGCATTAACTATTTAAGAGCACATATTCAGGAAATGAAAAAAGCTGTTGAAGAAGATGGTGTGGATTTAATAGGATATACCCCATGGGGATGTATTGATTGTATTTCGTTTACAACCGGTGAAATGAAGAAACGATACGGATTTATTTATGTCGATAGGGATAATGAAGGAAACGGATCGCTAGAAAGAAGTAAAAAAGATTCTTATGAATGGTATAAAAAAGTTATTGAATCAAATGGAGAGGTTTTATGAGAAGAAAAGATAGAGAAATAACAGATTTTAATGAAATTATGAATATTATTAATAAATGTGATGTATGTCGTTTAGCACTATTCGATGAAGATTATCCATATATAGTTCCACTTAATTTTGGTGTTGATATGGAAGAAAAACAGTTATATTTATACTTTCATTGTGCTAATCAAGGAAAAAAATTGGACTTGATTAGACAAAATAATAAAGTAACTTTTGAAATGGATTGTGAACATAACATTATTCTTTATGATGAAAGAATGTCATGTACAATGGGATATGCTAGTGTAATTGGTCATGGAGAAATAGAGTTTGTAGATGATGACAATAAATTTAAAGCATTGAAAATTTTGATGAGACATTATCATTCTGAGGAATTTAAATTTAATACAAATCTTATGAAAGCAACAACTGTATTTAGATTAAAAGTATTAGATATGGTAGGAAAAAGAAGAAATAATATTCATCCTGAAGAAAAGACTAAAAGACATATTACACTAGAATAAAGAATTTATGTAATAAATTAATGAGCAGTTTTTTAATTGCTCATTTTTATTTTGATATTATAAGTTTGGTTGAAAGTTATTGATAAAAAATTATATAAATGATTTCAAACTCATATTGACGTTTATCGATGTGTATGATATTATCATATCGAAGAATATAGATGTGAGGTGATTATATGGGTAAAGATTTTGATCAGGAAGCAAAAGTTTTTAAGGCATTTTGTGATTCTAATCGTTTGAAGATTCTAGATATTTTAAAAGATGGAGAACATTGTGCGTGTAAACTTTTAGAAATTCTTGATGTAAGTCAGTCTACTTTATCACATCATATGAAGATATTAACAGATGCAAAAGTTGTTAATGTTAGAAAAGATGGAAAGTGGTCACATTATTCTTTATCAAGTGATGGGATTGAAAAAGTTATCCAGTATTTAAAAGATTATCGAGTGTAAATTATTCTTCGTTTTATAAAGCCACCTTTATGGTGGCAAAAATTCAAATCTATAAATCGAAATATATCGATACAAGGAGGAACTATGAAAGAAATCTGGTTGTTCTTTCAAAATCAAATTTTAAAAATGAACTGGCTAAATGAAGTTATTGCTCTATTGTTAACTTCTGTTGGTATAGATATTAATTCCAATATTGGAGCCAGCATTCAGTTTTTTATCTATGATGTTATTAAAATCACAGTATTGTTATGTGTACTAATCTTTATTATTTCTTATATTCAAAGCTATTTTCCACCAGAAAGAAGTAAGAAAATTTTAGGTCGATTTCATGGTATAAAAGCAAATATCATTTCTGCTTTATTGGGTACTGTAACACCATTTTGTTCGTGTTCATCTATACCACTATTTATTGGATTTACTAGTGCTGGATTACCTTTAGGAGTGACTTTTTCATTTTTGATTTCATCTCCGATGGTTGATTTAGGAAGCCTTGTTTTGTTGATGAGTATTTTTGGAGTAAAAATAGCTATTGCTTATGTTATAGTGGGACTTATTATCGCAGTTATTGGTGGAACTGTTATTGAAAAGATGCATATGGAAAAATATGTTGAAGATTTTATTATGAAATCTAGTAGTGTAGATATTAGTTCGTCAGATTTAAGTAAGAAAGAGCGTCTACAATATGCTAAAGAGCAGGTTATAGAAACATTTAAAAAAGTTTTTCCATATATTTTGATAGGGGTAGGAATTGGAGCTATTATTCATAACTGGATTCCAGAAATATGGATAGAAAATGTATTAGGTGGAAATAATCCTTTTGGAGTTATTTTAGCAACCATTGTAGGAATTCCAATGTATGCTGATATTTTTGGAACTATTCCTGTTGCTGAAGCTTTACTAGCTAAGAGGGCTTTACTTGGAACTGTACTAGCCTTTATGATGGCAGTAACAACATTAAGTTTACCTTCACTTATCATGTTAAAAAAAGCTGTAAAGCCAAAATTATTAGCATTATTTATTACAATATGCACTTTAGGAATTATTATTGTTGGTTATTTATTTAATATATTTTCATTTTTATTGTATTAGGAGGAAAGCATATGTCAAATGTAGTTAATTTTAATATGATAGTAGATATCAATCAGTTATTAAAGAAAAAAGGAATAGAATATTCTATTCATGCAATTGGATCATGTACTTGTTGTGGCTTAGAGCTTAGACAGGATGGTAAAGAATATCCTGTTGATGAGATTATAGAATATATTAATGAATATCTAGATGAAAAATGGATGAGAGTTAGAAAAAGCAAAGAAAATGAATATATTCTTAATGTTGAATCAAAGTTTGAGTATGAAAAATAAAAGGAGCGTTAATATGAATTTGTTTAAAAAGAAAGAAAAAAAGGAATGTTGTTGTCATCAAATTAATCAAGAAAATATTGAAAGAGCTGAGGAATTAAAAAAAGAAGCTGGGATTAAAATTTTAGGATCAGGATGTAAAAAGTGTGAAAAATTAGAAGAATCGGTAAAAAAGGCAGTAGCTGAGCTGGATTTAAATTTAACAATTACGCATATTACTGACTTTGGACAAATTTCATCTTATGGAGTTATGTCAACACCGGCATTAGTATTAAATGGAGAAGTTGTTTCTTTTGGGAAAGTTTTATCAGTAGATGAAGTGAAACATATTTTATCAGTAAAAATGGAAGGTTAATTAGCACATGAAAAGAAAACTCAAAATTGCATTTGTCTGTGTTCATAATTCCTGTCGCAGTCAGATAGCTGAAGCATTAGGGAAAAAATTTATGAATGATAGATATGAATTTTATTCATGTGGAACAGAATTAAAACCACAAATTAATCAGGATGCAGTTAGACTTATTAAAGCAATGTATCAAATTGATATGGAACAAGATCAGTATAGTAAATTAGTCCAGGACCTCCCTCAAGTAGATATAGCTATTTCTATGGGGTGTAATGTTAATTGTCCATATGTTGGTAAAAATTTCGATGATAATTGGAATTTAGATGATCCTACTGGTAAAAGTGATGATGAATTTATTAGAATTATTAAAGAAATTGAAAGGAAAATAAAAGATTTAGAATATTAAAGGAGCTTTTAAAAGTTCCTTTTTTATTATATGAAAAGGTACGATAAATAAGAAATACGCTATTAGAAGATTAATTTCTATTTTAGCTATTTAGAAGTCGAATACAATTTTTCATTTTACAAGATTACTTATGAATATGATTTCAGTAATTACAAGAAGATATGATATAATCAAAAATATAGATAAATTATGTTTTTAAGGAGGTTTAAAATGGACAGGGCAATTACAACATTATTTATGTTAATGTCTGTTGATGGCAAGATTAGTACAGGTGCATCAGATAATTTAGATGTAGATAAGGATTTTCCTAAAATTAAAGGGGTTGAAGAAGGATTACACCAATACTATGAAATTGAGCAGACGACAGACTTATGGTCACTTAATTCTGGAAGAGTGCAAGCTAAAATCGGTGTTAATACAGCTAATATGCCAAATAAAACACCTGTTTCCTTTGTTTTAATTGATAATAACCATTTAAACGAACATGGTATACATTACTTTTGTGCTTTATCAAAACAATTTGTGTTAGTTACATCTAATGAAAATCATCCAGCATTTAAAATTAAAGAAGATAATCTTCATATTATATATCAAAATAAATTATCATTGAAAGATGTTCTTACAAAACTTAAAACAGAATATGGTTGCAAAAGAATAACAATTCAATCTGGTGGTACATTAAATGGATTGTTTCTTCATGAAAAGCTGATAGATTATATTGATATTGTAGTAGCACCGATATTAATTGGAGGTAAAGATACATCAACTTTAATTGATGGGAAATCTTTATTGTCAGAAAGCGAATTATCAAAATTAGGGGTATTGAAATTACAAGAATGTGTGGTTTTGGAAGACTCATATCTTAGATTACGCTATGAAGTAATTAGTTAACAAATCTAGATTTGTGGAGAAAATTTTATATGAAAAATATAATTCCTTTTAT
This sequence comes from Erysipelatoclostridium sp. An173, assembly GCF_002160495.1. Classification (GTDB taxonomy): domain Bacteria; phylum Bacillota_I; class Bacilli_A; order Erysipelotrichales; family Coprobacillaceae; genus Thomasclavelia; species Thomasclavelia merdavium. The sequence continues at coordinate 7,590 of NZ_NFKR01000030.1, read as the reverse complement.
TGTAAATTATAGTCCGATAAAGAAGCTAGCAATTATTCCATTTGAGAAAAAACCGGATAAAATATATAAAGGTTTTGAATTGCAATATATTGATGGGAAACCTTATGGTAATGGATATAGAATAGTTGCATATAGAAAAGATAGTTATGTCGATGTTTATGATGATATTTCTTTACAGTTTCAAGAAGATGAGAAGTTTAATGTTGCTGAAAAAGGATTAAATAGACATGTACGAGTAGCTATAAAAAAAGCATATTTAGAAAAATAAAATAATTGCGAATGTATATCATTTAGTTTTAAAGATTTAGAAAATAGAAAAATAGATTTTTATATAAAAGAATTTTCAAGTAAAAAATCTATACCTATGAATTTATTAGCACCTATAGGATATGGATCTAAAAACCCAAATTTTTTACCTTTATTTTTTATGTACAATTTTGATTTTATAAGAAAAAAATATACGCAGATAAAATGTAAAATTGAAGATAAAAAAATTAAAATAGATAAATTTTCTATGCCGATGAACATGCAATTTAGGTATTATGCAAGATACAGTAATCAATGCGAATTATTGGAATTTGCTAATACTGATTCTTTATCCTTTGTAGAAGTAGATTTAGATAATAATTCTTATATAGATAAAAATATAGAGTATATTTTTGAAGAGTCTAATTCTTTAAGTAAGATAATAGTTCATTTAGAAGATGGAAAAATAGAAATAAATTTTTCACCATGCTTTGATATGAACAAAGATACAAAGGGAATATTTAAAATTTGTCCCAAAAAAGAAATGGGATATTTAGAAGGAATATATGAAATCAATAGAGATCAAGATAAAATCTATAAAAAATTAGTGCCACAAAATGGATGGAATGCTGTACCAAATTCATTTATAACAAAATTGATATTAAACAAAAATTCTATATTTTGTAAATGGTGTAAAAATTATGAATATATAGAAGAAATAGATGTTTCTAAAAGATTAGTTAGGGCAAAATGGAATAACAAATGTAGATAATTAAACTAGAAATAATCTTAGCTATTATTTATGTATCAAAATAGAAAAATAAGTTTTTAATAAAAATTTAAAGGAGAGAAAATCTATAAAATAGTTTGCCAAAAGTAAATATAAAATGGAGGATGTTATGAGTAATATTATAATATATGGTTCTCATTATGGAACAACCAAACAATATGCCAAAGAACTTTCAAGGAGGACTAATATAGAAGCAATTTCTTTTAAAAATGTAAAAGAAATAAATGATTATGATAACATTATTTATTTAGGTGGATTGTATGCTGGTGGAGTACTAGGCATGTCAAAAACGATAAAAAAATTAAATAATATCGTAAACAAAAAGATTATTATTGTAACAGTTGGTCTTTCAGATCCAATGGATGAAGTGAATAAAAATAATATCAGGAATAATATCAAAAAACAGATATCAAAAGAAATTTTTGAAAAAGCAAAAATATTCCATTTAAGAGGCGGAATAGATTATTCAAAATTAAACTTTAAACATAAAACTATGATGAAATTGCTTTATAATGCAGTTAAGAATTTACCAAAAGAAAAGCAAACAGCTGAAGATAGAGCAATGATAGAAACTTATAACCAAAAAGTTAATTTTGTAGATTTTTCTAGTTTAGATAAAATAATTAATGAAATATAAAAGTAAAAGATAAATTATAATTTGTATTAGAGAAAAAATATTACAAAATAATGGAATGAGAGTATTTTACACCTAAACTTTGTATCTTATAGAGGCAACGAATTATAAAGAAGAATAATTTGTTGACAATAAAAATATTGATGTTACAAGCAGTTCATTTGCTTTTAATAATGAATAATAGTTTATTGCCTTAATTTTGAACTTTTTTCAAGGATATAGATAACGATCCTAATTTGAAAGGAAGGATAAAAATGACAGTTTCTAATATAAAAGAAGTGATTAATAGTGATATTTATAAAGTTTGGGAAGTTGTTTTAAATGTTGATAAATATAATACATGGCGCAGTGATTTAAGTAAAACGGAAATCATTAGTGAAAAACAATTTATTGAATATACTAATGAAAATTATGCTACTACGTTTACTGTTACTGTAGTAAAACCATATAAACGTTGGGAATTTGATATGGATAATAGTAATATGAATGGACATTGGATTGGTACTTTTACTTCTAATGGAAATCAAACTGAAATAGACTTTACAGAGCATGTAATTGCTAAAAAATGGTTTATGAAACCTTTTGTTAAATCTTATTTAAAGAAACAACAGATCCAATTTGTTAAAGACTTGAAGGATTTTTTGGAACAATAGATTAAAGTTATAAATTTTGGAGGTAAATGTAAATTGAAAATAGTTCAAATAAACAAACGTGATTCTATATTAGTACAAAAATTATTAGATGTGTGGGAAAGTTCTGTTAAAGCAACTCATTTATTTTTATCAGTTGATGAGATAAATAATATTAAACAATATGTTCCTCAAGCTATAAAAGATGTTTCAATTTTAGTAATTGCAGAAAATAAAAATGGAAATCCAGTTGGTTTTATGGGTGTTGACGATAAAAGGCTGGAAATGTTATTTGTTTTAGATAAATATAGAGGACAAGGAATTGGGAAACAATTACTACAATATGGTATTGAAAATTATTCAATCAATGAATTAACTGTAAATGAACAGAATCCTCGCGCAAAAGGATTTTATGAACATATGGGCTTTGAGGTTTATAAACGAACAGAATTGGACGAACAAGGAAATCCATATCCGTTATTATATATGAAAAAAGTTGATAAATAATGATTTTGGGAGATATACAATGGTTCAGGTGATAAAGAAAAAATTTGTTGTCATTGGAAAAGAGGGTTCAACATTAGATGGTAAAGGATTTATCCAAAAATTATGGAATGATGCAAATAGTCATTTTAATGAAGTAGCGCATCTAGCAAAGAAAGATGTAAATGGAAAACTTGTAGGTATATGGGGTGCCATGTCTGATATTTCCCGCTCTTTTAAACCGTGGGAAGATGATTTTAGTAAAGGGCTGTATCTAGCAGGAGTAGAATGTTTTGATGATGCAAAAGCACCTGATGGCTGGACAAAATGGACAATACCAGGCTATGAATATATAGTTGTTGAAAATCATGAAGGAGTTTTTGAAGAAACCATTAGAAAAATAAATGAAAAGGGTATTGCTCTAGTTGGAGCAGTTCACGATTATACTGACCCAGCAACAGGAAAAGACTATCTGTATTTTCCAATAAGAGAACTTTAACAAATTTTAATATACTTAAGGTTATATAAATTAGAATAATGGGTGAAGAGATTATGCTTGAAAAGATACCAACGGAATCATCCATGATTGAATTGCTTGGACGATCATTGTATGAAATTTGGCAACAGTTATGTATGACGATCGATAAAAAATATGAAATGGATCGAATATGGAATAATGGTGGGAAAAAATGGACATATGAGTACAAATATCGAAGAGGTGGTAAAACACTTTGTTGTCTGTATGCTAAAAGTAGCTGTATTGGTTTCATGATTATCTTTGGAAAAGATGAAAGAGCAAAATTTGAAGATATCAGAGATACTCTTTCTGGTTCTATCTGTAAACAATATGATGAGGCTAAAATATATCGTGATGGAAAATGGGTCATGTTTGAACCTATTGATACGACTGAATTTGATGATTATATTAAACTGTTGGCTATTAAAAGAAAACCGAATAAAAAATAATAATTCTATATTCGGCTAAATTGGAGTTTAATGAAGAGGACATTGTATGAGTTTGTTTGAAAAATTTATGTTTGGAATCATTTTTCCATTAATGTTTTGTTTAATAGGTGGCATTTTTGCAAGGCAAGGATATTTTTATTTTAAAAGTAAAAGAGATAAAAAACGCAGATGCTTATCACAAACATATGGGAAAATCGTAAGTGTTAGTTCAATGAACACGCAAAGACGCCGTGCTTATTTTCCAACTTATGAATATGTAGTTGATAATGAGGTTATAAGAATTGAAATCAACTTTGGAACAACACATTGTCAATATAAAAGTGGCGACCAGGTAAAAATCTGGTATGATAAAAATTATTCAAAGTATAGCTATATAGATGGTTATAAAGAAGACATAGTTTCTTCTCTAGCCTGTTTGATTTTAGGAAGTGTAGCTGTATTATGTGGTTTGTTTGTTGGAATTGCTGTATGGCTTAGATAGATAAAAGAGAGTTTGTTGAGGTGTTTAATTATGGATAAGCGTACGAAAATAAAAGTAATTACAACGATAATCTGTTTGCTACTAAGTATATTTGCTTTGTACACTTTTATTTTTGTTGCCGAAGTTTCTAAAGGATGGAGAATTGTTTTAATTATAATTGCAATATTCTGGATAATTTCTTGCATATCTAATTTAGTAGAATATTTTGGAAAACGAAAATAATAAAAATTCTAATTTTTAATCAGTAATAGTGAACAATTTATTGATAGTAAATTATTAGAAAAAGGAGGAACTGGTAATGGGTATTTTCAATTATTTGTAATAGCAAGGTGTATAATTGCTATTACGCCTTGCTAATCATAATATGACAAGATTAGGAGGCTTATATATGGCATATTTTAATTATTATTCAAAAAAGATATATTATAAGATTTATGGTCAAGGTGTTCCTTTGATTATGTTACATGGAGATAGTGCGTCTTCAAAAATGTTTCAATATTTAATTTCTTTATACGATTGTAATTTTCAAATTATTTTATTAGATTTTTTAGGTAATGGAAAATCACAACGTATTGAACACTTTCCAGAAAATCATTGGATTTATCAGGCAGATCAAGTGATTAAATTAATAGAATATCTTAATTTAGAAAAAGTAAATATTATAGGATGTAGTGGTGGTGCATGGACTGCTATTAATGTTGCTTTAAAAAGACCAGATTTAATAAATAAAATAATTGCAGATAGTTTTGATGGACGAACTTTACATAAAAACTTTGCAAAAGAGTTAGTTGCAGAAAGAAATAAAGCCAAAGCTGATAAGAGTGCAAGAGAATTTTACAAATGGTGCCAAGGAGAAGATTGGGAGAAAGTAATTGATGCCAATACTAGGGCATTAGTTAATTGTGCTCAAAGCAAAAGACCATTGTTTATAAAAGATTTAGCTCTATTAAAGACACCAATACTTTTTGTAGGTAGTCATGAAGATCAGATGTGTCGAAAGGATATGTATGAAGAATATAGGCAAATGTGCAAAATAGTTGCCAAGGGTAAAATTTATATGTTTGAAAAAGGCGGTCATCCGACGATATTATCAAATGCTGAAAAATTTTCGGTTTTAGTAAAAGATTTTATTTTAGATTTGAATAAATAATCATTTATATTTAATTATAATTAAAAGTAAAGAATCCGTATGAAATATTACGGATTCTTATAGTTATTATGATTTTAATAAGAAAGATAAGGAGCGAATAATGAAATTACGATTAGCTAATAAGCAAGATTTACCACAGCTTAAAACTATGTATAAAGATATAGTTGAAAATATGAACAAAAATAAAATAACAATATGGGATGATGTTTATCCAAGTATATTTTTTGAAAGTGATATTTTAAATAAGCAGCTTTATGTTTTAGAGGATGATAGTGTAATTGTTTCAGCATTTTGTTTATGTGATGATAATATAGATAGTATCCAATGGAAAGAACTAGCAGCAAAAGCATTATACATACAACGATTAGGTGTAAATGTTTTATATATGCAAAAAGGTATTGGCAGTAAAACATTAGATGAAGCTAAAGAAATTGCCCGAAAGTTAAATTATAACTATTTACGACTTTTAGTAGTTGATTTTAATTATCCAGCTATTAACTTATATTTGAAAAATGGTTTTGTAAAAAAAGAAGGTGTTCATAGCGAAATTATTGATGAAGAAATAATTTTATATGAACATGGTTATGAAATAGAACTATAAGAATATGATAAATATTGGATAAAATTTTAATTCGTTGACTTAAAATTTTTATTCAATTAAGATTGTAAATGAGGAAGATCTTGCTCGAATATCGAGGAGGTAATTTACAAATGTATCATTGCAAATTTAAGGGAAGTCACTATGACTGTGGTTTTCATTGGGGTAGTTTATTACAAAAAAATAATGTTATTATCGCTAAACAAGACACTTTTATAGTTTCCAAAAAGCGAAAAGAGTTTACTAAAAAATGTATTCCTATTTATCAAAAGTATTATCCGGAAATTTTAGAAGAAATTAAAGGGATTGCTAAAGGGCAAGGAACATCTTATCAAGATATGTTAGCATTTTTATTAAGTATGTATTGTTTTGAATTTAACAATAAATGTACTTGTATTGCTTATAGTGATCAAAAAAATATATTTTTAGGACGTAATAGTGATTTTTTAGTTCAAATTGAAAAATTATATATGAATTGTTTATACTCATTAGATCATGGATATGCGTTTAATGGTAATACTACGGCTTTTGTGGAAATGGAAGATGGTGTAAACGAATTTGGTTTAGCCATTGGCCTTACCTTTGTTTATTCTTTAGATATAGCACCAGGATTTAACGGTGGTATGTTAGTCCGTTATTTGTTAGAAAAGTGTAAAACTGTTTTTCAAGCAATAAAAGTTTTACAAACTATTCCAATTGCTTCAAGCCAGACTATTACACTAGCTGATGCTAGTGGTGAAATTGCTGTTGTGGAATGTAATAGTAAAGATATTAGTATTATTTATCCTGATAAAAAAGGGTATGTTGTAACAACAAATCATTTTAACTCAATTAATATGAGTAAATATACTGATTATCAAATAGATAATTGGCATTCGTTAGAACGTTATCATGTTGCTTTAAATGCATTAAACAACAATAATATATCAAAAGAAACAATTCTTGATATATTATCAGGAAAGTATGGTTTTATGTGTCAATATGATCGCAAAACTGGAGCTGATACTGTTTGGTCAGTTGGATATGATTTATCAAATAAAAAGATTTATCGAGTTGAGGGTAATCCATCTAGAAAAAAGTATAAAGAGGATACTCGATTTAAATTTTCATATTAAGTTTTTTGGTAGAAAATGATTTTTATTTTCTACCTTCTTTTGTATATTTTAATAAAAAATAACGTATAAATATATTTTATTACATTTGAGTAAAATAAAGAATTTTACTATTTTTATTTTGATATAATATAGATAAGAAGAAAAAATTAATATTAAATAAGTCACAGATATAATAAATGGGGATTAAAGATACTTGATTGAATTTATTTACAATTTAATCATAAAAGGTGGGAAAGAATATGATACTATTAAAAATTGAAAATTTGAAAAAAACATATCATGATGCTAATGATTTAATTGTCCTCGATAATTTGAATTTGACAGTTGAACAAAATGAATTTATCGGAATTGTTGGAACTTCTGGCTGTGGTAAATCAACATTGCTGCATATTATTGGTGGCGTTGATAAAGCAGATTCTGGAAGAATATTTTTAGATGATAATGAAATAAGCAGTTATGATTATAAAAAAATGGCTAGTTATCGTCGCAAACAGGTTA
>NZ_NFKR01000003.1 GCF_002160495.1 Erysipelatoclostridium sp. An173 | reverse complement strand
GCAGTTAAAGAAAGCAATCAAATAATATTAAAAGAACTGGAGAATATAATTTATGACAATGACTAATGATGTACTGGAACAATTGAATTATTTAAAACTGAAATCAGCACATCAATAGAAAGAATTATCATAATGCTGTTGTAGGAGCAATGTAATGGCTCAACAAAAAGAAAGTAATGGAACATGGTCATTCTATGGAAAACTACCGAAAGATGAAAATGGAAAAAGAAAGAATTATAAACGTAGGGGATTTAAAAGTAAAAAAGCAGCAAAATTAGCGGAAGCAGAATTTTTGAAACAATATAATAATATTTTACCAACTCGTATAAAATTAAATGATCTGATTGTGGAGTATCATAAAGATGCTCCCAATCATATTAAATTATCTACTCTCAAGGCTTATAAGAGATTTGAAACATATGTTATATCACCTAGTTTTGGTAATCGTTATATTGATGATATTACAACATTAGAAATTACACGTTGGATTAATGCTATTTCACAAAATGGATATGATGGGAGAATTTATGGCGAATCATCTACACGTAATATTTTACTACACCTGTCAGGTTTATTCACATATGCTGTTGATCATGACTGGTTACAAAAGAATCCATGTCATAAAGTTAAACCACCTAAAGATCCAAATAAGATTATAAAAAGGCAATCTGGTGAAGAAAACTTTTGGGAGATAGATGAATATCACAAATTTATTAATAGCGTTGAAGATGAATATAAAAGGGATATTTATGAATTTATGTTTCTTACTGGTTTACGTATTGGTGAATTCTGTGCTTTACAATGGAAAGATGTCGATCTTATTAATAATAAATTAAGAATATCTAAATCATTAAGTGCGATTACATCACAAATAACATCACCTAAAACTTCACGTTCAAATAGAACTATTCAATTACCAGATAGACTGGTAGAAAAATTAAAAAGGTGATATATTGTTGTTTCTCAACAGGATGGATTTAATGAAGACTATTATTTATATAAGGATCAAACCTATATCTCTATAGCTACACTTAGAAGATGGTTTAATGCAGATGTAAAAAAATCTGGAGTTAAAAAAATAACAGTACATGGACTAAGACATTCTCATGCAAGCTATTTATTGTCAAATCCTGTGATTTCTGAATTATTAATTGCTGATAGATTGGGGCATAGTGTAGAAATGTTACGAAGTACGTATGCACATATTTATGAAAAAAGTCGTAAGAACTTAATTGAATATATTGATAAATTATAATATAGTGTATGCCACTTGTATGCCAGTATCATAAATCTCGCTATGAGAGTCAAATAAAAAAAGCATAACAATAAACTCAATATCATTTCGTTTATAGAGATGATTATTGTTTAAGTTATGCTTTTTATTTTTATTATTTATTGGGTTAAAATAATTCAAATTATCCTGATTTTATCACTATTTATTTCTTGGTTTCATTTGTGGGAACAAGATAACTTCTTGGATTGATTCTTGACCAGTTAATAACATAACTAATCTATCAATACCCATACCCATTCCACCTGTTGGTGGTAATCCGTATTCCAAAGCTTCTACATAATCTAAATCCATTTCATTAGCTTCGTCATTTCCAAGTTCTTTTTCTTTTAACTGATTTGCAAATCTTTCATATTGATCATCAGGATCATTTAATTCATTAAAAGCATTTGCATATTCATTACCACAGATAAATAATTCAAAACGTTGTGTAAAACGTGGATCTTCAGGATTTTTTCTTGCTAATGGTGAAATTTCTACTGGATGTCCATAAACAAATGTTGGATCAACAATTGTTTCTTCTACATATTTTTCAAAGAATTCATTAATGATATGACCATATTCATAATGTGGTTCTACTTCAATACCATGTTCTTTAGCTAATTCTTTAGCTTGTTCAAAAGTCATATCTCCTGCAAAATCAATTCCTGTTTTTTCTTTTATTGCTTCTGTCATAGAAATACGTTTAAATCCAGGAGCTAAAGAAATTTTATGTCCTTTATATTCAATATCATATGTACCACAAACTTCATTAGCTGCATTAGAAATGATTCCTTCAGTTAAATCCATCATTCCTTCTAAGTCACTGAAAGCTTTATAAACTTCAATTGTTGTAAATTCTGGATTATGTGTTCTATCCATTCCTTCATTTCTAAATAAACGTCCAATTTCATAAACAGCATCCATACCACCAACAATTAATCTTTTTAAAGATAATTCAGTAGCAATACGTAAATAATAGTTCATATCTAATGTATTGTGATGAGTGATAAATGGACGAGCAGCTGCACCACCTAAAATAGGATTTAATACTGGTGTTTCTACTTCTACATATCCTTTACTATCTAAATAATGTTGAATTGAACGAATAATTTTAGGTCTTGTAAATGCGATTTTACGAGCATCTTCATTCATAATTAAATCAACATAGCGACGACGATAACGTTCTTCAACATCAGTTAAACCATGATATTTTTCTGGTAATGGGCGTAAAGCTTTTGTTAAGTGAGTATAGCTAGATACTTTAATTGAACATTCACCTGTATTAGTCATGAATACAGTTCCTTTTACACCTACAATGTCTCCAATATCACCTTTTTTGATGATTTCATATACATCTTCACCAACAGTATCCTTACGGATATATAATTGGATTTGTCCATCACGATCTTGAATATGCATGAAACATACTTTACCTTTACGACGTTTAGTCATAATTCTTCCAGCAACGCTAACTTCAATAGCTAACTCTTCTAATTCTTCATGAGTTTTATCACCATATGTTTCTTTAATTTCTTTTGAATAAGCTGTTACATCAAATCTTTGACCAAATGGATCAATTCCTTTTTCTACTAATTCTTTTAACTTTTCGCGGCGAACTAATTCTTGTTCACTAAACTTTCTTTCTTCCATTTTCTCCTCCTAAAATATAAAAAGCTTCCATCCGCAAGGGACGAAAGCTATCGTGGTACCACCCTAATTCGTTAATAAGTCACCTTATTAACCTCATCAACTATCTAATAATAGTCTTGCCTGTAACGTGGCTCACGTTATCTAATCAATTTAAGCATCCTAGATACGGCTCCTAGTCTTTATTCATTGTACCATTCATTATCTCTTTCCACCAACCGAGACTCTCTATAATTTCAAAATACAATTACTCCTCTATTCATCGCCTTTATTTATACGTTGTAATCTTAACTTATCTAATCTTGCTTGTCAATATCAATCTTTCCAATACCACCACTTTAATTTATCTGGATCAGGATTTTTGGTATTAGCATAATAAACAACCATTCGATACATATATAGCTGACAACGATCTACTTCTAAATCCCGTAACTCACATTCTTTTTGATACATCTTTTCAGGATCAGCACCTTTTAATGATTCAATTGTATTATATCCAATTAAATTTAATGATGCTTCAGTTGCTTTACCAACATAAGGTATTTTTCTAAGTTCGCCCATATAATCACCTTCTATTTAATTGTAACATAAAAGCCACTTATAGTGGCTTTTAGTCAATAGAAATTTAAGGTTTTGGCAACTACATTAGTAGTATAACCATACATAAATTTTTTATACTCATTATTTAAATTTGTTTAAAAGCATTATCAAGATCTTCTATTAAATCACAAATGTGTTCTGTTCCAATTGATAATCTAATCGTATTTGGTTTAATTCCAGAATTCAACAATTCTTGTTCATTCATTTGTGAATGAGTTGTACTAGCAGGATGAATAACTAGCGATTTTACATCTGCGACATTGGCTAGTAAAGAAAAGATTTCTAAAGAATCAATAAACTTCTTAGCTTCTAAAGCACCACCTTTAATTTCAAAAGTAAAGATAGAACCAGCACCATTTTTAAAATAACGCTTATATAAATGATTGTATGAACTATCTTTTAATGATGGATGATTTACTTTTTCAACTAATGGATGATTATTTAAATAATCTACAATTTTTAAAGCATTTTCAACATGTCGCTCTACTCTTAGTGATAGTGTTTCTACTCCCTGTAATAACAAAAATGCATTAAATGGGGAAATAGCAGCACCAGTATCACGTAGATAAATAGCTCTTATTCTTGTAATATAGGCTTTATTGCCAGCAACCTCATCAAAAACTACATTATGATAACTAGCATCTGGTTTTGTTAATTGTGGAAATTTACCAGAAGCTCGCCAATCAAAATTACCTGAATCAACTATTATTCCACCTAAGGTCGTACCATGACCACCAATAAATTTAGTTGCTGAATGAACTACAATATCACACCCATGTTCAATTGGTCTAAATAAATATGGCGATGCAAATGTATTATCAACAATTAATGGTATTTTAAAATCATGAGCTATTTTAGCTACGGCTTCAATATCGATCAAACTAGAATTGGGATTACCTAAGGTTTCTATAAAAATTGCTTTAGTATTTTCTTTTAAAGCTTTTTTAAAATTCTCTGGATCGTCGCCATCAACAAATGTCGTAGTAATTCCATAACTAACTAAAGTGTGTGCTAATAAATTATATGAGCCCCCATAGATTTGTTTAGCGGCAACTATATGATCACCTGCTTTAGTTAAAGATATTAAGGCATAAGTTATTGCGGCAGCACCAGAAGCTACCGCTAATGCACCAACCCCTCCTTCTAAAGCAGCGATTCGATTTTCTAGTACCTCTTGAGTACTGTTAGTTAAGCGACCATAAATATTACCAGCATCACTTAAACTAAAGCGCTCTTCAGCCTGTTTACAATCTTTAAAAACATATGACGTTGTTTGATAAATCGGAACAGCCCGTGCACCTGTTGCAATGTCAGGTGTTTCTTGTCCAATATGTAATTGTTTTGTTTCAAATCTTAATTCTTTTTTATTCATTATTATATCCCCTTTTTTATTTTTCTTTTAGATTTATACAAAACAACACATTCGTCCATTTCTAAAGTTATGTCTTAACTGTTTTAACAGTTCAAAACTCATCTTCCCACCTCTATTCATACTATTTTAGTATGAATTAAGTATAGAGAATATCATTATCCTTGTCAATAAATATCGTAAAACAAAAAAAGTCTTACTAAAAGTGTAAGACTTATTTAATATGATCAATAATATGACGTGCTACAATAATACCATTAGCACCAGCTTGAGCTAATCCTCTAGTTAAACCAGCTCCATCACCAGCAACATATAAATTATCAATTTCACATTCAAAACCTTCTCTTACTTTAGGTCTTGCAGAATAGAATTTAGCTTCTACTCCATATAATAATGTATGCTCATTAGCAATTCCTGGAGTAACATTATCTAATGCTTCAATCATTTCAATAATTGACTTCATAGTATTATAAGGAAGTACTAATCCTAAATCTCCAGGTACAGCCTCAGCAAGTGTAGGTACTGTATAACCTTCTTTTAAACGTTTTTCAGTAGTACGACGTCCTCTTTTAATATCACCATATCTTTGAACAATTACAGAACCATTAGATAACTTATTAGCTAAACGACTTACTTCATGAGCAAATTCATTTGGTTCATTAAATGGTTCACTAAATGTATGAGAAACTAATAATGCAAAGTTTGTATTTTTGCTACCTAATTTTGGATCATGATAAGCATGTCCATTAGCTAACATTGTTCCACTATGGTTTTCAATAACAACATGACCAGATGGGTTTGAACAGAATGTTCTTACTCGAGTTCCCACACTAGCATTATAAACGAATTTACCTTCATATAAATTTTCATTAATTTCATTCATAACTATATTACTAGTTTCAACACGAACTCCAATATCAACCTGGTTATTGTATAATTCGATTCCATGTTGTTTTAAAACTTTTGTTAACCAGGCAGAACCATCACGTCCAGGTGCTAAAACAATCTTCTTAGCTTTAATTTCTTGACCATTTTCTAATATGACTCCTGAAGCCTGATTATTTTCCACAATCACTTCTTTAACTGCAGTAGCAAAAGCCATATCGATATGTTTCTTTAACTCATTAGACATTTCTGTCATGATTCTTAAATTTTCTTCTGTTCCTAAATGACGAACTTTAGCACGCAATAATTTTAATCCTACTGCATATCCACGATGTTCGATTTCTTTTACTTTATCAGTAGTTGGATCAGTAATTTCCTCAGTAGCTCCATGGCGTAAATATAAATCATCAACATAATGAATAATATCTTCAACTTCATCTGTTGAAAGGTAGTCAGTTAGCCAGCCACCAAATTCACTTGTAATATTAAATTTTCCATCTGAATAAGCTCCAGCACCACCAAAACCAGATGTAATTGAACAAGCTGGTAAGCATCCTGGTTCATTATCTTTAATTATTGGACACGCTTTGATCTTTTTTTCTTTAATCGGACAACGTCTATCCATTACATCGCGTCCTTTATCAACTAATAACACACTTAAATCGGGCTGCTTTAAATATAATTCATAACAAGCCATAATTCCTGCCGGTCCAGCCCCAACAACTATGACATCATAACTATCTTTCATTTATAATCGCTCCATTCTAGGTTTTTTGCCAACCCAATAGATTATACTAGAAAATTTAATTATAAGCAACTATACTTTTTGATTATTAACAAAAAATATAGTAATAATCACTTAATTGTCTAACTAACAATAAAATGCTATGATATAAACAACCAATATATTAATTTGAAAGTGAGTAAAAAAATGTATGAGAATGTAATGAAGGAAGTAAAGTTTCGTAATCCCATTGTTCATTGTATTACTAATTATGTCACTGTTAACGACTGTGCTAATGCAATTTTAGCAACTGGTGGCAGTCCAATAATGGCTGATGATCCTAATGAAGTTGTGGAAATTACAACTATTAGTAATTCATTAGTTATCAACCTTGGTACCCTTAATGAAAATAAAATAATCGCGATGGATAAAGCAGGAAAAATGGCTAATCATCTTAATCATCCTATTATTTTTGATCCTGTTGGGGTAGGTGCTAGTGCATTTAGAAAAGAAGCCGCTAAAAAATTATTGAGTGAAATTAATTTTACAGTTATTCGTGGTAATATTTCAGAAATCAAAACTTTAGCTAAAAACTTTACCGCTAGCAGTGCCATTGATGCTAATATTAATGACTTAGTCACTAATTCAAATCTAGATGAAACTATTAGTTTTGCTAAAAAGTTTAGTCAAGAAACTGGCGCCATTATTGCAATTACTGGAGAAATTGATATTGTTGCTAATGCTAATAAAGCATTTGTGATTAAAAATGGCTGTTCAACTATGGCTAAAATAAGCGGTACTGGCTGCATGCTTTCAGCTATCTTAGGTGCTTTTGTAGCGGTAGGTCAAAGTGACATTTTAGAAACTACAGCCTACACTACTGCTTTAATGGGGTATTGTGGAGAAATTGCTGATCAAAAAATTCGTAATCAAGACTTAGGTACTGGCAGTTTTAAAGTTTATTTAATCGATGCTTTAAGTACAATTACTTTTCCAAAATTAAAGGCAGGTGTAAAAATTGAACTTTACTAAAGAACAACTAAACTTATATTTAGTTACCGATAGACACTGGCTAGCTAATCGAAACCTAGAAGATGATGTAGAAAAAGCAATTTTAGGTGGTGTTACCATGGTGCAGCTTCGTGAAAAAAACATTGATAATGATTCTTTTATCGAATTAGCTAAAAAAGTTAAACAGGTTTGTAACAAATATAAGGTTCCTTTTATAATCAACGATAACTTAGAAGTAGCTTTAGCTGTTGATAGTGATGGAATTCATATCGGTCAAGATGATTTACCAGCTAGTTTGGTTCGTCAAAAAATTGGTCCAGATAAAATTTTGGGAGTTTCTGCCCATAATTTAGATGAAGCTATCGCTGCTAAAAAAGCGGGAGCAACTTACTTAGGAGCAGGAGCGATGTTTTCGACAACCACAAAAGATAATACTACTAATCTTAGTATTGAACAACTACAGGCAATAACAAAAAATGTTGATATCCCAGTTGTTGCTATTGGTGGTATCAACTATGATAATTGTTTGTCTTTAAAAAACTGCAATTTAGCAGGAATTGCTGTTGTATCAGCTATTATGGCAGCTACTAATATTAGTGAAGCCGCTTCAAATTTAAAAAAGCGAGCTCAGGTTATTTATGATTAAAGGTTATATAATTGATTTAGATGGTACTTTACTTGATTCAATGTTTATTTGGAATAATATAGGTAGTCGTTATTTACTTTCTAAAAATATTATTCCAAAAAATGATTTAGATAAAATTTTAGCACCATTATCAATTAATCAAGCTATCAAATATATAAGCAAAGAATATTCTTTAAATAAATCTTATCAACAAATCTACCAGGAAATAAATACATTGCTTAAAAAACGTTATTTAACTGAAACCACATTAAAACCTGGTGCTAAAGATTTTTTAATTAAATGTGTAAAAGAACAAAAGAAATTATGCTTGCTAACTGCTAATACCTTAGAAATTACAAATACAATTTTAGATAAATATTCTTTATCAAAATTATTTACAAAAATTATTACTACTGAACAAACTGATTTAGATAAACAAAGTGGTGAAATATACCAGTTTGCAGCTAAACAGTTAAAATTAAAAATAAATGAATGTGTTGTAATTGAGGATGCCTTTCATGCAATTGTATCAGCAAAGCAAGCAGGATTTACTGTCTGGGCTATTTATGATACAAGTAATCAAGATAAATGGGCTCAAATTTGTACTATAAGTGATAAATACTTTAAAAATATATCTGAAATGGGGGATTAAAATGAAAAAAGTTTTAACTATTGCCGGTTCTGATTGCTCTGGTGGCGCCGGGATCCAAGCTGATTTAAAAACAATGATGGCTCATAAAGTTTATGGAATGAGTGTAATTACTGCTTTAACTGCTCAAAACACTATGGGGGTTAGCGATATTATAGATGTTACACCAGAATTTCTAGGTGAACAATTGGATAGCATCTTTGATGATATTTATCCTGATGCTGTTAAAATTGGGATGGTTTCTAATCCTGAATTAATTGCAATGATAGTAAAAAAATTAAGTGAACATCCTGATTTAAAAATAGTGGTTGATCCAGTAATGGTAGCAACTAGTGGTTCACGTTTACTTGCCGATAATGCATTAAAAATTTTAAAAGAAAAACTTATTCCACTTGCAACGATCATTACACCAAATATTCCTGAAGCAACAGTACTTACTGATATTCAAATAAATAGTAAAGATGATATGGTAAAGGCTGCTAAGAAAATATCTGAGTGGTATTCAGGATATATTTTAATCAAAGGTGGTCATTTTGAAAATCGTGCTGATGATTTGCTTTATTTCCAAGGAAATATAGTATGGTTAAAAGAAGATAAAATTGATAATCCTAATACTCATGGTACAGGATGTACTCTTTCTTCTGCTATTGCATCAAACTTAGCATTAGGCTATTGTGTTGAAGATAGTGTTACACAAGCAAAAGCTTATTTAACTGGAGCTTTAAAAGATAACTTAGATTTAGGTCATGGCAGTGGTCCACTAAATCATTGTTGGAACATAAAATAAGAACACTATAAATTAGTGTTCTTATTCATCATTTTTTAAATTTTGTTTTAAATTATCAATTTTTTCTTGTAATCTTTCAATTTCTTTAATAATTTCAGCAGTTTCTTCATCAATGACATTATCTTTTAACATAATATTATAATAAATCTTTCCTAATTTAATGAATTGTTCATCCATATCAGCTTCAGCACTTTTTATACTTACCTTAGTTTTAGCAGTATCAGCCAATTCTGATGATTTCTCAATTGTTTTTTCTGTTAACTTTACTGCTTTCTTACTTAAATTATCAAATAAGGCCATAATAATTCCTCCTTAGTATAATTATACCATCATTATCAAATAATAGACAAAATTGTAAACCATAAACTTATCCTAGAATATTTGCTCCATTAAAATTTCTAACTATATGTCTATTTAATTCAATAGATATCATCGATTCTACTGATTAATAGATAAGCAACTAGATTGATTATTAAAATTAAAGCTGTATCTCATCATTATTAAATCCTTTTTAAATTACAGTAATAATATAGAATCACTGACTAATATTTTTATTAAGATTTGTAAATATGTTAGTCTTTTTATATAATAAATTCAAGTGAGGTGTGATTATGATAAGAAGAGCTCAAGAAAATGATATTAATGGAATTAATAATCTTTTGTATCAAGTGAATAATGTTCACGCTGATGGAAGACCAGATTTATTTAAACATGGGGGTAAAAAATATAATGATGAGCAGCTTTTAGCAATCATCAATGATGATAGTCGCCCTATTTTTGTTTATACCGATGAAAAGCAAAAAGTTTTAGGATATGCTTTTTGTATCTTTCAAAACAATTATGGTAACAAAATAACTTTATACATTGATGATTTATGTGTTGATGAAAATTGTCGTGGTCAACATATTGGCACTAAACTATATGAACACGTTGTTAGCTTTGCTAAAGAACATGATTGTTATCATATTACCTTGAATGTTTGGTGTTTTAATGAATCTGCAATGAAATTTTATGAAAAATGTGGTTTAACACCATTGAAAATAATGATGGAAAAAACTTTATAAAAACTATTATAAGCAACAAAATGCTCATAATAGCTCTTTATTTAAAAAATGTACGATAATCGTACATTTTTTAAATAATTAATAATATCCATTTAATCACTACATGTTATTTTTAAATCCATAAAATATGCTTCTGTTCCAATATCAACAAAGAATCCAATTGCTCCATGTTTTCCAACCCCATGTTTCATATTATCAACAACTAAAACTGGTTCCTTGTTATCATTTAGATAAAATTTAGCCTGCTCATTTTCAATAACCGCTTTTAAACTGATCCATTCATCCAATCCAATATCAGCTGGTCCTTCATAATCAGTAATATTTTTATCTCTAAAATAAGCAAATGTATATTTAGGATATGAAAAATACTGACACCCGCGATTTTTTCTCACTGGATCATCAATTCGACCATTAGTTGGTCTAAGATAGAATGATTCAAAAGCAGAATCATCTTCATTAATTCTATAAGCAATTCCAATAAATCCTCGTGCAAAATCAGGAGCATCTTTTAAAAGACGGCTTAACATCTTTACTTCAATAACTCCATTATGAAATGATGAATCTATCAGTTTAGCATAAGTATTTTCATCAAATTCCATAATCTTTTTAGCTTTAACTACTTTTAATACTTGTTCATTATCAATATTTATATTTTCTATTTTAGTATTTACCGGTTCAAAATTATTCATATTTAAATTTATATTTTTCACACTTACACCCTTTTCTTATGTTTATTTTCAATTATTATTTTACTTGGTTTTTCTTCTTTAACAAGTAGGCACTTTTTGGTCAGAAATGGGATTATTATGTTTTAATTTATAATTCTTGTATCAAATCTATAGAGCAATTATAATATATATAGATTATTTTGATGCTAACATCCTTTTAGAGAGTTATAGCATTATCTAGTGTGTAGGAGAATAACAATGTTAAAAAAAGAAAATATGCCTGAATGTCCAGTAGCAACTACTGTACAATTGATCGGCAGTAAATGGAAATTACTTATTTTACGCGACCTATTAACTGGTAAAAAGCGTTATAATGAACTACGAAAATCTTTACCTGATATTTCACAAAAAGTACTAACAACAACTTTAAAATCAATGGTTAATGATGGTATTGTCATTAGAACAGCTTACCCTGAAGTACCTCCTAGAGTTGAGTATAGTTTAAGTGAACTAGGTGAATCAATGCGTCCAGTTATTGCTGTAATGGAACAATGGGGTAATGAGTACAAAAAATCTTTGGATTAAAAATGCCAGCGTTAGTTAATACTTGCGCTGGCTTAAAACGTTTTATTTATAATTATTGATTACTATCATCTGTTGTTTCAGGTTCATATCCATCATGAATTTTTATAATTCTTTTACCTATTTTTTCTGCAGAAATCCGAACATCTTTAAATAATTTTTGTGCTCTAATAATTGCTTGGTCAACACTATCTAAACGCTCTGTTAATCTAGTAACATCTTCATACATTGCCACAATATCTTTTTCCAAAGTTTTAATATGCTTGCTACGATTAAAATCTTTAGTAATATTAATCAATGTAAAAACTACTCCTATTAATGTTGTCGGGCAAGTAATTAAAACATGTTTACTATGAGCATATTGAATTAAGTTAGCACAATTTCCACATATATACATATAAATAGCTTCACTAGGAATAAACATTACTGCATTTTCAACAGTTTGACTGCTGATATATTTTTTAGAAATATCATTGATATGTTTTTTTATATCTTGTCTAAATGCTGCTTCATATTTTAAGCGTTCTCCTTCTAAAGTATCTTCATCAATAAACTTTTGATAATTTTCTAATGGAAACTTAGAATCAATAATCATTATTTTATCTGTACCTGGTAAATGTAAAGCAACATCACCAATATAACCATTTTTAAGTTTATATTGTGTTTCAAATATTTCCTGATTGTCACCTGCATAAACGCTTAATAGATTGTTTAACTGATATTCACCCCAATTACCACGGGATTTTTTATTTATCATAATGTCATTAATATCATTAATTCGGTTAGCTATATCAGCTACTTTTTGAAAAGAAAGTGAAGATTCTTTTAATAAACTTTGAACACTATCATTCATATTTTTTAATCGTTCCCCAAAACGTTCATCATTTCCTAAGCTTTTTTGATTTTGTTGATTTAAAAGCTTTATTGTTTCGTTTTGAGAATTAAGAATTGTAGTAATTTGACTGATTGTATCATCTTTTTGCATTAGCATTAATTGTTGCTGTTGCATTTTTTTATTTGTTTTTGTTAATTGATAAAACATAATAATTACTAAAATTAAAATTATTATGATTCCAATTAGTATTAGTAATTCATTCATTTTATATTATCTCCTTTCCCAATATATAAAATTTTTTGCATAGTTTTAATAATAAAAAACACTATCAAAAGTATAAGTTATATTAATATAAATGTCTAGAAAAGGAAATCTTTGTCTTAGAATTAAAAAGCCTATTTTAAATATATAAAATCAGCTTTTTAAAATACTTTTAATCATGAATTTTTCTAGATAAACACATTCTGACGAAATCTGGTTCAAAATGTTTAGCACGAGAACCACTATAACCCATATCTAATGAAGAGATTTTTTTCATTTCATCTTCATTTAATTGAAAATCAAAAACATCGATATTTTCTTTAATTCTTTCTAAATGTGTTGATTTAGGAATTACTACAACTCCTCTTTGAATGTTCCAGCGTAATAAAACCTGTCCAACTGACTTATTATACTTTTCAGCGATTTCTATAAGCATTTTATCTTCAAATGGATTATAACGTCCACCACCAAGTGGTGCCCAGGCTTCAGGAATAACATCATAATATTTCATAGTTTCTAAAGCTTATTCTTGAGTGAAATATGGATGTAATTCAACCTGATTTACCATTGGTTTAATATCGACAGTTTCACAAAAGTTAGTTAAAATATTAGGATAAAAATTTGATACTCCAATAGCTTTTAATTTTCCTTCTCGATAGGCATCTTCAAAAGCACGCCATGCAGAAAAATAATCACCTAATGCTTGATGTAATAAATATAAATCAATATATTCTAATCCACTTTTTTCAATTGATGCATCGATTCCTTTTTTAGCTGCATCATAATCTTTCATATCTTGAACCCATAATTTAGAAGTAATAAATAAATCTTCTCGTTTACAAATACCTTCATCAATAGCTTGTTTAACAGCTTTTCCAACAGCATCTTCATTAGTATATGAAGCAGCTGTATCAATTAAACGATACCCTGCTTTAATAGCTTGATATACAGATTCTTGACATTTTTTTTATCTGGAACTCTAAAAACTCCAAATCCTAATATTGGCATTTTAATACCATTACTTAATGTTACATATTCCATTACACTCACTTCATTATTATTCTTCAAAATTACATTTTGTAGTTGCTAATTTTTGTAATGATTCTTTAGTAACTTGGTAAAATGGCTGATGTTTATTAACAGTAGCAATTAAAGCCATTTCTTCATCAGTTAAAGTAAAATCAAAAATTTCAGCGTTTTCTTTAATATGATCTGTTGATTTGCTACCTGGAACTAATCCAAATCCCATTTGGGTATGCCATCTTAAAATTACTTGTACTGTTGTTTTTTGATATTTATTAGCTAAATTTACAAAAACTTCATCATTCAACATTTCATTATTACCATGTCCTAAAGGGAACCATGATTGTAAAGCAATATTATGCTCATCACAAAATTCTTTTACAGCTTCTGCTGGATAATAAGGATGACATTCTACTTGCATAACAGCTGGTACTACTTCACAGTTATCTAATATTTCTTGAATTTTTTCTACTGGGAAATTTGATAAACCAATCGCTTTAATTTCACCTTCTTTATATGCCTTTTCTAACATTTTATAAGCATAAATATAGTTGTTAACTGGATGATGTAAAATCATTAAATCCAAATAGTCAACATCTAATCTTTTTAAAGTGTCATCAATTGCTTGATCATTTTCATATAGTGTTGGTCCAAGTTTTGTTTCCAAGAAATAATCTTCACGAGCTTTTCCTGATTTTTTTAACCCCTTTCCAACTTCTACTTCATTGCCGTATCTATTAGCGGTATCAATAAGCTGATAACCATTATTTAATGCAAAAGCAACGTTATCAATAATTTGATCACCAAACTGATTGATTGTTCCAAAACCTAATTTAGGCATTTTCACACCATTATTTAATATAATATACTCCATTAAAATTGCCTCCTTTTTTCTTTCTTTAAATATATTTTAGTATTTATAGTTAACTTCAAGTCAACTGATTTTTTATAAAAAATATTTTAATTTCAAAATCTGAAAAAGTAAAATATCAATAATTTATAAAAGTATACCTTTGATGCATGCTGATTTAATTAATATATTTTATAGCTAAAAAGTATCACGTTAATTTGTGATACTTTTATTAATAATAATTATTTTATTGTAATAATTTATTATATATTGCATAATCTTCATCTTTAAAAACATTAAAAATTACTTTTTCTATTGAAGAATCTTTTAAAAATTCTTTAACTGTTTTAATAGCAATTTCAGCAGCTAATTCTTGAGGAAAATGGAAAACACCTGTTGAGATGCAACAAAAAGCAATTGTTTTAAGCTGATACTGACTAGCTAATCTTAAACAGCTTTCATAACATGATGCTAAAAGCTGCTCATCTTTTTTACTTACATGACCTCTAATAATTGGTCCAACGGTGTGTAAAATATAATCACACGGTAAATTATAAGCTTTAGTTATTTTAGCTTTACCGGTTGGCTCTAAAAAACCTTGTCTTTGCATCATTTGATGACAATCATTCCTTAATTGAACCCCTGCATAACTGTGAATAGCATTGTCAATACAATGATGCCCAGGAACAAAGCAACCTTCCATTTGATTATTTGCTGCATTAACAATTGCTCCAACTTTTAAACGAGTAATATCTCCTTGCCAAACAATAATATTTTCTTCTACATCATCAAATGATACAATGCCCTTATTTTTATTTTCTTCTTGTAACATTTGATCTTGAACTTTCAAAAATTCTTGTGCTATTGATTTAGCTTCGCGAATATTCACTAAAGAACGATAAAGCTGAAAAAGTTCATCATGACTCTCAGGCATTTCAATATCAACATTTCTTTCTTTACATAGATATTTGATAAGATAGACTAAACATTCATTTTGATTCATAATCATCCCTCCAGCTCTAATAATAAATCATTAATAACCTGATCAATATCACCATTGATTAAAATAGCTTGTTTCTTTATCTCATCAGGACAAAAACTTTCACCATAGTTGATACATACATATGTTGCTTTTTTATTACTATTAGTATAATTCCAAAACGGGTATTTAATAATTACTGGTGTATTTTGACCAACCCCTAATTCTAAATATATTATTTTTAAATCTCTATGTTTATTAATAAAATCATTATATCTAAATTGTCCCTGGTACCAGCCTTCATCTTGGACAAAGGTTTGATCACATCTTAAATTCATAGTCATGAAAGCACCACATTTAGGACAATATGGTATTAATGATGACGGTATTTTTAAATCTTTTTGTTGTAATAACATTTTTTCTACGATTTCTTTATTATCATATGTTTTTTGATGACAAGGCTTAGAACATTGCCATAAGCCATAATCACCTTGGCTGTAAAATAATCGTTTTTTATCAAAATCGGCTTTTTGAAACTGGTGATCTACATTAGTGGTCAATACAAAATAATCTTTATCCTTAACTAACTGTAATAGTTTTTGATAAGTATCTTTAGGGGCATCAATATAACGATTATAATAAATATGTCTTGACCAGTAAGCCCAATATTCTTCTAATGATTCATAAGGATAAAAGCCAGCTGAATACATATCTGTTAAATGATATTTATTAATAAAATCAGAAAAATATTTATTAAAACGTTCACCGGAATAAGTCAATCCAGCTGCTGATGATAAACCAGATCCAGCCCCTATAATAATTGCTTCACATTCTTTTATATGATTAGCTAGATTTTTTAATTGTTGTGAATAATTCAAATACTCATGACCAAACATTACACTTCACCTTTCTTTCATTAAACCTGGATAATTGCTTTTTGTGGACATATTTCTTTACATTTACCACAATGTAAACAGTGTTCCTGCTTAATTGTTACTGGTATTCTAGATATATCGATGCATCGTTGAGGACAAACATCATAACATTTTTGACAGCCATTACAGCTTTTAGATACAAAATAATTATTATCATGGCTTTCTTTTTGGAAAGCAAAACTCTGACGATAAATTGGTTTTTGACTTAAGTCAAAGTACTCACCAGTAAAACTATAGATTTCAAATACTTCCAATACCTCCCTAGCTTCAAGACTAGGATAAATATTTTTCATGTACTCATTATTTTCAAAGATTTCCGCTAATTTATTATGACCGATATTTCTTACCTGTCCTTGTAAAGATATCGCAACAGATGACATAGTATCTTCGCCTTTTAGTCCTGTTAATGCAATATATGGTCTATTCATTAATCTTTGATAAAATGATTTTCCCCGTGCTGTTAAAAAATACAACTTATTATCTTCTACTAACATGATATCAATAGCACATGTATATGGATTTCCTTTATCATCAACAGTAGCTATTATTGTGGTGTGAATTTCTTTTTGCAAGATGTTAAGTATCTCTTGTATTTCCATCTTAAACCTCCTTAATACCTTTTGCTTTTAATTAACTTTTTGATAAACAATTTGATCAAAAACAATCATTACGACTATCAATAAAGCAGCAACAACATAAAGAACTTGATAACCAAAGAATTGACTAACATAACCCCAAACAACTGCTCCTAATCCATATCCAATATTAAGTCCACAATAATATATTGATGTTGCAAAAGCAAACTGTGATGGATCAACAGTCTGGATAATTCGATAATTGAATATTGGAAAAAGTAATCCCGTTGACAAACCTAATGGAATCGCTAATAAAAATAGTTGAAATTCATTTTGAATGAAAGCTATTAAAGCAATGCTTACTGCCATTATTATTGATAAAATAAAACTTAATTTTTTTAATCCAAATATATTCTGTATTTTTCTTGAAAAAATCTTGAAATAAAAGTTACGATAGCCATAAGTGTAAAAAATAATCCAATATTGCCAAAATTCAATTCTTTTGTATATGAAGTTAAAAAACTATTCACTGCTCCTTGGCAAAACGTTGCTAAAAAGAATACACAAGCAATAATAACGCCATTATATGATTGATGTTCATTATTTACTTTTTGAGCCTTTGTATTACTTTTTACAAATAATGATAAACCAAGTATAACAGCTGAAATAATTAATAATACTGCAAACAATGTAAAAAAGTTAGTATATTTTTCACCTAATATTTCTAAAGCAATTGTTGGTCCAATCGCATTAGCAATAGTATTAGCAGAAAATGTAAAGCCAACCCCTTCGCTTAATCTAGAACTAGGTACATATTCATTACTAATAGCAGTGGCACAAGTTAAACTTATTCCAAAACCAAAACCATGAATCATTCTAAAAATAAGAAAAGTGACAATGTCATTAGCTAGACAATAACCTATTGAAGCGATAACCGTTAAACATAATCCAAATATCAACAATACCTTATTACTAAATTTTTCGTTTAACTTTTTAATAAATAATCTAACAAATAATGCTGATATCGTAAATACTGTTATCATATAGCCACCCATTACACTAGATGATGTTAAAACTGTTCCATAAATGGCTATAACAGAATTTAATAGGGCATATCCCATATTAACCCCAAATACTAATAATAGTGAAAATAAGTATTCTTTTGTCCACAATTTTTCTTTCATATTCGCTCCCTCTTTAATTGTAACTATTTCTATTACATCTATAATATAATCTTATTCTGTTGTAATGTCAATGGTTACAATTAATAAAATAAAAAAAGTAATCATCTAAGATTACTAATTTCAACCATTATTTTTTACATAATACCTTGTATCATTAATAACATCTTCTAATGTAATAGAGGCTAATTCATTTTCCATAGCTTTTTGAACCCTTAATAATTTATCATCTAAAATACTATGAATATTTTTACCTACTGGACAATTGGCATTAGGATTTTCATGAAAATGAAAAAGTTTACCATCTTCAAGACATTCTACTGACTGAAATATATCTAATAAAGTTATTTGATCTAATGGTTTAGCAATTGTTGTTCCACCGGTTCCTCGCAATACATTAATAAGACCACTTTTTTTAAGTGAAGAAAGTATTTTTCTAATAATTACTGGATTAACGTTAATGCTTGCGGATAAAAAATCACTTGTAATTTTTTGATCTTTTTCAAATGTATCAATACACGCAAATATATGAACTGCAATTGTAAATCGACTTGAAATTTGCATAAATAGCTCCCCTTTCTATGTATATATTATATATTTTTAAATGTAATGTCAATTATTACATTTATAGATATTAATATAAAAAATTTTTTTATTTATCCTATCTAGCATAATAGCTAAATTCTAACCAAAAAGTAACTATAGCACAAAAAAGTGCCTTCTTAACAAAATAAAAAATTCTAATTAAGATAGTTAAATTGGAGGTTATAATTATGAATCCAAATGAATTATTAGAATTAATAAAAACGCGTAGAAGCTATCGAACATTTGAAGATAAACAAATTAACGACCAGCAACTTGATATGATTTTAGAAGCTGGACTATATGCACCAAATGCCGGTGGACGACAATCGATACTATTTTTGGTAACTCAAGATAAACAAATTAATGAACAGTTAGGAAAAATCAGTCGCCAAGTTGCACACGTAGTCAAAGGTCGATACGTAAGTAAAGAACAGCCAAGTATAATAGATAACCCTGATATTAAAAGTGCCTTATATGGGGCTCCTACAGTAATTACTTTATTAGGTCCAAAAGATTTTATCTTTAGTGAAGCAGATTGTTGCGTTGCTTGTCAAAATATGATGCTAATGGCTCATGCATTGGGACTTGGAAGTTGTATGATTTCACGGGCCGCTTTAACGATGAATAGTGACTTTGGTAAAGCGCTACTAGAAAAAAAGGAAATCGATACTAAAAAATATCGTGCTTTTTATCATATTATTGTTGGTTATCAAAAAGGGAAAACTGCAATCAAAGAAAGAAAATCACGTATTTATAAATATTAAAAAGGTTTATTTATGAATAATTTTAATGAACGTATCAATAAAACAAAAGAATTAATAGCAAATAGTGATTATATTATTATCGGAGCTGGAGCCGGTTTATCAGAAGCAGCTGGTTTTCATTATGGTAGTAAACACTTTAATCAATATTTCGATGATTTTGAAAAACAATATAACATCCACGATATGTATAGTGGTACTTTTTATAATTTTAAAACTGAAGAAGAAAAATGGGCTTATTGGGCAAGGATGATTAAGTGTAATACTTATGATACAAAACCTACCCCTGTTTATCAAAAATTATTAAAACTTATTGAACATAAAAAATATTTTATAATTACTACTAATGCTGATAATCAATTTAATATTAATGGCTTTGATATGCAAAAGTATTTTGAAGTCCAGGGTAATTATATATATTTGCAGTGTAAAAATGGTTGTCATGATAAAGTATACTATAATCATCAGCTCATTGATTCTATGGTTCATCAAACAAAAAATTGTAAAATACCAGTTACGCTTGTTCCTGTTTGTCCAGTTTGTAATGGAAAAATGGATATTCATGTTCACAAAGATCAATATTTTGTTACTACAAAAACATGGTATAAACAAAATCATGATTATAACCAGTTTTTAAAAAATGCCCTTGAACATAATGTCGTCTTTTTAGAATTAGGAGTGGGGTTTAATACCCCTGGTATTATTCGTTATCCTTTTGAAAAAATAGTATATCAATATAAAAACGCTCATTTAATTCGCTTTAATAAAGATTTTCCTCAACCAATGCCTGGAAATGAAACAAACGTAATTTCTTTCGATGAAGATATTGAATATATTTTATCCTTGTTACTAAACAATGATATTACTCATCTACCTAATTGTAATATTAATGATAAACAAAATTTGTTTAATTTTGATAATTAGTTAAGATAGCTTATCGTTTTATAATTTATAAAGCTCCATTATTTAAAGATTAGATAATGGCGTAATTTTAATAATATTTTATTTTTACATACCATAATTTATTTTATCTGACATAATATAGATTGAAATAAATAATGGTATTAAAGATATTAGAATAGCTTTTTCTAATAATGCATTAGTGATCAATACTCCTATAAACGCTCCACTAATAAAAGAAATAATGATCAATAGATATTGCATCATATTTTTTAGTAGTTTGTAATCTTTACTAGCCAAAGCATTATATAAATATTCTGTCCCGCTTCTTAAATTTCCAGTACACATAGTTGATGAAAATGGTTTCCCCAAAACTTTTCGGAAACTCTCGGCCTGCATTGCACATAAAAAAGAAATAAGTATGTTTGATATAATATTTAAAATATTATTCATAGGTATAAAGCTTACAATTACAATAATCATTGCTTCAAAAAATAAAACTACCTGACGCCAATGACATTTAGAATAACTCTTATTTCTCATATACATAGCAAGTAATACTCCAATCGAAAAAGCCAATATTGGAATTGAATATCTTAGCGTTTTATAATATTCACCATTGGCTAGAGTAATTCCAACTCTAACAATATTTCCAGTTTGGGCATTAGCAAAAACTTTATCACGACAACAAAATGTATAAGCATCTAAAAAACCACCTACAATAGCTAATAAACTAGCAAGTATAAAAGATTCTGATTTTTGATTGTTTTTATTATCCATATACTTTTTACCTCCATTTCTTTTTTTAGTATAGCTAATATCTTTTATATTAGCTATTGATTTTCTAAATTAAGAAATGGTATTTAATTTTGTTTAAAATATATAAAAACACAAGTTATTTAAACTTGTGCTTTCTAGAATACTCTTGCGCAATCAAACTAGCAATAAACTGTAACTGATAAGGATGACTATTTTGATCTTGTAAAGATTTAAATGTAATTATTCGATCTAAAAAAGTTGGAAATTCACTCTTTTCACTGGAAATAAACCAGATTTTAGGTATCTTTAATTTGTTTTTTAAAGCTCTTATCTCTTGATAGTCAAAGTATGAACCGGTATAAGAAAAAATTATAATAAGATCATCTTCGTTAGCGGACATTATATATTCCATTTGCTGTTGATATGAAATATTAGTATATACCTGTTTTCCAAGCATTAATAAATCTCCTTGTAAATTAAGAGAAACTGCTCCTGCTTTCAATAATCCAAAAATCGCTACCCTTTGATATTTATAAATATCATCACATAAATCTGCTATAGCATCCATATCTATGGAAGCTTCAACCATTTCAATACTTTGTTTAACTTTTTTACTATAGTCATGTAAACGATCTTGAGGTGATTTTAAAGTAGATTGTTCTTCAAAATATAAATCTGTCGACAGTAATAATTCTTTTAATTCTGCAAAATCTCTTAAACCAATTTCTTTACAAAATCGAGAAATTGAGCTAATTGCAACACTACATTCAGATGCCATCTTTTTAATGCCAATATTTTGTAATTCATCAAGATGATCTAGTATATATGATGCAATCTGGCTATTTGTTGAATCTTTCTTTTCACTAGCAATAGTACTTAAAAATACAATTGGTAATTTATCATAGATCATCCTCTATCACTCACTTTCTATTTTCCACCAGCAAAATTATACATTAATCTTTCTTTCATTTCCGTTACATCTTTTCCAAAAACCTCAGCAATTTTAAATGCAAATGGATAAGGAGTCGCTGGTCCTTGACTTGTTACGATATTTTGATCAAAAACAACTACATCATCAACAAATCGACCACCAATTAATTTATCTTCATAACCAGTATAACCCGTTACTTTTTTTCCTTCAATGACTTTTGCTTCGGATAAAACAATTGTTCCTGAACACATAGCAGCTAAATATTTATTATTTTCATTAAAATAACGAACCATGTTAATAACATCTGGATTATTTTTTAAATTAGCTCCACCTGGTCTCCCTCCAGGTAATACTAACATATCATATTCTTTAACTTCTTCACCAAATATTTTATCGGCCTTAATATACATACCATGCATTCCTTTAACAAATTCCTTACCAAAGCTAAAGGTACTACATTCAATCCCTGCTCTTTTTAATAAATCAACTATTGTCAATGTTTCTCCTTCTTCATAACCTTCAGCCATCAATACAGCAACTTTTGCCATGTTACTCATCCTCCTTTACATTAAACGCATTGAAATAAACCATTCTTTTTTTAACCGCTAAAGAATCGCCACCTAATAAATCCACAAGCTTATATGCAAATGCATATGCAGTAGCTGGTCCTCGACTTGTTACGATATTTCCATCAATTACTACCTTATCTTCAAGATAATGACCTTGCTTAATTTTTTTATCATACCCGATATAAGCTGTATAATTTTTATCTACTAAAAGATTTGCTTTTTCCAATGCAATTGGGGCTGCACACATTGCACAAATATATTTATTTTTTTCATTCATTTCCTGAAGTATCTTCATAACCAGCTTACTATCTCTTAAATTAGCCGCTCCATCATATCCCCCAGGTAAAATAACCATATCATAATCAATAACTTCTTCACTTAATCTTTTATCACAACGTACCTGAATTTCATGTCCTCCCATTACCACATCATCAAATCCAAACATATCACATTGTAAATTAGCTCTACGAATAATATCTACGATCGTTAAAGTTTCACCTTCTTCAAATCCCGGTGCTACTAAAACCGCTGCTTTTTTCATATCTCATACCTCCTCTTTTATTTTCTACACTTATTATTTTATTTTCTTTAACTTAGTCTTCAATCGATTTCCTAAATTAAGAAATAAACTAAAATATTTTAATAATCTACTATATAATAAAAAACTAGTATAACATCACTAAATACTTAATGACATTGTACTAGCTTTCTTTATTTAACCAATTATTCTTTCTATTGTTATATTAGTTGGTCTTCCATTTATATAACCTTCTTTTAATGATAAATCAGCTATTAATTTATCTGTTATTTCTTTAATTTCTTCTTCCTTTACTAATCCAACTATTTTCATTACTTGCTTTAATGAAATATTGGTTTGTTCTAATAAATTTATTAGTATTTCATATTTTTCTTTAGCTCGTCCTTCTAACAAACCTTCTGTTTTACCAGCTTTTCTTCCTTCTATCAGCCCCTCTTTTTTCCAATTTTTCTTCCTATTGCCTGATTTTCTACTATTAATCCCTGTGCTAAGTTACACATATTTTCCACTCCTTCTTTTAGTTCATTACTCATTTTAAAACCATATTCTTTTTCCAGTATTTCCTTTATCTCTTTTGCACTTCTTCCACTCATTCCAAATAATAACATTACCGGTCTTAATAATTCATCATTCTTTTCATATTTTTGGCTTACTTCATGTTTGCTGCTTGTATAGATCGTTGCTATCTTAATCTTGTCGTATGTTCCTTTTTCTTTTAATTCTACCCCTGATAATACTTCTTCTTGGATATGATATGTCCTGATCGTTCCATCATATTTTAGCGGTGCCTGTAGCATCAGCCAGATTGAATAGCTTTTTTGCAGTTTTTGATAATTATCAACATCAATTACTGTTTTAACTTGCTTAGATATCAGTCTACTTGTATAAGCAATCCCTCTTGTTACTATCTCATAAGTATTGTAAATACTATTTTGAGCCTCGATATCTATGTATCTTACAGCCATTTTGACTGTTTTTTTCAGAAATATCTAGTTCAAAACAAACATCAAATCTTAGCAATCCTTCACCAGGAATAATTGATTCATTACTGCTTGTTTTAACTACTCGATTACCTGGATATACCGGTTCATGAGTAATATTTGATGGGATGATCTTCACAATCTCTTCAACCGTGAAATCTTTTAATTCATCAACGACATATTTTAAAATATGCGCTAATATCTGCATATCACTAAGAAGCACTTTACAGATTTCATCCATTAATTGAATTCGGGTAAAAATTTTTCCTGGATAAGATAGTAATTTATAAAGTAATTCAAACTCCTTTTTTGGCAATTCAACTACTTCATCTTTTCTTGATACCGTAAAAGAGTCATAATCTAAAACCACATCACCAATGCGAATCTTTCGTTCATCATTAATCTTAGCTCGACGAAGTAATGCTTTTATTTTTAAAATAAACTCTTCTTCATCAACTGGTTTGCTCATATAATCATCAATTCCTACTAAATATCCCATTTTACGATCAATCGTTTTTTGCTTAGCTGAAACCATTAAAATTAGGCATCATAATATCAACGATCATTAAATCAATTGCTTTTTGATCTAAACACTCTAAAGCATCTTTACCATCATTAGCCAAAACAACATTATAATTCTCGTTTTCTAATAAACTTTTCATAAATAAACGAGTATTTTTATCGTCATCTACAACCAATATCGTAATCATATTACACCACCTTTAATTTTCATTTATCTTAACATCCTATTATTAATTATAAATTTCTTCTAATAGCATTTCAACATCACCAAATATCATCAGTGTAACTTTGTTTTTTAATTACATTAACACTTGATCATTTTTCTCTATTCTTCTAAATAATATAATGTTAGTTTTTTTTACTTAAAGATTATTATCCACTTTTGATATAACTTTACTCTTTGCAAACACTTATGTTATAAAAAATGAGCTTATAATTAAAAGCTCATTTTTAGTAATTTAAACTCTTTATTCTTTTTTCTATTTCCTTGATAACTTTAATAAATTCATCATCATTTTTACCGGTTGAATCATCTAGATTCCAATTATCATCAAATTCTTTACCTATATATGGACAATCTATATTACATCCCATGCTTATTGTAATATCAACATCAAGAATATCTTGTACTAATTTACTATATTGTTCTTGTTCCATATCAATTTGATATTTTTCTTTAACAAGTCTAATGTCATCTTGATTTATTTACGGTTTTAACTTAGTACCACATGAATAAAATTCATATTTGTCATTCATAAATTTCTTTCCTAATACTTCTGCTATTTGACTACGACATGAATTATGAACACATACGATTAATTTTTTTCCATATTTGTTAACCTTTCTATTACCTATCAATATTTTGATATAGCTAACATAAAATATCAAATTGTTATTATATATTATTTTTATAATAACATTTTTTCAATCAATTATATCTTTCTTCATAAAAAAACAAGAATCTAATAAATAATTTGTACTAAATATATTTAATCATTATCTAACATATGCCTGGATAAATTTTATTGTTTCACCTTTATTATATGGTCTAATAGTGTACTCGTTTACTGCACTAGGAATAATAAATGTTTCCGCATAATGTACAATAAATGGTTCAAAAGCACCATTTGGACTTTCAATAACAGCACTGGAACCATCTACTAAATTAAGCATATGTACTCCTTTCTTTGAAGAATGATAAGTCCTTTTTTTAGTAGTAAATCTTCTTGTCTCTATAAATTCTAACTCATGCAAACCAGTTTTTTCTTCTAAATAATCATTATCCTGATGAATAATTTCAATATTATTAACCAGATTATTTTTTACCCATTGTGTAGTTCTATCCCATTGAATATTATTTTTACCATCTTCTATATGGATTGGTCTTGGAAAACCATCCAATCCTAACCGATTCCAATCCCATAGCTTAAATGTAAATATATATGGAGTAGCACTAATTTCTAAAACCATACATCCTGAAGAGGAACAATGAATTGTTCCTGCCGGTATCAAGAAATGATCATGTTTTTTAGCTGGAAAAAAATTAACATACCTATCAGCATCAAATGTTTTTTTACCTAACTGTGCTACTTTAAGGTCATCAATCATTTCCTCGGGATTAATATTTTCTTTAAGTCCAAGATATACTCCACCATGATTTTGTGCATCTAATATATAATAACTTTCATCTTGAGTATAAGTCATTCCAAAATGTGATTTGATATATTCTGTTAAAGGATGAACTTGTAAACTTAAATTTTGACCATCAATTGTATCTAAAAAATCAAAACGAATTGGAAATTCAGCTCCAAAGCGGCAATAATTTTTTATACCTAACAATTCTACTGGCTGATATAAAACCAAATCCATAGCTGGTATTTCAATTCGAACATTTCCATATCTTAAATATAAACTGTTTTCTTCAGGAACACCATCAAAACTCCAAGCATAGTTTTTTTCTTTAGGATCTAAGCCACAATGTTCTTTCATCCATTGGCCACCCCATACACCGGGATCAAAATAAGGAACAAGTCTAAATGGTTGTTTTACTATTTGTTTTAACCCACTTCTTAAAGCGTTGCCGGTTACCATTTTTAAATGACCGTATTTATTACTATCAATAAAATAGTCAACTTTTTCAAATACTTTCATTTTATATTTATCCGCTATACGCCATTCAATAAAAAATCCTCTTTTGATTTTTCGTAGTGAATCCTCATCATTATTATCCGCTTTAAAATTAGGCATTCCTTGGCGATAACGACATTGAATTTCCCATCTTGCTAAATCGCAATAAATATAAAGATCTCCATTGCTAATTAATCTAGCACCAACACCATATATTAAAATTTTCTGTTTATCTTGAAGAAATTTTTTTACTTCATTCAATTTTTCATAATCTACAAAATCTTCTAATACACCATAAAACATAACTCCACGTACTCTATCATTTGTTAAATGTGGTTGCATTAATTCGTTTATTTTTTCTTTATTATAAAAAATATCTTCACTTCTAATTAATATTTTAGGTTCATAAACATCTTGAATAAAATTTAAAACCTCATCATCTACTCCAGGATAACAATCTACAACAAGACAATTAACAGCCTGTGTTGCTGTTGATAGCTCTTTTTCCATAGCTAATAAAGTTCCAAAAACTTCTTTATCAAATCCAGCAATTTTCGTTTCTGGATATTTATCATAATTCATTTTACAATTCATCTCTTTTCTTTTATTAATTTACTTTTCAATTATTTTTAACTTCAATAATGCATGATATATCCCATCATGGTTATTGTCCAAGGTCACTCTTTTTACCTGGTCTTGAATATTTTTGGGGGCATTTTTCATTGCATACCCATATTTTACTATCTTCAACATTTCTAAATCATTATACTGATCACCAAATGCAATTGTATTATCCAATGGTATTTGCCATAACTCACATAGTTTTTTTATCGCAGTACCTTTATTAACATTTTGATCCATTATTTCTATTAAATTATTGGATGATTGAGTAATAGTACAGTTATTAAAATGTGACTGGATTTTTTCTTTTATTGATAATGTTTTTTGTGGATTACAAATACATAAAATCTTATGAATAGCAGTTAATTGAGATAATTGATCGATTGTTGTTTGTTGTGACTTTACTTTAACAATATTTTCTTCATTTTGAATTCTTGAATCATTGCAATTTTTTACTAGCCATTGATCAAAAGAATACACACACCATGATAAATCAAAATGCTCCTTTTCAAGATATTTAATAATATTTACTGCATAATTTACATTCATACTCTGAGTATAAATAATGTCTAATTTGCTATCAATTATTAATGCACCACTATATGCAATAATAGTTCCTTTAATATTATATTTTTTCAAAATTGACAAAATTCCCGAAGGACTTCTTGCAGAAACAATAACAAATGGAATTTTCTTACTTTCTAATTCAAGAATAGCTTTTCTAGTTAAAAACGTAATCTCGTGATGATCATTTAATAACGTTCCATCAACATCACTAAATACTATTTGATTCATCTTAAGTCCTCCTTAAATTTTAATGGGTTTTATTCTCAAAGAACAAAACCCATTTTTTTATTTTATATTATCTATAATTTTACAAATATTGTTGCGCCCATTTTTATATCCAAGCCCAACTAAAACACATGCAAGAATACTAACAATCATCAATACAACTCCCAGTATTTGCATGAATGGATGAATGGATGCACCAAACAGAACAAGAACTAAGGATATTGAGGAAAAAATAATAAGGTTTCTTAACCATTTTTTTAAATGGTTTAACATTTTTGTTTGATATTGTACTTCTGCAATATATGCATTTTTAAGTTTTGCATCCATATCTTCATCTCCTTTTTAATATTGTAAACCTGGATTAAAGAATCCAATTAATACACCAACAAAGGCAATAACAACCAATAATAACATTACTTTAATTGGTGACATTTTCTTTTTAGCTAATAAATACCAGCAAAGCATAATAAATGCAGCTGTTAAAAATCCTGGATAAACACTGTCTAATGTTTTTTGTAATTCTAAATATGGTTCTTTAGCACCTTGAGCTGTTAATGTAAAATTAGTAGTAACAGTAACCCATGTAGCAGCTACAGCACCAATAACAATACCACCTAACATAGTGATTGATTCTCTTAATGCTTCTCCTTGTGGTCCGACTAAAAAATCAACTGCTTTTCCACCTAATTCGTATCCTTTAAAATATAAGAATTTCATTCCAAAGTAAGCAAATAAGTTCCATACAATAATATAGAATATCGCTCCTAATGGTGATCCGCCGCTTGACATTCCTAAAGCTACCCCTAATAAAATAGGTATAACTGTTCCAACAACTAGCGAATCTCCAATTCCTGCTAATGGTCCCATTAACCCAGCACGTAACCCATTAATTGTTTCATCGTCAACATCTTCCCCATTGGCACGAGCTTCTTCTAGTCCAGCTGTCATCCCAACAATAACTGATCCAATTTGTGGTTCGGTATTAAAGAAAGCTGTATAAGTTTTCATTGCTTTTTCTTTATCTTCTTTTTTATTATATAATTCTTCAACAACAGGTAGCATTGAACACAAATATCCAAATGTTTGCATATGTTCTTGAGAAAAACATGTTAAATTCCCATAATACCAATTGTGAAATGACTTTGTAAGAGTCTTTTTTGTTAACTTTTTATCCATTTTAAATATCCTCCTCATCATCTTCATCATCTGATACTGCTACCGTTTTGTTTAGTGTCAACATTTTAATTCTGTAATTAATTAACGCAAACATTCCAGCAATAATTGTTGCAGAAACAAGATTGATACCTAAAGCAGCAGCTAGAGTAAATCCAAAGAAAAATGGAATAAAATCAATAGCTTTAGTTACAATTTGTTTTAATAAAATTGCAATTCCGACACATGGAAGTAAAGAACCAACTGTAAATAAAGTCATCATTGCAATTCCATCCATTGGTAAATAACTCTTAATTAAATCTACCATTGGTGCCCCCATTTTACACATGATTAATGTTGGGATAAAAGAACAAATAATGTGTGAGATCCAAGGTAATCCCATATTAACTAAATATAATTTTTTAAAGTTTCCGTTTTCAACAGCTTTCCATCCCATATGTTGCCAAACAAGATTGATTGTTGCAGTACCATAGAATAAAACTGTTCCTAAAGTTCCAACCATTGTACCAAAAGATGTAGCCATTGCTTGCCCATCAGCACTACCAGCATCTAAACCATAGCTCTTCAATGCAATCATTGCTAATGGAATACCAATATAACTTACTGCACGAACATCTGCTGAAACTGTTCCACCAGGTGTAACCAATGCAATATATACAACTTGCATTGCAACCCCGACTAAAATACCAGTATAAATATCCCCTAAAATAATACCACACACTAAACCACCAATTAATGGTCGTCCTAATGTATAGTTACCGATTGACGTTCCTCCTAAACCAGGCATACTTGATAAACAAGCGAATAATCCTAGCAAA
Organism: Erysipelatoclostridium sp. An173; assembly: GCF_002160495.1. Taxonomy (GTDB): domain Bacteria; phylum Bacillota_I; class Bacilli_A; order Erysipelotrichales; family Coprobacillaceae; genus Thomasclavelia; species Thomasclavelia merdavium. The sequence continues at coordinate 109,472 of NZ_NFKR01000003.1, read as the reverse complement.
GCCGCTTGAATCCAACTAATTTCCATAATTAACTTCTCCTTTTTATATTATTATTAATAACCAAATTTTCCTTTAAAATCATCCCATGTTCCTATTGATACATCAGGTAATAAAGCGAATTTGATTTTATAGCCAGCTTTTGCTATTTTTTCAAATGCATCTGCCTCTTCTTGAGTAATTGATTGATTATTTCCCAATTTAACTGCACCTTCTCTATCATTGCATGGTCCAACAATAACTGTATCAATACCACATTTAAAATTTTGATCTACTAAAATTTTACACATATCAATTGGATTTTTAGTGATTAAGAAATAACGTGTATCACTATCTAATACTTTCTGACTCTTTTTTTCAAAATCAGCTAATGTCCATACAAATGTCTTTTTTCCACTTGCTGCTTTATAAGCGGCCTTAAGAACATCATTTTTTGCTGCCTTATCGTTAACAGCAATTAACCCATCACAAGGATATTCACGAGCCCAACGTGTACATGTTTGACCATGAATCATCCGATCATCAATACGAATAAATGAAACTGACATAATTTTTTCCTCCTTTAAATATCATCGTCTTCATCATTTTCAATTTTGAATTCTTTTAAAGCTGTTTGTCCCTCATGCAAAACTTGTTGTAAAAATGTTTCTTTATCTAATGTGTCTTTCATAAGAACAGTTGTTAATGCTAATGGCAAATTCATACCACCAATAATGATGCAATGTTCATCCATATTTTTTTCATGAATAACATTCATTGCTGTAGTAAGTGGTGAACCCCCTATTAAATCACCAAGCAAAATGATTTCATCATCTTGATTGATAAAATCAATAGTCTTTTCAAAATCTTGTGCAAATTCATCAGCACTTTTTCCGTTTTCTAAACCTGAAGCTATAACATCTTCACGTTGTCCTGCCAACATCATAAGCGCATCTTTTAATCCATTTGCAAATTGACCATGACTGACCATAACTACATATCTCATTTTTTATTCCCTCCTCTTTCGACACTTAAATTCTATCAATAAAACTCATTCATTCCATCTGTCTATTGTCACATTTTATTAATGACAATCAACAGATTATTAGTATGACAATTGTCATATAAAAAAAGAGAATAGTTACAAACTATTCTCTTAAAAATTCATTAACTTCATTTTGTAAAGACATTAATGATAAATCTAAATCTTGCCAATTTCTCATAATGTTTTGAATTTGAGTATCCATCATACTTAATGCCGAATTATATTTTCTAAATTGATTTTGACTTATTGTATTTTGCATAACCTCATTTAATAAACTTAAATCAACTTGTGTATCTCCTAATTCTTCATCACTCAACATATTTAAAGCTTTTGAAGATTGGATAACAGTTTTTAAAGATGATATTCCTTGCGAATAACGGAATAAATTTTCTTGAGATTCTTGATCATACGTTAACATTTTTAAAAATTCCCAGGCTTTTTTTTCATAAGAGGTACGTGAAGAAATTCCCATTAATAAAGATGACACTTCACTTCCAGTTTTTTGAGTTATCCCTGGCATTTTAACACAATCCCATTCAAACTGTGAATATTTTTTTACTTTATATGGATAAGGTTTGTAAGTTCGATATTCTGCAAAAGTCATTGGTGCAAATGCAACTTTACCAGTATCAAAATCCTGAGAGGTAACTGTGTAACCTTGATTTAGTTCCGTTAATCTTTGTGCAAAAGATAAAGCACTCTTTACAGATTCCTGGCTTAAATAACACTCATCTCCATCATCATCAAATAAATTAATTTCATGACTATAAATTGAATCTAGCCAATCATAATTATAACAACCATACTGATCAATTTGTCCATCGTTATTAGTATCCTTTGTAATCTGTTTACAAATTTCATAAAAATCATCTAATGTCCAGTTATTATCGGGAATCTCTATATTTTCATTTTTTAGCAACGTTTTATTGACGAACATTAATGTCGGATTACTTTCGTATGGTAATGCATACTGATCACCATGATATTTTCCCGTATCCAAAGCACTTTCATAATAATCATCTTTATTAAATTGTGTATCCTGCTGGATTAAATAATCCAAATCCTTTAAAGCTCCCAGAGCACTTAAAGTATTGAAATCTTCACTTAATATCATAAATACATCTGGTTCTTCCCCTTTAAGATATTGCGAAGATAGCCATTGTGAATAATCATCTTTTATAATTCCGCTTTCATATTCAACATTAACCATTGGATATTTTTTTTCAAATCTCTCAATAACCTGATCAATAATTTGATAACAATCACCATTAGGCACATTCCAATTACTTCCTGCAAAAATACCAATCTTTAATGTTATTTTTTGAGGTTGCCAAATAATTAATAAAACACATACTACAGCTAATAAAATACAAATAATTTTTTTCTTATTCATTATTTAAATCCCTCGTTGTTAATCCGGTCTGAACAGCCCAAATAGCTAACTGAGTACGATCTCTTAAATTTAACTTTGACAATATTGAACTCAAATAATTTCTTACTGTTCCCTCTGATAAAAAGAGTTTTTGAGCAATCTCTTTATTAGATAAACCAAATGCAACCTGCTGAATAACTCGCCATTCAGGTTGATTGATATCCTGAATAGCTTCTTCGTCAACTTGAATAGCTAAATTATTTTGCGACATCTTTGAAAACATACTAAATACTTTAGTAGCAATATCCGGGTTAATCATTGCTCCTCCACTATTTACTGTTAAAATAGCTTGATATAACTCATCCATTCCTACTCCCTTCAACAGATAACCACTAGCACCGTATTTTAAAGCGCTAAAAACAAAATCATCATCATCAAAAGTTGTTAAAATAATAATTTTTGTTTCAGGATATTTTTCTTTGACAACTTTAGTACAATATACCCCATCCATACCTGGCATTCTAATATCCATCAAAATAATATCTACTTTTTCTCGTTCTAAAATTTTTAATACTTCAAATCCATCCACTGCAGTGGCAACTACTTGAATATCTTCGTGAGTCCCTAAAACTATTTTCAGTGATTCTCTTATTAATTCTTGATCATCAGCTATTACTACTTTCACCATATTTTTCTCCCCTTTGTATTGGTATTTTGACAATTGTTAAAAATCCATTATCACCTGCAAAATAAATTTCACCATTGATAATAGCTACCCTTTCTTTCATTTGAGTTAATCCAAAACCATATTTAATATTTTTACACCCAGCCCCGTTATCTTGTATCTTTAGGTATAAAAAATCCATCTCCTGATAAATATCAATACCGACAAATGTTGCATGTCCATGTCTTAAAGCATTAGTGATACATTCTTGAATGATACGAAATAAGATATCCTCTTTATTTTTTTCAAAATCAATATTATTTAATTGATAATTTAGTTCAATCGTTAAATCGCTTACACTAGAAAACTCATCTATCATCCGCTCAATAGCTTCTTTAAAACTATGCTCTTCTAATGCTCCTGGACGAAGTTTATTTAATGAATTACGTACATCTTTTATTCCCTGACGTACAACCTTAGAAATAACCTCTAATTGTTGCTTAGTAGCTTGAGGATTAATTTCAATCATTGCTAAACAAGCATCTATTCCCGCAGCAATCCCCGTTAATGCATGACCTAAAGTATCATGTATTTCTCTTGCCAAACGTTTTCTTTCATTATTTTCACCTATTTTTTCAGTTATTGCAGCATAATTTTGTAATTCTTTATTCACTTGATTAATCATATTTAATTCTTCACTAATATGTTCATTTTCTTGAATTTCATCTGCAAGATAAACAATCATGAAACTAATAAACAAAATTATATTAATTGTTTCTAAACATGCTTTGACAATCATAAATACACCAGAAATATTAGATCCATAGACTTGAAAATAGTCATTGACACTTACCATTGGAAACATTGCTGAAAAAACATCATAACTAGATATTAGATATACAATAACCAATATCACCATGAACCATTTAGAATATCTACCATCTTTTAAATGAAAAATACAATCACAAAATACTAAAAATAAAATTCCATTATATCCCATATATATACTATAAATTAATGCAAAACTTACTATTATCTCGATAATGCTATAAAAAATATTCATATACTTATGAGTGGTAACATTCTCATTACGACCATACATAATAAAAATTAAAATACCATAAAGAAATAATGAACCAAAAAAAACTTTTAAAGGATGATGAGGTATGTAATCAATATTATCTAAAAAGTCTCTTGATAATTGTGATAAAATAATATAACGAGTGGTTAAAAGAATCACAGTTCCGTAAAAAAGAACGATTATTAGATTTAATATTGACATTGTATTATGTAAAATCGACAATGTTTTACGATGTGAATAAATCATTATTGCCACCCCGTTTCATCATAAAAGGAAATATTTTCCTTATTAATTAAATTTACTGGAATAATAATTTCTTCTTCAATATCTTTGCCTGACAATAATTCGTACATCTTTTTGCCAGCGATATTTCCAATTGAAATTGGTGATTGTGCAACAGTCCCTGCTACCATTTCATTGCTATTAATCAACGACTTTAAATCTGGTGTCCCATCTATACCATAAACTATAACATCATTAATATGGCGTGATTCTAAAGCTGCTAATGCCCCCAATGCACTAGGATCATTCAAAGCCATTACAACATCAACATTGCTATTTTTATCTAGCATTTCTTCCATCAAAGGCATTGCTAATTCTAATTGTCCCTCACATTCTCCTTCATCAATAACCTGATATTGTGAATTTCCACTAATTGTATCTAAAAAACCGTCAATACGATCTTTGGCAGATTTGACATTTGTATGCTTTAATAACATAATTTGTGCCGAATCCATTTTTTTCATCATATCACGTGCACATTGTACGCCTGCATCATAATTATCAGAAACTATTGTACTATCTACTAACCGCGGATTTTCAACAGGAGCATCTACTATAATAACAGGTATTCCTGCTTCATGTGCCGCTTTTAATGCGGGCGTGATTTTTTGTGAATCAATAGGATTTATAAAAATGCCATCAACTTGCCTATCAATGAATGAATAAATTTGTTCAATTTGTTTATCAACATCTAAAGCCGGATTACGAACTAAAAGTTGATCTTCATGTTGTTCAATAACCTTTATTAATTCATTATTAATAACTTCATAAAAAGGGTTATTCATTGTCATATACGTTACTCCAAAAACTCGATTTTGGGTTGATGGTGACTGATATTCCTTATAAATCAATGTTGTAATTAAAGCAACTATTAAAATAATGACAATGTATACTGATTTACGATTAATTTTTTTCATCCTTTTCACCTACTTTTTTTATTCTACCACGATAATATTACATAAACAATCTAACTACATTCTCGATTATCAATATATTTCAATTATACTAACTATTTTCTAATAAAAAAAGGATTTAAAACTGTCTTTAATAAGATTAGATTAAACCCTGAAATATAGATTAATTATTAATAACTATAGTGTTTTTACATTATAATTTTTAAATGCTTTTTTTTAAAGATATGGATAAAGACAAACAACTAATAGAATTGAAGTTCCCCAACATAATGGATTAATATAAATCATTCCTTGAAAACCTAATGGATAAACTAAAAAATATGTTCCTAAACAACGAACAATTATTTCAAGAATTCCAACTCCAAGAGGTACTGATGATTCACCAACCCCGGTTAAAACAAAACGAACAATAAAGTTTATACCTAAAATAAAATAACAAAACGATGTAAAAGAAATATATTGAACTCCTAAAGAAATAATATGTAGTTCATTTTTATTTACGAATAAAGTCATAAATTCACTACTAAAAAAGTGTGCTAATACAGCGACTATTAAACTTAATAAAACTGTAATCTTTAAAGTATCTTTAGCTCCTTTTTTAATACGATTATATGAATTATTACTATAATTTTGTGCTGTAGAAGATGCTTTAGAAAAGACATATCAGCAAATCATCGATGTAGCTTATTTTATTATTCCTACATCAATGGAAAAACAAGTTAAAGATTTTGCATTATCTCATAATTTAATAATCTATTGTTTAAAGGAATCTGTTTGTCAAATTAATGTTCGAGAAAATCATCCTATTCTAAATGATTTTTCTAAGGAAAGACTTTGGAATTATCCATTTATTAATTTTATTAACCAAAGACCTGGCGCTTATGACACTTATCAAAAATATATTAATCCACATAAAACTATCGAAGTTGATCACCATTCTTTGCGTAGTAAGATTGTTAGTGAAACTGATGCTTTTTCAATTGGAATTCCAATGAGCAATAAAGAAAAGAGGTAATTACATATAGTTGGTATTCCTACTCCTGAATTAAAAATGAAGATTTATGAAATACGCAGACAAAATGATAAGAATAATACTTTATTAAATCAATATCGACATATCATTGAAGAAAATTTGTTAAGTTTATAAAAGCCTCACATTGAGGCTTTTAATAATAGATTACTTTTTAGATTTATTTTTTGCTCCTAAATACACTGGTCCTATTTTCATCTTATTTAATACATCATCAATTTTATTAACTTCATCTTTAGTAAGCTCTATTTTACAACTATCAAAATTTTCTTTTAGTCGTTCTAATTTTCTACTTCCTGGAATTGGGACAATATCTATGTCTTTATTTTCCATCCATGCTAAAGAAATTTATCCCATTGTAGCATGTTTTTCATCTGCAAGTTGTTGAAGATATGATAATAGTTCTTTAGATTCTTCATAGCCATCTTTAGTAAATTGAGGCATTAAATTTCTAAAATCACTTTGATCCTCTTTTATTTTTTCACCATGATAAGTGCCTGTTAAAAAGCCATTCGCCATTGGTGAAAACGCTACAAATGTAACTCCTAGTTCTTTACAAGTATCAAAAATCTTTTCTTCATCTCTTGCCATCATTGAATATCTATTTTGAATTGCGCTAACTGGAAAAACTTTATGTGCTCTTCTTAGCGTTTCTTCATCCACTTGTGAAATTCCCCATGCTTTAATTTTTCCTTCTAAATATAATTCTTTCATTGTTTTAGCGACAGTTTCAATTTGTGTATTAGGATCAATACTATGTAAATAATATAAATCTACATAGTCAGTTTGTAATCTTTTTAAACTTTCATTCAATGTTTTTTTAATTGTTTCAGGTCTTGCATCTAAAGTTCTTTTACCATCAATCATTGTAATTCCACATTTAGTAGCGATAACTACTTTATGACGAATATCTTTCAAAGCTTCGCCAACAACTTCTTCATTATAAGCAATTGTTCCATCAGGATATACTCCAGTATATCTTTGAGCTGTATCAAAAAAAGTATATCCTAAATCATATGCCTTAAGAATTATTTTAACTGCTTCCTGCTTTTCAATCGGTTTGCCATAAGCGTGGGTAAATTCCATACACCCTAGACCAACTGGACTAATTTCTATATCTGTGTTTCCTAATTTTACTGTTTTCATATATTAAACATCTCCTTTACTATTGTTGATTAGCTTTAATTATTTCTGAAATTTTAATATTTTCATTAATAAATCTTGCTTCTGGATTTTTATCAGAAAGTGAAGTATAAATAGCTTTTCTTGGACAATGATGCGCACATGCTAAACAAAATTCACACTGATTAGATTTACGTTTAGCTTTTTTATCCTGTAAATTAAAATTTCCTATCGGACAAACAAGTGTACACATACCACAGCCTATACATTTATCTTCATTAACTGTAATCTGTGAACCATCATTAACATTATCTGGTCTACGACTTGCCATCTCATATAACTCTCTGCCTTTTTGTGTTGGTACAGGTATATAATGTTTCCTTTCGTGAATCTCATCCTTAATGTGTTTTAATTGTAAATCAATCTTCTTATCGATTGCTTTTTGCTCATTCATATCAAATGATGGGATATAATTATCAACCATCTGTAAAGTATGAACATAACCAAGATGTACTTTCTGACTTTTAGCATAATAGTAAGCCCATTCTCCTGCGACACTATCATTCATTCCATAAGTTAAAATCAGATATAAATATTCTGTTTTAAATTTTGCTTTATCTAAAAATCTTCTGACAATTTTAGGTAGTTCACCACCATAAACCGGTGCTACAATGCCTATTGTTTCATCTTTATAACTTAATTCTGTTTTCTTCAATTCTTGAACAATACTTATCGGATGTTGATCTAATTGTTTAGCAATATATAGACAATTACCAGTCGCAGTAAAATAAAATATCATTTTATTGACCTCCTTTCCTCTTCTCGTTTATATTTTACTTTTGATTTTTTTAAAAGTATAATATCAATATAGAATATAATTATACGTAAATTGCATAGTTTTTAAGGGAGAATATTTCATGGAATTACATCAATTAGAATGTCTTGTCACAGTTGCAGAAGCTGGAACTATTTCTAAAGCAGCTGAAATTTTAATGTTTTCACAACCTGCATTAACACGTGCTATCCAAAGCCTTGAAGATGAACTAGGTTATCCACTATTTGATTGAGTTAAAAATCGTCTTAAGTTAAACGATACTGGCGAACTAGCAGTTAAATACGCTAGAAAAGTTTTAGAAGATAAAGATTTGATGTTAAAAAATCTAGCAGCATATCAAAAAAAATAAACAATGTATTTCTATTGGAGCATGTGCACCAGCTCCATTATGGGGATTAAAGCAAATCTTTCTAAAACAATATCCTGATATAAAAATTAATTCTACTATCAGTGAAGATAACATTGAATTAATAGAAGCTTTTAATAATCATGCGTTTTCTATTCTTATCCTCGATTATCCAATTAATGAAAAAAATATAATTTCTACTAAATTATTTAGCGAGACTTTATATATAGCAGTAAGACCAGATGACCCATTATCCCACTATAAATCAATTACATTTGAACAATTAAACGGAACTAATATTCTTCTTTTATCAAAAACAGGATACTGGAGTGAAATCTGTAATGAAAAACTATCTGAATCTTTGATGCTTGTTCAAGAAGACATTGATGCTTACAACGCTTTATTAAAAGCCTCTTCTTTACCTACTTTTAGAACAAACATTACAATTCCTAAATTTAAAAAGATTGAAGATAGAGTCTATATACCAATATCTGATAAAGAGGCAACTTTATCATTCTATGCTATATACAATAAAAATGATCATGATAGATATAGTATAATAGAAAATGAAATTCGTAATGTTCCTTGGCATTTATATCGAAATGAAGAATCATTTTAGAATACAAAAAAACCTCGATAAATCGAGGTTTTTAATATCTAATTATTATTCACCAACATATGGTAATAAAGCCATTTGACGAGCACGTTTGATAGCTGTAGCTAATTGTCTTTGATATTTAGCGCTTGTACCAGTTACACGTCTTGGAATAATTTTACCGTTAGCTGAGATAAATCTTTTTAATAATTCAACATCTTTATAATCGATGTAAGTAATTTTGTTTTTTGTGAAGTAGCAAACTTTTCTTCTACCCATTCTTTGTTTTCTAAATGCCATTTTTTTAGCTCCTTTCATTAAAACTGAATATCATCTTCCATGATATCAAAAGTATTCAATGAATTATCAAATTCTTTTTCTAATTCAACTGTTTTCATATCATAGAAATTATCATTATTTTGTGGTTGTTGCTGCATTTGAGCTTGATTTCTCTCTCTAGCAGCTTTTGTTTCTAAAAATTGAACACTATCACAGATAACCTCAGTTACATAAACTCTTTGTCCCTGTTGGTTATCATAACTACGAGTTTGTATTCTTCCTTCAACTCCAACTAGACTTCCTTTAGAACAATATCTTTCCACATTTTCTGCTGGTTTACGCCAAACAACGCAGTTAATAAAATCTGCTTGTTGTTGTCCATCTCTAGAAGTAAAATTACGATTTACTGCTAAAGTAAATGAAGTAACCGCATCACCTTGGGGTGTTCTTCTTAATTCAGGATCTCTAGTCATGCGTCCGACAAGAACTACTCTATTAATCATCGATAATGCCTCCTATCTACGAAGTGTTAAATGACGTAATACAGATGCATTAATGTTTGATAAACGTTCAAATTCAGCGATATCAGCTCCACTGCAAGTTGTATCAACAACTACATAGTAACCTTTTTTGTAGTCTTTGATTTCATAAGCTAAATCACGTAAACCCCATTCGTTAACGTTATCTACTGTTCCACCATTAGCTGTTAAGACACCTTTGAAATATTCAATTAACTTATTTCTAGCATCTTCTTCAACGTCAGGTTTTACAATAAACATAATTTCATACTTGTTCATCTTTTATACCTCCTATGGTCTATCGGCTTATTTCTTTTTGAATAAGCAGGCAGTAAATTAATATTTTTACATGCTTAGTTATAATAGCACAACTTTTTAAACAAAGCAATAATTTGTTTGATTAAATCATCTTTTTTAAATAATATCTAAGCTGTCTTTCCATGCTATAACTCTTAAAACTGAAAGATCTAATTCATTTAAACATAGCTCATCATTATTTATTGCTGCTATAAGACTTTCAAAATAGATCTGTGGTCTACTTGTCATAATTAAATCATTACCAGCTTTTATAGCTTTAATCACTATTTCACTATCATTTCCAAATTCATTATTATTTAAATCAGTAACGTCATCAGTCATAATAACCCCATTATATTTTAAATCTTCCCTTAGAAGATCATGAATATCTTTAGATAAAGTAGCGGGATTTTGATTATCGACACTATCAATAATATTATTAGTTACTAATATACTATTAGCTCCAGCTTCAATACCAGCTTTAAACGGTAATAAATCATTATTTTTTAAACTATTAAAATCTCGACTATCATGATAAGTTCCACCACTACCAGGAGCACTTCCATAACCAGGAAAATGTTTTAAAACACTACCCATTTTTATATTACTCATAGCCATTACAACATTTCTTACATAATTACTAGTTGCATCAGCATCCACTCCAAATGAGCGTCTATAAATATAATCATCTTCATTTGTTGCAACATCAGCTACTGGTGCTAAATTAACATTTATTCCAAATTCTTTTAGATATTCTGATTTTTCTGTCGCATCACTTATTATTGAATCCATTCCTCCTGATTTATAAACATCTTGAGGTAATCTAAAACGGTTATCTCGCAAATATTTACTGACACGAACTACAGAACCACCTTCTTCATCTACAGCAATAATCATTGGGTATTTGGCATTGCTTTGATATCTTTCAATATTTTCAATTACTTCATTTCGAGATTTATTGGCAAAATCATCTTCAAATAATACACAGCCACTCATTGTTTGATCGGTTAATAAGTTTTTTGAATCTAATACTAATAACAATTGACCAGCTTTATCTTCAATGGTCATTGCTTGTACTATATTTGATAATTCCTTTCGTTTATCTAAACTAATATCAGCATTGATAATTTTATTTTCGGTAACCTTACTATTTATTATCTCATATTCACTTTTAATATCACCAGTATAACTAATTGTAATATCATTACCAAAAATCAAATTTTTTGAATCATTTAAAAGGGACTTATCTAATTTATATTCACTATTTTTATCATCTCTAATTGTAACTGTATCCTTAGAGACACTTATTATTTGAGCCGTAATTCGATTAATTATTATATTTGAATCTTTATCCATCAGTAATAAATACTGGTAATAACCAGCTCCAGTAATTAAACCTATTAAAACAACAATAATAATCAATTTACTTATTATTTTAGCTTTTGTCATTTTAAATCCTCTGGAGTAGTAATTTTAATATTTTCATAGCTTCCACAAACAGCCATTACAGGTACTTCAGTAAACTTTTCTACTAATGAAGCATCATCTGTTGCCTCGTATTTTTCATCTTTAGCTCTTTGATAACACTCTTTAATTAAACCAGCTTTAAAAGCCTGTGGTGTTTGAGCTTGCATTAATAAATTTCTAGGTAGTGTTTCAACCACTTTACCATCCTGGCATAACTTAATTGTATCTTTAACAGGAACCATTAATAAACAAGCATCATTATTAATTAAACATTCTAATAAACTATCAATATTATCGATTGTTAAATAGGGTCTTGCTCCATCATGAATCAAGACGATCTTTTGATTAACTACCTGCAAACCATTATAAACACTATCTTGTCTTTCTTTACCACCGAAAACATAAACAATTCGCTTGTCATTAACCAATTCTTTAATCTCATTAATTTCATCTTCCTTAGTCACTACTACAATTTGTTTACATCTTTGATCTTGAAGAAATACCGACATCGTCATTTCGTAGACTGTTTTATCATTAAATCGATATAACATCTTATTATAGCTAAGGCCACTACGACTACCTTTTCCAGCACACAATACAATTGCACTATAATCCATTTTCTCACTCCCTTTTAGATTATTGTATCATTTAATGATTATCTTGAAAATAAACATTATCTATCAACTAATTAATATAATTTAATAAAAAGGGTGTGATCAATCATTAAAAATATAATTGGTTTTATTTTAAGTTTAGGTGTTTTCCTTTTTAGTATGCACATTCTATCAACTAGCTTAGATACCTTAGCAAATGATAAATTAAAAAAAATCTTATATCATCTATCGGCAAATAAATATGTAGGCGTTTTAACCGGTACTTTAATTACCGCCATCATCCACAGTTCTTCAACGATGACTATTATTCTTATTGGTTTGCTTAATAGTCATTTAATTTCTTTGTATCAAGCTACCTGGATTGTTTTAGGCGCTAATATCGGTACAACAGTTACTGGTTTAATGATTGCTTTGGATTTGGGTCAATCAGCGATTTATCTTTGTATTATTGGTTTTATCCTCATGTTTTTTAAAAACAAAATAACATACTTGGGCCGATTATTAATGGCCTTAGGTTTGATTTTTTTAGCCATGGATGCAATGTCACTTTCTCTTGCCCCAATTCAAAAATCTACTTTTTTCATGAACTTATTTTCTCAATTAAATAATCCTTTAATAGCTATTTTAGCTGGAACTTTATTTACAGCAATCATTCAAAGTTCTACTGCTTCAGTTGGAGTTTTACAAACAATCTATAAAAAAGGATTAATCAGTTTTAATATGGCAACCAATGTTATTTATGGTCAGAATATTGGTACTTGTATTACAGCTTTTTTAAGTTCTATTAATGGTAATCCCAACGCTAAACGATTAAGTGTCATTCATGTTTTGATCAATATTATTGGTACATTAGTTTTTGTAGTGGCATCTTATTTTATTCCTTTTGTTTCTTTTATCGAAAATTTAACTTCAAACTATTCAATGCAAATAGCATATATGCATACATTTTTTAATCTAGCTTCAACAATTTTATTTTTACCATTTGATTCTTGTTTAATCTATCTTGCTTATAAAATTATTCCCATAACCAAAGGAGAGAAATAATGTTAACTAGCTTTATAGAATTTATTAATCTTTATGGTTATAAAGCCATTTTAGTATTAATTACTTTAGAAAATATTTTCCCACCAATTCCTTGTGAATTGATTTTAACTTTTAGTGGTTTTTTAACTACAATTTCCAATCTTGATCCTCCGGGTGTAATTATTGTTGCTACTTTAGGTTCTTATTTAGGAGCTGTTATATTATATTTCTGTGGTTATTTAATTGATTATAATCGTTTAATTTCTTTTTTGACTAATAAACTTCATTTTAATAATGACTCTGTATATCGTTCAATCAACTGGTTTGATAAATATGGTAAGATTATTGTTTTTCTAGGAAGATTAATTCCAATTATTCGTTCTTTAATATCAATTCCAGCGGGAATTACTAAAATGAATTTTTTTAATTTTTCTATTTATACAATTATTGGTAGTTTGATTTGGAATGCTGTTTTAGTATATTTTGGGATTTTTTTAGGTGATAACTGGCAACTAATTAGTTTTTATTTACAACGTTATTCTATTATCATTGTTTTTATATTAATTATTATTTTTATAGTAAAAAAGGTAAGAACTTAAATTTAAGTTTTTACCCTTTTCAATAAATATTTATTTACTGCTTTAATAATACCGCGCCCTTGTAATTCCATATTATATTCATCTAAGATATTTTCAATATCCTCTTCTCTAATCTTTTCTTTAAAATGTTTTCTAATAATTTTCTTTAAATCCTGTTTACTAAGATTTTTAAAACTTATAATCTCATCAATCCGGCTAATAAATTCTTCGCTAAAAAAAACATTGACCTTTCTAAAATTATTACCTTTTTTAAATCCTAATTGATTTTTAACTACTCCTTTATTAGATGTCATAATAATAATTGTATTATTAAAATATACTTTACGTTTATGACTATCTTCTAAATACCCTTCATCAAATACCTGTAAAAACAAACTCAAAACATCAGGACTAGCTTTATCCACTTCATCTAATAATAAAACACTTTTAGGATAAGTTTGCAATTGTCCTAATAATAAACTTGGCTTATCATAGCCAACATAACCTGGAGCAGCACCAATAATTTTTTGAACACTGCTGCTATCACGATATTCACTCATATCTAAACGAATTAATTTTCTTGATAACAATCTAGCTAATTCTTTAGCCGTCTCACTTTTACCAACACCACTATTTCCTAAAAACATCATTACTTTAGGCTGCAATGAATCTTTCGAGAGCTTTAATTGATTAACAATTTGTTCTATTGCTTTACTTTGACCAACTATTTTTTGATTTAGTTTTGCTTTAATATTTTCAAAATCATAGTTATCATTTATCTTTATAGATGTATATTCTTCAATTACCTCTTTTACAATTTTTTTAGTAATAATATGCTGTTGTTTAAATCGAGCTTTTACACAAGCTAAGTCAAATATATCAATAGCTTTATCAGGAAATGTTCTATTTTTAATATAACGATCGACATTTTCTACAAGATATGTCAACACTTCATCATTGACTTCAATCTGATGAAATCGTTCATAAAAAAGTTTTGTTTTTTGTAGTATTTCTAATGTTTCTTCTTTTGTGTTTTCTTTTAAAGTAATAACACTAAAACGACGATTCATAGCCTGGTCTTTTTCAAAATGCTGATAATACTCTTCAGTAGTCGTAGCACCAATAATAGTTAGATCTTTACGAGCTAAATATGGTTTTAAAATATTTGCTGCATCAATGGCTCCTTCAGCACCACCAGCACCAATTATATTATGAATTTCATCAATAAAAATAATTACATTATCCATGTCTTTAACTTTGTCGATGATTTTTCGTAATTTTTCCTCAAATTCTCCTCGATATTTTGTTCCAGCTACAATACTAGATAAACTTAACTCATAAATAATTTTTTTCTTCAATCCATCATTTACTTTATTTTGATTAATTAAATAGGCTAGTTTTTCTACCAAAGCTGATTTACCAACACCAGCTTCTCCAATGATCAAAGCATTATTTTTTTCTTTCTTACTTAAAATCATACATAATTTTTCTAATTCTTTTTTACGACCAATAATTAAGTGTTCACTTTGTTTTACTTTCTTATTTAGATTTACTAATGAAGGTATTTGATCTAATTTTGTTTCTAATTCACTATTTTCATTTAACTGATAAATAATATCATCAAAATCTACATGATATTTTTTTAATAACTCATGTGCTACACATTCAGCATTTTTTAATAAAGAGATTGTTAAAATATTAAGCGTCACTTTACTTTTATTTTGCTTATTTGTTATTTCCACAGCTGTTTCTAAAATATTCTTTACAGCATCACTATATTCCATATAAAAAGGTTGATCATCATTTGTCCCAAACAACCTTTTTATATCTTCATATATGTTTTTTTCATTTACACCGTATTCTTTTACTAAGTCTCGCAATTTACAATCACTTATCTTCAATAATGAAAGTAATAAGTGCTCACTGCCAACATTATTGTGTCCTAAATCAAAGGCAATGCTTTCAGCTACTACAATTGCTTTTTGGGCTTGTTCATCAAATTTTGTTAACATGTTCCACCTCTAATTTTATTATATGTTTCACCTCTTAAATTATTAACGAAACATTTTTATTTTAAACATAAAACGGTATTTGAAATAATAGCCAATATTTATTAACTGTAATTTTTATTTTTATAGCTAATAAAAAAAACTATCTTTCGATAGTTATGAAAATAATTCTGCCAAAAATGATTTCTTTTTTATTTCCTTACTTGTAACACAATAACTTGTCTTTAATGCTCCGGTCAATTTTTTTCCCTTACCTTCACCTAAAACAATCTTATATTCACCATTGTAATATTTAGCATTATAGTTTTTTTGATGATCGGCTAAAGCCTGATCAACGTCATCAACACTTTTAACCCATTGTTGATAATCTTTGATTAAAGAGTCTTTAATTTCATACATTGTTTCTATATCTTCATTGCTGTTACTATTAGCTATTATTTTATATTTAGGTTCATTGCCAGAAGCATCTACGGTTACGATGTTCATTAAAATTAATAAGATTATAACTGTTTTTTTCATATAGTTCACCTCAAGTTCATTATTACCAACTATGATTAAGTTATACAAAAAATATTTAAAAGAGGTATTAAGTTTTATGAATAATCGAATAATGCAAAAAGAAATTGTTACTGATTCCTTGGGGTCTTTAAATTCTCAAATCAAATTAAACCAACCAGTTAAAGAATTTCTTGTTTTACAACAAGTTTATGAAGCTGGTATTAAAGAAATAAGGACCAAATTAGAGATTCTTGATGATGAATTTAAAATAAAACATGATCATAATCCTATTCATCATATGGAGTACCGATTAAAATCTCTAGATAGTATTGTAAACAAACTAAAGAAAAGAAACCTTGAGGTTTCATTAGAATCAATGGTTGAAAATTTAACTGATATCGCTGGTGTCCGAGTTATTTGTAATTATGTTAGTGATGTTTATCGGATTGCAGAATTATTAGTTAAACAAAGTGATATTAAATTAATTCAAAAAAAAGATTATATTAAACATCCTAAAGAAAACGGTTATCGAAGTTTACATTTAGTAGTTGAAGTACCTATCTTTTTAGCAGAAAGAGTCCAGCCTATAGCTGTAGAAATCCAAATCAGAACTATTGCCATGGACTTTTGGGCTAGTTTAGAACATCATTTACGTTATAAATCTGATAGTGAAGTACCTGATGGTGTTCGTGATGAATTAATTGAATGTGCTAAAACAATTTCGCACTTAGATTATAAAATGCAAGGAATTCATGAAGAATTAAATAAATCAAAGAAAAGAATTAAAAGTTCATGAAAGAAAAGAATTAAAAGTTCATGAAAGTAGCTTTCTTAGATCGTGATGGAACCATAATTAAAGACTATCCCGATGAAAAATGGTCATCGATAAAACATCCAGAATTTCTTGAGGGTTCTATTGATGGAATGCAAAAGTTAATTGCAAATGGTTATCACATCATTATTATTACTAATCAGTATTTAATTAATGATGGTATTATTACCTTAGATCAATATCAACAATTTACTCAAGAATTTTTATCGATATGTCAAAATAATAATATTAACATTTTAGAAATATATTTTTGCCCTCATAATGAACAAGATCATTGTAATTGTAAAAAGCCAAAGCCTGGTATGATTTTAACCAGGCCTTGGCAAAATATAATATCGACTTAAATAATTCAATCTACTGTGGTGATAGTGAAGCAGACTATTTACTGGCAAAACATTTCAATTTACCATTTTATGCTATATCATCATCACTAGATTATCCTGATATTATTAAATACGATATTATTTTAGATGTTTGTCATTACTTAGAATTGACATAACATCTTCATTATTCATATGATGACTCTAACATCATAAGTTACTAAACAATTAACAAATACTGATACTTTAAAGTATCAATATCACAATATATCATGATTTTAATTCTTCCCAAATAAAATATCAAATTATTTTGTTTTTATAATTTAATAGAGTACTCTTTATAAGTGGCATACTAATAAATTGAAATTAAACACCATTGTTGTTTACTATATTATTCTAATTTAAACTCTTATTAAAATTACGTTTTTCTAAAATAATCATATAGATTTACATCATTCAAAATTAAATCAATAACATTATCTTCATCTTTAATATGCACATCATGATTCTTCAATAATTTTATTATTTCAAGGATCTTATTTTTATTATTATACACATATCTTAAATCAAATGTATGAATATCACCGCTACGTTCCTTTATCTGAATATAAAAATTATCCCCTAAAGTATTTAAAGGTCCATTTGATTTAACTGCTTTATACTTAATACTTACCAATAAAATATCACTATAAGATATTTTTTTATATATTTTATCATGATTGTTTTTTATAATAAAACCAAAAAATAATAAGAAAGAAGTATAAAAAGAGTTTCTATAGGTTATTTCAACATGATTTTCTGTAAAGATCCAATTTTCATTTATACAAAAACTAATAGTAATATATAATAAAATTATAAAGAAAAATAAATCAAATAAAATATATTTTCCTAGAAAAGTATAACAGATAGCAATTTCCAACATTATATCAATAACTAAGAAAATAATAATTTTTTTCCTATCTATCAAATTTCCTAAAAATATTGATTTCATGAATATTTTCTCCCCTTTCCCACATTCTATTTACTTCATTATATTCCCAAATAAATATACTGTAAATACATTATACAAGGACATGGAATAGCTTAGTTGATAAATAACATATCACTATAAAGCAAAATGAAGGATTTTATTAATCCTTCATTTAAGCTATAGATTTATTTGTTAATATTTAAAGTTGACATAGCATCTTTTTTATTCATATGATGAATCTACATCATAAGTTACTAAATCATCAAAAGTTTGTCTTCTTATAACTAAACGATCTTTACCTTGATAAGTAAAAACAACTGCTGGTTTTGGCAACTGATTATAATTTGATGACATCGAATAGTGATAAGCTCCAGTTGAAAACATTGCTAAAATATCACCAGGTTGTGGATCTTGTAACATAATATCTTTAATTAAAATATCTCCAGATTCACAGTTCTTTCCAGCCACTGTTACTAAATGATCAGCTGGCATTTGGGCTTTATTAGCAATTATTGCATCATATTTAGCGTCATATAAACAAGAACGAATATTATCAGTCATTCCACCATCAACTGTTATATAATCACGAATATCTTTAATATACTTATATGAACCTACAGTATATAATGTAATACCGGCATTACCAACACAATAACGTCCTGGTTCTACTAAAACCATTGGGCGTTTTAAATCACGAGCTTCAAACCCTTTAGTTATTATATCCATAATTGTATTAACAACTTCATCAAATTCTAGTGGACGATCTGCTTTAGTATACGCAATTCCAAAACCACCACCAGCATTTAACTTATTGATTACAATTCCAAAAATATCATAAATTTCATATGCTATTTCCACAAATTTATTCATTGCTAGTACGTATGCCTGAATATCTTCAATTTGACTACCAACGTGACAATGAATACCATCAAATTTAATATTTGGTGCATCTATTACTTTTTTGATTGCTTTTAAATATGTATTATCATGTGAACTAAATCCAAATTTAGTATCTTTAGCTCCAACACGAATATAATCATGCCCACCTGCATAAACACCTGGTGTTATTCTGACAATTCCATTTACCATAACGTTTAATTTAGCAGCAATTTCTTGAACTAATTCAATTTCATAAAAATTATCAATAACAAAATTTTCAACACCATTTAATAGAGCGTATTCAATTTCTGAAGGCAATTTATTATTACCATGAAAATAAATCTTTTTAGGATCAAAACCACCTTTTAATGCTACTGATATTTCTCCTGCAGAAACACAATCAATACCTACACCGTATTCTTTAGCAATTTGATAAATTGCTTTACAAGAAAATGATTTAGATGCAAATAATGGTAAAGTATTTTCATATTTGTCAATCATCTTTGTTTTAAGTGTATTAAATTGATTACGAATATGTCCTTCAGACATTACATATAAAGGTGTCCCATATTTTTTAGCCAGATCACAGGCATTTACATCATCTATGTATAAATTGTTATTTTTTATTTCGGCAAACTTTGTTTGTAATACCATAACTTCCCCCTATTAATATAATGATTTTAAAGTATATAATCCATGGTCTTTATCTAATAATGCATATGCTGCACTAATAGCACCTTGGACAAATACTTCTTTTGATAAAGCTGTATGTTTAATTTCGATAATCTCATCATTTCCTGCAAACATTACAGTGTGTTCACCAAAAATCGTTCCTCCACGCATTGCCTGAATTCCGATACTTTCATGTTTACGTTTTTCATGTAAACTACTACGATCATATACAGCTTCAACACCGTCGATTTCTTCTGCCATAACTTCATATAAAAGTTTAGCAGTTCCTGATGGTGCATCAATTTTTTGATTATGATGTTTTTCTAAAATCTCAATATCAAAACCTGCTTCAAAAAATTCTTTTGCAAAAGCTCGTAACATTTTTGTAAACATCTGAACCCCAAAAGAAGTATTATAAGATTGAAAGATTGGTATTTTTTTAGATGCTTCTTCAATTTTATTTAATTGTTCTTCGCTATAACCTGTTGTAGCGATTACTAATTTTGTTTTATTAGCAAGTGCATAATCTAAAATATCATCTAAATTATTAGGGTGAGAAAAGTCGATGATGACATCGGCTTTTTCATCACATTCAGCTAATGAAGAGTAGCTTTTTTCAGGAACTTTTTCATCAAATTCATAACTAACTACACCTACTAACTCCATATTTTCTTGACTTCTTACTTTATGGGCAACTTTTTTACCCATTAATCCATATCCGTATACTATTACTTTCATTTTAAAACCCCAACTTTTCAAATGCTGACATAGCATCAAATAATAATTTTTTATTTTCTTCTGTTGTTTCAACTAATGGTAATCTAACAGTTTCTTTGCAAATTCCCATATGTGCTAAAGCTGCTTTAGGCATAATTGGATTTACATCTATGAATAAATAACGACTTACCGGCTCTAAAGCAAATGCTAATTCTTGAGCTCGTGGTAAATCACCTTTTAATGCTAATTGTGCTAACAATTCAGTTTGACGTGGATATAAATTTGATAATACCGAAATTACACCTTTTCCACCAGCACAAATAAATGGCAAGATATTATCATCACACCCTGAATATAAATCAAAATCCATTCCTTGAGTCTTAGCTAAAACTTCCATTGCATAAGCAATGTTATCTGTTGCATCTTTCATCGCAACGATATTTTTATGTTTAGCTAATTCGACAACTGTATCTACACTAATATTAATTCCTGTTCTTCCTGGTACATTGTAAAGAATCATTGGAATATCAACAGCATCTGCGATTGTTGTATAATGTTTTATTAAACCACGTTGACTAGTTTTGTTGTAATATGGTGTAACAACTAAAATCGCATCAGCACCTTTTTCTTTAGCGTATTTTGCTTTTGTTAATGCTGTTGCTGTATCATTTGAACCAGCACCTGCAATAACTTTTATTCCAGTTCCTGCTGCCATTTCTAATGTAATATCTAATAATTCAAATTCATCATCAATATGAATAGTTGGTGTTTCTCCTGTAGTTCCATTAACTAATAAAGCTTGAACCCCACCGTCAATCATTCTTTGTACCTGTTTTCTAAAACTATCATAATCAATGCTTCCATCTTCATGCATTGGTAATACTAGTGCAACTGCACTACCTTCAAAAATAGCCATAATAACCTCCTTATATATTTAAGCCAAAAGCTTCATTTAACTTTTCCATCGCTAAATTACGATGCTTTTTATCGACAATAACTGAAATAGTTCGCTTAGAAGTAGTAACCTGGTAAAAATGAATATTATTTTCACCTAAAACTTTAAATACTTGAGCGGCACCACCTGGAGTTGTTTCTAATCGTTTACCCCCAAGAGCAATCTTAAAATATTTACGATTAGTTGCAATTTCTAGCTGCTGTACTTCTTCTTTTAAACGTAAAATTGCTTCATTAAGATTTTTTTGATATTTTTCATCTAATGTAATCTCGATTTGCATCGCATCTTCAATCATAACTTGAGAAATCATATCTACGTTAACACCACATTCACTAATAATTGTAAAAATTTTTGCAATTATCATAGGATGCTTAGGAACATTTTTTAGTTGTAGTTGTATAATATTGTCCTCATAGCTCACTGCATCAATAACCTTTTCCATCATTGTTCTCTCCTTTACAAAAAAAGTTGCAATGAGTATCATTGCAACATAAACAGCGTATGAACAATGATAGCTCACCATTATCAAAAGATAATGACAGTCTTATAGATGTTCTCTATAAACCCAGAGAATAAATAACTGCAATTATTTACCCCTTCGGCGAAAGCCCCTCTACTAACATCATAGTTGCAGCATCATCAATATTAGTTTCTTAACATTTCGCGCCTCTATCTAATATCTGTCTACAATATATCACAATAGATATCATAATACAATATTAATTATACTGTTTTAATCAATGTTTTTAAATAGAAACATTCCTCATTTATCAATATATATGCTTAGCTTTTATAATTAGAATAAATAACAATATATTTTAAAATAAAAAGATTAAACCAATAATTTTAGTTTAATCCTTTAAATATTATTTTATCATTTCTTTAATTTCTGCAACACTACAATTATCCAGTATCATTTCAAATATTCTATCATATTGTTCATTGTTTAAATTATCTAAGATATCTGGATTTTCATCAGGATAATATTTTTTAAATAACTGTTTTGTTTTCTCTCTGTTTTTTTCTATGATTCCTTTTTCTTTTCCTTTTTCATACATATCTTGTTTATCCTGTTCATTTGCCCAGCGATTTAAGCTTCTTTTATAGGCCATATCTCTTAACTCTTCATCTTTGTTGAACTTATCTATCTTGTTTTTCATAACTTCAATCACCTTATGTCCCTTTAATGCCATTATATCATCTGTCAATCCGTTTTCAAATATGTAGATCCCTTTTTCTAATTCACTGAATTCTTTTAGTTCTTTTTGTTTTTTTATAATGTTGATATACGGCATTTGAACATAGACTCTTGTTATTAGATTATACTGCTCTACTTTCCCTTCTTCATTACGGCTTTCATATTTATCGTACAGCTTCAAATTATTTTTATCGATGCCATCAATAAAAATTATCTGATAAACATGCCGGATCTTTTCTTTATAATCATCGCCGGTTTTTTCTTGTCGGGATAATAATGATGCTCCATAAATCTGAAATCTTTGATATTGATTTTTAGAAAAAGCTGAACTTTGCATTTCAATGTTGACATAATCACCATTATCCAACTGAGCTCGAATATCGAGGACCATATCTTTGTCTTCGATATTTTCAACGACAAGATCAGGATTTAAAATAGTAATTGATTTACAAACAATACCTAAGATACCTTCAATAAAAAGTTTTAAAAGATATTTAGCGTCAGGATCTTGATCATTACCAAGGGAGTGTTTAAACATAAAGTCGTTTTTAAAATCATAGATTTTATCTGGTCGTTTAACCATATTTATATCACCTCGATATTATATACTCCCTTAATAATTCATTTTTCTTTTTTATTTATACTTTTTGATTTAAATAATATTTATCTAAATCTATTTGCTTTTCACTTTTGGCTACTAATATAGCAGCTAATGAAGCTCCGGTAACATTAGTAGCAGTCCTAATCATATCAACGATACTTGATATTGGTGCTAAGATGACAATTATTTCTATCGGTAAACCAGCACTTGCAAATAATGCTGTTGCCGTTATAGTCGCTGTACCTGGAACTCCTACCGTACCTAAAGAAACTACAACTGCTAAAACAATTAAAAATAAATACTGCCCTAAAGTATAATTAATATTTAATACATTAATTGCTAAAATTGCTAACAATATCGGCCACATTCCAGCACATCCTGGCATTCCTAAATTGGCTCCTAAACTAGTTACAAAACTAGCAATATCTTCATTAACCCCTATTTTTGTTAATTGTTTAACCGTAATTGGAATAGTTCCAATACTACTTTGACTAGTAAAAGCAACTATTCCAGCTGGCCAGATTCCTTTAAAAAAAGTTAATGGTTTTAATCCAGCTATTTTTAATAATAAACTACTAACACCAAAAATTTGAATGAGGCATATTAAATAAGCTAAAAACATAACACTAACTAATGGTATTAGTTCAACAATTGTACTTTTACTTACTGCTCTTGCAATCAATGCTAAAACAGCATATGGTGTAAAACTAATAACAAAGTTAATTACTTCTTTCATTACTGCATTACCAGCATCAATAAATTTTTTAAACAATAATATTTCCTTTTGGCTATTAGTAGCAGCTTTATTATAAGCAATTGCTATTATTATACAAAAAACAACTATTGGTACTACTTCACCATTTACCCAACTATCAGCAAGATTTTTAGGAAATAGATTAACGATCGTATCAATAAAATCAGGAACATTAACAGCTTCATAATTATTAGCTAACTGATAATTGATTCCTGAACCAACGTTACTAACTACTGCTAATATTAACGTAATCACTGCTGCTAAAAATGTATTCAACAATAAAAAGAAAATTGTTTTAGCCCCTATTTTTTTAAGTCTAATTGAACTATCTAAATCGGTAATACTAGAAATAATACTAAAAAACAATAAAGGAATTACAGTTGCTAAAATCAAATTCGAATAAATATTACCAATGGCTTCTAAATAACGATAATATCCTTTAAATACAATTCCTACAATAATCCCAAAAACCAATCCTAATATCGTTAAGATACTAAAATCAATTTTTTTTACTTTATCCATATAATAAATAATAATAAAAAATACTCCCGCTAATAATAGCGCTCCTAATTCTAAAATATTCATATAAACTGTCCTCTTTTCTTTAAATTATTTTATACTTGACAGTTTACCAACATCGTTCAAAATACAATTTTCTTATAAAGTCATCAAAAATCATTCTTTCACTCTTTTCCTACTAAAACAGTATGATATAAATCTATAATAATCATATTTATCTGTCAAGAAATATAATAACTAGTATTTATTGCCCTTAAAATTTGTTATAATTTTATAAAATGTGAGGTGACCTTAATGAAATATTCACTTGAAGATAGTTTAGAGGCCTGGCAAACTAATGCTAAATTTTGGGATGAGTGTATGGGAGATAATTCTAATCAGTTTCATCGTGAAGTAGTTCGCCCTAAAGTAAATAAATTACTTGATATTCAAAAAGATGACTATGTCTTAGATATTGCTTGTGGTAATGGTAATTATTCTGCATATTTAGTTAATCAGGGTGTAAATGTTGTTGCTTTTGATTATTCTTCAAAAATGATTGAACTAGCTAAAAAAAGACAAGCACGTTATATTAATAAAATTGAATTTCATGTTATTGATGCTACAAATAAACAAAGTCTAATGACATTAAAAAAAGATCTCCCGTATACTAAAGCTGTTTCTAATATGGCAATAATGGATATTTTTGAAATATCTACCCTATTTAAATGTGTTAATGAGCTATTAATTGAAAATGGAACTTTTGTATTTGCAACTCAACATCCCTGTTTTGTTACTTTAACTGATAAATATATGAGCGCTCATAGTTATTATGATATTGCAATTGATGGGCAACCTAAAAAACAATGCTATTATCATCGATCACTACAAGACATCTTTAATGTATGTTTTAAAAATGGTTTTGTTATTGATGGTTTTTATGAAGAATGTTTTCATGATCAAGAAAAACCAGAAATTATTATCGTCAGAGCCAGAAAAATATTTTAAGATAAAATGAAGGAAATTTCCTTCATTTCATCTTTCTTTGATAATATTTTTAGCTGATAAATAAGTGATATAAAAATAACCACCATAAATGATAATTAAAAATAATATTGTTATCTTAATAGCACCAAAAACATTTAATTGACCTGATGACTCTAACATTAATTTACATACTTGAATTCCAAAAACAGAATGAATCAAAGCTAAAATTAATGGAAAAGCAAAATATATTGCAATTTGAATAAATAATGATTTATTGATCATCTTTTCATCGACACCTATTTTTCGTAAAATCTGATACTTTTCTTTATTATCAATACATTGTGATAATTCTTTCAAAGCCAATATTGCTGCACATGAAATTAAAAATACTAATCCAATATATAAACCAATAAAGATAACCATTGCTCCAGTTCCGATATTATTAGTAGCAATCTCTAGTTTAGTAGTAACAATTAAATCATCACTACGATATCCTAATAGTTTTTCATTAATTTCATCTCTTTTAGCTTTACTACTACTATAATTACCTATCAAAAAGCTTTCATCAACATTCAAATTCTTTACTGCTTCATCAGGTACGATATAAAATCCCATATCAGCTGGACTTGATTGAATCGTTAAAAAACCATATTGACAAGAAGCAAATTTACTATGATAAACCTTGCCATTTAATTCAATATCAGGTTTATTTTTTAAAACCATATTTCTAATATTACAAACATTGTTATAATTACCCATTACCACATATTCATTTTCTAATTGATAGGTTGGTAAATTATATAGTTTAGCTACTTGATTATATGCACTCACTCCTATTATACGTTCATGCTCATTTAAAAATTCCTCACTAACATCGCTATACATATTGCCATAGGTATCACCATATGTTAATTCATCACTATAATAAGTTTCAAAATTTAATTCTTCTTGTAAATTAATCTCATCATTTAAATTTATATTATTACTATTTAAATATTCTTTTACTGTCATTTGACTATCTTTTACATTTGTAATCATTTGTAAATCGACTGGTACTAATTCATCAATTTCACTATTAGCACTATCATTTAAAGCCACAGTACTTGAGAATATACAAATTGTTAAAAAGAGTAATAAACAAATAACGGTTATTGATAGTATTGTAGTATTAATTTTACTGACAACCTGACTAACAGTAAAACTATTTAAGTTTTTAAAATAGACTGATTTAATTTTCAAAACTAATTTTAATAATAATCCTGATAAAGACCAGTAAATTAAATATGTTGCTACGGCTCCATAGATCATTTGCAAGATTATTGAAAAAAAGGTTGTTAAATTTTCAACATTACTTGTAACGTTATAATAAGCATAAGATAAAAGTAAAACCGCACCAATAAATACAAATAAACAAACAATTGGATTTTTATTAGTAATTAATTCATTTTGTTGATGAGCAGTCATTAAATTTATTAATTGTTGACGATTAACCTGGACTGTATTAAAAACAATTACTAATAAATACATAATTCCAAAATAACATATTGTTTTTAATAATGCTGATCCTGATAATACAAATGTAAATCTATTCATATCAGCTTCAAACATATTAGCTACAATAATAGACATCACTTGTGATAATACAATTCCTAAAACAAGACCAACAATCAATGATATTAAACCAATAATTAAAGTTTCTACAATTAGAATCTTAGAAATCTGCTGTTTAGACATTCCTAATATCATATAAATACCAAATTCTCTTTTCCTACGTTTCATTAAAAAGCGATTAGCATAAACAATCAAAAATCCTAATACAAAAGAAACAAAAACACTTACACCTGATAAAATATCATTCATCATTTTAATAATATCTCTAGCCAAGTCACTAATTTCCAACATAACAGTTTGGGACTGTAAAGAATTAAAAATATAAAAGATTGTTATTCCTAAAATCAAAGTTACAAAATAAATAACATAATCTTTAAAACTCTTTTTAATATTTTTAAACGATAGATTAAATAACATCACTAATATCGCCTCCTAATAGAGAAACAACATCGATGATCTTATCAAAAAATTCTTTGCGACTTTGATTACCACGACTAAACTCATTAAAAATCTGACCATCTTTAATAAAGATAACTTTAGAAGCATAACTAGCACTAAAAGCATCATGAGTAACCATTAAAATAGTCGTTTTGTATTCTTGATTTAATTTATTTAATCTTTCAAGTAATAACCTAGAACTCTTGGAATCTAAAGCACCCGTAGGTTCATCCGCTAGGACTAACTGGGGATTAGTAATAATTGCCCTGGCACTAGCTACTCTTTGTTTTTGTCCACCAGACATTTGTGATGGATATTTATCTAAAATATCACTTATATCTAATTTACTAGCGACTTCTTTAACTCGTTTATCTATTTCCTGATAAGATACTTTTTGAATTTGCAAAGCTAAAGCAATGTTTTCATAAGCTGTTAAAGTGTCTAATAAATTGAATTCTTGAAAAATAAATCCTAATTGTTCGCGTCTGAATTGATTCAATTTATTTCCTTTAAGCTTAGTAATATCGATTCCTTTTAAATAAATATGACCGCTAGTAACCCTATCAATCGTAGAAATTAAGTTTAACAAAGTTGTTTTACCAGAACCACTGGCCCCCATAATGGCCACAAAATCTCCTTCATCAATTGACATTGATAAATTATTAATTGCTTTTGTTAGATTACTCTTGTTTCCATAATATTTACTAATATTTTCAATTACTAATATCTTTTTCATAATCTTTTTCTCCTTTACATCTTTATTATAGAAAACAGATAATCTAGATGACATCGAAATACCTTACACTATCTTACAACTTTGTAATAATCTTCATTATTAAAATCGATTATCACTTTAGTATACTTCCCTTGTTTTGATTCAATAGCTATTTGATGTCCTAACTTATGACATAAATTTTTGACAATATATAATCCCATACCTGTAGCACTAGAAACAAGGCGACCATTTTCTCCGGTAAACGATTTATCAAAAACATATGGTAATTCACTATCTTTTATCCCAATTCCGTTATCTAATATTTCCAAGGAAATATAATTTTTATTTTGAATAACATTAAAACTAATTAAACAATCACTTTCACCGTGATATTTAATACTATTACTAATTATCTGATTAATAATAAATTCTAACCATTTGCTATCACTCAATACTGTTGCTTCAATATTTTTTATTTTAATTGCAATATTTTGATACAATAAACTATCCTGATTTTTCTTAATAACATTTTTTATGATCTGATTCAAATCACATTTTTTTATTAAATAATCTTTTTCACTGCTATCTAATCTAGCATAATATAAAACTAATTCGACATTATTTTCTATTTTATTAATTTGATCTTTGAGTTTTCTAACGTTACTTTCGTGATTATGAATCATTAACTTAGTACTAGCCATCGGTAACTTAACTTCATGAATCCATAATTCAATATACTCTTTAAAATCACTTACTTCTTGTTGATATTTTTCTATTTCTTCATATGTTGCTTTATCAATTTCGTATAGCGAATCATACAAAATCTGTCCTTCTAAAAAATTTGGTCTTGTTATTAAGGCACTAATTAAACATTTTTTATCTAATTGATCTAACTTTTTTTGAAAATCCTGATAAAAGAAACTTTTTCGATAATAATCATAGCTAATAACGATTAATAAAAATAAAACCATTATAATCAAAAGAGATACTTTTAAAGTTGCTGGTAAATGATACATTACTAAAAAAAACTGCACTAATAATATCATTGTAAAATACAATAATATCAAAACAATCTGATCTTTAATATAATCTAGTAATTTCATATTAATATATACCCTTGATCCCTTCTTGTTTCAATAACATCAACTAACCCAATTTTAGCTATTTTCTTTCTTAATCTTGTCATGTTAACAGTTAACGTATTATCATCAATAAACTTATCAGTACCCCATAAATAATTCATAATATCATCACGAGTAACAATTTTTCCTTGATTAATTACTAAATAATAAAAGATACTCATTTCATTTTTCGACAACAATAAACTCATATCTTCTTTTTCAAGCGTACTTTTCAATAAATTGATTTTAACTCCATGATATTCTAACTTAGGCTCATTTTTTTGTAGCCGTTTAAATATGGCTTCAATATGTAACAATAAGATAGTTGGATTATATGGTTTAGTAATATAATCATCTACCCCATAACTATATGATAGTATTTCATCTATTTCACTATCTTTACTTGTAACCATAATTACAGGTACATTTGATACTTCTCTTAATTTTTTTAATAATTGCTGGCCATTTAAATAGGGTATTTTAATATCCAATAAAATTAAATCTGGATTAATTTCTAATATTCTGCTTAATGAATTTTTAAAATCATCTAAAATTATTCCTTGATAACCATTATTATCTAATAAAACTTTCAACTCTTTTCTCAATTCAATATCATCTTCAACAATTAATATCTTCATAACTTTTCTCCTTACCTTACAATCATGTAAGTTACTAATTAAAAAGGGTATAGCCGCCTATACCCTAATCAACCTTCTTACCTTTATTCATTACTTTATTAAATAACTTTTCTGTTTCCTCAAATTGTTTTAAAATTGCCTCATTACTAGGTTTACTTACTTTAACAGCATTATCTTTATCAACTAGCACTTGTAAATTACGATCAATATTTTTTAATAAAACAATAATTTCATCTAACTTTTCTTCCATATTTCCTCCACTTGATTACCAGGAATTACCCAGGTATTCTTTTCCTTTAATTCGATACATAAAATCAGTTGTCCATGATGTATCAGTTGTAATAGGATTATCTAATAACTCTAATCCTTCATCAACATTACTATTTTCACTAAGACGAGCAGCCAAATAATAATTACCTGCTTTTTTTACCCGATATTTATAATCATTAGTTATCTTTTCCTGGTTAGTTATATCCTGACGATCAAAGACACTAGCCCCAAATTCGTTTATATCTCCTGATGTAATACTAATATTTAATATCTGAGTATCAATTTGTGTATTATTATCATTATTGATAATTGTAAATTGCTTAGCGACTTCCAGTATGATTTGATTATAATCATCACTTACAGCTTCTATTTTAACAAATTCTGGTGTAGATTCAAAGTTTTCAATTCCTGAAGCAATAATTTGATTCATTTGATCAACAGCTTCCTTACATGACATCTCAACTTCTGGTGATAAATCAGTTTCTGGAGATACTTCATCTTCAATAATATCACTATCATCACTTGTAGTACTATTATCATAGTTATTTTCTGCTTCGCTACTTTCAACTATTTCTAGATGATTATATTTTAATTGATTATCGTTTAAGCAAATAAATTCAATACTATTCATCTTTTCATAATCAAAATATTCATCATCAATTTTATCATTTAAAACAATATAACCAATAACCTTATTATTTTGATACACCTCTAATAAATGTTGATTTACAAACATTGTTTTATAATCATAATTACCCTCAAGATTAGAAACACTTACCGTTCCTTTATCAAATATTAATAAATATTCTAGATTAGCAAAACCAAAGCCATCATATTGATTGATGATTTCATTAATATTGGTTTCTTTTAATTTATCACGATAAACAGGTCGTAAGAATGTTTCTTTATCTTTTTGATAAACTATAATATCATCACTATCCGTCAATGTTACAACCTTAAATTTATTTACATGACTAATTCGATCTGTAAATTCACCGTATTCTTTAATAAGATTTTTATAAATACTTAATCTGTTATTTTTTAAGACACAAACATAATCACCATTTACATTGTTGTAATGATCAATTTTTATAAAATTACTTGATATCATCAATATTGCCATAAAGGTCAGCAAAACAATTATGATCGTCTTATTCTTTTTTACATTACGATAAAATATTAATAGAACGATTCCAGTGATAACTTTTAATATTCGTAAAACTAAATTTATTCCATCAATAATTACATAATCATAATTTTTAACATAATAAAAGCCAAATAAAATTGTAAAAAGATTATAAAATAAATAACCAATGATAAAAAACATTATTAATAATATAAGATAATTTATTTTTTTTAGTGATTTCTTTTTATCATTAAATTCAATATTTTGTTCTTTCAATTTATCAATTAAATCTTGATTATAATCAGTAATTAAATTACCAGTATCATAAGAAATCTGAATTTGATTACTTGAATAAAAAACAGATTTCATCTTTGAAAATTGAAATTTACCATATTTATCAACAAAACCAGCTTCATTTAGTGTCATTACTCGATTATTAGTTTCTTTATTATAGATTACTGGAATAGCTATTATGACAATTACTAATAGGGCAATAATTATTTCATTATCTATTTTTGTAAAAGGGAGCGCTGCAATATATATTCCCAATAAAATTGTTATTACAATTAATAAAATAAGAATAATTTTATATATCTTATTTTTTACGTATTTTATTTGCATTGATCTTCTCCTGATTTAAATTAAATATGGTAAAAATACTGTTGCTAGTCCTAAAAAGAAGAAAAAGCCTAAAACATCAGTAACCGTAGTAACAAATACCCCACTAGCAAGAGCTGGATCAATTTTCAACTTATCTAAAATTACTGGGATGAAGTAACCAGCAATATTAGCCAAGATCATATTTAAAAACATCGCTAATCCAGTAACTAATCCAAATATTGGATTACCTTCAAATATCATCGAACCAATGGCAACCAAAATACCAATAATAATCCCACTACACATTCCTACTGCAATTTCTTTTAACATTATTTTTATAGCGTTGGCTTTTGTCATTTCACCAAGTGATAATCCTCGAACAACGATTGTTAAAGTTTGAGTTCCGGCATTACCACCCATACCAGTTACAATTGGCATTACTGTAGCTAAAGTAACTACTTGAGCAATTGTTCCTTCAAAAAAACTAACTACTGAAGCTGCTAAAACTGCAGTAAAAAGATTAATTATCAACCAGGGAATTCTACTTTTAAAAGATTCTTCGATAGTTGAATCTAAACGTTCTTCAGAGTCAACACCCCCTAATAAGTTGATATCTTCAGTACTTTCTTCTTGCATAATATCAATGATATCATCGAATTCAATTACCCCTAATAAATGATCTTCTTCATCTACTACAGGCATCATAATAAAACCATATTTTTTAAACTTTCGAGCAACTTCTTCCTGGTCAACATTATATAAAACTGATTTAACATTAGGATTAGTAATATCAATCATTTTAGTATCAAAAGTACTACTAACAATATCTCTTAATGATACGACGCCTTTTAATACATTTTGAGGATCTACTACATATAAATAATAAGTAGTATCTTGTTCCGTATTTTCTTGTAAATACTTTAAAGTCTTTTCGACAGTATTTCCAGAACGAATACTAATATATTCAGTAGTCATAATTCCACCAGCTGTATCAGGTTCAAAAGTTAATAATTTTTCAACATCAGCTTTATCATCTTGATCCATCTTATTTAAAATGTCTTGTTTTTCATTTTCTTCTAGTTCCCCAATTAAATCAGTAATTTCATCTTTAGACATTTCATCTATGATTTTACGTTGTTTGGCATCAGAAAATAATTTTAACAATTCATATTGTTCATCTTCGTCGTCTTCTTCTTCGATAATATTAGCAACTACATCATTAGGTAAATGATCCATTAATTCTTTAATACTATCTTCATCTTCATGAAGAATATCTAAAATATCGGCAGGGTGAATATTAGTAATTAATTTCTTTATCTGTTGCTGGTCACCATCTAATAAAACTTTTTTTAACTCTTCACGAGTAATACTATAACTCATATATATCCCCCTTTTTACTAGTTTATTTTTCACTGTAATTCTAACATAAATATAAGCTATTATTTTATCAAAATAACATAATTTAAAAAGGACTATAAAAATAGTCCTTAATCGATTGGTGCTTGATAAAAGCCACCAATAAAATTTTCAGTTGGAATTACATTAATTATTGCTTTATCATCACCTTCATGAAGCAATTGAACAATATCTTGTACTTCATAAGCTGATACAACAGTATGTAATAAACTCATTGGGGCTTTACTATAGCCACCATAACCATTCATTACTGAAATACCATGACGATAATTTTTAATATATAAATCAACTACTTGTTCTGGATGTTTAGTTGTTATTTGTAAAGTTACACGTTTGTAACGTTGATAGAACGATGAAATAGTTCTAGTTGAAATAAACTGGAAGACAATTGAATATCCCGCATAAATCCAACCAAACATATAACCAAAAATACATAATATACATGTATTAAAGACAAAGACATAACCCCAGATTGACCGACCGCTTTTATTAGAAACATATAAAGCGATAAAATCAGTTCCCGCTGTTGAAGCATTTCCTTTTAAAGCTATTACTGTAGCAATACCATAAACAAAACCACCAAAACATACATTTAAGATCACATCATCGAACAATGGTGGAAAAGTACAAACTTTAAGTAGAAAACTTGTTAAGAATACCTGACACAAAGATGAAATAACAAATTTTTTACCGATACTTTTAAAACACAAAATAGCAACTGGTACATTTAAAGCAATCATCCCAAGTGATGTTGAAAAACTGATACCATATAAAGAAGTAATACGATCAATTAAAATTGCTACCCCAGTAAAACCACTTGATAATAAATTAGCCGGTTCAACAAATACTTTAATAGCATAAGTTTGTAAAAATGATGATGCAATTACAGCAAGAGCAGTGATTAAATATCGAAACCAGATTTTCTTTTTCATAATCCTAATTTTACTAATTTTTTAACCAAATCTAAACTAACTACATCATAGTCATTTTGATGAGTTTCAGGTCCATAACAATAATTAACATCTTTTCCACTTGTAGTTGGATCAGTTCGCCAATCTTTACAAGAGGAATGAATTTGATTGATTTTTGCAATTTCAACAATTTCTTTAGCATTACTAGCATTAACACCGCTACCAGCTAATATTTCAATTTTATCCCCATATTTTGCTTGTAATTCTTTAATTAATTCAATTCCATCCATTGCTTTAGCTTTTAAACCGCTTGTAAGTAAGCGATCAACACCTAAATCAATTAAAATCTCAATACTCTTATATGGATCATTAACACAATCAAAAGCACGATGAAATACTGCTGTTTTATGATATTTTTTACATAACTCAACCATTTTTCTAGTTCTTTCAACATCAATCTCATGGTTTTCATGTAAGAAACCAAAAGCAAGACCATCTGCCCCTGTTTCTAATAAATCTTTAGCTTCAATTAACATTTGACGATACTCAGATTTACTATAACAAAAACCTGCGCCCCTTGGTCTAACCATACAGATTACTGTTAAGTTAGTATTAGCCTTAGTCATTTTTAATGAAGCTAAACTAGGTGTTAAACCTCCTAAATGCAAAGCACTATTTAATTCTATTCTTTTAGCGCCACCATTATAAGCATTTAAGGCATCTTCGTAACTACCACAACATATTTCAATCATTCGTTTTCCCTACTTTCTATTTTGCAAGATGATATAAACTTAAAGCATAAATTTTAGCATTAGTAATAATATCTTCGATTGTCATCCATTCGTTAGGTAAATGACCAATACCTTTTTGACCTGGGAAAGATGGACCAAAAGGAACGATATTTGGCATTAATTTTGCATAAGTCCCTCCCGTTGTTGTTACTGGTGTACCATCATTTCCGGTTACTTTTTCATAAGTATATACTAATGTTTTAACAAGTTTACAATCTTTTTCAAATTTAACTGGATTATAATTATCTACTAAAATTACATCAAAATCAGATACTGCTTTTTTAATATTATCAATAATTGTTTCTACACTTACGTTAGCAGGATAACTAACACTAAATTGAATACTAGGATCTTGGTCTAATAATAATTGATAATTTCTAACTTCCAATAATCCAAATTCTTCATCTTTAAAATCGATATTAAAACATTCACCATTATTTTTAGTATTTAAAATATAATCATTAACTAAGTTAAAGAATTTTTCTAACTGATCTTGTTTTCCTGTGATTTTAACTACTGCCCGTCCCCGTTCACCATAAACAACAGGATATTTACAATCAGGAGTAAATCCCATTATTGGTGGTTTTTCTTTACTTAAATAATATTTCAAATCTTCAAAACCACTTTCTTCATCACAGCCAAAAATAATTCTAACTTCATGACTTAAATCAATATTCAATTCCTTTAATGCATATAATGCAAATAAACAAGATATAATAGGT
This sequence comes from Erysipelatoclostridium sp. An173, assembly GCF_002160495.1. Taxonomy (GTDB): domain Bacteria; phylum Bacillota_I; class Bacilli_A; order Erysipelotrichales; family Coprobacillaceae; genus Thomasclavelia; species Thomasclavelia merdavium. The sequence goes on along the minus strand of NZ_NFKR01000003.1, from coordinate 73,185 downwards.
CCTTTATTATCTAATATTCCCCGACTATAAATAGTTCCATTTTCCACGTATCCGCTAAATGGCGGATGTTTCCATCCTGTTTTAACAGGTACTACATCTAAATGACCGATGGCACAAATATAATCATCACTGCTACCATAACTAGCATAACCAATATAATTATCAATATTAGTTGTTTTAAATCCTAAAGACGTCGCTAATGCTAATGTTTTATCTAAAGCTTCTTTTACTCCTGTCCCAAATGGAGCATTTTCTTTAGCTTCACTTTCAACACTATCAATTTTTACAATATCAATAATGCCATCGATCATTTGTTTTGATATTTCATCAACTTTATTTAATATTTCTGTTTCCATATTATTTTTCTTCTAATGGAGCCATTCTTGTTGCCATATAATTATCTAACCATTCTTGACTAGCAACTGTATGAACACATTTACCATCAATATTTTCAGTTAAATAAACAGTTGGTTTTTCATTAGCAGTTGCCACTGCAAATGAGAATCCTTCAATATTAGTAGCAACACCCCATTCTCCTTTATTATTCATTGCTACTAGTGACATATCACCAGCTTTTCCACGACGTTGTTTTAATTCTAAATCAAAATCATTAACAGCTTTTTCACAAGCAGCTTGTGGATGCATTCCTTCTTTCATTAAACGAACTATTTCATAAGCAACGCAACCTTTCATTACATCTTCACCAAGTCCTGTTGCACTAGCACCACCGACTTTACTGTCAACATAGAATCCAGAACCAGAAATTGGTGAATCACCAACACGACCAGCTTTTTTCATAAATAATCCACTTGTTGAAGTAGCTGAAGTCATTTTACCATGACTATCTAGACAAACCATTCCTACTGTATCATGACCAGCATATGGTTTAATTTCTTGTTCTTGAACTTCTTTAACACGATTACGATAATGAATTTTAGCACGATCGCTTAACATATTTTTTCTTTCAAATCCTTCTTTATGAGCAAATTTTTCTGCTCCAGCACCAACTAAAAGATTATTAACTTTTTCTTTTGATAATCTTCTAGCAATACTAACTGGGTTAGCATAATCTTTAATAGCAGCTACAGCACCAATATCAAGTGTATCACCATCCATAAATGCAGCGTCTAATTCTACTTCCATTTCTTCATTAGGTAAGCCACCATATCCTACTGATTTATAGTATGGAAAATCTTCTACTTCTCTAATTGCTGTTTCAATAGCATCACCAGCATCTTTTCCTTCTGCCAACATTTCACTAGCTTTGCTAATACCTTCCATGGCCATTCGCCATGTTGCGATAATACCCCACATTTATAAATTCCTCCTTTATTTTTAACAAAAGGATGCTTCTTAGCATCCTTTTTAGTTTAGAAACAATACTTTGAAGTAATTGGATTTAGATCTTCTTTATCTACTAAGGCTTTTGCTAATTTACACATTCCATCTAATGCTTCATTTAAACCAGTACCACCTTTTTTAGGCGTTTCGACAATATGAACTTTATCTTTAAACTCATTGATTGTTTCTTCATTTTCCTTTGACATTGCAGCAAATGCTGGTACATCTGTAGTTTGATTGATGTCATAAGCAATATTTGCTGCCATTTTTCCATATCCTAAATAATTAAATGCTGGTCCACAAATTACTACATCTGGTTTTAATTTATTAACCATTGCACATAATTTACGACTTACTTCTTTAGGATTTGCTTCATAAAAACCATCTCCACAATATAGACAAGCAACAACACGACCACCTACTGCTTTTAAGTATGGTTCCATCATAATTGCTGGTCCTACTGGATCTTTAGTTGCGCCTAAAGGAACCATATGATCGTCTTTAATACCTGCACCAGATTGGATTTGATCATAAATCATAATTACTTTCATTTTATTGCCTCCTTTTATAAATCATCAAATGATAAATCGTCTAATGAGAAATCGTCATCTTCTTCTTCGTTTGCTGCATTAGCTTCATCAATTAAATATTGTTTATCCATAATTTTAATAAATGGCATGTAAATAAATACACCGGCAATTAATAATAATCCTTGCAAGATAGCTCCAACCCAGTTAGTCGCTAATAAACCTGAAATAATTACTGGTGTTGTCCATGGAATTTGAACCCCACTACAAATTGGAACAAAATCCAGAGCCATTGCAAAATAAGATATAACGATATTCATCGTCGGTACTAAAACAAATGGAACTAACATAGTTGGGTTTAATACGATTGGTAACCCAAATACGATTGGTTCGTTAATACCAAAGATACCTGGTACTAATGCTAATTTACCTAATTCAGTAATACGTTTAGATTTACAGAATAATAACATTGCAATAATTAATGATAATGTAGAACCACATCCACCGAATGTTGCAAATAAATCTTGGAATTGTTGACAAATAATATGTCCTTCCCCAACTCCTGTTTTAAAGAATTCTAAGTTTTCAACTGCTAAAGTTTGTAAAATTGGATTAAATACTGCTCCAACTACAGATCCACCATTTACCCCGAAGAACCAGAATAAATGTAAGAAGATATAAGCAATAACCATTGCTCCTAAAGTATCACCTAAGTTTAATAATGGTGTTTGTAAGAATTCGAAAATAATTTGGAATACGTTTGTTCCTAAGAAACCAAATAATAAGTTAATTAGGAAGAATACTGTCATAACAATAACTGCTGGAATTAAAGCTCCAAATGATTGTTCAACAGTAGGAGGTACTCCTTTAGGCATTTTAATTACCCAACCTTTTTTCTCTACCCAAGAATAAATATGTACGGCAATGAAAGAAACAATGATACCAACAAAAATACCTTTAGCACCAACCCATCCAAGTGGTAAACCAGATAAGCTTGCTGCTACTTCTTCACCACCTACAGTAATTGTTCCTTCTACTGTATATGGCATAATTAAAAACCATGACATAATGGCAACAGCTGCACCAAAGATTTTGTCAGTTTTCATTTGACGAGCAAATGAATAAGCAATACCAACAACAGCAAAAATTGCCATGATATCAAATGTTGCACTTGCTGGTTTAGCAATAAATGTTGCTAATGTTTCACCAGTGCTTGAATTAACAACAACTGATTCTAACCAATCAGTCCATGCAGTAATTGGAAAGTTTCCAATTAATAAGAATATTGATCCGGCAATAAGTAATGGTGTAGAAACCAAGAAACCATCACGAATTGCAACTAGATATTTGTTACGCCCAATAGCTTCCGCTAAAGGCATCAAAACTTTTTCAAGTTTTTTCATCATAATAGTTTGCCCTCTTTTCTATTTTATTTTTTATTCCCCTTAATTAATTTAATTGCTGTTTTAAGAACTTTTTCTCCGTTCATCATTCCATAATCACCTTGGTCGATTACAGCAATAGGGATCCCTTGGCTTCCAAATTGAGCCACTGTTTCATCATACATATATTTTACTTGTGGTCCAAGTAAAATACAGTCAGGACGATCATTACTAATGATTTCTTCTAGTTTGTTGTGTGGAAAAGCTGCTACTTTAATTGGTAATTTATGTTGATTAGCAACATCTTGCATATTGCTTGCTAACATACTTGTAGACATTCCAGCACTACAAAATAAATAAATTTTTTTCATCTTTTTTTCCTCCCTTTATTTTTTATAATCAGTATTTTCATACTTATTACTATTTTTCTAATGCAGCAACACGTTCATTTAAACGAATGATTTCTAATGCCATTACTTTAATAGTTTCAGCTGACATTAATTGATCTTCTGCATGCATCAATAAAATTGTTGGTACAACATGTTCACCGCTTGCTTCTTTTTGAATCAATTCACCATGAGCACTATGTCCACCATTAAATGATTCTTCTCCTTCTTTGATCTTAGCTTTAGCTAATTCAAAATCTCCCTCACTTGCAGCCTTCATAGCTTCAATATAACTTGATTTAGCCATTCCTACTGCTGAAATAATTTTAAAACTTACTAATTCTAATCCTTCCATAATCAATTCTCCTTATCTTATAGTATTATTATAAAATTTATTACCCGTTTTTTTTATTATTCATTTTTCCTAGTATTAGGAAATTAATTGCATGAAACTACCTTAGTATTTCCAATATAGTCATGTAAAGCACGATGTTCACCTTTAAATAAATACAACAAAATACTAACTGCTGTAACTACAAATCCAGCGTACATCAATGGCGTTACAAAATTAATTTGGGTAATAATCGTAATAACTTCATGCCAAATAGCACTAGCAGTAACTAATACCCCTTCAATAACAATAATTCCTAATAATTGTCGTAATAACATATTTTTAATTGTTACTGGTTCATTATTGTTTTGAACAATTTTAATTTTACAAATTCTTTTACCAACTGTTTGTCCTGGATAAATATAAGTTGGAACTATCACAAAATAGAAAATCGCAAATAATACAGCTATTACCCCGGAAATAATTCCATAAGGCTGTTCAAATTCAACAATGTTTTGATTTAACATTGTATTAGTTAACTTTTGTGATGTAATTGCAATTGGAATTGCTGTACATAAAGCCCCAACATACCAGTCAATTATGTAACTTATAAAACGCTTTGTCATTGAAGCATCAATATAATTATATTTTTTCTTTTTATTTCTTTTTTTTCTTTCTACCTTAGTTGCCATTTTATTCTCCTATTCAATAACGTGCTGAATAAATTCCTGATAATTTTTAACCTCTAATAACTGTCTGAATTTATTAGAATCACTAACAATACTACTTAGCCAGTCAAAAAATATTTTCAACAGATGACTATCGGTATCTCTTATCGCTAATAAAAGTACTAATTTGACCTCAAAATCACCCCATTTTACTGGTTTATCTAAAATCATAATTGATATACAAGATTCTTTTGAAGTAATTTCAATCGAGTGTGGTACTGCAAAACCATTTACAAATGATGTTGCCGAAACTGACTCACGTTTAAATACATCTTCTTTATATCTTTCATCGGCTAAATTTTTACTAATTAATTCATCACATAAAAAATCAATAACCTCTTTGGAACTAGCCATTTGTTTTTTTACATGAAATAAATCTGGTCGTATTAATTCATTTACTAATACTACAAAATCTTCATGATAACGTTGTTTATCTAAAAGATTTAAAGTCTGGAAAACTTTACTTTCATCTTCATAATTAACAAATAATGTTATTTGCACTGTCGGGATATTTAAATTATGTTTTAATGGTACAGTCGTAATTATTAAATCTGGTTCTTGTTGTTTTATCATCGTTTCTTCATAAAAACCATATCTTTTTACAATTACCATTCGTTCTTCAAATCTAAGTTTTAATTTATCAATACACATATTTGATAACATTTGATTGTGCGGGATAATTATAACCGCTCGATAACGTTTAATCGAATTTACACGATCATAAGCAGCTCCTAAATGTAAAGCTAAAAATGATAGTTCATTTTCTTTAACATTTATCTTGCAAATATCAGCAATTACTTCACCAGCTCTAATTGCCATTTCAAAAACCAATGGGTATTTTCTTTTTATCTCTTGAAGATAAATATTAGTAATCGTAACATTGTTTTGCTGTCTTTCTAGTAATAGTTGTAAATGCATTTTTAAGCCTAGCTTAAAATCCTTATCTTTAGAAAAATTAATATCAAAATAATCTTTTACTTCTTTAATTACAGCATCAACAATTTGATTTAATAACTTATCTAAATTTTCATCTTCATCATCTTTTTGATAACTACCAATTAATAATTGAGCAAATAAAACAACTTCATCTTCTACTAACTCAATATCAATTGTTTTACTAACCCGATGAAAAAACTCATATGAAATTTGATATTCAATATTATTATTTAAATGATGTTTAGCAGTTTTACTATTAATATAATTACGATTAATAATTCTTTCAATTGCAACACCAGCATGAATCATAATCATTGGAAAATCAATTTCACGAATTTGATAATTATACAATTCACAAACATCCTCAAGGATATCTTTAATTTCTAATAAATCAAAATTTGACCATAAATCAGCAATTGAATTTAAATTCAAGAAATTACCATGAGTTTCCTCAGTTAATAATTGTTTATATAATTTTCTTTTATCTGCTTCATTTCCCCGTAAGCTAATATAATTCTTTGATCTAATCAATTTTAAGCTAGGATATTCACTTATCATCTTACGAATCTTTTTAATATCATTATCAATTGAATAACCACTAACAAAAACCTGGTCTTGTAAAGCTATTAAATTAATTTCTTTGCTTTTAAATAACAACTCTCGAATGATATAAACACAACGTTCATGTGAGTTTTGAGGAATAAGTTCCTTAGTTTCAATATCTTGTTTAAAAAGCAAAGCTTCATCAATTTGATAACCTAATCTTTTATTTGATTTAATCAATAAACAATCATAAAACTTATTAATAACATCGATATCTGATCTAATAGTACGATCAGAGACATTTAATAATTTGGCAAGTTCTTTCCCTGTAATCCAATTATTATCATTATTTAATATGTCAATAATTTGATTTTGACGTTTATTAAGCATGACATCAACTCCGCTATCATACTAACACATTTTTAGGATTTATATCTATAATTAAACTTCCTAACAGATAGGAAAATTCCTATCTGTTAGGAAGTGTTATTTCCTTTATAAATAATTAAGCATAATATTGTTATTATATTGTCAAATGAGGTAAACTATTAATCGAGGTGAGAAAAATGTTGAATTTTATTGAATATCCAAAATGCAGTACATGTAAAAAAGCTAAAAAATACTTAGATCAACTTGGTTTAGAGCACCAGGATCGTCATATTGTTGAAGAAAAATTAAACAAAGAAGAACTACATGCTTTATATAAAAAAAGTAATTTGCCACTTAAAAAATTCTTTAATACTTCTGGATTAAAATATCGTGAATTAAATTTAAAAGATAAATTACCAACAATGGGTGAAGATGAACAATTAGAACTTCTAGCTAGTGATGGTATGCTTGTTAAAAGACCAATCGTTGAAACTGAAAATCGCGTTTTAGTTGGTTTTAAAGCTAGTGAATATGATACATTAAAATAATGCCTGCTTCATATAGTCATTATCGTTTAGGTAAAATCGTTTTAAAACAGCTTGATGACCAGCTAAAAAAAATTATTAATGATAATATTGATTTTTATAATATTGGTCTTCATGGTCCGGATATTTTATTTTATAATCGGCCCTATTTACATAGCAAAATCAATCGCTTAGGCAGTGCTATTCATCAACAAAAAGCTTGTGAGTTTTTACTTCCAGCAATAACAACATTACAACATACTAAAAGTCAGGCTCAGTTTGCGTATCTTTGTGGTTTTGTTTGTCACTTTATTTTAGATAGTAATTGTCATCCTTTAGTAAATGAAATAATGGATAAGACTAAAACTACTCATTTTGAAATAGAAACTGAGTTAGATCGTTATTTTATGGTCAAAGATGGTTTGAATCCTTTAAAAACTCATTTAGCTAATCATATCCATATTAATGATGATATTGTTAGTAATATTGCTATCTTTTATCCTCAAGCGAGCATTAAAGATATTTATAAGAGTTTAAAAGGAATGAAATTTTATGATCGTTTATTGGTGGCTCCGCAATTGTATAAAAGAGGCTTGATTTATTTGGTATTAAAAATAACCTTTACTTTTAAAAGGTTTCAAGGCTTTGTTGTTAATTATCAACCAAATCAAAAAATTGCTTTAGATATTATTGCGTTAGAAAAGTTATTTAACCAAAGTATTGATGAGTGTGTTGTTTATATTAATGATTTTATTGCTGCTTTAAAAAACGAACATTCTTTAAGTAATCGATTTAACCGCAATTTTAAATAGACGAGTTCATCGTCTTTTTTATTTATTAAAATGCAATTTTTAACTAAAACTGCTATAATACTTACTATCGGTTGTAGTTAAAAATTAACTTAAACTTAAACTATTAAACATGACAAAATAATTTAAACTATTTATAATGGTTTAGACAGGAGGTTTTATATGCCCGCAAGTTATACACATCAACACTTTGGAAATCAAGTTTTAAGCAGGCTTGATCATCCTAAAATTGTTGAAATCATCAACAACAATCGAAATTATTACAATATTGGTCTTCAAGGTCCCGATATTTTGTTTTTTTATCATCCTTTAAAAAATAATTATGTAAATGAATTGGGAAATCGTCTTCATCAAGAAATTGCTCGCGATTTTTTTGAAAAAGCTAAAGAACAGCTTAAAGAAACTAATAGTGAAGCCGCTTTAGCTTATATCTTCGGTTTCATTAATCATTTTATTCTTGATAGTGAATGTCATGGTTTTATTGATACTGTCATGGAGAATAAAGAAATTTCTCATTATGCCATTGAACGGGATTTAGATCAGCGTTTTATGATTATTAATAATGATAAGTTCAATTATTGTAGTGCTAAACATCTTATCGCTAATAAAGATACAGCTACTATAATTGCTCCATTTTTTAAATTGAAACCTGATACAATTTTAACTTCTCTAAAATCATTTCGACGATTTAATCAATTATTTGCTTGTCAAAGCAATATTAAAAGAACCATAATCTTAACAGGAATGAAATTAGTTAATGCTAAGAGTTATTTAGGAATGGTAATGCAAGCAAAACCAGAACCTTTAATTAAAGACGATATTGACATCCTGGTTAATATATTTAATCAGTCAATTAATACTGCAACAAAGGAGATAATTGGTTATTATGAAAGTTACTTAAATAATACTAGAATATCTAACCGATTCGATTTTAATTATGAATAAACTAACTAAATTAGAAAAATACTGGATTTTATATGACGTTGGAAATTCGGCTTTTGTCCTTTTAGTTTCCACTATTATTCCTATTTATTTTAAAAACCTGGCTTCTAGTGCTGGGATTTCTTTAAGTGATTCAACAGCATACTACAGCTATGCGATTTCTATTTCAACACTAATAGTAGCTTTAGCTGGTCCAACACTTGGTAGTATTGGTGATCAAAAAAATCTTCGTAAACCAATATTTACCTTTTTTATGCTAATGGGGGTTTTATGTTTAGTTGCTATGGCTGTTCCTCTTGGCTGGATTGCTTTTCTAGTACTCTTTATTATCGCTAAAACTGGATTATCTACTAGCTTAGTATTTTATGATTCAATGCTAGTTGATATTACAACTAGTGATCGAGTTGATGAAGTTTCTTCACATGGTTATGCCTGGGGATATATTGGCAGCTGTATTCCTTTTACTATTAGTTTATTATTAATTTTAGGAGCTAATTCAATTGGATTAACAACTGTACAAGCTACTGCAATTGCATTTATTATTAATGCTTTATGGTGGCTTTTAGCAACAATTCCTTTATTAAAAAATTATCGCCAAGTAAATTATTCGACTAAAAAAGAACCTGTATTAGGTAATCTTAAACGAGTTTTGACGAATATTAAAAATGATAAAAAAGTTTTATTTTTCTTAATTGCTTTTTTCTTTTATATTGATGGTGTTTATACGATTATTGAAATGGCAACTTCATATGGTAAAGATGTTGGAATTAACGATAGCAGTTTATTATTAGCTTTATTAATGACTCAAGTAGTAGCTTTCCCATTTTCTTTGATATTTGGTAAGCTAGCTAAAAAATATTCAGTTAAATCTTTAATTTTAACTTGTATTACTGGTTATTTCTTTATCGCTGTATTTGCTTTATGGTTAGATACAGCTTGGAAATTCTGGGTTTTAGCTGTTTTTGTAGCTGTATTCCAAGGAGCAATTCAAGCATTATCTAGATCATATTTTACTCAGATAATTCCTACTAATCAGGCTAGTGAATATTTCGGTGTATTTGACATATTTGGTAAAGGAGCTTCTTTTATGGGAACTTTACTAATGGGAATTGTTACTCAATTGACTGATAGTTCAAAATATGGTGTAATCGTTATTGCTTTTATGTTTGTTATTGGTGGAATTATTTTTAAAAATAAATGTAGTGATTAAAAGTGTATTGCGATTAAATCTTTAAAATTTGACTAATTTTAAAGATTTAATTCATTTAATACACTTTTTTAATCAAATCTTAACATTCTTCACTTTTCATTGATATTTACTTTTGTTTTTAACTTTGATAGAATATAGATTATATAATTATATAAAAAAGGAGTGTATTATTTTATGGATTCAGGCCCCGAGTCGATTTCATTTCAAATTGTTTTAATTGTTATTTTAACGTTAGTTAATGCATATTTTGCAGCAAGTGAGATGGCAATTGTTTCTGTCAACAAAACTAAAATAAAAAATTTAAGTGAAGCTGGAAATAAAAAAGCCAAATTAGTTGAAAAGTTATTAGAGGAACCAACTAACTTTTTATCTACTATTCAAGTAGCTATTACATTAGCTGGATTTTTTAACTCTGCTAGTGCTGCAACAGGAATTTCAGTTACCTTTGCAAGCTTTTTAAAAAGTTTATCTGTTCCTTATGCTGATACGATTGCTGTTGTATTAATTACCATTTTAATTTCATTTATTACATTGATTTTTGGTGAGTTGGTACCTAAAAGAATCGCTTTGCAAAAAGCAGAATGGTTTTCAATGTTTTGTGCTAAACCAGTTTTAATTATTAGTAAAATAGCAGCACCATTTATTAAGATCTTATCTTGGTCAACAAAATTTGTCTTGATGATTTTTGGTATGAAGGATGAAAATGCTGAAGATACCATATCTCGTGAAGAATTTCGTTCTTTGGTAAAAAGTGGTCAAGAAAGTGGTGTCTTTGATGAAAATGAAAGTGATATGATTTCTAATATTTTTGAATTTGATGAAAGTTTAGCATTAAATATCATGACCCCAAGAACAGAGGTCTACTGTATTGATATTGAAGATCCTTTAAGTAAAAATATTGAACAGATGATGACAATGCGATATACTCGAATTCCAATATATGAAAAGTCAATCGATAACATTATTGGTATTTTGAATATGAAAGATTTTGTTATTGAAGCTCGCAAAGTTGGATTTGATAATGTAGATATTAGTAAGCTTTTAAGAAAACCATATTTTGTTTTAGAATCAAAAAATACTGATGATTTATTAAAAGAACTACAGGAAGATCATCAACATATTGCTATTTTAGTTGATGAATATGGTGGTTTTTCAGGAATTGTAACAGTTGAAGATTTAATTGAAGAAATTGTTGGTGAAATTGAGGATGAATATGATCCTGATGATGAACCAAAATTACAAAAAATCGATGATCACAATTACATAGTTGATGGTAATTATATAATTGATGATTTGATTGATGAATTAGATCTAAATTTAAATATAGATGATATTAATCATGATACAGTAAGTGGTTTTATTCTTGAGTTATTAGGAGAAATACCTGAGGATAATCAAGAACGAAGTGTTACAATCAATAACCTTATTTTTAAAATCACTGGTATCAAGGCTAATCGAGTAACAAAAATTAAATTGACTATAAAAGAAGAACCAGAAGCTAATTTAGAAGATTAGCTCTGGTTCTTTTTTATTCCTTACTTTCTTTTGTTTCATTAATTACAACACGATGTGGATATGGAATATCAATACCTTCTTTATCAAAACGTTCTTTGATTCTTAAACGTAAATCAGACATTAATTGGAATCCATCTGAATTATCTTTAGATAATAATGTTGCTCTTAATTGAATCCCACTTTCATTAAAATTAATACAATGTACTTTAACAATTGGTTCATTTTGTTCTTTTTGTAATTCATTTCGACCATCAACACATAATGGGTGCTTATCGCCTTCTTCTTGAATTATGGCAATAGCTTTTTGTAAATCACTTTCATAAGATATTTCAATTAATAAATAATTAGCTTTTTGTGTCTTTACATTAGATACATTTTCAATAATTGCTTTATTCATAATAGAATTAGGAATAATAACCTGTGTTTTTTCTAATGTTTCCACAATACTATGACGCATTGAAATATCAATAACTGTTCCTGTTACAGTATATTCACGAACATTAACAAAATCACCAATCTTATATGGTTTATAAGTTAAAATCATAAAACCATTAATTATATTACTTGCTGCTTCTTGTGAGGCAAGCCCAATAACAACTGCGATAATTCCCCCACTAGCTAACAATGCTTTCATGATTGATTGCATTGCACTTAATTCACTTAAAATAACAATCAATACTAAAGAAATTAAAACAATTTTCTTGATTCGCATTGGAAATACGATTTTAATTGGATCATCTATTTTTTTCTTTATAATCTTATTAATTAATTTATTTAATATTAAAGCAATAATTATAACAATAACAATGCTTATCAAACTGTTTATAAGACCATGTTCAAATAATGAATCAATCCTTTGATATATTTCATCTAAACCTGCCATCTATTCACCCACTTACTTTTTTCCAAAATAATTACCAATTACAAACAAACATATTCCTTGAATAGCACCAACAATTGCAACCATTAATAAAACATAGCTAATTATAAAAAGGACATTACTGCCTGTATTAAAAGCATTAATAATCAAAAATAATACAAATGAAATTGCTGCTACTATTCCCGAATATTTTGCTATATTTAAAAATTTAAACTCTAAAATCTTATTTTTATCCATTCTACTTACCTATACAAAAGCGTTTAAACAATTCATCTAATAAATCTTCTTTTGCTTTCTCTCCCAATATTTCTTTTAAATTATTCCAACATTCATACAAATCAGTAACTATTAAATCTGTTGGTACACTTAATTTCATTGCATCAACTGCTTGATTTAATGACTGACTAGCACGTTGCAATAACATCGTTTGTCTAGCATTAGTTAAAATGTAATTATTATTATCAATAATCTTACCTAGTTCAAACATTGTTTTAATTTCAGCTACTAAATCACCAATTTGATTATCTTTAGCACTTATTTTTACTCCTTGTAGATCAACTTTGATACCTTGATCAATTTTATTGATTACAATAATCCTTGTAGCATCTTTTGTAAGCTCTAATAACTGTTTATCTTCATCGCTTAATTCCTGACTACCATCAATTACTAATAAAACCAAATCAGCCTGATGAACTAATTCCTTTGATTTTTCAACCCCAATGCTTTCAATAATATCATCAGTTTCCCTAATACCAGCAGTATCAATCATATTCAAAACAATACCATCTATACTAATACTTCCTTCAACGATATCTCTTGTCGTTCCAGCAATATCAGTAACAATTGCTTTATCTTCATCCAATAAAGCATTTAATAAACTACTTTTCCCAACGTTAGGTCGACCAATAATAACAGTCTTAATTCCTTCTTTAATTAACTTAATATTCTTTGAATTTTCTAAGATTTCATTCATTTTAGCTAATAAATCACTACTTTTAGGCAATAAAGAAGAAGCCGTCAATTCTTCAACATCATCATATTCAGGATAATCAATATTTACTTCAATTTGCGTAATTATTTGAATCAAATCCTCTTTTAATGTTTCAATAAAATTACTAATATTTCCAGTGATTCCCTTTAACGCTAAATCAGTAGCATAACTATTTTTAGCTGTAATAATGTCACTAATAGCTTCAGCTTGTGATAAATCAATTCGCCCATTTAAAAAAGCACGTTTACTAAATTCACCACGTTCTGCCATTCTAGCACCATTTTTTATACATACTTCTAATACCTTAGAAGTAATATAAACACCACCATGACAGTTAATCTCTACCATTTCTTCACCAGTGAAAGTTCTTTTACCACGATAGATATTAACCAAAACCTCATCTATTTTCTTTCCTTCATCTATAATAAAACCATAATTAATTGTATGACTTGGTTTTTCTAAAATTTTTCCTGTGAAAAACTTTTGTACAAAAGCAATACAATCAGGTCCACTTACTCTAATTATTGAAATAGCAGCTTCCAATCTACTAGTTGCAATTGCTACAATAATATCATCATTCACATTATCACCTTCCTTTATCCTTTGTATTTTATCATAAATTATTATTAATTAATATACCCAATCAATGTTATAATAATTATATAAATTAACTATTGGAGGAGGGTAATATGAATTTAGGAATTATTGGAAGTGGCATGATCGTTCAAGATTTTCTCACTATCGCAGATTTAATCGATGATATGAAATTAGAAGCCATTTTAGGTCGAAAAGAATCTATAGAAAAAATAAATTTCTTAGCTAATAAATATAATATCAACAAAACATATTATGATTATGATGAATTATTAGATGATGACAATATTGATACCGTATATATTGCAGTACCTAATCATCTTCATTTTGAATTTACAAAAAAAGCACTAGATCATAAAAAACATGTTATTTGTGAAAAACCATTTACATCTAATTTAGATGAACTAAAAGAACTAATAACACTATCAAAACAAAATAACTGTTTACTATTTGAAGCAATTACTAATCAATACTTACCTGCATACAAAAAAATAAAAAAACAATTACCATCAATTGGTAAAATAAGTATTGTTTCATGTAACTTCTCTCAATATTCTTCACGTTATGATGACTTTAAAAAAGGAATAATTTTACCAGCATTTGATGTAAACAAATCAGGCGGAGCTTTAATGGATTTAAATGTTTATAATATTCATTTTGTAGTTGGATTATTTGGTAAACCAGAACACGTTCATTATTATGCCAATATTGAACATGACATTGATACTTCTGGAGTTTTATGTCTAAACTATCCAAATTTTGAAGCAGTATGCATTGCTGCCAAAGATTGTAGTGCTCCTATTTCAACAACTATTCAAGGTGACAAGGGATGTATAAAAATTGATGGTCCTGTAAGTGTACTAAGTGATGTGCAAATTTTAAAAAATACTGAAAATAGCGAACGGATTGATACTGGTAATTATCATCGTTTATATAGCGAGTTCAAAGCATTTACAACTTATATTGATAATCTTGATTTCAAGGCTTGTAATAAAATGTTAGAACACTCATATATTGTAATGGATGTACTTACTCAAGCTCGTAAAAGCGCTAATATTGTCTTTGGTGTAGAAAGTTAAAAAATTATATATCGCATATAGAAAAACAGCATATTATTATGCTGTCTAAACTAATTAAATAATAATAAAGATAGAAAATATAAATCTTCTATCTTTTTTCATATTTTTTATCGAATTATATAAATCTTGATATGATTAATGTCCTCCGCCTAACCATTTAATTAACCATTCATAAAAACCATATGTCATCATCATTATTTCCTCCTTTTATGAGGAAAATAATAATGATTAAATCAATGTTTTTTTGATTATTGTATTTATTATATTTAAATTGTATTTATCTTAAAACTCAAGCACATTTAATAAGACAATTTGATTTATTAAACAATTGTCTTCTACTTTATATTCATTTTTACCATTATACCTAGCTACAATTTCGTTTATTTTTTGTAAACCAATGCCATGATTTTCTACATCCATTTTGGAACTTTTTCTTTCTTGAATATATTCAATTTCTTTGATGTCATTGATCGGATTTGATATTTTTATTAGAAGATTATTTTTAATGTTAACTACATTTAAGATGATATATCGATCATTGGAAAGTTTTAAGTTGGCTTCTATTGCATTTATAACTAAATTATAAAACAATGAACAAATATCCATGTTATCCATATTTATAACACTATTTACATTATATGAAAAATCAAAATTTATCTGATTATCTTTAAAAGTTTGATCAAAAGAATTTAATATACTTGAAATATAAAGATTATTAGTATTATATACATCAACCAAACTAATCTTTTCAAAAATATTTTCTAAGTACTCTTTGGCATCATCATGTTTATCATTTTCTAGTAATTTATAAAGTACATGATAATGTGCTTTAATATCATGCTTAAAATTTCTTAAACTGGCATAGTTATCTATCAATTTTTGATAATAGTCTTCTTGTAATTTTAATGTTTCATCTTTAACTATATTTTCTAAATAATATTTATCTTTTTCATTTTTATTTTTTATAAATAATACTATTGATATTATTGAAATTATTATATTTGTAATTGCAACTATCTTTATTATGACACTTAATTGATATTTAATTTTATTATCGTATGTTTGGGCTATAATCAATGGAAATATTGTTGCACTAAAAGAAAATATAATATTCATATAAATATAGCTAGAAAATTTATTAAAATTGTACTTATTATATAACATTATTATTATTTTAGATAATATATAAATTACTACAATTACAAAAAATCTTAGGCAATTTGATAGTAAAAATTTTATCTCACTCACTTCTATGATTTTATACTCTATAAATAAATCTACAAATTGTTCAATAATAGTTGTTATAATTATACTTACTATAAGTATTTTTAATGTTTTTATATTATTATTCCTAAATAGAATTATTAAACTTATAAAACATATTACAACATTTAAATCTACCCAAATATCTACAATATGTTCAAATAAGACTAGATAAACTAGTATGATTATTATTGATAAAGCTAATATTTCTTTTAACTTTTTATTTTTATCATATTCTAAATCAAATAAAGCATCTGCTACTAATAAATATTTAATGATATCAATAAATTGTTTTATTAATAGTATTAGCCAATTAATCATATGAAATGTTCTCCATTAAATAATGATGATAAGTTTTCATGACATCGCTTCTTTTCCCGTGTGATATACTTACATTTACATCGTTATCTAAAGTAATAATGCGTTGATCTATATTCTTTATGTAGCGCATATTTACTAGATATGATTTATGAGTTCTAATAAAATTAGGATTAGAAATTCTAGTTGCAAAATCACTTAACGTCATCCGATAAATATCATAATCGTTTTCATAATGAATATTGATATATGGACCATCTGCTCTTACATAATAAACTTTATATAAATTTACTACATTATTATTTATAACAACAGTTCTATTTTCTAGTAATTCTTTATAAATTTTTGTTAATGGAATTTCTAATTTGTCAATTTTACTTTTATTTATATAACCATAAACATTTCTACCAAATGAATCTTCCATATACTCATCATAGTTAGTTAAAAAGATAATTCTTGATTGATTATTTCGGTTATAAAAAATATCTTTAACATTTACTCCTGAAATATTTCCCATTTTTATATCTAAAATAATTAAATCAAAGACTTTCTTACTATTTAATAATTCTTCACCACTATAAAATACATGATAAATAAATTTATTATTTCTTTTCCAAGAACATTTTTCTAAATAATCAATTATCTCTTTAACATATTCTTTTTCATCATCACATATTGCAATATTTACTTCCATTAACCTTCACCTTTCTTTAAAATATACTGATTTAATCAACTAAATTTTGATTAGCACAAAATAATTAATATATAAAATTATTAACAAATTTTATAAGAAGAACGATATTTTGTCTACTATTGTAAATCAGATATTTAAATATGTACACAATATGTGTAAAAACATAATATTGACGTAAAAAAATAAACACATGTTAATTCATGTGTTTATATCAATAATAATGAAACTATTAATGGAATTGTAAAGACACTTACTAGTGTTGTAATAAAAATGCTTTTAGCTGCTAATTCAACATCCCCACCATATTGTTTAGCGAACAAAACTGCACTATTTCCAACTGGCATTGCAATATTAATTAATGTAATTCCTTGAATTAATGGATCAGAAATAAAATATGCAATGATCGGGAATACAACGATTGGTAATACTACTTGTTTTACTACTGTAAAATAATATAATCTTAGTTCTGTAAATAAATCCTTAATTTTTATATTGGCAAGAGTGGCTCCAATAATCATCATTGCTAGTGGAGTAGTCATATCACCAACCATCTCACAACAATTTGCAAGTACATCAGGAACCGGTATTTCTAAAAAATAAATAAAGATGGCAATCACAGATGAAATTACTCCTGGTGATAATAGATTTTTAGGATTTAATTTCATTTTAACGTCATTTCCATAGTTGATTAAAATAACGCCTAATGTAAATACCTCCAGATTAAATAAAATATTAAATAGTGCTGTATAAAAAACCGCATCATTTCCAAATAAAGCCTTCATAATTGGAAATCCCATAAATCCTATATTAGAAAAGATTGTCATGAATATATAAAGTCCTTGTTGTGGCAAGGGAATCCGCATTATTTTTACAAGAATAAAGCTTATTACTGGTAATAATAAATAAACAGCAGTTGCAACACCTAATGTATAAATAACCATACTTTTATCAGTAATTGTTGTAGAACAAACTGAAGAAAATATCATTGCTGTTGTTGTTATAGAAATAACAATATAATTTAATTTACTATTTAATTCATCATTTAATATGTTCTTTTTTTGCATAAAATAACCAAGTCCAATTATTAAAAACAATTGAATCATTTGGTTAATAACGACCATAATATCCATTAAAATCCCCCATTCTTAACAGATATTATAACATAGTCACTTTACATTTATTAAATTGTTACTGAAAATGAAACTAATAAAAAAATGATAACATAAGCTATCATTTTAATTTATTTTCATAAAAATCGATTTTATAATTTATCATTTCCATATGTTTATTTAATTCTTGCTGCTGTAGTAATAAAATTTCTTTTTGTTTTTTTAAAATTTCATAACGCTGATCTAGTGTTTTATCCCCTTGTTTACACAAATCAATATAATTACGAATATAAGCTATTGTCATTCCCGTATTTCGCATACACATAATCATATCAAGCCATTTTAAATCATCATCATTATAAACTCGCTGATTACTTGTATTTTTCTTTATTGGTGGTAATAATCGTTCTTTTTCATAATATCTTAATGTTGAAGCATTTAAATTATATTTTTTACAAACCTGATTAATTGTATATTCCATTTTCATCTTCCTTTATCTCATTAATCATCTTTTTAATTTGATTGATTAAACAGCAGCATTCATATTGTTTATTTTGTAATAAATCATAATGAAATAATAATATATCCAATAGACTCATATCACTATCTATCAAATCCAAAATATCACTATCACTATAACCTAATGATATTAAGGTTTTAGTTAACGAAATAATTGCTTGATCATGATAATCAAAATTATACAATGACTTAATAATCTTATTTTCATATAATACATCCAATAAATCTTGTCTTACTGTTATATCCATATCCTGATCCTCCTACTTTAAGCATACAACTTAAACCTAACTGCAAGGCAAGTGTTTTTTTATATTTAAAAGACCAATATTATTAAAAACATAATATTGGTCAAACACATGTACTTAAAAGTATTTTATTTTACATAAGATATTACCATGTGACGGTTTTTACCTTCACCATGACTTTCAGTTTTAACATGATTAAATTTAGCTAATTCTTGATGCATTACTTTTCTTTCATCAGCAGGCATTGGGTCTAATTTAATATCTGTTTTGGTACGTTGAACTTGTTTACCAAATCTTCTTGCCATTGAAGCAACTTTTTTATAACGATCTTCTTTATATCCGTTAATATCAATACTAATTTCATAACGCTTTTTATATGTATTACTAACAGCATTTTTTACAATAAAGTTAATAGCTCTTAAAATAACACCAGCTTTTCCAATTAAAATTGAATTATTGCTTGTATTAATATTACAATAAATACGACCATCTTGTAGATATGAAACTGTTTCAATTTCAAATCCCATATCACTGATAAAACGACGAATATAACTTTCGATAAACTCTTGAATCATTGGTATAGTGTAACATTCAATTGTTGCTTTTTTTATAAATAAAGTTTTTGTTTCACTAATTACTTCATAGTTTAATTCATCAATTGTAACGCCTAGTTCTTCACATGCGTTATTTACAGCATCTTGAACAGTTTTGGCAGTATACTGTTTTTTCACTTATATCACCTACTTTTTCTTATTTAAGAAATTAGTTGTTGTTGCTTCAACTTCCTTTTTTGCTTTTTCAACATGGAAGAATTGAATATATACAGTTCTAACGATTGTAATTACGTTAGTTGTAATCCAGTATAATGACATTGCAGCAGGCATAGTTGCTGATAAATAAATAATGAAAATTGTCATTATGTTATTCATGGTATTCATTGACTTCATTTGATTTGAAGGTCGATATTTTGGTGAACGTCTTGCCATGATTTGGTTGATTTGCATTGCAAAGAATTGTGTTACAGCAACCAAAATTAATAAAACAATATAAGGAATATCTAAGCTAAAGATATGTTCAATTGGACGAGCACCTAAATTTACACCAAAAACAATTGTATCATATAAGATTTCAATTCTTTGTACAGCGTGCCACATTGCAAACATAATTGGTAATGTTAAAAATGTTGCAAGAGAACCAAACATACTTACGTTATTTTTCTTATAAAGATTTTGAATCTCTGCAGATTGACGCATTTGTGATGCTTGATCTTTACGTCCACGATATTTACGTTGAATTTTTTCTAATTCTGGTTGTAATAATTGCATTTTTTGTGTTGATACAGTCGACTTAATCATAATTGGTAATGTAATTAAGTTTACGATGATTGTAACACCAATTACCCCAAAGGCAACGTTTCCAACATATTCGTTAATGAACAGGATCCCTTTTGCTAGAGGAATTACAAATAAAAAGTCAAACCACCCGGCAGATAATGTCCAAGGTGTTGAAGTTGTAATCGCTCTTGACTCAATTAAATTTCCATTACTATCAAGATTTTGAGTACATCCTGTCAAGATAGCAACAAAGAAAACTAAACAAAATATTTTTAGAATCTTTTTAGTTTTGTTATCTAACACCATTTATTTTTCCATCCTTTTTAATATTTTTTTATATAGATATTGTAGCTCATTTAAATTAGAATTAAAATCTAATTTTAAATATTTATCTCTAATAATGACGATATAATCATAACTTTTTTCAAAATCAATCGTCTGTTGCACCATCATCCTTACTTGCCGCTTAATTTTATTACGTACTACCGCTTTTCCTAATTTTTTGCTTACTGATATCCCAACTCTTGCGTGTGGATGATCATTTTTTCGGTAATAAATAATGAAAGAACGATTAGCTAAACTTTGTTTTTCTTTTATTATGAGACTAAAATCCTCATTTTTTTTTACTCGATATTCTTTTTTCATAACTTTTTAGAAAAAAAACCCACCGTAAAGTGGATTTTTTTAAGCAGACAATACTTTTCTTCCTCTTTTACGGCGACGTGCAAGTACTTTTCTTCCTCCTACAGTAGCCATTCTAGCTCTAAAACCATGTGTCTTTGATCTTTTTCTTTTATTTGGTTGATATGTTCTTTTCATTAATTACACCTCCATATTTTAATACTTTTATACAAATAACATATGCCCCACCATTTTATATGAAAAAGCCCCTCAAGTCAATGAAATTAACGAAAAAGTACATCGCTAATAATCAAATTTTTTTCTTTTAATCTTCACCTCATTATTTTTTGTGACATTTTTATTGTGACTTTTCAAAAAACAAAACCCCTTTATCAACAATTTATTACACATGTTATGCACAAAGTCATATCACTGTTTTTTTTGATGTGAATAAATGTGAGTTTTGAAAAAAAGCGCGATTATTACAATATCTTGATTGTGACTTTATTATGAATACGATAATTAGCACTCTAATTTAGACACATTTTTCACATTCACATATTTCTATATGCACAAATAAAGTTGTGAATTTTGTGAATTTCTATTATTTTCTTACAAAATTGCCAATATTAATGTGAATAACTTTGTGAACACTTTTCCAGCCTCTTTTTTTTCCTTTAAATTTACAATTTATTAACATATAATGTTAGTTGCGGAGGTAAAAAAATGAATGATAATAGTAAAATTTGGCAATTATGTCTTGATACACTAGAAAAACAAGAACTGCCTGATAGTCGTAAAATCGACAAAATTATTATGGAATCTGTTTTTCGTAGTGCCAAAATATCATCTATTAATGATAATAAGGTTGTCATTACTACTCCTTATTCATTTAATGTAGAAACAATAAAAAATAATCAAAAAGATATTGAAGAAATCCTCTCAGGTATGTTAGCTTCGCCAATTACAGTAGAAATATTAGGTGAAGAAGATTTTAAAAAAACAATTACTGTTCAAAATGAACAACCATTTAAAGATAATTTAAATAAGACTTTCACTTTTGATAACTTTGTTGTTGGTAGTTCTAATAGAATGGCCCAAAATGCCGCTTTATTAGTTTCTAGCAATCCTGGTTCTAATTTCAATCCTTTATTTATCTACAGTAATCCAGGATTAGGAAAAACTCACTTATTAAATGCTATTGGTAACTATTCTAAAGAAACCAATCCTTCATTAAAAATTCGTTATATTACTAGTAAGGAATTTGTCGATGAAGTAATTGGGGCAATGAAAGGTAAAAATAGTAATGATATTTACCTTAAATATAAAAATCTGGATATGTTATTAATTGATGATATTCAGTTTTTATTTAATAAAGAAAAAAGTAGTGAGATATTTTTCCATATTTTCAATGAATTAATCAACAATAATAAACAAATTGTTATCACAAGTGATAAAATGCCTGAGGAATTACAAGGAATTGAATCCCGACTAATTAGCCGTTTTAACTCAGGTTTAAGTTTTGGTATTGATCCACCTGAATTTGAAACTGCTAGAGCAATTCTAGAAAAGAAAATAGAAAATCTTGATAATCCATCATTAATTATTCAAGATGATGTTGTTGATTTCATGGCAAATCACTATTGTAAAGATATTCGTAATCTAGAAGGTGCTTTAAAGCGATTATTTTTTTGCAGTATTATGAACCATACCAATAATATTGATATGGCTTTTGCATTAGAATCATTTAAAGATGATAAAGTTGTTCAAAATCCAAAAACAGCTTTAACAAAAGAATTAATCTTAAAAACAACAGCAGAGTTTTATTACTTAACAATTTCTCAGTTAGTATCTAAAAATAAAACTCGTAAATTAACAACCCCAAGAGAAATCTGCATGTATTTAATGAGAGAACTATTAGATATCACATTTGCAGAAATCGGAA
Organism: Erysipelatoclostridium sp. An173; assembly: GCF_002160495.1. Classification (GTDB taxonomy): domain Bacteria; phylum Bacillota_I; class Bacilli_A; order Erysipelotrichales; family Coprobacillaceae; genus Thomasclavelia; species Thomasclavelia merdavium. The sequence goes on along the minus strand of NZ_NFKR01000003.1, from coordinate 50,050 downwards.
CAATATTTAGTAATCGTGATCACTCTACGGTCATGAAAGCTTGTGCTCGAGTTGATAATAAAATCAAGAAAGATCCTGACTATAAATTAGCTATCAACAAATTAAAGCACAAATTAGGAATAAATTAGACACATTAAAATCACACAAAAAACCTAGTATTATTCACGGTTTTTAAATTTATGCACAAAATTCACATCCTAATAATACTAGTAGAATTATTTAAAATAAATATATATAATAAGTCAAAAGGAGGTCATTATGAAATTTAGAATTAATCGACTTAAATTATTAAATGCTTTATCAAAAACAACTAAAGCTGTTTCTATTCGTAGTCCTTTACCCGTATTAACAGGTATTAAATTTGATTTACAACCTGATGGTTTAATTTTAACTGGTAGTGATTCTGATATCACAATTCAAACTAAAATTGAAACTAGTGATGACTTAGTTATTGAACAAACAGGTGGTGTAGTTTTAAATTCACGTTATATATTAGAAATTGTTAGAAAGATAGATAGTGATGAGATTTCATTAGAAATCATTGATGGTTCACTTACTAGAATTTCTGGAGCAACTTCTAAATTTGATTTAAATGGTAATGACGTTATTGATTATCCTCGTATTGATTTATCAAAAACAGGAACTAAAGTATTAATTAATGCTTTTACTTTAAAAGATGTTATTACACAAACTAAATTTGCTGCTAGTGAAAAAGAACATAAACCAATTTTAACTGGTATTAACTTTAAAGCAGCTAACAATCAATTAGAAGTAACTGCTACTGATAGTTATCGTCTAGCTAAAAAAGTAGTGCCATTAGATGATGAACTTACTTTCAATATTACAATTCCTCAAAAATCATTAGATGAAATTGCTAAAATCATTGAACGTGATGATTTAATTGAAATGTATGTTTCTGATCGTAAAGTACTTTATGTTTTTGACAACAATATCATTCAAACAAGATTAATTGATGGAACATTCCCAGATACTAATCGTTTGATTCCTGAAAGTTTTGATTATGAATTAGATATTGATACTCACTATTTATTAAATGCAATTGATCGTGTTTCTTTATTAAATAATGAACAGAATAATATTATTAAATTAGATATGTCTAATGAAAAAGTTATTCTTTCATCATATATGCAAGAAATTGGTTCTGTTGAAGAAATTTTAGATCGTTCATTCTATAAAGGTGATTCTTTAAGTATTTCATTTAGTTCAAAATATGCAACTGATGCATTAAGAGCATTTAATGAACCAAAAGTTAAAATTTTATTTACTGGTGCTATGAAACCATTTATCGTTAAAGATTATGAAAAAGATGATTTAATCCAGTTAGTTTTACCAGTAAGAACATATTAAGCTACGATATGTAGCTTTTTATTTTGTAGAGCACTTTTTTTACTGGCTGTTTTATGTATATGCCGATAAATTTTAAATATGAGCAATTTTTTTAGAAAGACAACATTTTTTTAGTAATCAAAAAAAAGCGTTTATATGCTTATTTTTTTGATTTTAAGGATAAATTATGTTATAATAATAATATATTTATGAAAAAAAAGAGGGACATCATGAAAAAAATTCAAATAAAAGATGAATATATAACTTTAGGACAATTTTTAAAATATACAAATTGTGTATCTAGTGGAATTGAAGCTAAGATGGTTATCCAGGATGGATTAGTACTTGTTAATGGTGAAGTAGAAACTCGTCGTGGTAAAAAACTTCGCTCTAATGATCAAGTTGAATTTAATGGAGAATCATTTGTAATTGAGTAATGAAAATTAATTCATTGAGTTTAAATACATTTCGTAATTATGATCATTTTTTTATTGAGTTTGATCATGATATTAACATTTTAATTGGTAGTAATGGTCAAGGTAAGACTAATTTAATTGAAGCTATTTATTTATTATCTGTGGGTAAATCTTTTAAAACACATATTAATAAACAAATGATTATGTTTGATAAAGAGTTTGCTCGTGTTAAGGGTGAAGTTGTTACTAATAACAAGGCTAGACAGTTAGAAATGATATTAGGTAATAATTTTAAAAGAGCTAAAATTGATGATCAGGATATTCATAAAATTAGTGAATATGTTGGATTATTAAATGTAGTTGTTTTTATTCCCGATGATCTTTATTTAATTAAGGGCAGTCCGAGAAATCGGCGCCATTTTATTGATTTAGAACTTTCGAAGATTTCACCAATTTATGTTTTTAATTTAAGTAAGTATAATAAGCTTCTTAAAGAAAGAAACAAGTATTTAAAATTGTTACATCAAAATAGGAAAAAAAGTGATGAGTATCTAGAGGTTTTAGATGAACAGATGGCAAGATTGCAATATGATTTAATTAGAAGAAGAATTGATTTTATTAAAAGATTAGATGAAAAAGTAGCTATTGTTTATCGTTTGATTTCTAAACAGAATGATGAACAAATTAAATTAGCTTATCATAGTTTTATCAAAAAAGATGTTAGCTATGAAAGTATTTTAGAAATGTATCAAAAAAATCATCAGCGTGATATTGATTATATGCAAACACATATTGGAATTCATAAAGATGATTTAAAGATTTATTTAAACCAGAAGGAAGCATATTTATTTGCTTCACAAGGGCAACAAAGAACAATTGTACTCAGCTTGAAGATTGCTTTAATTGAATTGATTAAAGAGGAAATAGGTGAGTATCCGGTTTTATTATTAGATGATGTTTTATCAGAATTAGATGAAACAAGAAAAAACATGCTATTAGATATATTGAATCAAAAAATTCAAACTTTTATTACAACAACTTCAATAGATGGTATTCACCATCGAATTATTGAAAAAGCAAAGAAAATCTATATCGCAGGTGGCAAGGAGGCTACATAATGTCAGAAGAAAAAGTACAACATAGTTATGATGAGTCAGATATTCAGGTATTAGAAGGACTAGAAGCGGTTCGTAAAAGACCAGGTATGTATATTGGAACGACATCAATTAGAGGATTACATCATTTAGTATGGGAAATTGTTGATAATTCTATCGATGAAGCATTAGCTGGATATGCTAGCCATATTCGCGTTATCTTAAAAGATGATGATGTTGTTCAGGTAATTGATGATGGGCGTGGAATGCCTACTGGTACTCACGCAAAAACAGGAATTTCTACTGTTGAAACAATTTTTACAGTATTACATGCCGGTGGAAAATTTGGTGGCGGCGGATATAAGGTTTCTGGTGGTCTACATGGTGTTGGAGCTTCTGTCGTAAATGCTTTGTCATCTTGGTTAGAAGTTCATGTACATCGTGATGGACATATTTATTATCAACGTTATGAAAATGGTGGTCAACCAGTTGAACCATTAAAAATTATTGGTGATAGTGATATTACAGGAACTATTGTAACTTTTAAAGCTGATCCACTTATTTTTAAAGAAGGAACAGTTTATGATTATGATATTTTAAGACAACGTATTCGTGAATTAGCATTTTTAAATAAGGGATTAAAATTATCATTAGAAGATACTCGTGATGGAGCAAATCGTAAACATGTTTATCATTATGAAGGTGGTATTAAAGAATATGTTGCTTATATCAACAAAAATAAGACACCAATTCATGATGAAATTATTTATATGGAAGATATGCAACAGGATATTACTATCGAAGTAGGTATGCAATACAACGATGGATATCAATCTAATATCTATTCTTTCTGTAATAATATTAATACTCATGAGGGTGGAACTCATGAAGAAGGTTTTAGATTAGCATTAACAAGAGTAATTAATAATTATGCAAAAAATAATGGTTTATTGAAAAAAGATGATGATGCTTTATCTGGTGAAGATGTTCGTGAAGGATTAACAGCAATAATTTCTGTAAAACATCCTGATCCTCAATATGAAGGACAAACAAAAACAAAATTAGGAAACGCTGAAGTAAGAAAAATTGCAAGTAATATTATTTCTAAAGAATTAGAAAAATTCTTATTAGAAAACCCAGATACAGCTAGAATAATTGTTGATAAAGCAATAGTTGCTTCAAGAGCTCGAATGGCTGCTAAAAAAGCTCGAGAAATGACTAGAAGAAAAAGTGCTTTAGAAGTATCTAATTTACCTGGTAAATTGGCAGACTGTTCAAGTAAAGATGCTAGTGAATGTGAAATATTCATAGTCGAAGGGGATTCAGCCGGAGGTAGTGCTAAAATGGGACGTGACCGTCGCATCCAGGCAATCTTACCTTTACGTGGTAAAATTTTGAATGTTGAAAAATCAAGATTAGAAAAGATTTTAGGAAATGCTGAAATTCGTTCGATGATTACAGCTTTTGGAACAGGAATTGGTGATGAATTTAATATTGATAAATTAAGATACCATAAAATTGTAATCATGACCGATGCCGACGTAGATGGTGGTCACATTCGTATTTTGATGTTAACATTCTTATATCGTTATTTAAAACCTTTAATTGAAAATGGTTTTGTTTATGCAGCACAACCACCATTATATCTTTTAAAACATGGAAAAGATGAACATTATTGTTATAGTGATGAAGAATTAGAAGATTTAAAAACTAAATTAGGTGAAGGGGCTAAATACACTATTCAACGATACAAAGGTCTTGGAGAGATGAATGCTGACCAGTTATGGGAAACAACTATGGATCCTAAAAGACGAATTTTAAATCAAATTGATTTAGATGAAGCAATGGAAGCAGATATGATCTTTGATATGTTAATGGGTGAAAAAGTAGAGCCACGACGTGAATTTATTCAAGAAAACGCCAAATATGTAACTGATTTAGATATTTAGTAAAGGAGAAAAGTAATGGAAGAAAGAGGAATAAGAAAAGTAAAACTAACATCAGAAATGAAAAACTCTTTTATGCAATATGCAATGTCAGTTATTGTAGCGCGAGCTTTACCTGATGTTCGTGATGGTTTAAAACCAGTACAGCGAAGAATAATTTATGGAATGAGTGATTTAGGTTGTACGCCAGGAACACCGTATAAAAAATCAGCTCGTATTGTTGGGGAAGTTATGGGGAAATACCATCCTCATGGTGACTCTTCAATTTATGAAGCTTTAGTAAGAATGGCACAAGACTTTTCATATCGTTACATGTTAGTTGATGGTCATGGAAACTTTGGGTCTATCGATGGTGATGGTGCTGCGGCGCAACGTTATACTGAAGCTAGAATGTCACGAATTTCTAGTGAGTTAGTAAGAGATATTAAAGAAAATACCATTGATTTTATTCCTAATTATGATGGTGAAGAAAAAGAACCAGCAGTTTTACCTGCTAGAATTCCTAATCTTTTAATTAACGGTTCAACTGGAATTGCAGTAGGGATGGCAACAAATATTCCACCTCATAATTTAAGTGAAGTAATTGATGCTATCTTAGCAGTAGCTAAAGATCCCGATATTACAATTATGGAATTGATGGAAAATTATATTCAAGGACCAGATTTTCCTACTGGTGGTTACATCTTAGGAAAAAGTGCGATAAAAAAAGCTTATGAAACTGGTAATGGTTTAATTGTAATGCGTGCTAAAACAGAAATTGAAGAGCACGGTAATAAAAAAGCTATTATTGTAACTGAAATTCCATACATGGTTAATAAAGCTAGAATGATTGAAAAAATATCACAATTGGTAAAAGAAAAGAAAATTGAAGGAATTACTGATTTACGTGATGAATCTAACCGTGAAGGAATTCGAGTAGTTATTGAATTACGACGTGATGTTCAACCAGAAGTTATTTTAAATCAATTATATAAATTGACATCTTTACAAACAACTTTTGGTGCTAACTGTATTGCCTTAGTTAATAATGAACCAAAAACATTGAATTTAAAAGAAATGATTACTTTATATCTTGATCATCAAGAAGAAGTAATTCGCCGTAGAACTCAGTTTAGATTAGGTAAAGCTGAAGATCGAGCTCATATTTTAGAAGGGCTTAAAAGAGCTTTAGATCAAATTGATGAAATTATTGAATTGATCCGTTCTAGTAGAACAACAGAAATTATTCAAACTAGATTAATGGAAGAATTCAATATGTCTGATAAACAAGCAAAAGCAATTCGAGAAATGCAATTACAACGTTTAGCTGGTTTGGAAAGACAGAAAATTGAAGATGAATTAAATAAATTATTAGAAATAATTGCTGATTTAAAAGATATTCTTGAAAATAGAGAACGTTTATTATCAATAATTCATGATGAATTAGAAGAAATTAAAGCTAAATATGGTGATAAACGTCGTACAGAAATTATTCAAGGTACTTTTGATTTAGAAGATGAAGATTTAATTCCAGTTGAAGATGTAATTATTTCTTTAACAAACAATGGTTATATAAAGAGAATGCCAGTAGATACATATAAATCACAAAATCGTGGTGGACGTGGTATTAAAGGTATGTCGACAAACAATGATGATATTGTTAGTTCATTAATTAATATGTCAACACATGATGATTTATTATTCTTTACTAATTTTGGAAAAGTTTATCGTTTAAAAGGATACAACATTCCTGAATTTGGTCGTTCTGCTAAAGGATTACCTGTTGTTAATTTATTGAATTTAGATAAAGAAGAACATGTAAAATCAATGATTAATATTAATCGTAAACAGTTTGAAGAAAATGATGATTTTTATCTAGTCTTTGTAACAAAAAATGGTTTAATTAAACGTGTTCACATCAATGAATTCCAAAGAATTCGTCAATCTGGTAAGATTGCAATTAGTTTAAAAGATGATGATCAATTAGTACAAGTTAAATTAACTGATGGTAATAATGAAGTTTTAATTGCAGCTTCAAATGGTAAATTAGTACGTTTCAAAGAAGATAATGTTCGACCAATGGGAAGAACTGCTAGTGGTGTAAAAGGAATAAACGTTGATGGCAGTGAAGTTATCGGAATGACTACTAATAATGAAGGGCAATATATATTAGTAGTAACTGAACATGGTTATGGTAAAATGTCGCCATTAGATGAATATCGTTTATCTAACCGTGGTGGTAAAGGAGTTAAAACTATCAATACAACGGCTCGTAATGGTCAAATTGTAGCATTAAGAGCTGTCAATGGTAATGAAGATTTACTAATTATGACTGATGATGGTATTATGATTCGTTTACCAATGGAACAAGTTAAAACAGCTGGTCGAGCTACTCAAGGAGTACGTTTGATTAAAGTTAGTGAAGGACATATTGTTTCTACAGTTGAAGTAGTTGAAAAAGCTACTGAAAATGAAGATGAAATTGAAGTAGAAGAGTAATAAGAAGCTGATCATTTTGGTCAGCTTCTTTAATTTAAATTAGTTATATATTGTTTAATATCTCCAACATCATAATAATAATTTTCAACATGATAGCTTTTTATTTCTAATAGGGTAGGGAGATTAGCTAACTCTACGCTAGAATAGATTTGTAATGATGAATAATCTATTTCTGGGGTTAATAAAGAAGCATAGACATAACCCTTTTTAGCTTTTTTATTTATTTTTAAATAGTTTTTATCAGCAATTTTTATTTCATATTTTTTTATTTTATTAAAACGATTTAATTCAGTACTATTTTTATATTTTTGAGCATTTTCACCTTCATAATATTGAATATTATTATTTTTATCAACTTGTCCAATTTCAATATCATTTTCAGTTTTAAAAGCACTCCAATCAAATTTTGATATTTTATTATCTGGATCTTTGTTTTCAGTATTAATGAAATATACATCGTTTTCTTTAGCAAAGTCACAGATTAAATCTTCAATCTGGTGACATTCTTGACAGTCATTATTATAAAAATAAACATAATACGTATTATCGGGATTATTAACATTTCTAGTAAAAATATTCTTAGTTGTAATATGTTCAAATTGACTATAAGCACCTTTACTCCTTTGAGTTAAAAAATAACATCCAGCTATTGCAATTATGGCAATAATAACAATTACTATTAATCTTTTCTTTGTTTTCATAATTAAATGTACCTCCAATTTAATAATAAAAATTTTGTTTACATAATTATTATAGGTGTTATTTTTATAAAAAAATTGGTTTAGGTATAAGAGGAAAGAATTTTGAATAAGATGTATATTTTATTTCCGAGGTAATAGTATAAATAATTTTAATTGTACTAATTATAGGATCAAACAAATGATACTAGCTAAATATGATTTATCATATTTGGCTTAAAAATAGTTAATTTATATAAAATAATTTTATTTTTTTGCAATTGTTTATTGTATAAACCTTATTGTTATTTTGGTATAATATAATAATCGAAGGAGTGAGATTGATATGGATGCAAGTCAGTTATTAGAATTAATAAATCAAGGAGAAACACTAACTACAGAATTTAAATTGTAGGTCAAAATACCTGATTTTAAAAAACTTATAAAATTATGTGTGAAAGAAATTGTAGCTTTATCAAACTCTAATGACGGATATTTGTTAATTAGTGTTGAAGATGATAAGACCATAACAGGGTGTAAAAATTATGATTTGCAAAATATTGTGGAAAGTATTTATGATAGAACAAAACCTAATATATTTACTAAAGCTGAGACTATACGCATAAATGATAAAGATGTAATTGTTATTAAAGTAGAAAAAGGAATGCAATTATGTGGTACAACTTCTGGAGAATATTATAAACGATTAGGTAAGAATTCAAAGCCGTATAATCCTACTGGGATTAAAGAAGATTTTAGTATAAGTACAGATTATTCTGCTCAAATTATAGAACAATCAACAATTGATGATATTAATATTTTAGAAGTTTATAAATTAAAAGAAAAATTAAAAATTAGAGATAAGCAATCTACTTTAGTAGAATTAGATGATATATCTTTTTTAAAAGATTTATCACTATTGATTGATACTAACAATGGATTAAAATTAAATGTTGCTGGTATGCTTTTTGTAGGAAAGGAAGAATCTATAAAAAAATATTTGCCTCAGGCAGAATGTATTTATTTACATTATAACGATAATAATCGTGATGAATACGATAATAGATTAGACTTAAAAATGCCAATTATTTCTGTATTAGATAGATTGACAGAAAAAATTCAAGATTATAATAGTTTGATTAATATACAGATAGGATTGTTTAGGTTGGAAATTTATGATTTTTCTGAAAAAGTATTTCAAGAAGCTTTATTAAATGCATATACACATCGCCGTTATGATTCTCCTGGTTCCATCTATGTTAAGCATTATTCTGATAAATTAGTTATAGAGAGTCCAGGAGGATTTATGGCTGATATTACAGCAGATAATATTATTACTCATCCTTCGTTACCGAGAAATAAATTAATAGCTGAAACACTACAACGACTACGTTATGTTCAAAGATCTGGTCAGGGTATTGATATTATGTATAGAGAAATGGTTTCTATGGGAAAACCATATCCTGAATATACAGTTTATAATGACGCTATTAGATTAACATTATATAGCGTATTAGAAGATGAAGGGTTCGTGAAGTTTATAACTGAAACCCAAGATAAAAATATGATTACATTTTCTTTATCCGAATTGATGATATTGAGGTATTTATTTGAAAATAAGACAATAAATCTATCAACAGCAAAAAAACTTACGCAGCAATCAGAAAATGAAGTTAAACATGCTCTTAATAATTTAGAAAAGTATAAGCTAATTGAATTATCTGGGCGAGTGTATATGATGACGCCAAGTTCATATCATAAGGTAAAATCTGATGTTCAATATACTCAGGATAAAACAGTAACATATTTAAAATCAAAAGATTTAATTATAGAGTATTTATTGACTCATGATAGTATAAATAATGAAACGATTCGTGAATTATGTAGATGCACTAAAAAACAAGCAACAACTTTTTCTAGAAAAATGAGAGAACCTGGGATAATAACTATGGAAGGAAAAGGAAGGGCAACAATCTATAAGTTAAATAAGAAGTAACATTATTATTGTTTTTGAATTAATCGGCCCAAATCGGTCCAAATCGGTCCAAATCGGTCCAAATCGGTCCAAATCGGTCCAAATTTATAATGCTAAACTTTGGACAATTTATCTATTTAATTATTTTATCATAAAGTTATGTGATATTATTTGTATAACTAGATATTAAAATTAAAAGAATTTTTAATAAGATGTATATTTTATTTCCGAGGTAATAAAAAAGAAAAAATATTTTTATATGTAAATAGTATTAAATGATGGCAATAAAAAGTACCTATAGTAAAAGCACAGCTTTTTTATAGGTATTTATTTATTATGATTGTTTTAAAAAATTAATAGTTTTAACACTGAGTTTTAAGCATTTTTCTTGTTTAAATATACAAATCCTGCAGCAAATAATAACGCCATAGTTAGATAATCATAAATTGGTGCATCATCACCTGTTTTAACAGCAGTTTTTTCTTGATCTGTTACAGGAGGTGTTGTTTCAGAATCTGTTATTTGTGTTGAATCTGATACATTTATAGCTTCTTTAATAAATGTAAAGGCTGTTTTTCCACATTCATCACAACTTGCATCATTATTATAGAAGTAAATCCATGACCAATGTCCTTGATATTGATAAGGATTTCCATTTTCATCTGTATATAATCCAGACATATCAATAACATGATCTGTTGTTGAAACATGTAAATTAGATGCTTGCATTTCTTTTAAACGATTAATAGTTGGTATTTCATGTAATTCAGGATCAACTGTTGTATCATCTTTTGAATAAATGAAATACATTGGTAAATCTTTAATTCCTTCTAATTGTTCATCACTAATAAATTTATCAGGAACTGCTTCACAAATTGGCACAATTGCATCATATTCATCAGGATATGCCATTGTCATTGATAATGTCATGTAACCACCATTTGAACATCCTGCAATAACAACTTTTGTAGCTCCAACTTTTTCTTTATATGCAGCAATTAATTCATGTAATGATTCTTGATAATAAGAAGTTCCATCAGCACTTATACTACCATTGTTAAAATTACTTTGTTTTCCATCATTATCCATCCAATATGTAGGACATTGTGGGACTAAAATATGAGCATTACCAATAGTATTTTGGAATTCTTCACCAGCTAAAGCTGTTGCTTTATTAGCTAATAATGTAATATAAGGATCAGTTTCTCTATCTGAGATAGTTGTAGCATAAGCACCACCTTCACCTAAACCATGTAACCAGACTACTAATGTATCACTATTAGTTGCTGGTGTATAAGTAGCATAATCATAGCTAACACCATCACTTGCTTGATAAGTATCTACTGCAAAATTATCAGCAGCAGTAGTTTTATTTGTATAATTACGATCAATTGTAATATCTTGAACAGGTAATCCATTAGATGTAACACTTTCATCTTTTAAAGTGATATCAAAATAATAATCTTTAACATATGTATTATATTGAGTTGTTAATGACCAAACAACTGGTGAACTAACAGTTGGAGAAACTGCAAGAGTTAATACTACTGTATTTCCTTCTGTAATTACATTTTCTACTACTCTAGTTTCTTCTTTTGGTTCAATAGTATTTGTTTCAAAATTAAAACCTTCAGAGTGTTCAACAACATTAAATGTTTCAGTTGTTACATTATCAAGAGGTTGTGATAAAGTTAAAGTGATTGTTCTAGTTGCACAACCCCAATCATAACCTTCAACATAAATATCGTATGTACCAGTTATGTCTACATTATCTTTTGCATTAATACTAGATATTGTTGAAAACATCATCATGTCACAAACGAAAAAACTTAAAATTTTTTTCATTCCTTTTTTCATTTTCAAACCTTCCTTTCGCTATCTATTATACAATTCAAAGCGCTTTCAAAAGGGTCAAAAACTTAGGTTATTGAGGTTGTTTTCGTATATTTTTACGGTATTTAGCAGGCGTTTGTTTATATTTCTTTTTAAAATCATTAATAAATGATTTTAAATTTGGATAACAATATCAAGTAGTGAATATTCAGTATATAATAAATCTTTATGAGCTTTTTCAAGACGGATGGAATTAATATATTCTTTAACTGTCATGTTTAAATATGTTTTAAAATATTGAGAAAGATATCCAGATGACATGTTAAAGTGTTCTGCAATATTGCCAATAGTTAATTTTTCATCATAATGGTCTTCTATGTATTTAGTCATTTGAATAATTCTTTTATCATGGACTGAGTTAATTTCATAAGGCATATCTTGTTTTTTAATAATTGTAGTTGAACACATGATATAGAGTATATCTAACAGATAACTATGAATTTTCATATTTACAAATTTATTTTGATTATCATAAGCATTGATGATGTGAAAAATATCATTTAAAATTTCGTTTTGATGTTTTTTATCAGGTTGTAAAAAATAATAATTATCTATTTCTGGAAAATAATAACGAAGATACTCATAGTTTATTTGTAAAGCATAACCTTTATAGATTTCTGTACTTTTACTATGATGCATACCGTGTAACTCCTGAGAATTAATAATATAAAGACTTCCTGCTGGTATCGTTAATTTTTGGGTATTGAGATAAAGTATTAAATCACCTAATACAGGTATTAGAATTTCAATACTGTTATGCCAATGTTTTGCTGTCTTGGTTTGATGATCTTCAAAATATATATCAATTAATTTTATTGGTAATTTATGATCTAATTCTATTTTTTCATATTCAAACATGATTATTTCCCTTTCATAATTATAGATAGTGTTATTTTTTATTAAATTACATTCTAATAATATCTTACGCGACTTTTCATTATTTTGCATCAAAACAAATATATCTATGTAAACTATATTTTGAATATAATATCATTAGATTAATATTATGTAGTTGGTTTTAAAATGATCCTTTGCATTCTAAGATAAAATTAGATAGTTAAAAATGCTAATTATTTTTTTAGTATTAATAGGAGAATAGTTATATAGTAATTTGAAATCTTTTAATACAATCTCGATTTTATACCATAGATATTGGTATAAGTGGTATTCCCTGGGAAATAATGATTATAAATAGATACAATGAAAGCAATTGAATATGATAAATAATTATTGTATAATTTTAGAAAATAAGAATAAGTAAGGGAGATATAAAATGATTGATATTGCGATATTAAGAGAAAATCCAACCTTAGTAAAAGAAAACATGAAAAAGAAATTCCAAGATGATAAGATTGGGTTAGTAGATGAAGCATATAAATTAGATAAAGATTATCGTGAAGTTGTAACTAAAGCAAGTGAACTAAGAAGTGTTCGTAATAAATTGTCTAAAGAAATTGGAAAATTTATGCGCGAAGGTAATAAAGAGGCAGCTGAAAATAATAAAAAACAAGTAAATGAAATGGCTGATGAATTAAAGAAATTAGAAGAATTAGAAGTTAAATATGGTAATGAATTAAAAGCTATTATGATGAAAATTCCTAATTTCATTGATGAAACAGTACCACTAGGAAAAGATGATAGTGAAAATGTAGAAATCACTAAATATGGTGATCCTGTTGTTCCTGATTTTGAAATTCCTTATCATACTGAAATTATGGAAAAATTTGATGGTATTGATATGGATGCAGCTGGTCGTGTTGCTGGTCAAGGTTTTTATTATTTAATGGGTGATATCGCTCGTTTACATTCAGCAGTTTTATCTTATGCTCGTGATTTTATGATTGATCGAGGATTTACTTATGTAGTACCACCATATATGATTCGTAGCAACGTTGTAACTGGAGTTATGAGTTTTGAAGAAATGGATAGCATGATGTATAAAATCGAAGGGGAAGATTTATATTTAATTGGTACTTCTGAACATTCAATGATTGGTAAATTTATTGATACTATTATTGATGAAGAAAAATTACCATATACTTATACTTCATATTCACCATGCTTTAGAAAAGAAAAAGGTGCTCATGGTATTGAAGAACGTGGTGTATACCGAATTCATCAATTTGAAAAACAAGAGATGATCGTTGTATGTAAACCTGAAGATAGTAAAATGTGGTTTGATAAATTGTGGAATAATACAGTTGATTTATTTAGATCATTAGACATTCCTGTTCGTACATTGGAATGCTGTTCTGGTGATTTAGCTGATTTAAAATCAAAAAGTATCGATGTTGAAGCTTGGTCACCACGTCAAAAGAAATATTTTGAAGTTGGTTCATGTTCAAATTTAACAGATGCTCAAGCTCGTCGTTTAAATATTAGAATTAAAGGTAAAGAAGGAAAATATTTTGCTCACACTTTAAATAATACAGTTGTGGCACCACCAAGAATGTTAATTGCTTTCCTTGAAAACAATTTAAATGAAGATGGTAGTGTAAATATACCAAAAGCATTACAACCTTATATGGGTGGAAAGGAAAAGATAACTACTAAATAGTTATCTTTTTAACTATATGAAAAGAATATATATTAGTGATTTAGATGGAACATTATTGAATAGTCAAGGATATATTAGTGATTATACAATTAAAACAATTAACGATTTAGTTGAACGAGGAATGATTTTTACTTATGCTACTGCTCGTTCTTTAGTTTCAGCTGCTCCCGTTACTAAAGGTTTAACCAAAAATCTACCATTAATTATTTATAATGGAACATTTATCGTTAATGGAGAAACTGGAAAGATTATTCATAAAAATGTTTTTAACAATGATCAGGTTAGTTTAGTAAAACAGATTATGGATAAATATTCCATTAAACCAATGGTGTATGCTCTTGTCAATGATAGAGAAAGAGTAACTATTATTAATGAAGATTTACATCCTGGGACTAAACATTATTTAAATAACCGTAAAAATGATTATCGAATGAATCTTACTAATAATGGTGATGAGTTATATCAAGGTGACATATTTTATTTTACGATTATTAATGATAAAGAAAGATTAGAACCAATTTATAATGAGTTAAAAAATTATCCTGATTATAATATCACTTTTCAACAAGAAATATACCGTGAAGAATACTGGTTAGAAACTATGCCTAAATCAGCATCTAAAGCAAATGCTATTTTAAAATTAAAAGAAATTTTAGGATGTGATGAGGTTATTTCTTTTGGTGATGCTATAAACGATATTCCGATGTTTGAAATATCTGATCAATGTTATGCTATGGAAAATGCTGTTTCAAAATTAAAGGAAAAAGCTACAGCAGTAATTAAAAGCAATGATCAAGATGGTGTTGCAAAATGGTTAATAGAAAATTATAAATAAAGCAAGTCGCTAGACGAATTAGACGTTTAGCAACTTATTTTTTATTAAAGAAACAAAATTATTAATTGCTGGATTATGATTATTTTTATCATAAACCAAGTAGATGCCTTCTTCAATTACTGGCTCTAAGGGAATTGCTTTAATGTATTGGTTATAACAATTGTCTTTAACAAAGGCATGAAGAATAGCACAGCCTTGATTACAGGCTATTTTTAATAAATTTCCTTCAAACTCAGGAAACTTATTTTGATTATCAATTTTACGAACATCAAAAAGAATATTATTAAGTTCACTTTGATGTAGTTTATCTTTCTTGGCTAATTCACTTTTTTTATTTACTAATACTACCAAGGGGTATTTATTGATCAAAATCTGTTGATAACGGGGATCATGGTTAGACATAGTTAATGCTAGATCGATAGTGGCACTTTCTAATTGTTGATAAAGTTCATGATTAGAATAACTATTTAATTCTATTGTTAAAAGGGGATATTTTTTATTTAATTTAGAAATAATCTTAACTAATAAATTAGGATCTAAATTTTTTAAAAAGCCAATTTTTAAATTACCTGTTATTCCTTGTTGATAGCTAATAAAGTTGTTTTTTGATAAATTGACCTGGTTAATTATTTTTTTAGCTTCTATTAAAAAATATTTTCCTGAATCTGTTAATGAGATTTGTTTACTATCACGATTAAATAAAAGCGTGTCTAGTTCTTTTTCTAAAGATTTTATTTGTTTAGTAAGAGCTGTTTGAGAAATAAAAAGATTGTTGGCTGCTTTAGTAAAATTCATTGTTTCACTAATAGCAATAAAATATTCTAGCTGGCGAAGATTCATAGATTAGCTCCTTTCAAAATAATGTTGCAATTATATTATAATATTTTTTTAGCATTTTAACTAAATTATATGCATTTTACCTAAATTTAATAGTTATCCTAAAAACAATATGATAATCTATCATTAAAGGAGGATACTATGAAAGTAACTATTGATTGTAATGATAATAATGAATTAGAAATAATCATTAAGTGTAAAAAAATAGATGATAATATTAAACAAATCGTTTCATTATTTGAAGATAAGCCATATTTGATTGGAAAGTTAAATGATCGAACTTATCAAATAAAAATTGAAGATATTTATTATCTAGAAGCTAATGAGGATCATATTTTTATTTATTGTAAAAATAAAGTGTATGAAACTAATTCAAGATTATATGAATTAGAAAATAAATTGGATAATCGTTATTTTATTAGAATAAGTAAGTCTATTATTTTAAATTTAAGAAAACTAGCAAGTGTAAAAGCATATTTAAATGGTCGTTATGAAGCAACTTTAATAAATAATGAACGGGTAATTATTACTCGTCATTATGTAAATGATTTTAAAAAGAAGTTTGGAATGTAGGTGAATAAAATGAAATTAAAAAAGATGATAAGACTATATTTAACGACAACTTGTATTTCTTATACCTTTGTAATGATAGGACAGGCAATATTATGCAATTTAAGTGATACGACAATGAGTAATAATTTGATTTTAATTATATTTGCTATTTGTACATTGGTTAATGTGTTAATTCATATTATCCATTATCAAGATTTAAAAGATTGGCTAACTTCAGTTTTATCAATTTTAAGTATTTTTGTGATTGTTTCTTTGGCTAATTATTTACTAGGATACAATAATGCTATTTTTGAATTTGAACGTCTTATTTTTATTTTAATTATGTCCATTGCGGTTTATTTTTTTGTAATAACAGTTGTATTTATAAAAAATCAAGATGATGCTAAAAAAATTAATGAAAAATTAAAGGCAACTATAAAATAAACTAATAGTTGCTAAGATGTAACTTCCAGTTGGTGGAGGAAACTGTTAAAAATAGTTATATTAAAAGCAGGAGGAAGAAGTGATGGAAAAAGTAATTGAAATAAAGAATCTAACAAAAAGCTATGGAAGTTTAATCGCATTAGATGATTTTAATCTTGATGTTTATCAAGGTGAAATATTAGGTTTGTTAGGGCCAAATGGTAGTGGAAAATCGACTTGTATTAATACTATTTTATCGTTATTGAAATATGATTCAGGAAAAATTATGATTTTTAATCAAGAAATGAAACCATCAGCATATCAAATTAAAAGAAAAATCGGTGTTGTTTTTCAAGATGTCGCAGTTTTTGAAGAACTAAGTGTTAAAGAAAATATTGATTATTTTTGTGGTTTATATATTAAAGATAAAAAAATAAGAGCTAAATATGTTCAAGAAGCAATTGATTTAGTTAGTTTAAATGAATTTGTAAAATTTAAACCAAAACAATTAAGTGGCGGGTTACTTAGAAGATTGAATATTGCTTGTGGTATTGCTCATAAACCGGAATTGATATTTTTAGATGAACCGACTGTAGCTGTTGATCCTCAAAGTCGTAATAGTATTCTTGAAGGAATTAAAAAGTTAAATGATGATGGGGCAACAATTGTTTATACAACTCATTATATGGAAGAAGTCGAACAGTTGTGTAATCGAGTTGTAATTATTGATAAAGGTAAAATAATTGCTTCTGGTAGTGTTGATGAATTGAAAAATATGATTAGTTTAGGCGAGAAAATTACTATTGAGTTAAATGAAATTAATAATGATTTTATTAAGCAAATAAAAGAAAATAAAAATGTTATTGATGTTACTACTAATAATAACATTGTTCATATTGCTTATTATAGTAAAGAAGGAAATTTAGAGAATTTAATTGATTATCTTAGAAAAAATAATGTTAGTTATACTAGCTTATTTAGTGAACGTCCAACACTAAATGATGTCTTTTTAAATCTAACAGGAAAAGAGTTAAGAGATTAATGTTTATTCATTTTTTTAAGTATCAGTTAAAAACATTATTACGTAATCGAACTGTTATTTTTTGGACGTTAGTTTTTCCAATTATTTTAGCAACATTTTTCAATCTAGCTTTTTCTAATTTAACTAGTAGTGAAAATTTTGATGCTGTTGATGTTGCTTTAGTTGAAAAACAAGAAAATAATGGTTTTAAAGAGATTTTACAATCTTTAGATCAGGATGATAATAAGTTAATTAATTTAAAAATAACAAATTTGTCTGATGCTAAAGAGTTATTAAAAGATGAAAAGATAAGTGGTTATTATTTAATTGATAGTAGTATTGAATTGATTGTTAATGATAGTGGTATTAATGAAACGATTTTAGAAAGTATTATTAATGAATATTTGAGTTTACAAAGTACAATAAATAATATTGGTTCAATTAATCCAGATATAATTTATAATAATATTTTAAATCAGCTTGATTTAAATCAAAATCATTTTAAACAAATTGATATTGGTAAAAATACTGATTCAACAGTTATTTATTTTTATACATTAATAGGGATGAATTGTTTAAATGCTAGTTTTTGTGGACTTCGAGCTAATAGCCAAATTGAGGCTAATTTATCAAGACAGGGAACAAGAATTAATATTTCACCGATTTCTAAACTAGTTACAATTATATCTAGTCTTATTACATCATTTATTATTCAATTTTCAATCATGATGGTTTTAATGGCCTATTTAGTATTTGGATTAAAAGTTAATTTTGGAAATCAAATAGGTTATATAATTTTATTAATTGCAATTGGCTGCTTTACGGGAATTGCATTAGGTAATTTTACTGGAAATGTTCTTAAGTTTAAAAATGAAGATAATAAAATTTCCTTTTTATCTAGTTTTTCATTAATATTATCATTTTTTTCCGGAATGATGATCATGGATATAAAATACTGGATCCAAAATAATTTACCAATATTTTCGTACCTAAATCCAGTTAACTTAATCACTGATGGCTTGTATGCTTTATATTATTATGATAATTTAAATCGTTATACAACCAACATGATCTGTTTATTTATAATAGGTTTGATCTTATTATTAGGTTCATTAATAATAGCACGGAGGAAACAGTATGATAGTATTTAAAAAATATTTAAAAGTTGCTAATACGTATACACCGCTTATCCTCTTATATACTGTAATATTTTTAGTAATGACAATTTTTGTAGGAACATTTAATTCATCATCTATTGATTATCAGGCAACAGATATTAATGTTGCTATCATCAATCATGATAGTAATACCTGGTTAATTGACAGTTTAAAAGATTATGTTGGTGATAATGGTAATTTAGTTGAATTGCAGGATAATGAAGAAGCTTTACGTGATGCTTTGTTTTATCGTAAAGTTGATTATATTATGATCGTCCCTGAAAACTATACTAATGATTTTATTGCTGGTAAAAATGTTGATATTGAAACGATGGAATTACCAGATGCTTATAATAGTGTTTATAGTAAGAATTTATTAAATCGGTTTTTAAATACTGCTAATCTATATTTACAAGCAGGAGTTGATGAAAATCAAATAAGTACTTTGATTAAACAAGATCTTAGTAATAAGGCCGATGTATCAATGTTAGAGCAAAAAAGTGATGTTGATTTTACTATGGTAACTACATATTATAATTTTTTAAACTATATGTTACTTACAATTGCAATAGTAATTATTTCTATGGTTATGGTTTCTTTTAATGAAGAAAAAATTATGCGTAGAAATTTAATAGCTCCAATTAGTTATAAAAAGATGAATCGACAATTATTATTGGGAAACTGTACATTAGGATTATTACTTTGGCTGTTATATATATCAATTAGTTTCATTCTTTATCCAAAAGCTATGTTTACAATTAATGGTGCTTTATTAGTGTTAAATTCATTTGCTTTATTGATTTTTATTGAAGTTTTAAGTTTTCTAATTACTAAAATTACTAGTAATCGTGAAATCTTAAGTGGAATAGGTAATGTTTTTTCGTTAGGCTCAAGTTTTCTTTGTGGTGCTTTTGTACCTCAAAGTATGCTTAGTCCGTTAGTATTAACTATTGGTAAATGTTTACCATCTTATTGGTTTATTAAAGCTAATAACGAGATTGTAAAACTAACAAGTTTTACTTTAGAGTCATTGCTTCCAATCTTTATAGATATTATAATTATTTTAGGTTTTGCTTTAATTGCTTATATTTTAATGCAGTTTATAAGCAGGTGGCAATTAAAAAGATAATTATACAAGGAGAAAAATTGTGGAAATCGATTATTATGAAGCAACAAGTTTAGATGCTAAAGATATAATAGAATATTTAAATGTTATTGCTAGTCAAACTAATAACTTAACTTTTGGCAAAAATGAATTAGAAATTAATGAATTACAAGAAATGCAGTTAATAAATGAAATTCATAATAGCATTAATTCGGTTATGATCCTTGCTAAAGATGGAAATAAGATAGTAGGGATGGTAAGTTTATCTGGTGAATCTAAAGCTAGAATTAAACATCGTAGTAATTTAGGTATTTCAGTATTAAAAGAATATTGGCATCAAGGTATTGGTAGTTCTTTATTAGCTGCGGCTATTGGTTATGCTATTGAAAATGATATTGAAATTATTGAATTGGAAGTTATTACTACTAATAAAAATGCAATTAAATTATATGAAAAATTTGGTTTTGAAACGATTGGAATATATGAAAATTATTTTAAAATCGATGATGAATATTATGATGCTCAATTAATGAATTTATATTTATGATAATAGCGCTTAAAGAGCACTATTATTTTAATTTAGTATCTTTTATTTTTAATTATAATTTGTTTAAATAATATTTAAGAAGTTAGTGTAAAAATATATGATTTGAAATGGAGGTAAAAATGAAAAAGATATTCTTTTTTGATATTGATGGTACTTTAGCTATTAAAGGTGTGATTCCTAAAGGTAATATTGAAGCCCTAAAAAAACTTAAAGAAAAGGGATATCTAGTCTTTATTTGTACAGGACGAGCACCATTTTATGCTAAAAATATGTTTAAAGATTTAGTAAGTAGTTATGTAACATGTAATGGAAGATATATAATTTATCAAGATAAAAAATTACACGGTGAAGTACTTAGTGAAAGTGATTTGAATTATTATCAAAATAAGATTAGTAAATTAAATTGTGGGGCATTATTTATGTCTGATGAAAAAGCGTATGCTTTTAATCTTAATCAAAAGCAAATTGAAGAATCTAAAAAAGAATATGGTAATGATAAGATTAGCCACCAAAAACTTGATCAGGATTTTTATACATTTGATTTATTTTATCAAAATATTAAACAACGTGATCAATTAATAGCAGAATTTAAAGATGATTTGATAATAAATGATCATGGTGGTACTGGTTCTTGTGATTGTTCAACAATTTGTTTTGATAAAGGAAGTGCTATTGCTTATTTATTGAAATATTTTGAAATTTCTAAAGATCAAGCATATGCTTTTGGTGATGGTTATAATGATCAAGCTATGTTTAAGGAGGCTGGTCATTGTATTGCGATGGGAAATGCTGTTGATGTTTTAAAGGAAAAAGCAACTTATGTTACTGATACAATTGAAAATGATGGCATTTTAAAAGCTTTGTATCATGAAAAAGTTATTTAATAAAAGGAAGTGATGCTATTTGCATGATATTTGGAATCCTTGGCATGGATGTAAAAAGATAAGTGAAGGATGCTTAAATTGTTATATGTTTTATATGGATAAAAAATATGACAAAGATGGTTCAAATATTTATAAAACTAAAAATTTTTATTATCCATTAAGTAAAAATCGTAAAGGTGAGTATAAGATAAAAAGCGGTGAATTAATTAGAATTTGCATGGCTTCTGATTTTTTTCTTGAAGAAGCTGATAAGTGGCGTGATGAAGTATGGCAGATTATAAAACAAAGAAGTGATGTTAAGTTTTTTATTCTAACTAAAAGAGCTGAAAGAATTAAAGAGTGTCTTCCAAGTGATTGGCAGGATGGTTATGAAAATGTTATTTTGAATGTTACTTGTGAAAACCAAAAAAGGGCTAATCAACGTATACCTATTTTATTAGATTTGCCAGCTAAACATTTAGGAATTATGTGTGCGCCATTACTTGGACCGATAGATATTTCTAAATATTTATCTTTTGATAGAATTGAACAAATCATTGTTGGTGGCGAAAATTATGAAGGTAGTCGGCCATGCCATTATGAGTGGGTTTTAGATTTATATAAACAGGCTAAAAAAAGGAATATAAAATTTTGTTTTATTGAAACAGGAACCTATTTTATAAAAAATAACAAGGGATATTGTATTCCTTCAAAAGCTAAACAAAGTCAATTAGCTTATAAATCAAAACTTCAAAATTACGGTAAACCAATTAAATTCAATCTTACTAAAGATGAGTATATAATGCATTATCGTCAAAAGTGTAAAGAATGTGGTTCAAGACTGATATGTAATGGTTGTAGTGATTGTGGACGATGTCAGGATGCGATTGTTACTAAAGAAGAAATGGAAGAATTTGATCGGAAAAATATGATTAAATAATAATCATCAATGCTTTTAATGTATAATTAGTAATAAAAAATAAGTATTAGACATAATTAAATATTAACGATATGATGTAGGTGTCAAATAGGTACCTACTTTTTTTATTAGATTAGGAGGTTAAAAATGAAATTAGTAAATCGTGTTGGATTATATTTTATAGGCTTATTTATTATTACAATTGGAATTAATTTATCAATAATTTCTGGTTTAGGAATTTCACCAGTTTCTGCATTTACTTTACCATTAAGTGAGGCAGTTAATATTAGTTTAGGAACAATTACAATTGTTACATATGTAATTTTTGTATTAATTCAAATTTTGGTTTTAAAAAAAAATTTTAAGAAAAAGAATTTATTACAAGCACCATTTAGTTTTGCATTTGGCTTTTTTGTTGATTTTACTGGTCAAATGTTAAGTGGTTTAAATCCGCAAACATATACAAGTCAATTTATTTTAATGATTTTAGGAATAATAATATGTGCTTTTGGAGCAACGATATATATTATTATGAATATTGTTCCTAATGCTCCAGAAGGATTAAATTTAGCACTTAGTGAACGTTTAAATATGCCTTTTTCTAAAATTAAAATTATTTGTGATTGCTTATTTGTTTTAATTGGTGTTATCATTTCTTTAATTTTCTTAGGCGGAGTAACAGCAATTAGAGAAGGAACATTGATTTCAGCTTTATTAACAGGAAAATTAATTGGTCTTTTTACTAAATGGTTTGAACCAGGATTGAAGAAAATCGCTTTTAATGATAATGATGAAAAACAATTATTATTAAATGAAGCTATGTAAAACTTATTTTTATAGTTAATGATAATATACATTTAATAAATAAATAATAAAAATGATTGAAATTATTTAATAGATAAGATATAATCATATTTGCCATTACAATAGGCGGCTTCGAACCATGTCAGGACCGGAAGGTAGCAGCATTAAGAATAACCGTCTATGTGTAGTGGTTTTTTGTATAAAGGAGAAAAATTATGGATCAAGATATTGAATTTATGAAGATTGCATATTTGGAAGCTTTAAAATGTCTTGAAAAAGATGAAGTGCCTGTGGGAGCTATTATTGTTAAAGATAATCAAATTATTAGTAGTAGTCATAATTTACGACAAACTACCAAATTAGCTACAGCTCATGCAGAAATTTTAGCAATTGAAGAAGCTTGTAAAAAGTTAGATTCATGGTATCTTGATAAGTGTACGTTATATGTAACTTTAGAACCTTGCGTAATGTGTTCTGGAGCAATAATAAATAGTCGGATAAAGAAAGTTGTTTTTGGAGCCTATGAATCAAGGTGGTTAGCTTTAACGAGTATTTATCAAAGTGAAAAGCCTGTCAACCATCATCCAGAAATTATACCTGGCATTTTAGAAGAACAGTGTTCTAAAGTAATTAAAGATTATTTTAAAAATAAACGAAAGAAGGATAAAAGTTAATAATTTTATCCTTTTTTTATCGATTATATAGTATAATAGGTAAAAGTGAGGAGTGAATTAGTGATGTCATATAAAGCTTTATATCGGTCATATCGACCTCAAACATTTGAAGAAGTTGCGGGACAAGAACATATAGTTACAACATTAAAAAATGCTATTAAAGAAAATCGTATTGGTCATGCTTATTTGTTTGCTGGTCCTCGTGGAACCGGAAAAACAACTATCGCTAAATTATTAGCAAAAGCTTTAAATTGTACCGGGGAAAATCCACCATGTGACAATTGTCCTAATTGCAAGGCTATAACTGCAGGGGAGCATCCTGATGTTATTGAAATAGATGCTGCTAGTAATAATGGTGTTGATGAAGTACGTGATTTAATTGATAAAGTAAAATATGCACCTATAAACGGTAAATATAAAGTTTATATTATTGATGAAGTTCATATGATGTCACCAGGAGCTTTCAATGCTTTATTAAAAACATTAGAAGAACCACCTGCACATATTGTTTTTATTTTAGCGACAACAGAACCTCATAAAATTTTGCCAACTATTATTTCTAGATGTCAGCGTTTTGATTTTAAAAAAGTTGATGATCATGATATCGTTGAGCGATTAGAATTTGTTTTAAAATCTGAACAAAAAAAATATGATCTTAAAGCTTTAGAATTAGTTGCAAAACTAGCTGATGGGGGAATGCGTGATGCTTTAAGTATCTTAGAGCAGTGTTTAGCTTTTAATAATGAACTTACGGTCGCTAACGTAAATGAAGTATATGGCTTATTATCAATGGATAATAAAATTAAGTTTATTAAGCAATTATTATCTAAAGATATCAAGGGTGTTTTAGAGTCGCTTGAAAACATGCTAAGCGGTAGTATAGATATTAAAAGATTAACGTTTGATTTAATTGACGTTTTAAAAGATATTATTATTTATAAAAATACTCAGGATATTTCTATTTTATTTGTCTTAACTAAACAAGATGTTGATAATTTAGCACCATATATTCTAGTAGAAGAAGCATTTGAAATCATTGATATTTTAATTGATGCTAGTTCACATTATAGTCAATCAGTTAATGCTAATACATATTTTGAACTAGCAATGCTTAAAATTTGTAATAAAGTCAAAGATGAAAATAAAATTAATGTAGAAAATACACCTGTTTTACAAGTTGACCATACTTCAAAAGCAACATCAGTAGTTGAAAATGATATTCAAGAAAATATATCTGCTGATGTTCAAAATAATAATCAACAAGAAGCAGGTATTGATAATCAAAATAATGTACAACAGCAACCAATTATTGATATCCAAGAAGACGAATATTATAATGAACCTATTAATGAGCCTGATTATTATCCTGAAGATTTAACATATAGTGAAGAAGTTAATAATCCAAT
Organism: Erysipelatoclostridium sp. An173; assembly: GCF_002160495.1. Lineage (GTDB taxonomy): Bacteria > Bacillota_I > Bacilli_A > Erysipelotrichales > Coprobacillaceae > Thomasclavelia > Thomasclavelia merdavium. The sequence goes on along the minus strand of NZ_NFKR01000003.1, from coordinate 24,524 downwards.
TGAATCGATAGAAGTAGAAAATAAACCTGTAAAAACAGAAAAGAAAGAAATAGTTAATGTTGAAGTATCATTTGATGACATATTAAATATTTTAGTTCAAGCAAAACGAACTGTTTTAAATGAAATTAAAGAAAAATGGTCAGTAATTGCTCGTTATCGTTTTAATTTAAATACAGCAAAATTTGCTTCAATGCTTTGCGATGGAACTCCGGTTGCTGCTTGTGAAGGTGGTATTATTATTGCTTTTGAACATCAGCCAAATGTTAATGAAGTAAACGAAACTAGAAACTATCATCAGTTGAAGAAGTTTTTAACAGAAGTTTTGGGTGAAAGTTATGATTTTATTGCTGTAAAAAGTAGTAATTGGACAGAACTTAGAAATACATATATTAAAATGATGCGCTCTGGAACTTTACCAAAACCACAGCCAATTGTTCTCCATCATATTGGTGATGTAGAAGATAATCAGCCTGAATTAAATGATGCGCAGGCTTTAGCAGTTGAACTGTTTGGTGATTTAGTTGAATTTGAAGAATAGGAGGTACTTATGAATTATCCACAAGCATTTCAGGATTTAGTAGATTGTTTTAAACGTTTGCCTGGAATTGGCGGTAAAAGTGCTGAAAGATTAGTTTATCATATTTTATCTATGGATAAAAAATATGTTGATGAATTTGCTGAGGCTTTAGCAACAATTCAAGATAAAATTCATTATTGTAAAAAATGTGGTCATATATGTGAAAATGAATATTGCGATATTTGTTTAGATCCTGATCGTGATCAGTCTACTATTTGTATAGTTGAAGATCCTAAAGATGTCTTTGCAATGGAAAAAGTAAAAGAATATCGAGGCTTATATCATGTTTTACATGGTTCTGTATCGATTATGGAAGGTAAAACAATCGAAGACTTAAATATTGCTTCATTATTTGATCGCTTAGATGATAATGTTAAAGAAGTAATTATTGCTACTAATCCTACTAGAGATGGAGAGACAACAGCTCTTTATTTAGCCAAGTTATTAGCCAAGAAAAATATTAATACTAGTAGAATTGCTAATGGTCTTCCAATAGGAAGTAATATTGATTATGCTGATGAGTTAACATTATTAAAATCATTAGAAGGTAGAAAAAAAATATAAACATCTCATACAATTTAATGAGGTGTTTTTTTATGAAACAAATTATTTATGTAATCATTAGAGCTTATATAATTTTATTTTTGATAAATATTTTTACTAACAACTATTTTAGTTATAACTTTTTAAATATTTTTATTTTATCATTATTACCATTATCTGGAATTATCATTATTTATATTATCTCACTAATATAAAAAAAATCCGGTTTTTAAACCGGATTTTAATCAATAGGAATATATTTACTGCTCGTATCAATTTCTTTTGGAGCATTTTTAGGTAATGTAATAATCAATTCACCATTGTTGTAACTTGCTTTAATATCTTCTTGTTTGATATTATCACCAACATAGAAGCTACGTGAACAAGATCCTGAATAACGTTCGCGACGAATGATATTACCATCATTGTCTTTTTGATCGTTATCACTAGATTTTTTGGCACTGATATTTAAATATCCAGCATGCAATTCAATAGAAATATCTTCCTTAGCAAAGCCAGGAACTTCCATTTCTAATTGATAGTTATCACCGACTTCTTTAACATCAGTTTTCATTAAATTAGTAGTTCTAGTTCCTCTAAAGAAAGGTTCATCAAACATGTTATCAAAAACATCATCAAAAGTTGCAAATCCAGGTAGTAATTTCATATAAATCATCTCCTTTTAAATTTATTTTTCGAAATTACTTCATGAATAAATCATCTTCATAATAATATTCTTATTTTTAGCATCAACTATAGTGAAAATGTTAACTAAAATTATTCAATTGGAATAAAATTACTTTTTGTTTCTACTTGTTTTGGTGCTTCTTTAGGCAATTTAATAATCAACTCACCATTGTTATAACTTGCTTTAATATCTTCTTGTTTAATATCATCACCAACATAGAAGCTACGTGAACAAGATCCTGAATAACGTTCGCGACGAATGATATTACCATCATTGTCTTTTTGATCGTTATCATTAGATTTTTTAGCACTGATATTCAAATATCCATCATGTAATTCAATAGAAATATCTTCCTTAGCAAAGCCAGGAACTTCCATTTCTAATTGATAGTTGTCACCGACTTCTTTAACATCAGTTTTCATTAAATTAGTAGTTCTAGTTCCTCTAAAGAAATGATCATCAAACATGTTATCAAAAACATCATCAAAAGTTGCAAATCCAGGTAGTAATTTCATATAAATCATCTCCTTTTAAATTTATTCTTTGAAATTACTTCATGAATAAATCATCTTTTCTTTTTACAACTATTATTATAGTCTATTTTTTAGCACTGTCAAGTATAGAGTGCTAATTTTTTTTATTAATTTATTTCCATAAATAATAGAGGAAAATAGGGTATTTATATTGGCTAAATCAATATTTTTAATGATTTATTTAAAATGACGTTTTAATTGCTATATGTTATAATATACAACGAAAGTCTATAAAAAATTGGAAGGAAATAAAAATGAAAGGTAAGTTTATTACATTAGAAGGACCTGATGGTAGTGGTAAGACAACAGTGTCTAAAATTATTGTTGAAAAACTAAAAGATGAAGGACACAAAGTTTTATTAACAAGAGAACCAGGTGGAATTGATATTTCTGAACAAATAAGAAATATTATTTTAGATAAAAAAAATGTTAAAATGGAAGCTCGTACGGAAGCTTTATTATATGCAGCAGCTAGACGCCAACATTTAATTGAAAAAGTACAGCCAGCATTAAATCAAGGATATATTGTAATTTGTGATCGTTTCGTTGACAGTTCTCTAGCATATCAAGGAGTGGCTAGAGGAATTGGAATTGATGAAGTTTATCAAATGAATCAATTTGCAATTGGTGATATTCAGCCAGATGCTACTATCTTTTTTGATTTACCATATGAAATTGGGTTAGCAAGAATTAATAAAGGAAATCGTAGTACTGATCGTTTAGATTTAGAGTCAAATGATTTTCATAAAAAGGTTTATGAAGGTTATATGGAAATTTGTAATAAGTTTGCTGATCGAATCACTAAAATTGATGCTAATAAGTCAATAGATGAAGTCGTTGATCAAGTTTTAACTGTAATAAAGGAAAAGTTATGAAAGAATATTTACAGGAAAATCAACCAAAATTCTATAATTTAATAAAAAATGAATTTATTCAAAATAAAATTCCTCATGCTTTTTTACTAGTTGGTAATAATACGAAAGTACCATTAAATTACTTAGCAATGTCATTAATTTGTGACGAAACTTTAGCTTGTGAAAAATGTAATGATTGTCGTAAAGTTCTAGAAAATAAGTATGGAGATATTATTAGATATGATGGAAAAGAGACTTCAATAAAAAAAGGTGATATTGAATATATCCAAGATACTTTCAAAAAATCTTCTTTAGAAGGTAAAGCAAAAATTTATATTATTGAAAATATTGAATCAGCTACTAAAGAAGCTATGAATACATTATTAAAGATGTTAGAAGAACCGACATCAGGTATTTATGCTATTTTTACTACTAATAATATTAGTAGGGTATTACCAACTATATTGTCACGTTGTCAAGTTATTGATATTAAGCCTGATAGTAAAGAGGTAATATATAAAGCTTTAATTAAAAGTAATATTCCTGAAGAGGCTGCTAAAATTTTAACATATTTATCAGCTAGTGAAGAAGAAGCTAAAAATTTATATGATGAAAGATTTGAATATATGCAAACTGAAGTAATTAATTTTATTGAGGATTTGTATACGAAAAGAATGAATTTGATTATTAATGTTCAAACTAATTTATTGAAGAACTATAAAGAACGTGATGATATTAAATTATTTTTAAATATGCTTGTTTTAGCAATGAAAGATATGTTTCACGTGAAACATAATCAAAATTTAGTATTCAGTGCCCATTACGATTTCTTTAATAGTTTGCAAATAGATGAAAACAAATTAATAAAACAAATTGAAATTATTTTAGAAACTATTTATACAATAGAAAGCAATGCTAATCTATTAATGTTAATAGATAGTATGATGTATCGTTTATAGAAAGGAGATTATATGGAACAACTTAAATTAGCAAGTGTTAAATTCAAAAGTGCTGGAAAAGTTTATTACTTTTCTACTGATATTGATTTAGAAAAAGGCGATTATGTAGTTGTTGAAACTGCTCGTGGTGTAGAATTAGGTGAAATATCACAATCATTAAAATCAATAGAAGAATTTAACTTAGATACAGAATTAAAAAAAATAACTCGTCGAGCAACAAAAAAAGATGTAGAGGCATATCTAAAAAATCTTGAAGACGCTAAAGAAGCATTGGTAACTTGTCGAGATATTGTAGCTCGTTATGATGTCGATATGCAATTAACCAATTGCGAATTTACTCTGGATAAAGCAAAAGTAATTTTTATGTATACTTCAGATGTTAGAGTGGATTTTCGTGAGTTATTAAAAGAGTTAGCAACAGTTTTTCGTTGTCGAATTGAATTAAGACAGATAGGTCCCCGTGATAAAGCAAAAATAATTGGAGGAATAGGAACATGCGGATTACCACTTTGTTGTACATCCTTATTAGGAGAATTTAATGGTGTATCAATTAACATGGCAAAAAATCAGATGTTGGCAATAAATATTGATAAAATATCTGGAGCCTGTGGTCGATTAATGTGTTGTTTAAAATATGAAGACGATGTTTATTCATTAGAGAAACAACGTTTTCCAAAAATAGGTAGTCGCGTTAAATATGAAGGTAAAGAAGTAAAAGTATTAGGTTTGAATATAATTAATGATTTAATTAAAATCGATAATAATGGTGCAGTAATTTTTGTTAATCTAGATGAAATTGAATTTAATCAAAAGCCTAATTAGTTATGTCTGATCAAGAAGTAGTTAACTATTTATTAGCTCATAAGAACATGAAGATTGTCCAAAGGAAAGACATGTTTAACTTTTCTTTGGATACTGTTTTATTAGCTAATTTTTGTACCATTAATAAAGATGTAAAACATATAGTTGATTTTGGAACCAATAATGCGGCAATACCTTTACTTTTATCAAAGAGAACTAATCGAAAAATTACTGGAGTAGAAATTCAACAAGAAGCAGTTGAACTAGCTAATAAAAACGTTGCTTTAAATAATCTAGAAGATCAAATAGAAATAGTTCATGACGATATTGCGAATTTTGTCAAAAACTTTCCTAAAGTTGGTTTAGTTGTTTGTAATCCACCATTTTTTAGAGTAGATGAAGAAAGTAATTTAAACGAAAATGAATATTTGACAATAGCTCGCCATGAAATAAAAATAGATTTAGAGGGTATAATTAAAGCAGCTGCCTTTTTATTAGATAATAAAGGACGTTTTGCTATGGTTCATCGTCCTGATCGGATGATTGAAATATTAAATGTTATGCAAAAATATGATATTGAACCAAAAAGAATAAGATTTGTCTATCCAAAGGTCAATCGAGACAGTCATGTTTTGTTAGTTGAAGGAATGTATAAAGGTAAAAAAGGACTAAAAATTGAACCACCATTATATGCTCATAATGAAGATGGTTCTTATAGTAATGAAGTAAGAAAAATGTTTGGAGAAAAAATATATGAATAGACAAAAAAGTTTTGAAAATCAAGCGCCATCTTTATATTTAGTTGCCACTCCAATAGGAAATTTAGAAGAAATTACATTTCGTGCAATTAATGTTTTAAAAGAAGTTGATTATATTGGTGCTGAAGATACTAGAAATACAATTAAATTATTAAATCATTATGATATTAAAACTAAGCTAATATCTCATCATGAGCATAATTTAAGTCAATCAATTCCTAAATTAATTAATTTATTATTAGAAGGTAATGATATTGCTTTAGTTAGTGATGCTGGTTATCCAGCAATTTCTGATCCAGGATACGAACTTGTTAAAGCTGCTATTGAAAATAATATTAATGTAATTCCTGTTAGTGGGGCTAATGCTTGTTTAGATGCCCTAGTAGTTTCTGGTATTGCACCTCAGCCGTTTTTATTCTATGGTTTTTTAGATCATCAGGATAAGAAAAAAAGAAAAGAATTAGAAAAATTAAAAAACTATCGAGAAACAATCGTATTTTATGAATCACCACATCGAATTAGTAAAACATTGAAGTTAATGCAAGATATCTTGGGTGATCGTCATATTGCACTTTGTCGTGAGATTACAAAAAAACATGAAGAAATTATAAGAGGGAAAATTAGTGAGATCATTTCTATCACTGCAGAGCTAAAAGGGGAAATGGTAATTGTTGTTTCTGGTAATAATGATAATGATGAAGTTAATTTATCTCCAGAAATACTTATTACAGAGGTAGATAATTATGTAAATAAAGGAATGAGTGTTAAAGATGCTATAAAAGAAGTATCTAAATTAAGAAAAGTTAATAAAAATGAATTATACGCATTATATCATAGTCAAAATGATTAATATCGTCATTTTTTAGTAATTAAATTCTTAAATGTTTCACGTGAAACATTTAAGAATTTCTGTATTTCTATATTTTGTCGTTTGATTTAAAATAATAAATAAAGTATGATAGTTTCATGGGAAGGATGTAAGTATGGAATATAGATATAGAAAAAATAAAAAATTAAGATTTAAGAAAAAATCATTAGCAATTTTATTTCTGATAATTGCAATAATTATAGCATTTGTTTTTTGGATTACCAATAGAGAAGGACCTTATGAAAAATATTACCAATATGATGAAAATAATAAAAAAATTGGTGAAGTCCAGCATTATCAAAAAGAAAATGAACAATTCTTTATATCAATGTATTATCCAAAAACCAATATAAAAGAGTTGAATAAAATCATCAATGATTGTTGGAATGATTATATAAAAGATCAAAAAGCTAATAAGGATAGTAAAGATATCCTTTATATGGATTATTCAATAGATCAAGTTTATAAACAGTATGTCAATTTAAAACTCTCTATGAATCGCTATAATGAAGATGATAAATTAGTAGAACAGTCAAATAAGCTATTTTGTTACGATACTAAAAACGAGAAAGTTTTAACAGTTAATGATGTATTAAGAAAGAATTACAAAATATCACTAGCAAATATCAATGGTATTGATAATATAAATCAAGACAATGATAATTTAGAAATAAAAAAGGATAAGGTTGTTATATATACTAATGATAAATTGAAGGAAAAAGTTGAAATTAAATATGAAGAAAATAAAGATTTAATTAGATTAGCAAATAAAAATATTCCTTCAAATGCCCCGTTAGATGTTAAAACACCGACACCATTACCTAAAATCGATCCAAATAAAAAAATGATTGCTTTTACTCTAGATGACGGACCGCATAAAACAAATACACTTCGTGTTGTTGAGATGTTTGAAAAATATAATGGTCGTGCAACATTTTTCCAATTAGGTAAAAATGTTCAAGCATATCCAGATATTGTTAAAACAGTATATGAACATGGTTTTGAAATTGCAAGTCATTCTTGGGATCATCCTGATTTAAGAAAATTAGATACAAATGCTGTTAATAAACAAATTGTTGATACACAAAATGCAATTTTCAGTATTACTGGAGATGAACCAAGTTTAATTAGACCACCATTTGGAGCTTATAATGATAATGTAAAAACTGTTGTCAAAAATAATGGAATGCAAATTGCTTTATGGACAGTGGATACATTAGATTGGAAGTTAAAAGATGCCAATAAAATAAAAGATGCTATTGTTAACAATGCTTATGATGGTGCAGTAGTACTTATCCATGATATTCATAACTTTACAGTTGATGGATTGGAAATGGCATTAGCTGAGTTAGCTAATAAGGGATATCAATTTGTAACATTATCTACATTAGGTGAGTATAAAGAATTAAAAACAGTACTTCGCTAATATTAGCGGAGTATTTTTTTATAATTAAACTTACAGATATTCTGTAAATTTTAAATAAGCTTTAGTACAATGATAATGTAAAATATTCTCTTATAAACGATATTACTACTTGGAAAATTGCAAAACTAAAATATAGGAGAATAATCAGGCATATGATATATACTTTATCAAATATAGTAAGATTGTAAATATTATAGGTAGCTATTAATAAATAATTATTTATAATAAGTATATTAAAATTTATAATGCTATTAAATTTAATTAATAGAAAATATTATTATATAGAAATACATATTAAAAGGAGACAAAGAGACAGAAGATTTAAATTTATTTATATGTTTAACAATATATATTAGATAAGTTGAGATAATAGAAATATTGATAAAACACAAAAAAACATAATTAATATATATTGTTTTTAAAATATTTTAATAAAGTATTATATGGGTGATATATAATGGATTGGGAAATAATAAGTTATGAAAATGAAAAGTTTAATGAGTTAATGCAACAATATGAAGCTGCTATTAAGATTATTAAGACCAAATTGGAATTAATAGATCAAGAATTAAATTTTAAGTATGGACATAGTCCAATTCATGGTATTCAATATCGAATTAAATCTATAGAAAGTATTAAAGGCAAATTAAAAAGAAAGAAACTTGATCAAACAGTTGCTGCTATTAAAAAATTATATGATATTGCTGGTATTAGGGTTATTTGTAATTATTTAAATGATATTCAATATATAGCTCAATTACTAGTTAATCAAGATGATATTACACAAATTAAACATAGTAATTATATTCAGTATCCAAAAAATAATGGGTATCGCAGTTTTCATTTAATTGTTAGTGTACCTGTTTATCAAAAAGATGGCAAAATCAATGTTCCAGTAGAAATTCAAATTAGAACAATTGCAATGGATTGTTGGGCATCATTGGAACACGAACTTTGTTACAAAAATGAATCAAAAACAAATAATGATATTAAAATTAGATTAAAAGAATGTGCGGATAAAATGGCGCAGACTGATTTAGAAATGCAAAAGATCTATTTAGAAATAAATCGGCCATGGGATGGTAATAGGTAATAAATGATAGAAATAAAATGTTTCACGTGAAACATTTTATTTTTAAATATTGAGAAATTAAACAATAATAAAATCTCCATGATTAATAAAAAAAGCTGTAACTACAAATATAAAACAAATGAGGACTTAACGAGTGATAATAAATATTATATATAACTGATAATTTTAAATATAATAACATTATTATAATAAAGTAGTTAACATGAAAAATAATTTTAAATATAATAGTAGCAAGAAAATCATAATTATAAAATACGGATGTTATGAATATAATAAAAAATAGCATATAGATATTGTTTAATAAATATATGATTTTAAAATATATAGATAAAAGAAAATATTTCTGATAAAAATATTATAAAAGTAAACTTTGATAATCCAGTAGTTACAAAATAGGAAAAATATAATATAGATTAATTAAGTTTTAAAGAATAAAAATATTATTTTAAAATAAATAATATTTTTGATACTAATATTGGATTAGATTTGGTAACTAAATGTTATTAGATCATTATAATAATATAATCTTGATGAATTTAGGTATATATAAATTAGGTGTTAGATATGCAAAAGCAATATAGTAAATAAGTACAAGTATAAATATAAAATTTATTAAAAATTAGAATTATCTTGTAATTTTTGCATAGACTCTAAATTCAAATACTCATGCTTTATAATATATGAAATGAAGTGATGATTATCAAATATAATGTTTCACGTGAAACATTATATTTGATAATATGTTATAATATTGAGGGGTGGTATAAATGGAAGTAATTAAAGAATTAATTAAACAAGCAGATTTAGCAATTAAAAACGAAGATTTTGATCATTTGATGGATTTTTATAGTGATGATGCAATTTTAGTAGTTAGGCCTGGCAAAATTGCTCGTGGAAAAAAAGAAATTAAAGAAGCTTTTATTAAAATAGCCAAATATTTTGATAATAGTATTGTTCCAACTCAAGGGAAAATGGAATTTTTAGAAGCAGGTGATACAGTTTTAGTTATATCACAAACCTTACTAGATGCAAATAATGCTCAAGAAAGTGAATATAGTATGGAAAGAAGGGCAACCTATGTTTATCGTTTGATAGATGGTAAATGGTTATGTGTGATAGATAATTCTTATGGAACTACAATATTAGATGAAAATTAATTTGACTTTAGGCTTAGAGTTTGTTAAAGTTAAGAGTGGAAAAGCGAAGAAGGGAAAATGTTAAAGTAGCGCTAATAGAGACTTAGTGGCTGGTGGAAACTAAGAGTTAAGCTTTAAGTGATGGGCCCAGAGCTGTTATCTCGAATAATTAAAGATAACCGTTTAACTTGCGTTAAAAGTATTGAGTGACACATTTTTGTGTAAAAAAGGTGGTACCGCGATTATTTCGTCCTTTTAATAAGGGCGTTTTTTATTTTTAGAAAAGGAGAAGTGGATATGAAAGATAATAAAGATTATTATTTAACAACAGCGATTACATATACTTCAGGTAAACCTCATATAGGGAATACATATGAAATTATTTTAGCTGATGCAATTGCAAGATTTAAACGACAAGAAGGATATAATGTCTATTTTCAAACAGGTACTGATGAACATGGACAAAAAATAGAATTAAAAGCTAATGAAGCTGGAATTCCACCAAAACAATTTGTTGATGAAAAAGCAGCAGAAGTAAAAAGAATTTGGGATTTAATGGATACAACATATGATCGTTTCATGAGAACGACAGATGAATATCATATTAAACAAGTTCAAAAAATATTCAAAAAATTATATGATCAAGGTGACATTTATTTAGGACATTATGAAGGTAAATATTGTACTGCATGTGAATCTTTCTTCACAGAAACTCAATTAGTAGATGGTAAATGTCCAGATTGTGGTGGTGAAGTACATGATGCAAAAGAAGAAGCATATTTCTTTAAATTATCTAAATATCAAGATCGTTTAATGAAACATATTGAAGAGCATCCAGAATTTATTCAACCAGCATCTCGTAAAAATGAAATGATCAACAATTTCTTAAAACCAGGTTTACAAGACTTATGTGTTTCTCGAACATCATTTAAATGGTCTATTCCTGTTGATTTTGATCCTAAACATGTTGTATATGTGTGGATTGATGCTTTAACTAATTATATTACTGGATTAGGATACGATGTAGATGGTAATCATGGCGAATTATATAAAAAATATTGGCCAGCTGATTTACATTTAATTGGAAAAGATATAGTAAGATTCCATACTATTTATTGGCCAATTATGCTAATGGCTTTAGATATCCCATTACCAAAACAAGTATTTGGACATCCTTGGCTATTACAAGGTGAAAGTAAAATGTCTAAATCTAAAGGAAATGTAATTTATGCTGATGATTTAGTAGATATTTTTGGTGTGGATGCAGTAAGATATTATGTATTAAATGAAATTCCATATGATAATGATGGAAGTATTACATGGGATTTATTAGTAGAAAGAATTAATTCTGATTTAGCTAATGTTTTAGGAAATTTAGTAAATAGAACTATTGCAATGGCAAATAAATATTTTGATGGTGTTATTAATAATCCAAATGTTAGTGAAGCAGTTGATGATGAATTAAAAGAAGCTGCATTACAAATGCCAAAGAAAGTAATTGCTAAAATGGATGAATTTAAATCTGCTGATGCTTTAGATGCTATCTTTACTTTACTTAGAAGAACTAATAAATATATTGATGAAACAACACCATGGATTCTTGCTAAAGATGAAAGTAAAAAAGATCGTTTAGCAACAGTTATTTATAATTTAATTGAAAGTATACGTTTTGCAGCAGTAGCTTTAATACCATTTATTCCATCAACAGCTAATAAAATTTTAGATCAAATTAATACAGATAAACGCGATTTATTAGAATTAAATCAATTTGGTTTATATCAACCTGGTACAAAAGTTGTTGAAAAACCAGAAATGTTATTTGCAAGATTAGATCCAAAAGAAATTCAAAAGAAAGTAGAAGCTTTACAAGAAGTAAAGCCAGAAGTAAAAAAAGAGGAAGCTAAAGAATTAATTACAATCGATGATTTTAGTAAAATTGAATTAGTAGTTGGAACAGTTGAAGAATGCAAAAAGCATCCTAAGGCTGATAAATTATTAGTTTCTAAAATTAATATTGGAACAGAAACAAAACAAATAGTAAGTGGTATTGCTGATAAATATAAACCAGAAGAATTTGTAGGTAAAAAAGTAATTGTTGTTGCAAATTTAAAACCAGCAAAATTAAGAGGGGTAGAATCTCAAGGAATGATCTTAGCTGGTGATAATGATGATATGTTAGAAGTTATCAGTGTTGAAAACTTACCTAATGGTACTAGAATACATTAAAATATTGATGACTGAAGAGTATGTTAACATTAGTTAGCATACTTTTTTTATGACTTTAAATAGATTTTACAAAATATTAATAAAGTTCTTGAATAATTTAATAGTTTATGATTATAATCAAAATAGATAAAATATAACAACTTTATCACAAATAAAATACATAATAATTATATAAGGTGGATATTAATTAAAATCCTTTATCATAAAGCATCAAAATCGTTCATATATTCTTTCTATGCAATAATGTTTTAATTAGATCAAAATAGTGGATATGGAGGGAAGTATGTTGCAAGTAAATAGTATTTATGAATTAATGGGAAAATTTAATAACGAATATAAATCGCTTTTAGATGTCATTGATAATGTAATTGTAGTGATTGATGAAAATTATAATCTATTATATAAGAATAAAGCATTTGATAAATATTTAAATAATTATTTTATTAAAGAAATATGCGCTAAAATAAAAAAATGGAACTTTTTAAATGAAAATAAATTAGAAATATTTGAGAATTATAATGACAAAACAATTAAAATTACAGTATTAAAAATATCTAATTATCATGGTAAATTAGAAGGATATTTTTTAGTTGCTAATAATATTGATGAATTATCAAAAGATAAAAATAAATTGGCTATCGATAAAGAGATTTATCAAATTGCTTTTAAGCAAGCTAATACATATTTATGGGAATATGATATTAAAGAAAGAAGCATAAAAGCATTATTTTGCCCTGATGATGCCGTTTTACGAATCTTAGATCATAATAGAATATATTATAATATTCCTGAAAGTTTAGTAACAATGGATATTATAAGCAGCGAAGATAGTAAAAGAGTAGAAAAAATGTGCCAAGAAATGGCTGAAGGAAAACCACATAATCAAATTGAATTAAAAATGCGTAATTATGATGGAGAGTTTCAGTGGGTAAGATTAAATTGTACAACCATTTTTGATCAACAAAATCAACCGGTTAAAGCTATAGCTGCAGTAGAAAATATTAATAAATATGTTGAATTGAAAACAAAATATCAAATAGAACGAGAATATCGAGAAGTTTTAGGCAAAGATTCGTTATACTATATTGAAGTTGATTTATACAATAATAGAATTTTAAAACAGCATGTTGGAATTGATAATTTTATCACAGTAACAAATGGCAAAGACTATAGTGATTTTGTATATTCATTAGCTAATAATGTTAATGAAAATGACTATGAAAGAATCATCAAGGAATTAAGTACAGTTAATTTGTTGAAAGAGTATCAAAATGGCGAACATTATTTAAAGTTCGAATATCGGTTTTATAATCAAAAGACTAAGAAATATCATTTTGTAAAAGTATCTATTTTTCTGATTTGTATTAATGATCAGTTGTATGCATGTGAATATATTAAGGATATTAATGAAAATAAAGTAAAAGATTTAGTGATGCAAAAAAAGATCGAGTTAGATCCACTAACTGGATTGTATAATCGAAAAGCAATAGAATTTAAAATAAACCAGCTTATAGAAAAAGCTCCTGATAGTAAACATGCAATTATGATATTAGATATTGATAATTTTAAAGCTATAAATGATAATTTTGGACATTTATATGGTGATGCCTTACTTTGTGAAATATCAAGAAAATTAAAATCATTATTTAGGATTGATGATTTAATTGCGCGGTTAGGTGGTGATGAATATCTAATATTAATGAAAAATATTCCTAATATTCCAATTGTAATTGAAAAAGCAAAAAGTATTTGCCAAAGCTTAAATAAAGTGTATGGTGCTAGTGATGTGAAAATTAATATATCGGTTTCTATTGGAATTGCTTTATATCCAAATCATGGTCATAATTTTAAAGAACTATATTTTCATAGTGATCAAGCGTTATATAAAGTGAAAAACGAAAATAAAAACGATATATATTTGTATACAGGTTCAATAACTAATCATATTAAAAGTGTAAACAATAAAAAAAGAATGGTTAAACAACCTGGAAATGCAATAATAAAAAATTTAGAGGATTATATTTTTAGAATCCTATATAGCTCACAAAATCTCCAAAAAACAATTAATGCTATTTTAGAATTATTAGAGATGCACTATAATTTGAAACAAAGTTTAATAATTACAAAAGATTTAATTGATGGAAAATATAAGATTATTAGCACGTTAAAGTATGAAGAAAAAATTAGAAACAATTTAATAGAATTATTATCATCGAATAAATTGAATGAATATGGAGAGTTGTTTAATCAAAATGGTATTTTATGGATTGATAATGTAGAAAATTTAAATGATAATAACGTATTAAAAAAATTATATAAAGACACTGAGATTAAATCTGTTATTCAATGTTTAATTAAAAGTGAAAATGATATTATTGGGATAATAAGTTTAGAATATCATGAATTATACCAATTTACTAATGAAGAAAAAGAAAATCTAATAACTGCTATTGCGATTATTAATACATTTATTGTAAAAAAATATCAGGAACAGGAAAAAAATTTGTATAGTCAAATAATGCAAAACATATTAGATTTTCAAGAAAACAGTATTTATATAATTAATCCAAATACATTTCGATTGATATATGTAAATAATCGAATAAGAAAAATGTATAAAAATATTAAAATAGGTGATTATTGTTATCGAACATTTTTGTCTAAAGAACAACAATGCGAAAATTGTCCTTTAAAAGAAATGAACAAAAACCAGGAAACTTATAATAAATTAATATATAATGATGCTATAGGGGCTAAGTTACAATTATATATTAGAAGAATCAAATGGATCAATGGTTGTGATGCGGTTTCTATTACATGTATAAATATTGATAAAAAGATAGATAGTTGAGGTAATTATAATGAAAATTTATTATAATGGAAATTTATATGGTCATAAAAAGGCAACAGCATTTGTTGAAAAACATGGCAAAATTATTTTTATTGGTAATGATGATGAAGCATTAAAATATAATGGTGATAGTATTGATTTAAAGAAAAAATATGTTTATCCTGGTTTTAATGATTCACATATGCATTTAGTTAATTATGGACAAAGTTTAAGAAATCTTTTATTAGAAAATCATACTGATTCATTAGCTGATCTTCTTGGAGAATTACAACGTAATTTATTACCAGGAAAATGGCTAGTCGGGAGGGGCTGGAATCATGATTATTTTAAAGATGTTTCAAGATTTCCAACTCGTAAAGATTTAGATTCAATTAGTAAAGAAGACCCAATTGTAATTACAAGAGCTTGTGGACATATTTTAGTAGCTAATAGTAAAGCAATTGAATTAGCAAATATCCATGACCAAGAAGTTGAAGGGGGCAGTTATGATTTAGAAACTGGTATTTTTAAAGAAAATGCATTAAATTTAATCTATAATGCAATAGGCAAACCAACTGTAGATGATATTAAAGAGTCAATTATGATCGCTCAAAAAAGTTTAAATTCTTATGGGATAACTTCTGTACAAAGTGATGATTTTTTAAGTGCAACAGATAATTATCATGATGCACTAGAAGCATTAAAACAGTTAGATGCTGAAAATAAATTAACAGTGCGAGTATATGAACAAGCTCAATTTACCAATATAGTAACATTAAAAGAATTCGTTGATTCTGGATATCATACTGGAGTTGGAACTAATATGTTTAAGATTGGACCATTAAAAATGCTTGGTGATGGTTCACTTGGTGGACGGACTGCATATTTAAGTGAACCATATTATGATGATCCTACTACTCAAGGAATTCCTGTATATACTAAAGAAGAATTTAAAGAAATGTTTGATTTTGCAAATAAAAATCAAATGCAAATAGCTATTCATGCAATTGGTGATGGAATTCTTGATTGGATAATTGAAGCTTATGAATATGCTTTAGCTAACCATCCACGTCAAGATCATCGTCATGGTATTGTTCATTGTCAAATTACTCGCCAAGATCAATTGTTAAAAATAAAACAATTGCATCTACATGCATATATTCAAAGTATTTTTTTGGATTATGATAATCATATTGTTAATGAACGTGTAAAGCCAGAGATTGCTAAAACTTCTTATAATTTTAAAACATTGAAAGAAATTACTACTATTTCTAATGGTTCTGATTGTCCGGTTGAAAAACCTGATATCTTAAAAGGTATTCAACTAGCAATAACAAGAACATCAATTGATGGGACTGGACCATATTTAAAAGAGCAGTCTTTAACTAGAGAGGAAGCAATTGATTCATTTACTATTGATGGAGCATATGCTTCATTTGAAGAAAATATCAAAGGATCAATAGAAATTGGAAAATTTTGTGATCTAGTTATTCTAGAAAATGATATACTATCAGTAGACGTAAATAAAATAAAGGATATTAAAGTTCTTGCAACTATTATTGATGGAAATATTGTCTATGGAGGGATATAAATGATAGTAAATGAAGAAGCAGTAAAAGAAATATTAGCGCAAGTTAAAGGCGCTAAATTAGTAGCAGCTACAAAATATGTTGATTATCATGAAATTGAAAAACTAGAAGCTTTAGGTGTGAAGTATTTTGGTGAAAATCGTGTTCAGGCTTTTTTAGAAAAATATGAACATTACCATGGTAATGGAGAATTTCATTTTATAGGTACTTTGCAAACAAATAAAGTAAAATATATTATTGATAAAGTTACTTTAATTCATTCAATTGCAAGTTATTCATTAATTGATGAAGTTGAAAAGCAGGCTCGTAAACATGAATTAAAGATGCCAATTTTAGTGCAGGTCAATGTTGCTAAAGAAGAAAGTAAACATGGTTTTGAAGTTGAAGAAATTGAAGAAGTATTTGATTATTTAAAAAAATGTCCGCATTTAGAAGTAAAAGGATTAATGATGATGGCACCAAATATTAATCATGAAGAAACACGTCTTTATTTTAAACAAACTAAAGAATTATTTGATGACTTGAAAAACAAGTATCCAGAATTTCCAATGAGTGAGATTTCAATGGGAATGTCAAATGATTATCATGAAGCCATGGAATGTGGAGCAACATTAGTTAGAATTGGTAGTGCATTATTTAAATAATAAAATAAAGTTTATGGATTCAAGAGAAATTTTGAGTCCTTTTTTTATAAAATTATTGTGAATTTTTTTTATACACATAAGTTTTATATTCTAAACCACAAAAATTTGTTATACTTTTTTTGTTAGCCAGAAAGGGGGAAAATAAATAATGGGGATATTGAAGAAAATTTTGCTAATATGTAAATTTTTAGAAATTTAGTAAGAGATAAAAAACAGGGATAAAGTAAAGAGTGAGGAGAAATGTGGATAACATTGAAAAATTAAAATGGACAGTGAAATAACTATAGTAATATTGACAGAAGATCAAGAATTAAGAAAAAATTTGATAGGTAAGATTAAAGAACGGGAAAAATATGTTTTAAAAGCAGATTTTGATAGTGGCAGTGATTGTATAAATTATTTGTCAAGTAATAGTTGTGACTTATTAATTGTTGATTTGATATTAATGGAAATAGATGGACTTGGAATTGTTAAAAGAGTTAAGGAAATCAATTATAATGCGTTTCGAAATATTATTTGTATAAGTAATTTTAGTAGTGGAATGATATTTGATCAATTAGAAAAATTGAAAATTGATTATTATTTCAAAAAACCGTTAAATTATAATTATTTTATGGAAATTATAAAAAATATTGTAAATGCAACAACAATTAACAAGATCGAATATAGTTCTAAAATAAATAATGAAAAAAGAGTTCATGATATATTAATTAAAATGGGAATGCCACGTCATTTAAGAGGCTTTTATTATTTAGTTACCGGGACTACAATGGTGATTGAAAATATTAATCTTTTAAGTGAGATTACTAGAGAGTTATATCCCAGAATTGCTAGAGCACATGGAACAACAGCTTCACGTGTTGAACAATCAATTCGGCATATAATTAAGAATACCTGGGAAAATGGAGATCAAGATGAATTAGATGATGTATTTGGTTATAGAATCAATCATCGTCCGTGTAATTCAGAGTTTATCTCAACGATTGTAGATAAGTTATTATTAGAAATTAGACAATAAAAATAAAGAATCAATGGAGATCTTTCATCTCATTGATTCTTTCTAAAAAGATAACTATAGATTTTATAAATAACTATGACGACTTGCGGCTTTGGTTTGGTGTTCTAAGCGCAATTTGTCAGCAATCATAGCAATAAATTCAGAATTAGTAGGTTTAGATTTAGCAGCACTAACAGTATAGCCAAAAATATCATCAATAGCATCAGTATTACCACGATTCCATGCAACTTCGATAGCATGCCGAATTGCTCTTTCAACTCGTGAAGCAGTAGTACTGTATTGGCGAGCAATATCTGGGTATAATACCTTTGTAACTTGTCCTAATAGTTCAATATTATAATAAGTAGATAAAATAGCGGTTCTTAAGTACATATAACCTTTAATATGAGCAGGGATTCCTACTTCATGTAATATATCAGTAATTTCATTTTCAAGTTTAATTTTTTGATATTTTTCAGATTCATCTTGAGACATCATTTTTATATCTTCTAAAGATACTTTCATTACTGAATTTAAAGTAGAGATGAAATAATTAATATCAAAAGGTTGCTTAAAGCAATAACTAACATTTAATTTTTCTAACGTTTCACAGATCAAAGGATTTGTAAAACTTGTGATGCATACTACTTTATTATATGCACGATTGTTAATTTCTTTTAGTTTGTTTAAAACACCGATACCATCAATATTACTTAACATTAAATCAATAATCAGTAAATCGCAAGTATTATTAGATAAATAATTTAAACAGCTAACAGCACTATCACTATTACCAATAACGGTAAAATTATTAGTGGCCAATAAGCTATCCTTAATATTTTTCAATAAATCTTTGTTTTCTTCTAAAATGTACACTGTATACTTTTTTACGTCTGTCATCTTTGTATTCCCCTTTCGTTTTAGTGACAAAATTTATTATATTTATACAGTTTAAAAGAGAAAAGGGTTTAGAAACAGATAATTCTTGATTTAGAAAACTAGCTAATATAGTTCCTTAATACAATAAAGTTTTCGTTAAAATTCGTGAAAAAATCTCGAAAATTTAATTAAAATAACGACCGTTGTCGAGAAGCATTAAGGCATTTTAAAAATTAAAATATTTAAAGAATCTAAGTAAAAATATTGAATCGAATAAGAGCCAGAGGCATATTGATTATATAAATCAAACATTTCTTCGTTATCAATTAAATTAGTTTTTGCTTGTTGATAACAACTATCACTAAATTTAAATTCCATCCAATTAATACCATTATTACGATAATTGCGTACCATTATTTTTAATTGATTTAAATCATAACTTTCATTATAGTAATTTTCATAATCAAAATAGCAGTACTTACCATTAATTGTATTTTTATAATCACTTGTAGGTTGATAAAGTTTTAACATTGTATCAGAATCAAACATAAAATATGAGTACATTGTAAAAGCATTTTGTTCATCAACATAATCACCCCAGGTAGCATCAAGATAATAGTAATCACCATCAAGTTCAATTAAATTCCAGGCATGACTAGAATTATCACTATCATTCAAAGCTTTACCAACAATATAAGCAGAATTAATATCAATAGCTTCACATAAATATTGAATGGCTTTGACATAACCACTACAAACAGTATTACCATATATTAAAGCACTTGTAATGTATTGATTATCTTTAGCCCCATCAACATAAGTATTTTTTTCGATAACATAATTATAAATAGCTTTTAATTTATCGTAGTCGCTACTATTAGAATCCAATGAACTAATAAATTGATTACGAATATTTTCTAGTTGTTTTGTTAGTTCTGTTACTTCATCTTGATTATAGGTATAAATTGGTTTGTAATAACAGACATCAACTTGATTTTGTAATTCAAAATAGTTGAAATAAAATATTTCTGGGTGATCGTATAGTACATATTCGTTAATACTTACTATTTGTTCATAATCCGCTGAAGGTAATTCAATTTTAGATTGATAGTTAATTAGACAGTTATAAATACTAGTATAAATATCCTTTTCTTTAGTAGATAAATTATTGTAGTAATATAAATAGCTAGTATCATCATTAAATTGATCATTATCAATATCAATATCAATATTTTCTTTGGAATCTGTTTTTTCTTTTTGGACAGGTGCTTCAAAAAAATTACAACCAGTTAATGAAAATAAAGCAATGATAATAATTATTAAAAGTTTTTTCATTTTGAATTAGCTCCTTTTGTAAATAGTCTTTATATTAGTATATCATAATAATAAATTATATAGATATAATCAGTATATTTTATATAAATATTAATTTATATAAATAAATTCTTACAAATTTATTAAATTTTTTCATAATTTCGCCATAAATTTGTATTATAAAAAAGAATATGATATTATTTAACGGTAAAAAGTACTAAAATAGGAGGCTTCTATGAAGAAAAAAAATAAGTTTATAAGTTTTATAACTTCGAAATACTTAATTTTAGCGGTTCAATTGATCGCAACAGCAATTTTTGTATATTTTGTGTACCAGTTAAAAGTGGTGCCAACTAAATACTTTATTCCTGGATGTATAGGATTAGTTTTACTAATTATTATTTTCTTCTTTATTATGAAAAGTGGACAGAAGAAAATAGACAAGGGTCTACGTAGTAAAAGATCAATAATTACTAAATTAGTGAGTTTATTGGTAAGTATCCTATTAATGGTAGCTTCTACATTTGTAGTTAGAGGAAACGATTTTTTTAATCAAGTAAGTGAAGCAACTACGCAAAATTATCTTGTTTCTGTAATTACAATGAAAGATCATGAAGCAACAAAATTAAAAGATCTTGATGGAGCAAATTTTGGTGTATCATATCAATATGATACAACAACAGTGACAAGAGCAATTGCCGATATGGAAGAAGAAATCGGTGAACAAAAACATATGAATAGATATGAAGAATATAGTGCTCTAGCAGATGCTTTATATAATGGTGAAGTTGATGCTATTATTGTTGGACAAGAATACGATGCAATGTTAGAAATCAATCATCCAAGTTTTAAAGATGAAACTAAAGTAATTAAATCATATGAATATGAATCTAAATTAACAGTTAATACAAAACAAACAAATGTAACTGAAAATACATTTACTGTTTATGTTACAGGAATTGATACATATGGTTCAGTAAATACTGTTTCTCGTAGTGATGTTAACTTATTAGTAACTGTTAATCCTGTTGAAAAACAAATTTTAATGACTAGTATCCCTCGTGACTGTGAAATTAAATTAAATAAAAACGGTGAGATGGATAAATTAACGCATACTGGTATTTATGGTACGGCAGAAACAATTAGTACAATTGAAGATTTCTTAGATATTCAAATTAACTATTTTGCACGTACTAATTTCAGTGGAATTACTAATATCGTTGATGCATTAGGTGGTGTAACAGTTAATTCGGACTATGCTTTTACGACACTACACGGTAACTATGAAATTGTAAAAGGTGAAAACGAAATGGATGGCGATAAGGCATTATGTTTCGTTAGAGAACGTTATTCATTACCAAATGGCGATTTTGACCGCGGTAAAAATCAACAAAAATTATTAGAAGCAATGCTTGATAAAGCAATGTCAGCAAAAATTATTACTAATTTTGATAATATTTTAAGTGCTATTGAAGGAACATTTGAAACTGATATGTCAAGTGAAGAAATTAGATCATTACTTAATATGCAGCTAGATGATATGGCTGAATGGGAAGTATTTGATATTCAAGTAACTGGAGAAGGTTACATGACAGACGAAACTTACTCAATGTCAGGATCTAATGTATATGTTATGAAACCGTATAGAAAACAAGTTAACTTAATTAAAGATGTTATTGATAAAATCGAAGCCGGAGAACGTATTAGCAAAGATGATATAAAAGATATAACAGATTATGAAGGTTAGAGCTTTTGATTAAGCTCTAATTTTTTTTACAAATATAGCTATATTATGACATTACATTATGTTATTATATAAGGTGCAATGAGGTGAAGATATGAAACGAAAAAAGAAGAAAGGAATATTATCTAAGCTTTTATCTAAAGGAGTTATCTTAACTTTTCAATTAATAGCTTCTATTGTATTCTTAGCATATATATATAGTTTAAAGATGTTACCATTAAGATATTATTTAATCCTGGTGGTAATTTTATTAGTCTTGTTTTTAGGTGAAGTTATTTGGATAACTTCAGGTGCTCGTAAAAAAAGACGTACAGGCAAACGCTTTAGAATTTTTATTAGTAAATTTACAAGTGTCTTACTTTCAATATTTATGATTACAGTCAGTGTTTTTGCTGCAAGAGGAAATGACTTTATTAATAACATTACAAATGCATTTACTCAGACAAGAGTTATCGCTGTATATGTAATGAAAAACAGTGATATTGAAAAAGTTGAAGATTTAAAGGGAAAAACTATTGGTGTTGAAAATAAAACTAGTGTTTCTAATATTACTGATGCACTAGCTCAAATTCAAGATCAAATTGGTAGCGAACCAAAGAAAAAAAATTATGATGATTACGCTGTATTAGCAGACGCTTTATATGAAAATGAAGTTGATTGCATCATTGCTGATCAATCATACTTAGGAATATTAGAAACTAATCATGAATCTTTCAGCGATGAAACTAGAGTAGTTTACCAAATGGAAGTAGAAGAAAAAATAAATACTGTAACAACTAAAACAGATGTTACTGAAAATTCTTTTATCGTTTATATTACTGGAATTGATACTTATGGATCAGTAAATACTATTTCAAGAGCTGATGTTAATTTACTTGTTTGTGTTAATCCGGTTGAAAAACAAATATTAATGGTAAGTATTCCACGAGATACTAAAGTTAATTTACACATGAATGGTAAAATGGATAAGATTAACCATTCGGCGATGTATGGAATAAATGAAACGATTCAAACGTTAGAAGATTTCTTGGATTTAAAAGTTAATTACTATGCTAAAACTAATTTCTCTGGTGTAACTAATATTATTGATGCATTAGGTGGTGTAACAGTAAATTCAGATTATGCATTTACAACATTGCATGGTAATTACAAAATTGTAAAAGGTAAAAATCAAATGGATGGCGATAAAGCATTATGCTTTGTTAGAGAACGTTATGCTTTACCAAATGGCGATTTTGATCGTGGTAAAAATCAACAGAAATTATTAAAAGCTATTATCGATAAGGCAATATCACCTAAAATTATTACTAATTACAATAATATTCTGTCAGCTGTTGAAGGAACATTTGAAACAGATATGGCTAGTGATGATATCAAAGCATTAATAAATATGCAACTAGATGATATGGCAGAATGGGATATGTTCAATGTTCAAGTAACAGGAGATCCTGAATATACGTACAAAACATATTCTCAAAAAGGACAAAGAACATATGTTACTGCTCCTGATAAAGATAAATTAGAAGATATCAAAAATGTAATTGATAAAGTTGAAAATGGTGAAAAGATTTCTAGTAAAGATGTAAAAGGATTGCAATAAAAATTATAAGTAACAAATTAGTAAATCTAGTTTGTTACTTTTTTATATTTATTGCTTATAAAAATGAGATAAATTTGAGATAATATATAGTATTTTATATGCTATAATATAACTGTCTTTAAAATAACTTTGGCATATTAAACAATAAAAATTATTTAAATATTATAGTAATGGAGTGTTAATATGAAATATGCCAATAAGATGTTTTTTAATAATCAAACTTATTTATCTTTAGTAACTGGTGGTGCTGTCTATGGATAATTACACAGCTACAGTTATTAATCAATCAATTATCAATAATGATTCTAAAAGTGTAAAGCTTGATGAAACTTGTAAAGTTCTTCTTAGTGATACCAAGATATTAGCACATATTTTAAAATATGTCGTTGATGAATTGAGTGATTTTACGATTGAGGAAATCCAGGAAATCATCCCAGCTAATATTAATCATGAACCGGTATTTCC
>NZ_NFKR01000029.1 GCF_002160495.1 Erysipelatoclostridium sp. An173 | reverse complement strand
CTAAAGATAAATAAGTTTGATTATAAAAAAACATCTTATTGGCATATTTCATATTAACACTCCATTACTATAATATTTAAATAATTTTTATTGTTTAATATGCCAAAGTCATTTTAAAGACAGTTATATTATAACATATAAAATACTATATATTATCTCAAATTTATCTCATTTTTATAATGATAATTACTCATAAAATCTAACTAATATTTATATCATTATAGTAAAGTATTTTAAAACAAATCTGATTTTATTAAAAAATGGTCCTTGTAAAAAGGACCATTATAAATCAATATCAGCAACAATCTTTTTTTGTTGATAACGATAATACCCTAAACATATTATCGCTAAAAGACATACAATAACTACAATTAACATAAAACAGTGCATAAAAAACGTTTCTGGTAAAATAGTAATAACCGGATCAGTTCGGTAATCAAAGATCCAATAATCATTTCTAAAAACTATCTGGTGAAAAAGTACAAATGCTCTTTCAAAGTCCAAAGCAGCTAAAAAGCCTAACACAGTTGGCACAATAATTGTAATTAAACCAGTTAATCGTAAAAAACGATATTCTTTTTCTTTAATCTTTTTAATTGTCATTGGAATTGAAATTAACCCACTGATAACCATCATTACTTGAATTGCTTCAAAAATACGTTTTACTTCTTCAAAATGAATTCGACCACTATCAGACATTACAAAATCTGGTAAATTCAATGTTCCTTGGTAAAAAATTGATTGATAATTAATTAATATCCGATAATTTTCTTTAATAGTCTCTGCATCTAAACCACTAATTTGATCAATACTTAAATAATTAATATCAAAATAATATAATGGTTTAAAAAACACTGTAAAAACAACCGCAAAACTAATGATAAAAATCATAAGCATAATCGCTAGAAAAATATCATTTTTTTTATAACTCATATAAGAACTCTTCACCTTTTTGAACTTCTACTTTAGAAAGCTGTGGATAATTTTGTTGTCTTAAAGCTTCATAAATACAAATCGCTGCACAATTAGATAAGTTTAAACTTCTAACTTTATCACTCATTGGAATTCTTAAACAACGATCTAGATTTTCTGTTAATATTTCTTTTGGAATTCCATCATGCTCATGACCGAAGAATAAGTAATGCTCTTTACTAGTATCGCTAAAATCCTGATCTGTAAAACATTGATGTGAATAACGTGTAAAGAAATAATATTCACCAGGATTTTTTTGTTTAAAATCTTCATAACTTTCATATACATGAAGATCTAAATCCTTAACATAATCTAATCCAGCTCGTTTCATTTTTTTATCATCTAAATCAAAACTCATTGGTTTAATAATATGTAAACTAGTATTAGTCGCTACACAAGTACGCATAATATTTCCAGTATTTTGAGGAATTGCCGGATGAACTAAAACTATATGATTCATTTAATCCATCTCCTTTAAAATTGCATATAATTTTTTCAACGCTTTTGCACGATGTGAATGTTTATTTTTTTCTTCCATTGACATCATAGCTGAAGTCATTTTACATGGTGGGAAATAAAAAATCGGATCGTAACCAAAACCATTTTCCCCTTCGATTTTATCATTGATTAACCCTTCCATTGTTTCTTCGATAATGATTGGTTCTTGACCAGGGATTACTAAAGCCATCGCACAAACAAAGCGAGCTGTTCGATCTTTATCTTTTAGCGCATCTATAATATATTGATTTTTAATATCATAACTTGTATCATGACCTAAAAAACGAGCTGAATAAACACCAGGCTGTTTATCAAGAGCGTCAACTTCTAAACCACTATCATCAGCTAATACTGGTTTATTAACAATTTTAGCAATTGTGCTAGCTTTTATTAAAGCATTTTCTTTAAAAGTTGTTCCTGTTTCTTCAATATCGATTTCTTCATTTAAAACATCTTTCATTGATAATACTTCAATATTAATATCTTTAAGCATTGCCCTAATTTCTTTTAATTTGCCTTGATTAGTCGATGCTACAATTAATTCTTTCATGACTATACCTCCATTTTTTATCGTGTTTATTATAGCACGATTATAGAGTAGTTTGCAGATTTTGAAAAAATAAATACTATTTTTTTATTCACGATATAATTTGATTATAGATATTGGAGGACTATAAAATGACTAAAAAAATAATTATAAACGCTGATGATTTTGGTATCAGTGAAGGGGCAGTATTAGGGATAATTAAAGCTCATCAAGATGGGATCCTAACTTCAACAACTTGTATGGTTAATATGCCATATGCAAAAATGGGCTTAGAACTTGCAAGTAGATATCCTAATTTAGGAGTAGGAATTCATCTAGTTTTAACTGTAGGACGTCCATTAATTGACGGTGCTAAAAGCTATGTTGATAAAAATGGTAACTTTTTAAGACCGTCTGCTTATCCTAATGAAGAACCAAATGCTAATTTTGATGAATTATATCGAGAATGGAAAGCTCAAATAGAGAGATTTATTAAATTAGCTGGTAAAAAACCAACTCATATCGATTCACATCATCATGTTCACTTATTACCACAACATCATGATGTAGTAATTAAATTAGCTAAAGAATATGATTTACCAATTAGACAACGTGACCAAATTATTAATAATTATCAATATGTTAGATGTAATGATCAATTCTACAAAGATAATGTAAATTATGAATATTTAACTAGTGCTATAAATGATATTGATGAATATGGTGAAATAATGTGTCATCCAGCTTTACTTGATTGGCGTTTATATCAAATGAGCAGTTATAATATACCAAGAATGAAAGAATTAGATCTTTTGTGTGATAAAAAAATAAAACAGTTTATTAAAGATAAAGATATTGAACTAATCAATTATTCTAATCTTAAAAAGACAGATTAAAACCGAGCCAGTTAGCTCGGTTTACTTTTTATTATAAATAGTATTGTTGGTAATAATGAACCCGTAATAAATCACAAATTGTCATAATTTGATAATTAAAGTTTATTCCATCAAACTTACCAGGGACATGAATTACATAATCAGAAATCTTATATTCATCTAATTCATATGTTTTATTTTGCGTAATCAAGATTGAAGTACTTAAATCTACTCGTAATTCCTTTTTTATATCAACAAAATAGTTCATTGATCTACCTGTAGCAGAGATAAAAATTGTCACATCATTTTCATCTAAAACCACATCTTTATCAAAACTATGATATTGAATTACCGGCTTACCAAATGTAATCAAATCAGTTTGTAACTCAACGGCAATAGATAAAGGATATAAAGCACCAATTAATATAACTCGTTTAGCTTTAAAAATTGCTTCACAAATAGTTGAAATATAAGCATTCATTTCTTCATTTGAACAAGATTTTTCCATATCATTAATTAATTGTTCACTATTGATACCTAACATTCTAGCTCTGATTTGATCCAAACGAACCATATGAGTTCTTAAAAGATCATTTTTAAACTTATCAAAGCTTTCATATCCTAATAAATTACAAAAAGCAACTATTTTTTCTTTAGTGACACCACTTTTTAAGACAACATCATCAATGTCAAAATCTTCAAAACCTAAATAATTATAAACAACAAATTTACAAAAACGATAATAGTCATCAACTACAAAAGCGCCATTTAAATATGTTAATATTCTACTCAATAATATATTCATATAATAACCTCCCACTACTTAATAAATTCTTTTTACATTTTTAAATGTTTTTTGCAGCTTCTAAAACTTCACTTTTTTTAACTACAAAAACTTCCATTGTATTTAAACAAATGCAATTTAATTGACCTTTATCGAATGGTCCTAAACCACCATCAATCCCAATTTTATCTTTAAAAACTGGATCATGCCAAATATCAAAACAATCTTTCTTTTGATGAATATAACATGTAGGTGTATGTCCAAATATTATAATCTTATTATCCAATCCCTTTGACATAAAGAAATACTCACGCATCCAGGCACATTCTTCTTCAGTTTGTTCATATAACCCTTTTTCTGGATTAATACCTGCGTGAATCAAAACATAATCTTGACCATTACAATTTATTTCAATAAACGATGGGCATTTATTGACATAATCAATCATCATTTTATAAAAAGCTGCTTTAACTATTTTATAATCAAATTCATTAAGGG
Source organism: Erysipelatoclostridium sp. An173 (assembly GCF_002160495.1). Taxonomy (GTDB): domain Bacteria; phylum Bacillota_I; class Bacilli_A; order Erysipelotrichales; family Coprobacillaceae; genus Thomasclavelia; species Thomasclavelia merdavium. The sequence continues at coordinate 24,657 of NZ_NFKR01000029.1, read as the reverse complement.
CTTTCTTTTGTAAATATTCATGATAACTATGGGCTGTTTTATTTCCACCATTTTGAGCCCACATTCGTCCTTGTGATGAAGTTGGATCATCAGCAATAAAAGCATCACGCATCATGATTTCATGGTTACCACGAATCAGATGAATATTTTTAAATTTTTGAATATATAAGTATATTTTTAAGCTATCTGGTCCCCGATCGCAGCAATCTCCTAAAATATATAATACATCATCATCAGAAAATTTTATTTTTTCTAACATTTTGATAAAAACATTATAATGTCCATGAATATCGGAAAGCACATAAATATTTTTAGGCATACTTTACCACCCTTTCTTATATTAGTTTATCATTATTCACTATTTTTTTAAATAAATATTGTAAAAGTAATTCCATTTATTATTTAAAAAAATAGTGATTATTACATAATAAATAAAAAAATGGAGTATCTTAAAATACTCCACATAAAAACCTAGTCAATTTCATTTATTATCATTATTAACCTGAATAATCCCCACTAATGATAAGATAATCCCTACTAATTTCATTCCCACCGATAACCCCAATAAAAGACCGGTAGTAAAGTCTAAAAAATCACTTAAAAAATAACTATTAAAATAACCCAAGACTTCCCCTAAAATAATTAACCCTAATCCGACTTTTAAATTCTTGATCATAATTTTCTCCTAATAACAATTAACAAGCCAATATAATTAAACAATGATATATTTATTGTATAAATATAAACAGTAAAAAACATCAAAATTATATTAATTAAATATTAAGTTATAAAAAAATCACGTTTATTCAACGTGATATAAATAATTAACTTGTTTAAATATTTGGTATGCTTCAAAATATTTATTTTCTAATGGTATCCAGATATTTTTAAATTTTTCTAACATCATAGCACCATTACGATCTAAAATTCTTTTTTCTTGTAACTTATCACTAATATCCAAACCAATTGCATAATCATAATACTTTCCAAAATATGGATGTAAGCTATATGTTCCCTCAATAATATTTAAATTATGATAAGAAATTACTTGAATATCATCATCTAAAGCCATCTTGGAACAATTAAATCTTTGATATTTGATTGATTTCTTTTTTAAAAGCGGATCAATTACAGTTTCTTTAAAACGTTCATAATCAACATTGCCCCCTGGCATAGATAATCTTTCCTCAGTACGTTGAAATGGTCTTAAGAAAAAATCATCCATTTTAAAAAGATTAGCATCATAAATTTCACAAAGCAAATTGGCTAAAAAAGACTTCCCAGCACCACATTTACCATCAATGGCAATTGTTAGTGGTTTGTTGGTAATAAGTAATTGATTAATTTTATTAATAATATCAAAATATTGAAAATATCGTTTATCTACAAGTCGATAATGTGGTTTATATTCTTTGCGATATTGCTCAGAATGAGAAATTGGTGGAAAATTTAATTTTTCATATGCCTTCAATTCTGCTTCAAACTCTTGATTATCGTAATCAATTTCACCTTGAACCATTGCTGCTTTGATAGTTTCTAATTTATTGATAAATGATGCTAAATTACCATGACTTTGTTTTGAAGAAGCAACAAATATTTGATTTAAAGTTAATATTTGAACAGAATCTAATTTACCTAGATAAACTCGAATTAAATTATCACCAATAACCTCACTAGTTAAAGTGGTTTGACTATTCAATGTTGCACATTCATTTTGTAATCTTTCTAGACTATTATCAAAAGAATCAATCATATGTCCGCCACCAAATTCATTCTGGTAGATTAGTTTAATAATATCTCGAGGCTTCATGCCTGGATAGCGTATTAAATGTTCTTTAACTAGAGTTATAATATTCATACTACTTAATTAAACGAGCCTTTTGTAAAGCTATAATGATAGCTGGAATTAAAATTAATTGTAAGATAATTCCTGGAATTGCTTGACTAAAAGCTCCGGCAATAAACATTGCAAAAGCAAAGCTTTGTCCTGACATACCATATAAAATAACACTTACAATTCCCCAAACTACTCTACCACCAAGCATAGCAATAATTAAGCTTAAATAAATATTGCTAGTTTTTTTAGATAACCTATTGTATAAAAAACCAGATAAAAATCCATATGCTGCTAATTCAAAGGCCATCGCAATTGCAGTTGGAAACATTGGCGGCATTGAAAATAGTGCACTTCTAAGTAACGGTACAATAAATCCTACGATTAATCCTAAAGGACCACCACAGATAAAACCACATAAAATTACTGGAATATGCATTGGTAATAACATACTACCAAAACTTGGAATTTGCATTGTTAAAAAAGGTAACACTAAACCTAATGCAAGAAAAAATCCTGCTAAAACTATTTCTTTAACTGATAACTTTTTCATCTTTTCCTCCTTGTAAAACATGAAAAAAGCCATAAAAATGCCTGTAATATCCTAATCAAATATATACAGAACTACCTTCATGGCATTACGTTATCTTCTTGATAACTTGATTATCGCTTAGATCATGTATATCAATTTTAGCGATAAATTTTTATCTTGTCAATAAAAACTTTATAATTTTAAAGCTAATTTAGTAGCCTCATAAATAGCCTTTTTAGCATCTCCAGCTTTTAAAGCATCACCTATGACATATACATTGCCTAAATCTTTGATATCTTGATATAATTCATCATTTGGTTTAGAACCAAATGCTAAAACAATAGCATCAAAACCAGTTAAAGTTTTTTCATTTCCATCTTGTTGATAAACAATTCCATCAGAATTAATTTTTAAAACCTTACTATTTAATAAAATATTAATTCCTAATTGTTTTACATGTTCTAATAAATTTTGACGTGGTCTTTTGGGTGCTAATGGTGCTGCTTTATCTAACATATCAACAACAGTTACTTGATTACCATATTCACCAATTAATTCTGCAGTTTCCACACCAACTAATCCAGCACCTAAAACTAATACTTTTTGATCTTTAAATACTTGTTTAAATGATAAAATATCATTAGCTTTATAAACATTTGAATTATCAATACCACTAATTCTTGGAATAATTGGCAATGATCCTGTTGCTACAATAATTTCATTAAAATTTTCAGTAGCTAATAATTCTTTTGTAGCGGTTGTTTGATATTTTACAGTAACATTATATTTTTGACAGAACGCTAAATAAGTTGAAATTGTTTTCGCTAAATCCTGCTTCATTACTGGAACAGATGCTAAACGATATTGACCACCAGCAGTTGCTTCTTTTTCATATACAGTAACTTGATGACCTTTTTTACCTAAAATCCAGGCTGCTTGTAAACCAGCAGGTCCTCCACCAATAATGGCAATCTTTTTAGCTTGTTTTGCCTTTTCAATTTTCCAAACATTTTCTTTACCACTAAAAGGATTAATCATACATGAAGTACCAAAACCATCTTCAAATGATGTTGTATATAAGCATCTTTGCATACAACCAGTACAAGTTAAAATTTCATTAATTTGACCATTTTTAACTTTATTAGGGAAATGCGGATCACAAATAGATTGGCGACCTAAAGCAACAAAATCCATCGCTTTTCTTTTAATAGCACTTAAAGCTAAAGTAGCATCATTAATTCGACCCACACCGATAACAGGAATATTAATGGCATCTTTTACTTTTTTTACATTATCAATATTAAAGCCATTTTTCACATAATAAGATTGAATAGCTGTTCCATAAGAAATATGAATAGCATCAGCTCCAGCTTGTTCAAATAACATTGCCTGAGCTACTGCATCTTCAATATCATTACCACCATAATATCCTTCTGCACCACTTGTTCTAACTACAACTGGGTAATCATTTCCACAGGCTTTTTTAATTTCTGCAATAATTTCACAAACAATTCGAGCTCGATTAGTAATATTACCTCCATAACGATCAACTCGTTTATTAACTCCTTTTGATAAAAACTGAGCTAATAAATATCCATGAGCCCCATGAATTTCGACTCCATCAAAACCAGCTTTTTTAGCTCGCAATGCACTTACAACAAACTTATCAATGATAACAGAAATTTCTTCAGTTGTTAATTCATGAATAGTATTTGGTTTAGAAACATCAGGAATGTTGCTAGCACCAACGACTGGTAACTTAGTAGTTCCTTTTCCTTGTAAGCGTCCTGAATGTTGTAATTGAGCAAAAATATAACTACCATTTTCGTGTACTCTTTGTGTTAATTTAGTTAACATTGGTATAAAACAATCATCATAAATACCGGCTTGAGTTTTTTCGGCTAATCCTTCTTCACTTACACATAAAAATTCAGTTGTAATTAACCCAAAACCACCTAATGCTCTTTCACCATAGTAATTTAAAGCTTGATTTGTAAATTGATGATTTTCATCAGTATAATGACTATCCATCGCTGGAACAACTAATCGATTTTTAATTTCTAATTTTCCAATTTTCATTGGTTCAAATAATGCACTATAATTTTTATCCATAAATACTCCCTTCTTTTAAGATGTATTTTAACGATATTTACAATAAATACAATCAATTTAAAAAAGTCGCAACAGTGCTTTATTTAAAGACTTTTTAAGTAGCAAAATAATAAAGCAGCGTTTCACTTTCTATGTTATAATGTTTAAAATTGGAGGTATTGTATGTTATTAGAACAGCGAATTAAAAATTTAAAACATATGTCATTATCTCAGCAAATTATTGGGGATTTTATTTTAGAGAAAAGATACCAAATCAAAGAAATGTCAACTAGAGATATTGCTAAAATGACTTATACATCATCGGCAACTGTCGTTCGTTTTGCTAAAAAATTAGGTTATGAAGGATTTAATGATTTAAAAAATGATTATTTAAATGAACTATATTATATTGATACCCATTTTAATCATGTAGACGCCAATTTTCCTTTTAATAAAAATAATTCTTTAACTGAAATTGCTGGTAAAATTAATAATTTATACAAAGAAACAATTGATGATTCTTTATCACTAATCGATTTTGACCAATTACAAAAAGCTATTGAAATAATGCAAGCTTCTGCTACGATTCATATTTTTGGTCTTGGAAGTTCGTTACTTTTTGGTAAACGTTTTAAATATCAAATGACTAGAATTAAAAAAAGAGTTGAAATTGAAACATTAGCAGGTGAATATGGCTTTAATATCAATCTTGTTTATCAAGATGATTGTGCCATTATAATTTCCTATTCTGGAGAATCAATCACAGTTATTAATCACGCTAAATTATTAAAAGAAAAAAAGATTCCTATCATTGCTATTACTAGTTTAGGCGATAATCATCTTAAAGAATATGCTGATATTATCTTGCATATTACTACTAGAGAAAAACAGTATTCTAAAATTGGTAATTTTTCTAGTGAATATTCCATTCAGTATCTTTTAGATTTACTATATACTGGATTCTTTGCTTTAAATTATGATCAAAATCTTGATAATAAAATCCAGCTTTCTAAAACAATTGAAAAATGCCGTCATCCTCAATCAAATATTATTAAAGAAGATTAAAAAAGTAGATATAAAATTTTTCTTATATCTACTTCTTTTGTAATAACAGTTCTTTTTCTAGTTTCAAAAAAACAATCGCACTCATTAAAAATGGATAAAAATAAGTTGTAATTCGATAAACAATTAAAGCCGAAGTTGCTTTAGCTATTCCTAAATATGGGGTAAATACTAATAAAAAGGAAACTTCTGGTGGACCCAGTCCGGCAACATTAGGTAAAACACCAGTAATTAATAGCATAATCGATGCTAAAATCTGAATTTGTGAAAATGATAAATCATGAATATTAACTACATAAAAACAATATAAAGGAATTGTATATGTCCAGAATAATTTAAAAAAATTAGTAATAATTACTTTTAAACATATCTTTTTATTTTTTAAAACTATTTTAGATTCTTGATAAAGAGCCTTTAGATTATCTTGCCAATCTAATTTCTTCTTTTGCCACTTTTCATTATCAGGCAATTTATTAATTAACCATAATAATAAATCCTGTATTTTTTGCCAGCTACAAATTAATATCAATCCAATAATAATTAATAAATATACAAAGTAGCCTACAAAAATATAACGCATAATATTATTGTTAGCACTAACAAGCCAATTAAAATTAAAAGCAATTAAAACACTAGCATAAACAAAAACTGAAAATTTATGAAAGATACTATCTAATATAATTAATCCAATCCCTTTGCCTGCTTTTATCCCTCGTTTATATAAATAATAACTTTGCAAAGGAATTGTACCAGCTGATGAAGTAGTGATATTACTAAAAGTACCAAGTAGTGTCATCTCAACCGACTGACGATATTTAAAAGATGGTGATTGTGATTTTATTAAAACAAAATTACCTAAGGCTTCTAATAATTGATAGATTGTACCAACAACTATTATTGTCAAGAAATCAAAAACAGATATATTTTTCAAGTAATTTAGGACATCATTAAAATCCTGACGAAACACAACATATATAAAGAAAATAACTGCTAAAATAGTTATTAAAAAAATTATTATTTTTTTCTTAATTTTAATCATCACCTTTCAGCTAGCAAAAAAATTTTAGATATGTTAGAATTGATATATTAATGAAAGGATTTGAAATGATGAACCGAACCGAACTAGTAATCGCTAAAGCGTTTTGGCAACTATTAGAAGAAAAGCCTTATAGTAAAATCACTGTTAAAAATATTGTCGAGCGTTGTGAAATCAATCGTAACACTTTTTATTATCATTTTCATGATATTCCTGATTTATTAGATAGAATATTGAAAAGAAATGCTAATGATATTATTAATAAATCCAATCATTTTGATAATCTTATTGATTGCTTTACTCCTATTGTAGAGGATTGTAATAAAAGAAAAAAAGCAATTTTAAATGTTTATCATTCAATTCAAAGAGAAGTATTTGTCGAACACTTAAATAAGATTGCTTTATATATAAGTGAACAATACACAGAACTCTTAACTAAAGATATTAATATTTTAGATCAGGATAAAAAGCTGCTTATCCGTTTTAATAAATGCGTTATCGTCGGAATCATTCTTGACTGGTTAGATAGTGATGCTAATTATGATTTAATTACATCTTTTACTAGAATTTATCAGATTCTAGAAGCCAATAATAAAAAGTTATTTTACTAATCTATTCTTTAATGAATAACTCTAACATCTTATCTTCATTTTAACATAATAATAAAATTATCGTCTAGTTTTTACCATCTTAGCAAAAAGGCTGAACGTTTAAAAAATTAAACGTTTAGCCTTATCTTATTTATTCCAGATTTTATCGGCTACAACCTGCCAGTTTTTAGCATACTGATCACATTTACTACATAGATGATCAACTGATTCTGGTGATTGTAAATCAGTAGAATGAGCATTAGTCTTAGCAACCATTGCTCTTAATTTTTCGGGATTTTCTAACATTGGACATGGTCTAAGCATATTTTCATTAAATGGCTGATTATCATGATATGCCATCATCATTGGCGATTTTAACGCATCTAATAATGATTTTTCACGAATGTTAGAATCTGAATAATGAACGAATACACATGGGTCAATATCACCATTAGCATTTATATGCAAATAGCGTCGTCCCCCGGCAATACAACCACCAACATATTCAGCATCATTTTGGAAATCTAATGCAAATAATGGTTTGGTACTACGATAATGACGAATTCTTTGATATGTAGCATCACGTTGACTTGGGGTTGGTAATAAATCAATTGAAGCATCATTTCCAACTGGCATATAATGGAAATACCAAATAAAATATACTCCTAAGTCAATTAAAGAATCATAAAATTCTTCAGATGTTATTGATTCAAAATTGGCACTAGTATAACAAGCAGAAATACCGTAAACTAATTTCTTTTCTTTTAATAACTTAATAACTTTAATAACCTGTTGGTAAACACCTTGTCCTCGACGATCATCTGTTGCTGTTTCAAAACCTTCTAGTGAAATCGCTGGAACAAAATTACCAACTTCAAGCATTTCATCTGCAAACTCTTCATCAATTAAAGTTGCATTTGTAAAACATAAAAAGACACAGTCATCATGTTTTTTACATAAACGGATCAAATCTTTTTTTCTAACTAAAGGTTCTCCTCCAGTATAAATATACATATAAACCCCTAATTCTTTACCTTGGTTAATAATATCATCAATTTCATCATAGGTTAAATTAAGTTTATTTCCATATTCAGCTGCCCAGCAACCTGTACAATGTAAATTACAAGCACTAGTTGGGTCTAATAAAATTGCCCAAGGTATATTGCAATTATATTTTTTGCGATTTTCTTCTTGAATTGGCCAGCCAACCATAGCTGCATTGATGAAAAAATTAACAGCTAACGTTTTAACAACATTACTATCTACATCATTAATTATTCGACGAATAAATGAATAATACGGATGCTGAGGATTAGTGATAGCTTCACGGATTATTTTTCGTTGTGATTCAAATTCATTAGGACTAAACTTATCTGCCCAATCTATTACTCTAACTAAATTTTTATCAGGATCACGATATACATAATCAAATATTTTTTCCAAACCTAATTTTTGTATTGATGTTTTTACACTCATATAAATACCTCCATTTAATAACTGTGTTTTAGTTTGACAGTATTTTTTATTACATAATGATTCATCATCCCTTCAAAAATCAACGCTAAACTTATGATTAATTGTTGCAATATTTGTTGTTTAAATGGTTCGATTATTAGTAATACTGCTATAATTCCGGCAGCAATAGCTAGTAATAAAATTACATACCAGGTTTCTAAACCAAATTTTTTAGCAACTTGTGCCATATGAATTTTAAGTAAACTATCTAACAGAATTAATAATCCCATTCCTTTAGATAAATAATTGTAAATACTTGATTGCCATATTAATACAATAATGCCAACTATAATTAATAATAATCCACTAGCTAGATCATATTGAAACGCTAAACTATATAAATCATCACAATAATATCCAATGATCTTAACAATTCCATAAAATATCAATATTATACTGCTTAAATTACAAACACTTAATGAAGCTTTGAAAGGATGAATTAAATTAATAATTCCTAGACTATAAAAAATAGCTGCTATTAAATAATATCCCGTTTTAGCTATTTGAATCTGTTTCACATCACTCCCTCCTTTTGATATTTATTTTATTTTCTTAAAAATTATTTTTAAATAGACAATAATATTGCATATGTCTAATTTTTAGGCATTTGATTAATTTTGTCTAAACACTTTGATTAAATAAGCCTAATTTTTAGACAATATCGATAATTTGACTATTTTATCATGAAACATAATGGTTACAATAAATATTGTAAGGAGGGCCTTATGAAGAAACATGATTCAATAAAATGGACTATTTATCCGTATCTATTTGTTTTTATATGTCTACTTATAAGTGAAATTTTTAGATTTTTTACTCATAGACAGTCAAGGAGGTAAGGTATTATGTATTGGGAATTTGATTTTATTAATGAGTTTAAAGAGAATTGGAATCGAAGAATTAAAAAAATTAAAACTTTGTATTTAATTTTAAGTACTATTATGATCATTGCTGGTTGTGCTTGTATTTTCTTTCCGATTCAGACTTTTAGTATCGTCAAATTTATTGTCGCAATTGTTCTTATTGGTTTTGGTATTTATTCGATTGTTAATTATTGTATTAGTACTAGCTTTTTTAAAGATCCTTTTGCAATTGTTCATGGTATTATTAATATTTTATTTGGAATTTTAATAATTGAAACACCTTCAATTATTACAGCATTTTCATTAACGTTTATGTTTGCTTTAATCTTATTATTCTATGGAACTGAAAAAATTGCTTTTTTACAAAAATTAAAGTATTTCAATATTACTAATACTGGTGCTTATACATTTAGTGGGGTAATAAATATTATCTTAGCAATTATATTCTTTATTTTGCCATTGACTTCAACAATTGCTATTAACTATATCATTGCTTTCTATTTAATTGTTGATGGTATTACTCTTTTTATCGAAGCAATAAATATGAAAAAAATAAATTAAAAAAAACTGTATTTACAGCTTTTTAATACACTAAGGCAGTGAATGTAAATGTTACTAATTTCCATTCGTCGCCTTTTTTACTATAAACTTCAGTTACTGCAAAATGATGGGTAGTTGGTTTACCATCTAATAATAATCCATAATTACAATCAGTAATTACTACAGCGGTATCCCCAAAGAAATCAGCATTTTGACTATTAATTACTAATTCAGTTGGTTTGAAAGTTCCATCAGTATAAAACTTAATTTCACGATCTAATTTACAAGTAATTCCAATATGAACAAAATTACAGTTTTCATCAGTAACTGCTCGCATTCCTTGTTCATCAGAATTTTCCATAGCTTCCCAGAATTTTTTGATACTTTTAATACTTCATTTTCCATTATTATCAACTCCTTTTACAATTTTATTGTATTAAAAGAAATCCCAAAAGTACAATATTAGTTTATCATGGAGCTATAACTTAGATGCATAATGATAATATATTTTATTTTTCAAGCAATAATGTTACAACAACATCACCTTTTCCAAGTAAGTCTTGTAATTGATTATCAGATATATTTTCAATCGTTCCAAGTCGTGTAAAATTCCAGGTATTAGGTCGGTAATAAATTACAAACATATGTCCTAAATATAAAATTAAATCACCACTTTTAGTAGTAGTATGCTTATCATCTGTCGGTAAACTAAAACCTAAATCACCTACTTTTTCCATCTTAGCATAATCATTCATTGCTATTGTAATTGGTCCATTTTTTAATCGTTCTATTAAAGACCTTGTTGCTTCGTTATCAACTAATGAAACTTTTAAATCGACATTTCCAATTTGAATAATCATATTAAACACCTCTTTTTCATCTACTATAATTTAATATCTTAATTATTATAGAAAACTATGTCCAATACTCATTAATTATTGCTTGGTATACTTTTAAGGTATTTCAGTTCTTTTATCTATTTTACAGTATATAAAAAGAAAATGCGGCTTTATCATTTTCCACATTTTCTTTATTATTAACTTTAATTTCGTAATCTTTCAATAATACTTAAATTACCTGATAATTTATGATACCAATATAATGGGACAATAATACAAATTATCATAATTATAACAATCGCTATTATTAATGGTAAAACTGGAATTGTAAATGGAGCACCCATATAATTTAACATTTGAAAAGCAATATAAGTTATTATTGTACCAACTGTTGCAGTAATAACTATTGAACCTAATCCATATAATATTCCTTCTTTGATCAATAAATTTCTTATCTGTTTTCTAGTCATCCCAATACTCTCCATAATTGAATACGATAACTGACGACTTTGAATACAACTAGCCATAGTATTAGCGTAATTCAAACTACCAACTAATAATAACAGTAATGAAATAACAATACCAATTACCATCATTTCTTCTTGCGAAGCTTGAATTTCTTTCATAGCTTCTAATTTTGATTCATATGCAATATCATTAGTATCTTGCTTGTCTTCGATACAAGCAAGAATTTGCTTTTCAACCGTTTCATCATAAGATTCATCATACTTAATAGTTAAACTCTTGATATAATAATCAGCTGAAATTTGCTCTAAGTAATTTTGACTAACAATAATATTAGCACCAATATTTCTAGATCCACCATAATAACTTTCATAGCTAACTGCCTTGATTGGTATTTGTTTAGTAGTACCATCAGGTGCTAAAAAAGAAACTTTACTATCCAGACAACTTTCAGGAATCTCAAATTGAGAATATTGAATAATACAAAACTTTCCTTTATTAAAATCTTCTTTATCAACTGGGGTAGCTAATAACTGATTTAAATGATCAAATTCCACCTCATCAATCCCCTTCAACATTCCATAATACATAGCTGGATTAGCCTGGTACTGACTAACTAGATCAGGATATGATAAATATGGCTGTGATGTAACATAACCTTTAAACCATTGTTCACTAAAACCATTAGCTTCATAAGGGATAACAATCGGTAATGATGATAAAACATGAACTTCTTTTACTCCGTCGATTTTTTTAATTTGTTTTACTAAATTATTATCAATTATTGGTTTAATGGAGTTAATGTCTTCGGTTGTTTCACTTTGATTATAGATGACAAAATCACTATCTAAATAATTAGGTAAAACAGTTCGTTTCGCTTGGCTATTTATTATCGTAGTTAAACAATAAAACACTGATAAACTAGTTGCCAATGAAAAAAGAATTATTACTGTTCTTTTTTTATTATTTTTTAATTGATAGATAGCCATATGCCAAAAGAAATTTTTCTTTTTAATTTGATGTGACTTATTATTAATATTTAAATTATCTTGATATTTAACTGCTTCAATCGGACTTATTGTACCTAAAAGTTTTAGTGGCTTTTTCATGCCAAAACCAATAGAAAGAACACTAAATAAAATACTAATAATCATAACTAGAGGATAAAAATTGATTTCAATATTTCCTTTTACAATTCCTAAAGTTTCCATTATTTTTGGCAATATAATAATCGACACCCCAATTCCACTTAATATACCAATTATAATTGCCAGTAATGCTAACAAAGCTATTTGATACTTCATCAAACGTATTAGCTGTTTTTTAGTCATTCCTAATGTCTGTAATAAACCATAATAATGAACTTTTTCATAAATAGATAAGTAAAGAATATTATAAATTAGTAAATAAGCACTCAAACCAACTATCAGTCCTAAGCCTAATGTTCCAAGCAAGATCTTAAATGAATTTTCTGCTAGACTTGTAGTCTGGAATACTTGTCGATCATTTAAATCCAAACCGGTTTCGACTTCTTGAATAATCTTATTTGTAAAATAGTTTTGCTGGTATTTAATATGCAAGATTCCATCAGAATTTAATGAATACCCTGAGTTATTATAAAAATCCTTAGAAACATAAAATATCGACTTATCACCAAAGCCATCCCAAATACCACTTATGACAAACTCTTTTTCATAAATTCCAGTATTAACTTCATAAGTAAGAGTAAGCGAATCACCAACATCTAATGTTTCATTACCACATTTTTTTAAACCTTCTCTAGTCACCATTAACTCATTTTCTTTTTGAGGATAATGCCCTTTTAACATTGTTCTAGCTGGGGCACTTTGCTTTTGCCAAAAAACATCATCACACCATAATAATCCAACATCAACGGTATCATCAAAGTTACTACTTTTTATATAACCACTATATGTTTGAATTCCTACACTTTGAACCTTTTCATTATTATCTAAATATTCTTTTTGTTTGGAATCAAAACCATTTATTACCACTGAATCATAATCAGCACCATTAAAGCGAATATTTTGAAGTCGACTTAAATCTAAATAAGTTATTCCAATGGTAAAAATCGAAAAAATCAAAAATGATGATAGAATAATCGTGAAAAACAAAATCCCATATTTTTTACGATTATTACGTAACGATTTTTTAGCTAAAGTTTTGATAATTGCATTATTATTATTTTTAAGCATTATCATCACTTCCTTGAACAATTTTACCATCTTCAATTTGAATGATTCGATTGGCTAATTGAGCAATATCATAATCATGAGTAATAATTACAATTGTTTGCTGGTATTGTTTAGCTAATATTTTTAATAGCAGCATTACTTCATGACTAGTAGTTGTATCTAAATTACCAGTTAGTTCATCAGCTAAAATAATGGCCGGTTTAGTTGCTAATGCTCTAGCTATCGCTACACGCTGTTGTTGACCTCCAGATAACATACTTGGTAAGGCTTCTTTTTTATCTGCAATTTTTAAGGTTGTTAAAATTGTTTCAATAAATTCATCATCAATATGTCTGCCATCTAATTGTAAGGGGAAGACAACATTTTCGTAAACATTTAAATCCGGTATTAAATTATATTGTTGAAAAACAAAACCAACTTTTCTTCTTCTAAATATTGCTAGTTGTTCATGATTTAACTTACTTAAATCCTCACCATCAATAATTACTTTACCACTGCTAGGAATATCTAATCCCCCTAACATATGCAACAATGTACTTTTGCCACTACCTGATTTTCCAATAATAGCAACAAACTCACGTTTTCCAATCTGTAAATCAACACCATCTAGTGCTTTTACAACATTATTTGCCATCTGATAATATTTCTTCAATGCTTTTGTTTCAATCATTATCTCTTTCATAACCATACCTCCATCTTCAGTATTATTATAAAATTCAAAAATCACAAACCATTCACAAAACAAGAAAATCACAAAACTGTGATTTTCTTATCAATTAGGCAAATAAATCATAAAAGTACTTCCAATTCCAACTTCAGATTGCACCTCAATATAACCACCTTGTAAACTAATGATCTTTCTTGCTAAATACAAGCCAATTCCTACTCCATTTTCATCATGAACCTCCGGTTCACGATAGAATCGCTTAAAAATCATTCCTTGCCTTGCTAGTGGTATTCCTTTACCAGTATCACAAACAGTGATTTTAGTAAAAATATCTTGTTTTTTAACATCGATATAGATGCTGCCACCATTGTTTGTATACTTAACACCATTATCTAAAATATTAAATATTGCCTCACCAGTCCATTTTTTATCATGATTTAAAACAAGATCATCAGGGCAATTAACTTGTAATTTAATTTTCTTTTGATTAGCGTTATTATATATTCCTTGAATAGCTAAAGCTAATGTATTTTCTAATAAAGAAGGCTCTTTATTAATTTTAATTGTTCCGGTTTCCAAACGTGACATTTTAATTAAACTTTGAATTAAAAAATCTAACTTATCAATCTGACTTTCAATATTTTTTAAACACGCTTGCCTTTTTTCTACATCATTTTCACTCATTGATATTTCAAAGTATAGTTTAATATTGGCAATGGGAGTTTTAGTTTGATGGGAAATATCTGATATCAATTCATTTAATTTTTCTTTTTCTTCAATAATTTCATTACTTTTTTGTTCATTAATATTATAAAGTCGATACAACTTTTGGGCTATTTTAGAATATAAATCATCATTATTATCACTATTATCTACTTTTTTACCCGCTATTAATTTATCTAAATTAGCATCTAATTTTACTACCATTGATTCAACATCACGTTTTAAAACATAGTTTTTAATCAATAAAAATATAACCAAAACAAATAAAACAAAAACAAGTATCAATAAACCTATTTCCATATATAACCCATCCCATAAACATTAGTAATATATGAATGATTTTCATCTTCTATTTTTTTCCGTAACCGATTGATATTTACAGCTAAAGCATGTTTATCCATTAACTGGACACCTTCTTGCCAAAGAGCATCTAAAAACATATTATAAGTTAATAATTGACCTTTATTTTCAATAAACTTTTTTAAAATTCGATATTCAGTTGGGGTTATTGAACATACTTTTTGATTAACTTCAACTATCGCTAAATTAAAATCTATTTTCAAAAAATCATCTTGATAACAATTACGATCCTGCTTTTCACGTTTTAACATTATAGCTATCTTTTTTAACAATACCTTCATCGAAAATGGCTTGGTAACATAATCATCACCACCAAATTCATACCCTGTCAAAACATCGGCTTCCAAATCTCTAGCCGAAAGAAACAATACAATACATTTCTTGTTTGCTTTTACCCACTTACAAAAATCAAAACCATTGCCATCAGGTAAATTAACATCTAATATAATCATATCTATTAAATTATTCGTTACTATCGTTTTACCTTGAAAGCATGTATTAGCAGTTAAAACATGATACCCTTCTTTTTTTAAAGCATAGCTTATCCCTTGATTTAGTGCTATATCATCTTCTAAAACTAGAATATTTGCCACTATGATTACCTCTTTCTTTTTTATTGATCAACTTGCCAGTTGTTACAAACATCAACCCATGAATCAGCTTTAGAGATAGTTTCTAATTCTTTAATTGTTAATTCAATAGCACTATGACCATTACCAGCAGCCGGATAGACTTTTTCAAATCGTTTTAAAGATACATCTAAATAAACTTTAACATTTTCTTTAATCGCAAAAGGACAAACGCCTCCTGGTAAATGTCCTATTAATTCTTCAACTTCATTGGCTGGAATCATTTTTGCTTTTTTGCCAAATACACTTTTATATTTTTTGTTATCTATTTTAGCATCACCAGCACATACAATTAATATCGGTCCTTCTTTGGTTTTAAAAGACATTGTTTTAGCAATATGTTCTGGCTTACATCCTAATGCATTAGCCGCTTGTTCTACGGTTGCACTAGAATCTTTTAATTCAATTATTTTAGAGTCCATTTCTATTTCTTCAAAATATTTTTTTACATTTTCAAATGACATTTTAAACACTCCTTTTAACCTATACTTGTTATTTTATTGTAAAAAAAACGATATATCCATAGATATATCGCCAAATTTATATTTTTTATCTTTTTTTAGGTTTAATCATCATAAATAGAGGTACTCCTAATAATACAGCACCACCAATAATATTTCCAGCAGTTGAAATTAACATATGTAATGGTACTAATGACCAGTCATAACTTGTTCCTAAAGCTGTAATTCCAAGAGTAAAGTTACCCATATTAGCAATACTATGTTCAAATCCTGGTAAAACAAAGGCCATAACAACAAGCATCATGATTATTGTTTTAGCAGTATCATCTTGCATCTTCATTCCTACATAGGCACCAACACAAACAATAAAATTACATAAAACACCTTTAATAAATAATTGACCAGCTGAAAATGCTAATTTACCATCAACAACTGTTGTAATATACTCAGTTAATAATTCTTGATTACTACCACTTTTTACAAACAAGAAACAAATTAAAGCAATTCCTACAAAATTACCGATATAACAGATTATCCACATTGGAATAATTTGTCTAAACTTTAATTTCTTTCCATAAACAGGTATCATTGTTGTAAAACAATTTCCAGTAAATAATTCTGAACCTAAAATTACAATAATTACTAAACCGATTCCAAAAGATGCAGCAACAGCAATTTTAGAAGCGATATAGTGATCTTTAAATAATAACGTACCCAATGTTGTTGATAAAATTGTAGCCAATCCTAAATACAAACCAGCAACAATTGATCGCGCAAAAAAGCGTCCTTTTTCATCACGACACATTTCATATTTCTTGATCCCTAAATCTGATAACATTTCAAAACTCATCTTAGAACCTCCAAATTGGTTTTATTATAAACTATAATTCTTTTAAGTTCAACAAAATACATGACGTTTTACTAACATATAATCCTTAATTTAAATTTCTTTCCAGAAAATGAAAAAGCGCTTTCTATAAATAAAACAGTGATAAAATTTTAATACATTATCTGGAGGGTTAGAAATGTTTAAAAAGGGCAGTTATCTTTATTATGCTTTAGGAAATGGAATGTTTTATTTTTCCTGGGCGATGTTTTCATGTATCATCTCAGTTTATTTAGCTGGTATTAATTGTTCAGCAACCGAAATTTCATTAATTACATCGGCAGCCGCTTTATTTGCCATGGTTACTCAACCAGTTACTGGTTTTTTAGCTGATAAGTTTAGAAGTCCTAAAAAAGTAGCTATGGTTACTGGCGTTTTAACGATTATCTTTGGTCTTTTATTTGCGTATACAAAATCATTTATTTTTCTATTTTTATTAAACGGTTTTACACAAGGATGTTTAAATGGTATTACTGCTTTAACTGACCGTTTAGCGACAGCTGCACCATATCCATTTGGAACAATTAGAGTCTGGGGTTCACTACTATATGCAATTGCAGCACAAATTAGTGGAATCGTTTATGATTATGTTTCACCTCTTGCAAACTTTTATATTTTTGCAGCAGGTTTAGTTATTATGATTTTTTCTTTCTATATGATGCATGATGCTAAACCTA
The DNA here is from genome assembly GCF_002160495.1 of Erysipelatoclostridium sp. An173. Classification (GTDB taxonomy): domain Bacteria; phylum Bacillota_I; class Bacilli_A; order Erysipelotrichales; family Coprobacillaceae; genus Thomasclavelia; species Thomasclavelia merdavium. Next base: position 6,671 of record NZ_NFKR01000029.1, on the reverse strand, counting down.
TTGTTATCAATAAAACTAAAAAAGTAACTACTAAAGAAGTCATTACTCATTTATGGCATAATAAATCTTTTAAGATCTTTTTACTAATTTTTATTTTATTTCAAGGTCCAAGTTCAGCTCAAAGCGTTTATTTACCATTAGTAATTAAAGGCTTAGGTGGTACTACTACAATCGTTGGAACAACACTACTACTAAGTACCTTATCAGAAATACCAGCTGTATTATTTTCTGATCGTTATATGAAAAAAGTTTCTTATAAAACACTAATGATATTTGCTTGTGTCTTATCAATCATTCGCTTTGCCTGGTATGCAACTTGTCCTAGTCCTTATTTGATTATGTCAGTATTTTTCTTTCAAGGTTTAACAACAATTATTTTTATATTAGTATCTGTTAGAATTGTTTTAGATTTAGTTGAAGAAGAATATGTAAATAGTGCTTATGGTATTTCATCAATGCTTGCAAAAGGTTTTTCAGCACTAATATTCCAATTTGTTGCTGGGAGAATTTTAGACGTTTTCCCGGGAAATACTGGTTATACTATCATGTATCTGCTTTTTGCAACATCAATTACCCTAGCTTTAATTTTATGTTTTAAATTTAAATTCAAACGAAGTCCACAAAAATAATCAGATTATTAACTGATTATTTTTTCTTTGCTTGTTTATCATTATTTATCAGTGTAAAATATAGACATTGGAGGAGATATAATGAAAGATGGATATATCCGTGTAGCTGCTGGTTCTTTTGATACTAGCATTGCTAATGTTACAAACAACAGTAAAAATATTATTAAGCTAATCGATCAAGCTTATCAAAATCAGACAAAAGTTTTAGTATTACCAGAATTATGTTTAACTGGATATACTTGTGAAGATCTGTTTAATCAAGAAAGATTATTAAACGAAGCTAAAAAACAATTGCAAATTATCATTGATTATACAGCTAATAAAGACATTGTAGTTATAATTGGTCTTCCTTATCAACATTTAAATAGTCTTTATAATGTTGCCGCTATTATTCACCAGGGTGAACTATTAGCATTAGTACCAAAAACTCATATTCCTAATTATCAAGAATTTTATGAAGCGCGTCGTTTTGAAAAAGCACCAGAAAAAAATATTACGACTAATTTCAATGGTAAAACAATTCCATTTGGAACTAAGTTTATCTTTGCATCTACAACTAATCCTGATTTTAAATTTGGGGTAGAAATTTGTGAAGATTTATGGATGCCTGATGCTCCAAGTATTAATTTAGCGTTAAATGGTGCTAATATGATTTTTAATCCATCAGCTAGTAATGAAATTACTACTAAAAGTGACTATCGACGTTCATTAGTTAGTTTACAATCGGCTAAACTAGTATGTGGTTATGTTTACTGTAATGCTGGTGATGGTGAAAGTACAACCGATGTTGTTTTCAGTGGTCATCATATAATTGCAGAAAATGGAACAATTATTAATGAAAGTCAAGGATTTACAAGTGAAATGATCTATGGTGATTTAGATCTTAAAAAATTATCAAGTGAACGTCGTAAAATGACTACGTTTAAATCATTACATGATTATGATGTAATATACTTTGACTCTACTGATGTTGATTTGGATACAAATTATTACTACGATCCACATCCTTTTGTTCCTAGTGATTCAAACTTACGAGCTAAACGCTGTAAAGAAGTTTTTGATATTCAAACTAGAGCTTTAATGCAAAGATTAAAAGCAACCGGAATCAAAAAAGTTGTTATTGGAATTTCCGGTGGTTTGGATTCGACACTAGCTTTATTAGTTTGTACAATGGCCTTTAAGCAATTAAATTATGATAGCAAAGATATTATTGCTATTACAATGCCATGCTTTGGAACTACTTCTAGAACTAAAAATAATGCTTTAGGTTTAATGGAAGAGTTAAATGTAACAAGTTTAGAAATTGACATTGCCGATTCAGTAAGAGTTCAATTTAGAGATATTGAACAAGATGAAAATGTCCATGATGTTACTTATGAAAATGTTCAAGCTCGTACTAGAACAGAAATTTTAATGAATAAAGCTAATCAAGTTGGTGGTCTTGTTATCGGAACTGGTGATTTATCAGAAGTGGCTCTAGGCTGGTCAACTTATAATGGTGATCATATGTCAATGTATGCTGTTAATGTTTCTGTTCCAAAAACTTTAGTTCGTTATCTAGTAGATTATGTTGCTAGTCTATATCACGGTCAAAAAATTGAAACTATTTTAAAAGATGTTTTAGATACCCCAGTATCACCAGAATTATTACCTCAAGAAAATGATCAAATCGTTCAAAAGACAGAGGATATTGTTGGTCCATACGAATTACATGACTTCTTTATTTATCATATGGTTCGTTTTGGTGATGAACCACGTAAGTTATTTAGAAAGACACAACTTGCATTTGGTGATAAATACGATAAAGAAACAATAAAGAAATGGTTAACTAAATTCTATTGGCGTTTCTTTACTCAACAATTCAAACGCAGTTGTATTCCTGATGGTCCTAAAGTTGGAACTGTTTCTCTTTCTCCACGAGGAGATTGGCGAATGCCAAGTGACAGTGATGTTCGTGATTGGATTAGAGAAATTGAAAAAATTTAAAAATACTTTGAAGTTAAAAGTAATTGACAGTTATTAATTATCAAGTTATAATAAATACATAAGGTTACTTAGCGGAGAACCCGCAAAAAGAAAGTCGTTTGACTTTCTTTTTTTATGTTTCAGACAAGAAAGTTATATAAATAATTTTTCCACATCGTGCCATAATTGATTTATCAGTACTACCATGCTGAAATTTACTGAAGCGTGGTGATAATATAATGACTAGCGAAGTTCTTTCATTGATATTTTCCTTAATTGGTTATATTACCGATATTATTTCGTTATCTATAAGTATTCTGTATTTTATTTATCAAAAGCCTAATGTATCTGTTGAATTTGAACCACAACCAAACTTTATGTATTTTGACAAACTTCGGGGATATACCTATAACTGTAAACATCAAGCGTTTGGAAAAATAAGATTAATAAATAAATCAGATAAGCCAATTACTGTATCTTCGATCTTGATCTTACAAAGCATTAAGGTAAACAATTTATCGAAATAACAAATTGTGGTCATGTAATAAACAAACCTTTTTATATTGAAAATAAACACCATATAAAAATTTTTATAAATTCTTCTGTACAATTACCGTTACGAATAGAACCGTATGATATTTATGAGGCAACATTGTTTTTTCCTTTTTTTCCTGACGATTATGATGAATCAGAAAAGTGTGCACTTAGAATAATCACTTCAAGAAATACCATCGATAAAAAAATTGTATTTTTCAATTTTTACGATTACTATCTAAAACCTTATAATGGAAAATCAAACAAGATACGATTAAGATTGTCAAAATAATACAAGCTAAAATTATTACCAAAATAATAAGAAAATAAATTATGAAAAAATTTCTTCTACAAAAACACAAAACTTTATTAATAAATGAATAGTGTAGATCATAAAATAATGGTTGTTTGATGTTGTTAATATTCATTTCAAAAAAATCATGGATTAAGTATTTTTCGCTTAGTCCTGTTTTTTTGTCTTTATCCATTACTTTCATCTTCTAATCACTCCTCTATTTGGACCATTTGATATATAGAGCAAATACTGCTACCAAGAATGAGATTACTGAAATATATAGCGGAAAATTTAGAAAAGCAAACATGAAATCAATCATCATATCTTCTACTTTATCCATTATTTTCTTTAACACTTTCATAAAATCCTCCTTTCTATTTGCTATTCTATATTTTGTAGATTAACGTTCAAAAAATAATATTATCTACCGCAATATCTAATATTTTAACTATTTGATCTGCTTGCCCTATTGTAATATCTTGAAGATTTTCTTCCATTTTAGCATAAGTATTTCTATGACAATGGAGTTTATTAGCCATATACTCTTGAGAATAGCCACGCATTCTTCTCCATTCGTCAAGTTTCATTCTTAGAGCCATTGCTTTATTTTCCTCCTTTCATAGCAATATGATTCCCTATAAATTGTAGAACATCAATGACGATATGCGTTTTGTAGATTTTTTTTTATTTTGCTTTATTTATTCTACAAAACATCTTATAATATAGTTATCGAGGGAGGTGAAATTGATGAAAACTCAATTTGGTTCGAATATAAAAAAACTCCGGGAACAACATAATCTAAATCAAGAAGAATTAGGAAATATCGTTGGGGTAAGTGATAAAACTGTATCATCATGGGAAATAAATAGAACAGAACCAAAAATGGGAATAGTTCAAAAATTAGCAGACTATTTTAATGTTTCTACCGATTATCTAATCAAAGGTGATAAATTATTTGATAATACAAATGATTTCGACAATCTATACAAAATAGACAAAATAAAATTGCCTATGCTTGGAACGATAGCATGTGGTGAACCAATTTTTACTGACGAGGATCGTGAATCCTACGTTATGGTTGGAACAGAAATTCGAGCTGATTTTTGTTTGAAATGTCAAGGCGATAGCATGATCAACGCAAGAATTCACGATGGCGATATAGTTTTTATACGTAAACAAGATATCGTAGATAATGGTGAGATTGTAGCCGTCATAATCGATGATGAAGCTACTTTAAAACGTTTCTATTACTATAAAGAGCAGAATATGGTTATTTTGAGACCAGAAAATAGTAAGTATAAAGATATAATATTGACTGGTGAACAACTTGAAAGAGTAAAGGTATTAGGTAAAGCAGTTGCTTTTCAAAGTGATGTAGAATAGGAGGAATGAGAACGATGGGAGAATTAAAAAATGGAATATAATGTTTATTGTGATGAAAGCTGTCATTTACCTAACGATAAAAGTAATGCAATGGTAATTGGTGGAATTTGGATACCTATCGAAAAAAGAAAAGAGATATGCTCACGTATAAAAGAAATTAAAAAAAAATATGGAATAAATAGTGATTATGAAATAAAATGGTCAAAAATATCAAAGCTCAAAAGAGATGTTTGTGTTGATTTAATTAACTACTTCTTTGACGATGATGACTTGAATTTCAGGGCGGTTGTTATAACAAATAAAAATAAACTTCAATTTAAAGATATTTATAATGATTATGATGATTGGTATTATAAAATGTATTTTTTAATGTTAAGCAACATTTTCAGCAATGTTAATCAATATAATGTATATATTGATATCAAAGATACCATATCAAGTGAGAAGATTGCTAAGTTGCATAATATATGTTCAAACAATATTTATGATTTTTATCATCATACAATTAAAAAAATACAACCAATAAGATCAGATGAAGTTGAAATAATGCAATTAGTGGATTTATTAATTGGTGCTTTAACGTATAGTAAAAGAGGATTACATACTAGTGATGTCAAATTAGAAATCATTGATTTGATTAAAAAAAGATCTCGTAATTCATTAGAAAAGAATTCTCCAGTAAGAGAAAATAAATTTAATATTTTATTATGGAGGCCAAAAAGAAGTGGATGATTTCATAACAGATTATAATGATGATAACATTAGAAAAATACTTGATGAAAAAGAGCAATATTTTAAAGATAATATTAAATTACCAAACATATTTATTAATAATATCAACATTGGTTGGAAATCTTATCCTTTAATAGACAATTATGACGGTACGTATTTCCATATTATTTCAAAAAGTTTTATGAACCAGGATATATCGTGCTGCCCAAATAGAGTTATAAAATGTCCTAGAATGTTCAGTTATAATCCCATGATGAGTGATAAATATACAGATCGGCAGAAGCGTGCAATATGTCCTCACAAAATCCAGTGTCTTTATATTTTGAATAACTATTTTTCAAATACTAATTTATTGATTTGGTCTAGATCAGAAAGTACTCCTAAAGGAAAAAGAACTAGAATAAAATTATTAGATAAAGAAAGAAAATATATAGTTATTTTAGAGGTTAAGCCAAATGGTACAATACTGTTTTGGACAGGCTATCCTATAGACTTCGATTATAAGATTAAAAAATTTGAAAAGGAATATGCTAGATATAATTCTACAGGAGGAAAAACTTATATTTGTTCCTACAAACAAAAACAAGGAACGCCTACCTCAAAGTAGACGTTCCCGATCCTCCTTCTACGAACGTAGATGAGCTATAATAAGAAATTCAGTACCGAACTTCATTAATAATTATATCTATTACACTTGTATTATATACGTACTGTTTCAAAAAATCAACACTTTTACGATTTTGCTAATTTCGATAATTCCAAAATATCCACATTTTAACAGATATTAATGACTATTAATAAACAGTAAAAATTATTAAATTTCGGAAAATTAGAAATAATTTAGTTACTAGACTGTCAATATAATAAAAATTTATATTGATTAAAAAAAGCTTCCTCCGCTACCAACAGTGGAAGATCAAGAGCACTGAGAGTTTATAGGATACGTCTATCCATCTCTACAGGCCATTATTGACAGATGTGCTACCAACACATCTGATGTAAAATACAACTCTTATGTTCTTTACGTATAAAAGTCAAGATAATTTGACCAATTTGTTGCAATTAAGTGTTCTCAGTTTTTTTAGGATTTAATTTATCTTTGATTCGATAAGATGGACCTGTGATATTAAATA
>NZ_NFKR01000028.1 GCF_002160495.1 Erysipelatoclostridium sp. An173 | reverse complement strand
AGATTCCACCTCACGGTGGACACCCTTGATATTGGCTAGTGGTTGGCAGTTGCGACATCACCCCCACAGTGGACTTTCACCACCTAGATATATGCCATGCCCGGCATACTAAAAAGAGATATCATTTCATTTTGATATCTCTTTATTTCTAAAATTAATTGCTTTCAGGATAAGTAATTACTACTCTTGTTAAAATTCCTTTTTTATTTTCTGTAACCATTTCGTATTCATATCCTTGATCATCTGAATAATGCCAATGACCATCAGTATTTTGATAAGGGTCACCGATATAATCTAATAAATCTGAACTAGTAGTATCTCCATCCATAGCGATTTCTTGATCATCTTGTGTAATAAATACAAATGAATCTAAGCAATGATGATTAGTTTCTTCAGTAATTGTATCATAATCTAAAGTAATTTGAGTAACTTTACAATCTGCAATTGGTAAACTTTCGTCAGTATCATTTTCATAACGAATACCAAACCATTGCCATTCATCACTAGCACCGTCGATATAAACCTTCAAAAACGCTACCATTGATGATACTCCACCTGCATCTAATTCACCAGCTTCATCTACTGTATTTCCTGTATCACCAAGTTCTACTTTCGTACCAATTTTTTCTAAATATCTAACATATTCACCAACTGTTTCTGGTAAACAAACATTTTCTCCTTCAATAGTAAAATACTTAATTAATCCTTTTGATTCAGTAAATGGTCTTTCTTCAGTAGTATTATTATCTGATCCACCAGATGATGAACTACCACTATTTGAATCATCACCACCACATGCTGTAAGAGTAATTACCATCATTAATGATAACCCTATTGTTAATAATTTTTTTAACATAGTATTTCTCCTTTTTTTTGTTATCCAAAAAACATTATAATTAATTTTTAGGATTTTATCTACATTTTTACTGAAATTTGTACTTAATTATTACTATCTTCAGCTTTAACATAAAATTTATTGATAAATTTTGAAATTGATTTTGGCCAAAATTTTTGAAACATTACAAAATCTTCTTTAGTTCTTACACGTTCATTAATGATTTCAGTTGTGGTTGATTCTTCATGAACACGATGTCCCATTAACAAATCTTTTACAAAAGTAAACCGTCCTTTTTTTAAAGATAATTTTTCCCAAGCATACCAGTCTACATCACAAACAAAATCACATTTAAAAATATCATCAGTTTTAATATTGTCTTTTACAAAAGTTACGGCTGGACAACTAATAGCATTACCAAATCGTAATGATAAGCGTTTCCCAAACTTTGTTTTAGCAAGACTTTTTATTCTCATCGGTAACAATAATATTCGCTTTATTTTTAAATTAGTATTACTATGCACTTTACCTGTATCTCTTATTTCATAATAATCACTAAATACAATTAATGAATCCGGATATTTTTGATATGCTTTAACGATTTTATCTGAATAATCATAATCATAGATATCATCTTGATGAGCAATAGTAGTCAATTTTGTTTTTCCACAAGATACTGCAAAATCAAAATCATACCCAATTCCTTTACCTGGATTAGGATTTATCATTACTTCTAATGAGTATTTATCAGCCATATTTTGAATATAGTCATTAGGAGTTGAAGTAGCGATAACTACTTTACTAGGATATTTTTGATTTAAAACTGATTTAATACATTCTTCTAAATATGAAGACTCTTTATATGCTAAAACAACATATGTATGCATAATACCTCCTATAAATTATTGATAAAATTAGTTATTTCATCAATAATTCCTTGCTTTTCACTTTTATAATCTTTGGGTTCAAAATTATGAGCATTTTCCACTAACTCATCAAGTTTAGATAAATCAGTACATGGGATAATATAATCTTTTTTGACAAATCTTTCCATGATCTGAACTTGATGATCATTATTTTGCTCTTTATACTTTCCCAAACGCGGTACTACTATTGTTCTCTTTTTTAACTTTAGTGCTGAAACAATAGCGGCAACACCAGCATGTGTAATTATCAAATCAGCGATTTCGATTTGATGCAATAATTCTTCTTCGCTGTAATATTCTTGACAATGAATTTTATCATAAGTTCCTTTTGTATATCCTAACTGAACATAAACGTCATTTTCATTTACAAATTTTGAATCTAAAATTGCATTTAATAAACGATCAAATCGCTTATCTTGAGTTCCAAACATAACAAAAATTCTCATTATTTTAGTCCTCCTCGATATTTTGCTTTAGGATATAATTTAAGCATATCTTCCCATTGTACTAAAAATAAGTCAGCAATTGGGTATACTAATTTACCAGACAATGTTTTAGTAGTAATATTTGCAAACGTTTCTATAAAAATAACTTTTTTGCCAAATAACTTAGCTATGTAGCAAATTGGTACTGTTGTATGAGCTCCAGTTGCAATAACAACATCAGGTCGTACTTTTAAAAATGCTTTAAAGCTTTTAAAAATATTGACTGGAAAATTGCATAGAAACTTAAATAAATGTTCTTTAGTTCCAGCCGGCATATACCAGCTTCTTGATTTATTTACTTTTTTATACTCTTGCATCATTTCGTGATCTTCGGTAATTAAAAATGAATTATAACGCTCCATTAATTCCTTTAACTCGCATAACTCACTATAATGTCCACCAGCCGATGATGTAAAAATTACTCGTGTTTTTAGATCATGTATATTAAAATTTTTAAAAGCATCTAACCATTGTTTTTTTACATTTTGATATGAATACATTTGAGCTTTAGCAATAGCATTTTTAGATAATTCATCTTGTGGAGTATTCAAGATTTCTACAATTTTATCAGCCATTTTATCTAAATCGCGATTTTTTATAATATAGCCATCTTTTCCATCATCAATAATATCTAATGATCCTTTGGCACTATCAAATGAAATACATGGTATTCCATAACTCATCGCTTCTAATAAAACTAAGCCAAAACTTTCATAGTGTGATGTTGTAACAAAAACTGATGTGTCTAATAAAATCTGTTCTTTTTCTTTACCCACTGTATTACCATGGAAATCTACTGATTTACTAACTTCTAATTGATCAGCTAATAAACTTAAATTTGCTCTTTCCTCACCATCACCTAATATTTTTAACTTGGCTTTTGGCTCTTGTTTTAAAACTTTTTTAAATACCTTTAACATATCATCATATGCTTTTTCTTTTGATAATCTTCCCATTACAGTAATTTGTTTTGTATTAAGATTTGCTTTTTGTTCAGGCATACTATCAATACATAATGGTAAATATAAACATTGTGGTCCTGTTAAATATTCTTTATAAAATTCATATATTGATTTTGAAGCTGGTATAAATAAGTCGAATTTTTTTACTGCCCGATATACTTTTTTTGGATAATTCTTTGCACATTCTGGATGACAATGTTCCCAAGCAATTAATAGTTTATTTTTTTGATACTTAGCAAATAATTTATCAAAAGCTAGTGTTGAAGAGACAATAATATCACCATCGTTATCTTTAGCACATAGTTTTATTAATTGATGCTTTTTTATTAATACCCTAACTGCTTTTATTCCTTCAGTAAAAATACTAAATATTTTTTTATTTTTTAATGCAAATTTAAACTCTTCTTTATTAGGTTTAAGATTTGTCGATAAGTAAGTAACTTTTACTCTAGGATCAATATAAAATGATGGCTCACACAACTTATATACATTTACAATTTCAACATCAAAATCATCAACTAACATATTAGCTAAAGAGCAAATAGCTTTTTCAATCCCACCAACACGAAGATGCAATGATAATATTGTTACTTTTTTCTTTTTACGATTATTATTAGTGTTTACAATTTTTTTATTAGTTCTTAAATATGCAAACTTACATGCCCATAATGCTGTACGTTTTAAGCGTTTAATATGTTTTTCTTTATGATCAAAACATGTTAAATGATAATGTAATTGCGACTCTTTTAAAATTCTTAATTTACGATAATGATTAATATTTTTATTAATTGTTACTGAATGATTATGAATAACATTAACATTGTTTAAAACACATACATGCAAACCTGCTTGTCTAGCTTTAGTGCATAAAATATCTTCTTCATAGAAAAGAAATGTTCCTTCATCTAAAAAGCCAATCTTATCAATAACTTCTTTTTTCATACCAAAAAAGCACCCAGAAATACAATCAACCGGACTAACTGGTCCATGGTAATGAAATTTTGAATATTTATTACTTTTTTTAAACAATCGATTAATTATTGGATAGTTATCATGGATATCATATTTAATCGTTCTTTCTTTCCAACCACGATTAATTGTTCCATGTTCTTCAATTGTAGGTCCAAAAATTTGATAATTATTTTCAGAATTCATATGTGCGATAAAATCCAACAAATTATGTTGATCAACTATAATATCGGGATTAGCAATAATATAATTATCAAATTCTTGTTCATATAAATACTTTAACCCTGCATTATTTCCTGCAGCATACCCTCGATTTTCTGTTAGGGGTATTAATTTAACATCTGATAAAGTTTGTAATAATTCTAATGAATTATCGTTTGATCCATTATCAACAACGCATATCTCATCAATTATTTTGAAATTTTTTATCTGATTAACAAAATCTACCGTCTCTTTAGCGTCATTATAATTCAAGACAACTATTCCTGTTTTCATTTTTACCTCCTAACCTAGTCCTTCTCTTCAAGTATTTTTTGATTATAATAATTAGATGTTTTTTGTAATTCGTTATCTAATGTTTTAAATCCTAACTCTTCCATAAGCGTTTGTTTATCTGAAAACAAATTTGTTCCTAATCCTAAACGATCTCCTTCAATTTTAGCACCCATTGCCGCTAAAATTGTTGGATACATATCCATTGTACTAAATGATCTATTTTTATTATTTTTTGCTTCTACTGCGCTATTGATAATACAGTTATATGGTGTTCTTACATAGTTACTATCAATATTATCAAAAAATTTTTCTGACATACTTTTATGATCTCCAGTAATTACAATTGTCGTATTATCATACCATGGTTGTTGTTTACACCAGTTAATGAAATTATTAACTTGCCGTGATTGACATTCAATTACATTAGCGTATTGATTTTTATGATTCTTTTGACATTGACTACATAAATAACCATCAGGAGTATGAGTGTCAATTGTGGTAATAGAAATATTAAACGGCTGACTTCCATTAGCTAAATTGGTTATATCTTTTTTAGCAAACTCAAATAATTTTGCATCTTCAATTCCCCAAAATACAAAATAGTCTTTTGGAATCTCTCCGCTTTCAACAAAACTTTTATAATCACGAATTATATAATTACCATGCTGTTTATAAAAATTAGAGGTACCTCCAAAATCAGCATCAGAACCACAAATAAACTCATTAACATATCCATTATCTTCTAATACTTCTCCTAATGAATATCCTCCTGGTAAAAATGCAGTAGAAGTATCATATTTACTACTTGTAATAGGCAATGATAAAGGAATTCCCATATCTTGAGAAACCTGTGAAGCAATTGTCCATTGTGTTCCATCGATAGTTAGGCTTCCACCAATACTATCATTATTTGAAAAATTAATATTTTCCTTAGCTAAATTGCTTAATTCCGGGATATAGTTGATATCTTGACCGCCACCATTAGCACTATCGGCATATGTATTTTCAACTGATTCTAAATATAAATGAATTAAGTTTCTTTTTTTACCATCAAAACTGATATTAGCACTGCTTGGATCAACATAATAATTTTCATATAAATCTGTTTTTTTTAATGAGTTACTTATATATCCATAGATATTATAGTTATAAACTGTAAAAATCAAAGAACAAACAAGACAACAGATACCCCACTTAACAAAATTTCTTTTTATAAAATTACTGATATTTTTATTATTTCGCTTTAATATTTTTTGAATACCAAAAAGTACTAAATTAAAAATAACTACTATTAATAAACTAATCGGTACTGAAAATAAAAACCAATCAAGATATACTCCACTATCAGTACCATCCATTGACACTTTTAAATGGAAAATAATCTGATTTAATGTTTTCACAGAAAATGTTCGATTTCCCCAAATAACAGAAGTTATTATTAACACACTAATAAAAACCAATATTGTTCCTATAATGTATTTTTTTTCTAATTTTTTTAATTTCTCTATCATCATTATTCCTCTTAATCCAAATTCCTTACTATTCTACCATATAATTAACAAATATTAAACAAAAGAAAAGAATGAAATAATCAAGACTATTTCATTCTTATAAAACTAATGGTATTAAATTATAAATAGAAATCATTGCCATAATTGGAATAATTATTGTGACAATTTTTACTATTTTATCATGTAAATAAATTTTAGTATTTTGTAACCAAATCAATAATAAATAAATTATTGGGATATAATATCTACCTTGAACTCCTTCTATCCACTGATATCCAGCTGGTGTCCAAGCTAATGCCATCGCCAACATAACAACTAATATAACTGCTGCTGCAATTAAAAAATATAGTAATTTATGTTCATAAGTAAAAACTTCGTTGTTTGATTTTTCACTAAAAGAACTAATAATTAATAATCCAATCCAAACATTAATTGTCCACGTTGGCATTAATATATTTAGCCATCCTAGCTCACTCCCGATAGCAGTATTTATATACCAAACTCCTTTTTCAATAAACGTATTAATAAATAACATTATCGTTCCCGGTATATCCGTCAACAATGACGATAATGTATATGAAGGAGTTCCTGACCAAGGAACTAAATTTTCACCAGAAACCGTTCCTAATGAAGAAGTAGTACCAGTACTAATAAATGATCTAAAATTCAATAATACAATACACGTAATCACAATTATAAAAATTATTATCTTCGTTCTTTTAGCAATCTCATAACCGTTAGGATTAAAATATTTAGCTAATATTGGAATAACTAATATAAAAGCATACGCTGATCCTTTAATAGTTAGAAGGAGTAATCCTGCCAAAGCATATAATACAATATCCTTTTTCTCAACTTTATCCGATTGATAAACAAATGACATACCATAAGCTATACAGAAAAAAGAAGCTGCATTTATCACTGCATCATATGATAGTGAAAACATTTGCTGACAGGCCATTGGTAACATTATAACTGCAAACAATAACAACTTTCCAAAGGGCATTCTTTTTAACGCTAAAAATCCCAGTACAGTATAAAAAAGAAAATTAAATAATCTCCCTAAATAGATTGTTGTAACAGCACCTAAATGTAATATCCTTCCCATTGTCACACCTAACACGGCTGGAAAATAAGAAAAAAGTTGTTCTAAACTGATTGCTCCACTATCTGTTACTACATAATTATTATCACTTAAACTAAAAATATTGTTATAAACATAATCATAATAATCATTGTTAGGGGCTGTTGCTTGCTTTGAATATAGTTCCAACTCATCGCTTCGCATCATAATTTTATCGTCACTTTCTTTTTGCATTAGTTGACTAGATAAAGTCAATGTATTATGCATATGTGTCCATTCATCTGGGACAATACCTGGTGGAATTAATAGCGTATAAATTAAACCAATTGGAATAATTATCAATAAAAATAAGCGTTCTATTTTATAATTATTTTTTAAAATTGATATGATCAATATAATTGCAATTACTGCAAATAACCCATAAATAATGCTATGAACATTTTTAATAGAGTTTACCTTGTCTACTAAAATATTATGTTGGTTAAAATAAAATAATAAAATAACTAAAATAGCACCTATTATAGAAATATATTTCAGTATTTTTCGATCGCCAACATTTATATTTTCAACAATTTCAACCTTACTATGTCGCATTGTTTTTCTCCTTTAAAAAAGCTAGTATTAGATAATATTAATACTAGCATTTTTATGATTAATATTCAATTTTTTAAAATACAAATCATAATCATTATTCTAAAAAGATTTTACGTGTAATAAAATTAAATATCATTACTATAACTGTAGCAACTAATTTTACAATCATATAATATATATGTAATATTTCTACACCATACCACATGATAATTTGGTTAATACCAAGTCCTACAATACTTAAAGCAATAAAAACTATAAAATTTGTTGTTTTACTTTTATTTTTATCTACATCAAATACCCATAAAATACTTGCAATATAGTTAAATATTACAGATACGCTAAATGAAATTATTGCAGAAATAAAATAATAAATTCCAAACCACTCTGTACAAATATATAACAATCCATAATCAATTACAAATGCGATACCACCAACAATACCAAATTTAATTAGTTGATTAATTAGTTTTTTCATTTATTTTCTCCATTATGTTTTTCTGAAAATTAACTTCTTGTAATCTATATTCAAAGTCTTGTCTACCTTTTTCAACTTGAACATCTAAAATTATCCCTGCAAATAACGAAATTAAAGCAGCCATGAATATAAAGCCACTAACAATTAGTGTTGGAAAATTAGGTACTAATCCTGTCTTTAAAAATTTAGATAATATCGGTATAAACAAAATTATTGATATTAAAGCAAGTATAATTGAAACTATCATAAAAAACAGTAACGGACGATAATTTTTAAATAATCTAAATATTGTTTTTAATACTTTTAACCCATCTGAATATGTATTTAGTTTTGATTCACTTCCATCCGGACGATCCCGATAATCAGTAACTACATTTTCTACATTAAGATTTTGGGCTACAGAATGTATTGTCATCTCAGTTTCAATCTCAAATCCCTTCGATATAACTGGAAAAGTTTTTACAAATTGGTAACTAAACGCCCTATATCCTGTCATTATATCTTTTATATCACTTTTAAAAAGCAAATTTATCAATTTTTTTACAATTGAATTTCCAAAGTTATGAAATGGTCTTTTATTTTCTTCAAAGTATGTCGATGATAATCTATCTCCAACTACCATATCAACATTTTTAGTCAATACTAATTCTGCCATTTGAGGTGCAAATTCAGGAGGATTAGTATCATCGCCATCTAACATAATATAACAATCAGCATTAATTTCTCTGAACATTCTTCTTATTACATTACCTTTTCCTTGCTGATACTCATATCTTACAATTGCACCAGCTTTTCTAGCAATTTCATCAGTTCCATCACTTGAATTATTATCATAAACATAAACATCGGCTTCTGGTATAGCTTTTTTACAATCAGCTACTACTTTCCCAATTGTCTGTGCTTCATTATAGCAAGGTATTAAAAATGCTATCTTCTTATTTATCATACGATATTCCCCTCTTAGTAAGTTAATTTATATATATAATATCCCTCTTGTGGACTATGATATTTAACTTCAAAATCAATTAAATTGTTTTCAAACATTGGCTCAAGGTCATTTTTAGAAAAGACATATTTCACATTCCATATTTTTAAATCATTAATATTTAAGTTCACTTGAATGCTATCAGGTGTTATTAAATTATATGAGGTATTTTCTTCTACCAAAGATAATCTAATATGTGCATAACGATTATAAATATCATCATTTTCTCTGTCTTCAATTGCATCCCATTTCCCATAATCAGGATAAAAATTAACTGCATTTATACATTTAACACCAGAAGCAAGTAAATAATTCTGCTCTATTGAACTATCCAAAGCAATCCATCTGCTATCATCTTCTTTTATAATCTTTTGAGTAACTTCATAAATAGGATGATTTGTTAAATCAGATATTCCGGATACAACTGGATTAATTGAAAAAGTAGAGAACACACTTAATGCAATTAAAATATATGCCGGTATTTTAATATTTTTAATAAAAATCAATACACCTACTATGGCAAATATAATAATTATTCCAAAATAATATAATTTTGCAAACTGCATATTATTTTTTATACTAAAAATGTAATTTAACATATCTGAATCGATTGACATACAATACATAATCACAAATAAAACAATGCATATCAATCCGTATTTTAGATTTCGTAACTCTTTATTTCTATATATTATATCAAAAGACCATATAGTAAATAATAGTGCAGTAAATGAATAAACCAAATTCATACGATTAATATATGAAAATAGTGTTATTTTTGCAAGCCATTCAGGGAAACCAATTATCATAAAAATAATTTCAATTAACAATGCTATAAATAACATTATCCCTACATAAATGTTATAATTGCTCTCCTTATTGTATTTCCATTTATAAATTATATAAGGAAAATATAATATATATAATACACCTAAATGGTAAAATTCACTAATTTCGCAATTATTTAAATATGTAACATCTCTATAAGGAGAAATGATATTACTTAAATCTGTAAATAAGGAGGATAATTTTCTATCTCCTCCAAGACTAACTCTAGCCCCTGGATACACTGTTCCATATAATAATTGCAATTGATCCCATGAATTATATAAAAACCAGCCTAATAAACCAATAACACATAGAACTACGATGACAATTCTAAAAATATCTAACTTTTTAAAATTGATTTTCTCCCTATCTCTAATTAATACAATTATTAGAAGTGCTAGTGCTAATAACCCAAGGGCAACTTGTAATGATGGAAATAATGCTAACACAAAACCTGTAATTGAACATATCGCTAATATTGTGACTAACCATTTCAGCCATTTCTTTTGTGCTACAAAAAAATAATATCCTAATACAAATAACGTCATTGCCCAAAAAAACACGTCATACATATGGGGCGAAAACCACCATTGCATTGCGGGAGAAAAAACTGTTAGAAAAGATCCTAATACAGATAACTTTTTATTTCCTTGCGTTAAAATGTAAACTGCCTCATACATAACAAGTATAAATAGTATTAATTTTGAACACCAATACCATGATAATCCTATTTCATTACCAAATAAAATATACCCTATTGTAAACGGCTTAGCTATCATTGTTATGTCCTTAACTGGTGCATTATAGCCAAGTATCATGTCTTGACCAGCTATACTCATTTGATAACTTGTTAGTTCGTAATCGTTATAGTATTGTGAAAAATAATATGGCAACTGTACATTGAATTCGTCACTTCTTAGATTACGACCATTACCAATTATAACACTACTTACATTATCATCAATTTTATCAGTAAATATAGAACTGAAAACATTTATTGAAGAACCATGTAATTTAAAAATCAAGCATACAACAAAAATAACTAGTGCTACTATATAACGATATTTAATAATTTTATCAAATAGACAATTAATTTCTTGTTTAAATTTTAAATTTAAACAGTTAATAATCAAGCAAACTCCGCCGACTAATAATATTAGATTAGAATCATCATATAATCTATATAACAAGAAAGTTGTTATAATAATGAGAAATGAAAAAAGTATATTATTCATTTTCTCATTATTGATAAACTTTGTTACAAACGAAAGCATGTTTTCCCTCCCTATTTAGCTTACCATCACCATTTAATATTCAATTTCTTTTAAATATCTTCCTAAAGCATCTTGCCATGTAGGTAAACGATCAAAACCATTTTTATCTAACATTTCTTTAGACATTCTACTATTATTTGGTCGTTTAGCTTTAGCTGGGAATGCATTTGAATCAACTGGTGTTACTTCAACATCCATACCTGCTTGTTTAAAGATTTCGCAAGCAAATTCATACCATGAACATAGACCTTCATTTGTTGCATGATAAATTCCATATTTATCAGTTTGAATCATATCAACAACTAATTTAGATAAATCATATGTATATGTTGGTGATCCAATTTGATCGTTTACAACACTAACAGCTCCACGTTCTTTCCCTAAACGAAGCATTGTCTTAATAAAGTTGTTTCCATTAACACCAAATACCCAAGCAATTCTTACAATAAAAAATTTATCTAGCGCTTCAACTGCTAATTCACCTTCATATTTAGTTTGTCCATAAACATTTAAAGGATGTCTTTCATCATATTCGTGCCATGGTTCTTCGCCTTGACCATCAAATACATAATCTGTAGAAAAATACATCATTGGAATATCTAATTCTTTACAAACATTAGCGATGTTTTTTGTTCCATCTACATTTACTTTAGTACATGCTTCTACTTCATCTTCTGCTTTATCAACTGCAGTCCAAGCTGCGCAATGTACTACAGCATCATAATTTCCTTCTTTTATTACTTCTTCTACTTTTTTAGCGTCAGTGATATCCATTTCTTCAACATCAACACCAACTGCTTCAATATTTCTTTTTTTACATTCGTTTACAATATCATAACCTAATTGACCTTTAACACCTGTGACTAATAATTTCATACTATCTCGCTCTCCTTTCAGCAATCTTTGCTTTTAAAATATCAAAAATTGAATCTTTTGAAATAAGTAGTAAAAGACCATAAACAATTGCTCCAACAAATATTTCTACAAAAGTACTTACTATAGAAACACTTAAAATATTGCTTAATAAAATTACTACAATAAACATTATCAGTCCAAATAACGTATATTTTATCGCTTGCTTAAAAATACCCAATAAACTAAACTCTTTTCTAATAAAATACAGCTGGAATCCCATAACAGCAAATTCAGCAATCAATGTCCCTATTGCAGCACCAATCGAACCAAAAATGGAGATAAATATAATATTAAGAATAAAGTTTATCACAGCACCTGCTATTACTGATAAAGTATATTCTTTTTGTCTTCCTAATGGTAAAAGATACTGTGTACCGGTAATAGTACTCATTCCAATAAAAATAATAATTGGTGCTATTAACATCATATTAGGAACCACTTTTTCATAACCTTCTCCAAAGAACCAAGGAACAAATCCTTTAGCAATACCCATTATCCCAAATGTAAACGGTATTGCCAAAAGCAATACAAACTTAATTGAAGCATTCATATATTTTTTTATTTCTTCATACTGATTAGTTTTGAACAAATTAGCAATTCTTGGCATCATTGCCGTACCTAACGAAGTAATGACTGTCATTACAGTTTTAACAATTGTCTGAGACTGTTCATAATAAGCAACTTCAGCTGTATTATCAGTTATATATCCGATCATTGTCTTATCTAAATATGTATACAATGATGTTGCAATTTGTGGTAAAAATAACATTACAGCTGGTCTAATATGTTTTTTTATATTTAGACCGTTTATATCATTTTTATTGACATACTTAGGCATATATAGCCATAATGAAATATTTCCTAAAAATAGTGTACCAGAATAACACAATACATATAATGGCAAATCTGCAGGCGATTTTACAAAAATAAATATCAATGTTACACATAAAAGTCTAACTAAAAAATTTCTTAAGACTGTGCGTTTAAAATCCTCAATTCCTTGAAAAAACCATGAAATATCAAATATTGAAGCAATAATATCTAATGTTTGTATCAAAAAAATACTAGAATACTTAGAAAATTGCACCATTGTTAAATAAAAGATAATTAAACTTATTGAAATTGTTATGGCCCTTAAAAAAACTAATTCAAAAAAAGTTCTATTTCTTTTTCTTACATCATTTTGATAATAGGCTATTTCCCTTTGTCCATATAAATTTAAACCTATACATCCAAATAAAATAAAATATTGCGTTATAGAATTAGTATAGCTGTACGTTCCAACCCCATCTGCACCTAAGACTCTAGATACATATGGAGTTGTAATTATAGGTAAAATAATTAATAATAATTGATAACTGGCGTTGTATAAATAGTTCTTGATAACTTTATTCATTTAATCACCTAACTCTTTATCTACACACTTTAAAGCTTCAGCAATCACATTATGCATATCATAATATTTATATTGTCCCAAACGTCCACCAAAAATAACATTATTTTCTTGATCAGCTAATTCCTTATATTTTGCATATAAAGTATTATTTTTTTCATCATTCATTGGATAATAAGGTTCGTCACCTTTTTCCCATTTAGATGGGTATTCTTTAGTAATAACCGTTTTTGGTTGATTTCCAAATTCAAAATGTTTATGTTCAATAATACGTGTATAAGGAATATCATACTCTGTATAGTTTACTACTGCATTTCCTTGATAATTTTCTTCATCTAATACTTCTGTTTCAAATCTTAAACTTCTATATTCTAATGTTCCAAATTTATAATCATAAAATTGATCTATCATTCCAGTGAAAACAATTTTATCAGCAATTTGATTTAATTCATCTCGATGTTCAAAATAATCATAATTAAGTTTTGTATCAATACCCGTTAACATTTTTTCTATTATTTTAGTATAACCACCAATAGGAATTCCCTGATATAAATCATTAAAATAATTATTATCGTATGTAAAACGAACAGGTAATCTTTTAATAATAAATGATGGTAATTCAGTACATGGTCTCCCCCATTGTTTACCTGTATAACCTTTGACTAATTTTTCATAGATATCTTTTCCTACCATTGAAATAGCTTGCTCTTCTAAATTTTTTGGTTCAGTTATTCCTGATTCTTCTTTTTGTTTTTCAATGATTTCTTTAGCTTCTTTTGGCGTTTTAATATTCCACAATCTAGAAAAAGTATTCATATTGAATGGCATATTATAAACTTCATCTTTATATATAGCTATTGGGCTATTTGTATATCGATTAAAATCAGCAAACTGCTGTATATAATCCCAAATCATTTTATCAGATGTATGAAATATATGCGCACCATATTTATGCACATTAATTTCTTCTACTTCTTCAGTATAAACATTTCCTCCAATATGACTTCTTTTATCAATAATCAAACATTTTTTCCCTCTTTTATTTGCCTCGTATGCAAATATAGATCCAAAAAGACCTGTTCCTACTATTAAATAATCATAGCAATCCATTTTATCACTCCTTACATAAAATATTTTGCAATACTAAATACTTATTAAGTATAATTTTTTATAACTAAGGTAAATACTTTTTATTTTTTCCTAAAATAGAATTTTTCCCATCATATAATGCATCTTTATATAATTGGATATTTTTCTTATCAACATCACTTTTATGTATTTTAAATTTAAATTTATATAAACTTAAACTATGTAAAAAATATGTATAAATTTGTCCCATTACTGAATAATGTCGTTTTGTTAAATCTGTCATATTTCTTATCCCATAATAAGTCTTCCAATTAAGTTGATTATCAACTCCCTTAGTATTAAAATTGACTCTGTGATCTAATTTTGCAGCATTAATGTTTCTTATTTTACCAGACTTTCTAAGACGGATAGAATATTCAGTATCATCATGCCAAATAAAATATTCTTTACATGGATATCCTATTTCACCAATAACTTTATTTGAAATGTATACCCCACAAAACGATGTAAAATCATAATCAAAAAACTCTTTATCGTACTCTTTTTTATCAATATGTGAAACTTTTAATCTAAAATTTGATATAGAATTAGATCTATGATTTGTATCAATTTCTTTTCCTACACAAACAGTTCCAGAAACAGCACTAAATTTACCAGAAGAATTTTCATTTATAAATGTTGAAATTAATTCATTATAATCAGTAGAAATAATTGCATCATCATCTATTAATAGTGTCCAATCATTATTCAATTCTACACTTTTTTTCAAACCATAATAGAATCCACCGGAACCACCTATATTTTCATCCATATTAATTATATTAATATTATCATTATTAATATTTTCTCGTTTTAGTTGTTCCAAATAGCTATCGGTACCATCTGTGCTACAATTATTAACAATAATAATATTATCAAAAGGAATTGTTTGCTCTAGAACATTACTTATACATTCTTTTAATAACTTTAATCTATTATATGTCACTATAACAACTGCAAATCGCATCTTATCCATAATATATCTAATATTCCTTCCTATTATTCATTTAATTTTCTAATTTGTAATAAATACTAAATAACTAATATTAAAGTTTAATGTTCTTAATAAAAAGAAATTTTAATTTCTTATATTTTTTTATCATAACATACTTATACATTGTTAAAATATAAAAATACATCAATTTATTATCTTTATAAAACTCTTTAAAATCATGTTTTAAAATCATCATTCTCTTATATGAAGAATCCACATCATTAGATTCCATAGAAAAATTTTGATGAATAACAATATCGTACATTACAAAAACTTTTTTCTTTTTTTCATTCATTGAACGCATAAAATCATGATCTATATAATCAAGAAACAGGTTTTCATTATATTTGTAATCTTGATATACACTTGCATTTATTACCATGCCACTATTAATTCCAGACAAAGTGCCTTTTAATTGATCAAGTGACTTAACCTCAATACATCTATCTTTTTTTAATAAACATGGCGACATAATTCTTTCTAAAGATAACACTATTGGCAAATATATATCCGCATGATTTTTATTTAAATTATTCAATAATTTATTAAAATATTCTTCATTAATTGACGTATCATCATCAAACAAACATATAAATTTATCTGGTGATTTTTCTATATAACCAATTGCTTTATTATAAGCTTTTGATAGTCCCTTATTTCCACCCATATCAATATATTTAAAATTATCACTTTGTGATAATTGCTCATTTTCTTTTTTTATTGCTACATTTGTACTATTATCACAAACTATTAAATTTAATCCATTAATAGTTTTAAGATTCTTATATGTCAACGAATCTTGACAAGAAGTATTATATGTAACCATTATCACATATAAATCCGATAACTTAATACTCATAATATTTTCTCCCTATTATTCCAAATTTAACCTTTACAATATAATTTAGAAAAAACACTTACTAAATGCAGCTTATCTAACATTAAAAATATTGATATGTATATCCGATTTATAAGGGGCTCACTTTTAATACGATTCGAATAAAAAGGAATAGTTATTTTATATCCCTTTTCTTTTTTCCAAGCAAACAATCGTCTATATTCTTCCATAAATCTTTTTGATGTTGCATCGCGCCCAGAAAATAATAAATACCATACTATAAATTTTACAACAAAATAATGCACTAATTCATCTTTTCTATCCTTGTATAATTTATCAATTTCGTTTAATAAAACTAATAAATCGCATTCTTTTTTCAAACCTTTTTGTTTTTGATTAGATACACTATTTTCTTCGTAATACCAATTATAACCCACGTATGTTATTGTCTTTATTTTATTAGTATATAGATAAGCGCTCATATTAAAATACGCATCTTCTCCAATAACTGTCTCTAAAAATCTAACATCATTATCAACAATTAAACTTCTTTTAAAAATACGAGCCCATGGAGCCGTCATACGATATTTTGACCATTCGTCAGGATATGAAGGAACTGTGAACATTACTTTATCCAATGTAGCTCTTCGATAGCCAGAAACAACTATATCATAATCACCATCCATAATTGAATTGGTCATTGTTTCAACGTAATTTGGGTCAATAAAATCATCATTATCTATAAACATTATATATTTTGTTTTTGACTCCTTTATCCCACGATGACGTGTTTTTACAACTCCCATATTTTCATGAGATAAAACTCTAAAAATATTAGGATATTTATTTTCGTATTCTTTTATTCTTTCTAATGAGTCATCTGTTGAACCATCATTTATTAACAATACTTCAAAATAATTTACTGTTTGTTTCAAAATACTTTGAATACAATGTTCAATATTTTCTCCTGCATTATAAACAGGTATAATCAACGTAACTAATTTATCCATTTTTCTTCTCCATGTCGTTAATTTTCTTTTTTAACATTGATACTTCTTGTATTAATATTATTATTTTAGTTGTCTGTCCAGATACAATAACCGTTAAAGCAATTGTCAATAAAAATAGAATAAATATCAAAATTCCAACCAACATATTTGACATTGTTTGAAATCCCATTAAATTAGATATCAATGAAATAAACCCCGGAAAAAATCCCACTAAAAATAGAATAAATGAAACCAAAAACCATAAAATTGAAAATTTTACAGGAATTCTTCCTTTTCGTAATAAAATAAGTGTCAATAAAAAAATTATAAATGCAACAATTAAAACTAGTATACTAGTCCCTAAGCTCATTTTTTCCACCTCCTAATTCCTACAATAAAAACAGAAATAATTATATTAATCATAAAATAGACATTTTTCCAAGAATTAATAGAAGAAATACCGGCTTCTCTTTCGTGCATTTGAACAGGCACTTCTTTAATTCTTACATTTTTTTTCAATAATTCTGTATTTGTTATAGGTTCAGGATATTCAACGGGATAAGATATTGCAAAATCTAAAATTATTTTTCTATTTGCCGCTCTAAAACCTGAAGTAATATCATGTAGTCTTTTTCCCGTCATTATTTTTATTAAATTAGAAATTATTCTTATTCCTACTCGACGTGCAAAACTAGACTTAAACTCACTAGAATTTTTATCAATGAATCTAGATCCAATAACAAAGTCAGCTTCATTATCATATATTGGTTGTAAAATATCTTTAATGCATGAAACTTCATGTTGTCCATCACCGTCAAACTGGACCGCATACATATAATTATTATCGCGAGCATATTTATACCCGGTTTGAACAGCCCCTCCAATTCCTAAATTATGTACCAGATTAATCACTGGAATATTTTTTCTTTCGCAAATTTCTTTAGTATTGTCCACTGAACCATCATTTATTACAATAACATCGTAATTAGTACCATTTTGTTCATTGTAATTACAAATACTTTGATAAACTTGGGCAATACTTTTTTCCTCGTTATATGCTGGTATAATAATTAACACTTTATTATCCATAATAATCTCCTTATAAAATATATAATTCTTTTGAATTATACCAAATCTAAATAAAAGTGTAAATGTCATCTAATATTGTTCATTTTTCCACTTCATTTATAATCATTTTTATTTTCTAACGTTATTATATAAATATGTATAATAACCTTAGGTAAATCTGTAATAACACTTTGCTTACTCAATTAGCAATATAATAATTTGTAATAGATGAAGAAAAACAATAAAATATTCCATCACAAATAAAGATTATAACTAACTAAAAATCATTACTTATTAAGATATTGTATGTAAAAATACATAACAGAGATAATAATAAATAAAATTTTATTATAGCTATTAAACATTAGTCTACATATATACATCACATCCATATTTTATCAAACGAAATAGATTTTAGATACTAAAACAGGTAAAAAAACAAATACTTTATAAATTTTTAAATCCATACTAAAATTTACTATTATATCTTTATACTATCAATAAGTTGCTATTTCTTTCTCACTGTCTCACAATATAAATTTTGTAAGCATATAAGCATATTTAATGAATTAGTAACTTCATAAAATTATTAATTCTAAATACAGAGTATTTTCAACTATATTATAAAAGGGAGATGCTTAACATCTCCCTAAATATTTTAGTTTCCTTAGATTGCATAGAGTACTATCATTGTTGAATAAACAGAAATAAACAATATTATTATATAGAAAACAGATATAATAGAATATTCTAAATTTTCATTATTTGCTATATATTTATTTCTTGGTAATATTGATATTAAAATCAGCAGTAATATAGGTAAAAAATACCTACTTTGTACCCCAGCAACTAAAGAATTACCTACTTCTGTAAAAGTCAAATACATTGCACCATATATCATTGCCGATATTAATAAAACAATGAAAATAATAATACCTCTAGTTTTACCTTTAATTATTTTAAATTCATGTCCAGAAGTCAAAGATATATATATTAATAATACAAACAATAATAAACGCATTGTACTATCAGGTGCTGATAAATATCCAAAGAAATTATAATTTTCAGGGTTAAACAAATATTTGTAAACCCCAATATAAATGTTATTTGCACACATTTGAATAAAACCAAGAGGATGAGTTACTATACTTGTTACTTGTCCTGCAAAACTTGTATCTCCTCCCCTACTATCACCTGCAATACCTCCTGTCATCATTGGTACAACATAAGTAAAACTCAATAAAAGTAATATTAAAATAATACTAGTTTTGAATAGTCGTCTTTGTTTAATACTAGAAAACTTATCCTTTGGCAATAATAATAGTAATAAAATCATTATTGCATATATGGCTTTAGCAAAACTAGCTAATATAACTGGAAAAATAAACAAAGCTAGATCCTTTTTAGTAATTTTAGTGTTTTTATCACTATACATATTTAAAAACATTACTGTTGCAAAAGTGAGAGTAGCAATCATGATTCCATCTAATGAATAATGACTTGCTAAAAAGATTGACGTTGGTAAAATTGATATTGCAAATACTATTTTTTTACCAATTTTTGATTTTCTTATAGAGAAAAAACTTAGTATTGCATAAAAAATCAAATTTGTAAACTTTCCAAAATAAAATCCAATTGTAAATGGAAAGTTTAAAATATCAGCAAATTTTATTCCTAACCCTGCAATTAAATATGGTGCTTGATCATAAGTTACAAATTTTGATTTAGGTGATGCTTCGGCTTCTGTCATTTCTTTAGAATTTAAATGCTCATTTAAATCCAAATTTGTTTCAATACTTAATGGTAAAGAATGCCCAGGTGATTCAGAAACAAAATAGAAGGCTTCACTAAACTCCGAATGACTTAATGAACTATTATAATAAGAGTTATATACATGTATTTGTTCATCTGGTGCCATATTCGCTAAAGAAGGGACACTTACAATCATTATTGAGCCAATTCCCAAAATAATCATTAACCCTAAAACATCTAGTCTCTTACAAATATGTTTTCTATTATAAAATACATAATATAGCAATAAAAATAATACAGAGATTCCAAAAGCTCTTATAAATGAAAATGTATACTCATTATTTATATAAATATCTGTTATTTTAACATTCTCTGCATCTGCTATTTCTATATTTTCTATATTTTTTCCAATATTCAAAATATAGCTATTTAATGGCTCATATAATTCTATTTTACAACTACCAGCATTACCTTTTTCAAATTCATTCAAATATACATAATTTAATGTTACTATAGCATCTTCATCAGCTTCATAATGTATCTCTAATTTTTTTATATATGAATCAATTTTATCTATTATTAAGTTATTATCCTCTATATAGTAATCTATAGAATTTTTACCTATTTCTGCTTTATCTAAACCTATTAATTTATAATTACTTAAAAACATCTCTATTATTAATGCTATAACAATTAAGATAATAGGTATACAATATTTTTTTATTGCTTTGAGCTTCATGATAATTGTTTTCGTCCCTCCTTATAATCAATTTCTAAATTTATGAATAGTTGAAAAAGAAAATAGAACTGCTAAAATCATTAACGGATACCAAACATACAATCTTGTTTTATTTTCACCATTTATTACATATCCAATATCGTCTACTTGGTAATCATTATAATAAACAATACCTTCATTATTTCCATTAAACTTATAAACCTTTAACGCATTTACATCTAAAATATTATTTGTAGATATTTTTAACTTAATACACTCATCCTTATGCTTATTAAGATCATTTACTATTATTGAAAGAAATGTAAACTCTTCAATATTGGCATAATCATAAGTTACACTTGACAAAATATTATTCTGTTCGTCCAACACTTCAACAACAATATTTCCGTTTGCATTTGAATTACTATCACGTGAAACATATGTTCCTAAGCTAAATAAATTATCTACCGGTAATTTCAACTCTAACACTAAACTATTATCATCATAAATATTATAGTATTCACGATTCTCAATATCATCTTGTGAAATATTGTATCCAACACTTGCAGAATCGTATCGTGGATTTATAGTCCAATAAATAGCAAGAATAGCACAACAACACATAGAAATAATAATAATCCAAGAAATCAATTTATCTTTATTTATAATTTTTTTAAGATTTTCTATTCTATTATTCATTTGACTACACTCCGTTTATTTTAAATGCTTTTTCTTTCGAAAAATTTTTATTATAGTAAAAATCGTTTTTCTTTGTATATGATACATTCTTTTCAAATAAAAGTTCAATTATTTCATCATTCACCTTAGAACTAGCATTCAAATTCATTATTTCTACTTGTGGTACAAAAACATTTCGATAACCTTTATCTAAAAGTGCAAGATTTAGATCATAAAAAGCATACTCCAAATTAAATTTAGTATCTAGAGATATAAAATTATCTTTCTTTATTGCAAATAATTTACATTCAATAATAGAGTAATTAAATGGTACTAAAAGTCGACCATTATATCCATAATCACCACGATAAGTTAGAACAGTAGAAGGAATTAATCCAGGCTTATCTGTAATAATTAAACCTGCTTCCCTTACTAGCATATTTTCATCTAATACTTTTCCACCAACTACTCCTATCTTATCCTGACTTGCATATCCAATTAAAATATCAAGCCAATCAACAGTTAGAAACTCAGTATTACCATCTACAAATACTATATAATCACTATTAGATTTTTTTACAGTCTCATTGACAGTATTTACATCGTCACTACTTATACAAATAATATTATAATTACTATATACCGTCATACTCTTTATTGATTTTAAAATTTTGCTATTTTCTTTATAATTATAAATAATTATATCGACAGCAGGTTCTTTTTCTAATAAGTATTCTACAAAATAATGTGTACTAATAAAATTATCAATATTAACAGGTATTCCTTTTTTTTCAAAATAATCTTCTAATGCTTTTTTACCAGCTAATGCGGCATAATTTTTAGCCCCATCTCCACCTACAGCAGTAGAACCAGGAATCATTCTCCAATGATATAAAACTTTAGGTATGTGATATATCTTATTTGTTTCATTTGTAATTCTTAAAAATAAATCAAAATCTTGAGCACCTTCATACCCTGTTCTAAACCCACCTATTTTATCGATGATACTTTTTCTAATAACTGAAAAATGGCATATGTAATTTCCACCATATAATGTGTCTAATGCAAAGTCTGATTTAAAATGTGGATCACTTCTATTTTCTTCCATATCTATCTTATCTTCATCTGTATAAATAAAATCAATATCTGGATTTTTATTTAGCACATTTACAACTTCATTTAAAGCGTGGATTTCCAATTTATCATCATTATCCATTAAACCAACAAATTCACCCGTAGCTAATTCTAAAGCTGAATTAGTAGCCCTAGAAATATGTCCATTTTTTTCTCTAAAAACTACTTTAATTCTACTATCTCTACTCATATATTTTTTTAATGTTTCAATAGTATCTTCATTTGTTGAACAATCATCTGCAATACATATTTCAAAATTTTGGTATGTTTGATTTAAAATAGAATCTAAACAATATCCTAAATATTCCCCTGGTACATTATAAACAGGCATTACAATAGATATTTTAGGTTGATATGAATATTCTTTTGTCGGTTCAAATTCTTCATGTTTTGCTAACCATGCACTATACTCTTCAGAATTTTTCATATCGATTAAACCATCATTAATTTCTGCCAATTCTTTTTTTAGCGAACTATTTTTATTTGATAACTTATTATTTAAGTTATTGATTAAAATTCCTTTAGGCTTATATTTTTTTATAATTCTTTGAGATAACGTAGCACTTATATTAGTAACTTTTTCTAATTTACCATTTCCTTCAAAATATATATCTACATTAGTATGACCTTTTAAATCTATTGAGTAATGGAAAGTTGATACTCTTGATCTTGTCTTTTTTATCTCTTGTTTTTTAATGACTGTGTTACCCTTTTTTACAACTAAGTATTCTGCACTATTTTCTACCCAGCCTCTAATTATCAATGATGGATTTTTTATACCACAAATTACTGCCTCATCTATTAGATATTTCATTTTTTCACCTCATTATTTTTTTGTCGATCAAGCATATATATTCCCATTCTACTAAAATTTTTATTATAATATGGATCATTTTCGATATATGTACTCCATTTTTCATACATAAAATTATTTTCTTGAATAAATAGACGATATTTTTCGCTTGTTGTATCCAATCCTCTACTCTTTGATTCATAATGAATTAATTCTACCTGAGGAACAAATAAGTTATAATATCCTTTTGATAATAACTTAAGATTAAAATCAATATCATTATATGCTACTTTTAAATTTTCTTCTAATCCACCAACTTGCAAAAATTTCTTTCGCTCCACAGCCAAACAAGCCGCAGTAACTGCAGAATAATTATATGGTATTTTTAATCTACCATATACTCCTTCATCTTCACGAGGATGACTTATAAATGCATGAGCAGCAACAGCATTACCTAATCCTAATAAAACACCACCATGTTGAATAGTCATATCTGGATATAATAATTTTGGTCCAACTGCCCCTATATGTTCTTGAATTGCATATCCTACCATTATTTTAAGCCATGAAGGCGTTATCACTTCTGTATCATTATTTAGTAAAACAATAACGTCACTATTACATGTATCAACACCTAAATTATTAATTGCAGAATAGTTAAACTCCATATCTGCTTTTACAACTCTAAAATTCGAATATTGTTTTTCATATTTTTGAAACATTTCAAAAGTTTTTTCTTCTTTACTGTTATTGTCTATAATAACAATTTCAAAATTAGTATAATCAGTTAATTCATAAATTGATTTTAAACAATTATCCGTTATATCAGCTAAATCTCTTGTTGGTATGATAATAGATACACTTGGCTCTTTTTCATAAGTATACTCAACTTTATATACTGTACTATTGTCAACGCTACTAACATTTGCCGTTTGATTTCTTCTTGCCAATGCATTTTTTATAGCTTGAATTCCTTTTTCTATTGCATATCCCTTGGCTTCGATTGCACTAGCTGTTGAACCTTCTATCATTCGCCAATGATACAGTATTTTTGGAATATGATATATCTTATTAGTTTTTTCAGTTACTCTCAAAAATAAATCGTGATCTTGAACTCCTTCTAAACCTACTGTAAATCCACCTACTTCACGTACTAATTCTGTTCGTAAAACCGAAAAGTGGCAAATATAATTAATACCAAGTAGTGTATCTGGAGCAAAATCAGATTTAAAATGTGGTTCACAACGAGAACCATGAATATCTAATTTATCCTCATCGCTATAAATAAAATCTGCATCCTTATGCTGATTTAATAGAAGAACATTTTCATATAAAGCATTAATAGCCAATGTATCATCATTATCAACTAAACAGATAAATTCACCTTTTGCCATATCTAATGCATCATTTGTCGCCTTTGAAATATGACCATTTTCATCTCGTCTTTTAACTTTAATACGACTATCTTTTTTTACATATTCTTCTAATGTTGCGATTGTTTCTTCATTTGTTGAACAATCATCTACAATACAAATTTCAAAATTTTGATATGTCTGTTTTAAAATAGAATCTAAACATTCTTTCAAATATTTCCTGCTTACATTGTATACTGGTATCAAAATTGACATTAGCGGATTATACTCTAAATCCTTTACATCTTCATTATCAGACTCAAATATTTGAATCCATTTATGATAATCATCCTGAATAAAAGGATTCCACAATATTTCTCCACGTTCTTTAATTCTACTAAAAAATTTTAAAATATATTTTTTCCATAGTGCAGGCGGTATAATCATATGATGTTCACGCCATAAAAAACGCATTCCACGACAAAATACAATTATTGAACGTTTGATAATTGATAATAATTTTCTAAAAAATTTTTTTATCTTAAAAAATAGTGTTATTTTTAACTTATATATATCATTTATTTCATTATTACGTTTATATTTAACAACAATATTTTTACTATCCTGAGGAATAGCTAGCTCTATTTGGCAATCACCATCATCTGAAATCAATTTTTTATTAAAATCAATTTCCTCATCATTGCTATAAACAAAAAATTCATCAGTTTCCAAAGTTCCACTTAAAACAATTTTCAAATATTGAACTTTTATACCGGTTATCTCTTCTTTTATAAATGAAATTTTATTTGCATCAGAACTGTTTAAATTGGTCTTTGCCATTTTATACCTCCTCTGCAAAACCTTTTTCAAGCTTTCTAAAAATAGCTAATCCGCATAAAAAACAAATTATTGCAATAATAAATACATACAAAACAGCACCTAAATCAGGTAAATTATGATACATAAATAAATCACGATAAATTACCATTAAATGTTTAAATGGATTCAAATTAATTATATTCATTAACATTGCTGGAAAAGTATCAAATGTGCTTATATCATAAAGAATTGGTGTACCATAAAATAACATATTAACAAAAAATTGAACGATATATTCTGTATCTTTAATATATACATTTATTGCACTTAACCCTAGCACTAATCCTAAAGTAATAAAATATTGCACTAATGCAAAAATTGGGAATAATAAGATATGCCATGATAATCCAACACCACCAAATAAACAAAATAGAACCATGATAATTGATGAGATAAAGAAATTTACTAATCCGCTTGTCGCAACTGAAATTGGTAAAATTTCTCTAGGAAAATATACTTTTTTTATTATTCCTTCATTAACTCTTATAGTCATTATTCCCTGGTTCATTGTAGTAGTAAAGAAGTTCCAAGGGATAACACCTATTACCAGATAAACCAAATAATTATCAACTGTATTTCTAAATAAAAATGGAAATACTAAAAAATAAACCATTACCATTAACAAAGGATTAAGAAAAGACCACAAAACTCCTAAAATAGACCCTTTATATTTACCACGTATTTCTTTCTTTATATTCGATTTAAGTAATTCACGATATTGATATAAATTTTTTATTAATTTCATATGCTTTACCTACTCTTTGTCCTCAATATTTATTTTAACTTCTTTTTCAGCGATAATAGTATTACCATCACTTACTTTAACAAATATTTTATGTTCACCCTTTAATCCTTCAGTAGGAATTTCTAATTCCCAGCCAGCATTAACATTCATACTAGCGCCACCATTTGCCTCTTGGTAATGCATTAATACATCGTTTCTTTTTGTTCTTTTAGCTTGATCTATATATTTATTATCAAAATAAATATCTACCTTACTATTATATGTATTGCTCACTTCCCAACCTGATACTTTTAATGTATCCCTTGTTTTTTTTATTTCTCCTTCAACAGGTGTCTCAATAGTTAAAATACAATTTACATCTTCAGCTTTATAATCTTTATGCTCACTAGCATGATCTTTAATAACCTGATCCAAATACATATCGATTACTTCATTAGGCGCTCCATCTGCCTTAATCTCACCCTTATAAATCCATACAGCACGAGTACAAAGTTTTCTTATCATATCTAAACTATGTGAAACAATAACAATAGTTTTATCACTATCTCGTAATTCTCTTAATTTTGCAAAACATTTTTCCTGAAAATGCTGATCACCTACTGCAAGTATTTCATCAATTAATAAAATTTCAGCATCAACATTTATTGCAACTGAAAAAGCTAATCGCATATACATTCCTGATGAATAGGTTCTTACAGGATTATCTATAAAACTTCCTAACTCTGAAAACTCAATAATTTGATCTATTCTTTTATCTATTTCAGCTCTTGTTAAACCAAATATCGAAGCATTAAAATATATATTTTCACGCCCTGTAAAATCAGGATGAAATCCTGCTCCTAACTCTAATAATGATGTTAATTTTCCCTGAGTTTCTAAAGTTCCTTTTGTTGGATATAAAATTTTAGTCATTAACTTCAATAAAGTAGATTTTCCACTTCCATTTGTTCCAACCAAAGCAACAGTATCACCTTTTTTTATATCCAAATTTATATTCTTTAAAACATGATGCCATTGTGGTTTCTCTCTATTCCAAAAAACTAGTCTTTCTTTTAGTGTTGTTGGTTTATCAAAAACTAATTTAAAATCTTTACTCATATTTCTAACTTCAATAGCATTCTGATTGTTTTCCATAGTAGTCTCCTTTGCTATTAATGATATTTCTACATATACAATAATCTATTGCATTTTACTTCATTTTTTATATAAATGTCAAATTTTTACCAAACATCAAATATACCAGTCATCGTTTATTAAATAACAACATATTATCTTGTTTACTTATGTGATAAAATGCTCATAACTTTTCTTAGCGGCTTAGTCAATTTCCATGAAGTAGAATTAACGATTTTTGTTAGTTCCTCACTATACTCATTTAATTTTAATTTATAATTTTCTATATCATTTTTTAAACACATATTTTCTTCTTTTAACATACTGCTAGTCTTTAAAACTGCAATATCATTAAAACTGCTTACACGATATAATTTATAAAATTCTTTTAAATTAAAATTATATTTAGTTTCTAAAACCTCAACACACTCAGGATATTTCAAAAGCTTTTCAAATTTTTCTAACGCTAACCATCGCATACTTGATATATCCGAAAATCTAAGTAATATAAGTGCCTTTTCAATCTCTAATTCAATTTTAGATGATGAATTAGAATTTTTAAAAAAATCGCTAAAATATTCTTTAAATTCTTGATCAGTCATATAATCAAATATATTCTTTCTTATTAACGTATGAATATTATAAAAAGCTATTTCACTACTTGCATCATTTCCACTAATTTTGTCCTCTGAATTTGTCCATCTATAATTTGTAAGCCGTTCTTCCAATATATAAATAGGTGCTTTTATAACCAGTCTAACCCACATATCAAAATCTTGTGCCGGAACGCAAGCAACATTATAATTTCTGCCTACTTTATCTAAAATATTTGTTCTTATCAATGCTGAGGGATTGCATAAACAATTTCCTTTTTCAAAAAAATAATGTATCCATTCTTTAGAAGATTTATTTTCCTCATGATTAAACAAGAAATCAATATCGGGGTATTTTTCGTTTGCTTTTTTACTGTTTTCATCAATTATATTTACTCTTGTAAAACAAGCTCCACATTCAGGATTTTCATCCATGTATTTAACTTGTTTTTCTAATTTATCATTCTCCCATACATCATCACTATCAATCCTTGCAATATATTCGCCTTTAGCAGATTTAAACCCTAAATTAGCTGTATATGCAACATGTCTATTTTTTTCACTAAAAATTTTTATAATTCGACTATCAGAAAATGAATTAATAATCTCCTTTGAATTATCTGTAGAACAGTCATCAATAATTATTAATTCATAATCTTTATAAGTTTGATTTAATACACTATCTATTGATTCTTTTATATATTGTGCACCATTATAATTAGGCATAACTATACTTACTCTTGGCATTCTTTTCCCTCTTTCATTTTAATCCTTATTATACAAATCACGTGTATAAACTTTATCTTTCACATCATTTAACTCATCATTCATGCGATTTACTACAATAACATCGCTTATTGATTTAAATTCATCTAAATTATTAATTACTCTACTATTGAAAAAACTCTCTTCATTTAATGTTGGTTCATATACCACAACTTCTATCCCGTTAGCTTTGATTCTTTTCATAATTCCTTGTATAGAAGAAGCTCTAAAATTATCACTTCCTGTTTTCATTGTTAAGCGATAAATTCCAACAACATTAGGATTTTTATCCATTATCATCTTTGCTATATGATCTTTTCTAGTTCGATTACTTTCAACTATTGCACTAATTAAATTTTCTGGTACATCTTTATAATTAGCCTTCAATTGCTTAGTATCTTTAGGTAAACAATATCCGCCATAACCAAATGACGGATTATTATAATGATTACCTATTCTAGGGTCTAATCCTACACCTTCAATAATATCTTTAGTATTTAATCCTCTTATTTCTGCATATGTATCTAATTCATTGAAATAAGATACTCTCATGGCTAAATATGTATTAGCAAATAGTTTAATTGCTTCAGCTTCAGTACTTCCGGTAAATAATACTGGTATATCTTCCTTAATCGCTCCTTCTTGCAATAATAAAGCAAACCTTTTTGCTCTTTCACTTTTTTCACCCACAATAATTCTTGAGGGATATAAATTATCATACAGAGCTTTTCCTTCTCTTAAAAATTCAGGTGAAAACATAATATTATTTATACCATACTTCTTTTTCATATCTTCAATAAAACCAACCGGTACAGTTGATTTAACAACCATCGTTGTTTTTAAATTCATATCTTTTACCGATTGAATAATATCTTCAACACTAGAAGTATCAAAATAGCTTTTATCTGGATCATAATTAGTAGGTGTACTAATAACTATAAAATCAGAATTTTCAAATGCTTCACTTTTATCTAATGTAGCTTTTAAATTTAAGTTTTTATTTTTTAAATACTCTTCTATCTCATTATCTTTAATCGGAGAAATACGATTATTAATCATATCTACTTTTTCTTTAATTATATCTAATGCTACAACTTCATGATGTTGTGCTAATAAGACTGCAATACTTAAACCAACATAACCTGTTCCTGCTACTGCAATTTTCATCTTTTCACCTATCCTTTATAATGAACCTTTTCCATAAACTACACTTTTAACAGTTTTATACATAATTGTAAAATCTAGCCAAATTGACCAATTATGATAATAGTAATCATCTAATTTACAACGATAACTAAACTCAACATCACTTCTCCCGTTAGCTTGCCACATACCAGTTACTCCGGGTTTTAGTTTAATAATAGAATCATAAAACTGCCCCATATCTTCCTTTTCTCGAGGTAAATATGGTCTTGGACCAATAAAACTCATCTCACCTTTTAATACATTATAAAACTGTGGCCATTCATCTAATGATGTTTTTCTTAAAAAATCTCCTACTGGTGTAATTCTAGGATCATGTTTTAATTTTTTATTGGTCAAATATTCCTCTTTTATCGCTGGATCTTCTTCCATTAAGCGTTCAAGCACTTCTTCTGCATTAGGAACCATTGATCTAAATTTATAAATCTTTATTAATTTCCCATCTTTTCCTATTCTTTCTTGAGAAAAAAAGATACTATCATGATCGCCACTTTTTACATATTTATATTTTACAAATATTGTTAAAGGGATTAATGTAATAACTCCTGCTAATCCTGCCATAATATCTATTATACGTTTAAAAGCACGATCAAACACACTCATCTTATCATTAGATGTTGCAATTAATAATTGACCGTCAAAATCTTGAACTTCAGATGAAAAAGTCATTGTACCATTTACATCAGGTAAATATTTTACAGATTCAACTTTTCCATGAATATCACTCATAACTTTATCTATTACCTGCTGATCAGCTTCAGGAATAGCAATAATAATTTGTTCAATATTTAAAGCATCTATAGCTTTATCCATATCACAATAACCATAAACAGGACTCTTTTTTATTAGATTTTCCTGTTTAAAACCATATAACTGATCAGTATAATTAATATCAACATAACCTTTTACTTCTGTTAATGCAAAACGGTTATTATTGGAAATCTTACCTAATCGTGCAGCTTCATATCCTGTCCCAATTACTAATGTTTTTCTTGCAAACTGTTCTCTAAAAGCTATTCTTAAAAATCTAGATGCCAATAAACTGATAAAAAACATAGAAATAACCATAATAGTTAAATGCATTCTTCTTTCATAACCAGTTGATCTAGGAACTAATACTAATAAAGCAATATAAAAACAAAAACTTGATTTAGCTAGTTGTCTTATTTCATTCCATATCAAACATGTTTTTAAAGAATAATGTCCATATATAAACATAAATAAAAAATATAAAATACCTGATCCTACAATCAGCTCTATGTCCATTGCAAAATATAAACAAATAAAATAGTACATTACTACTTCAATTACAAATAACATAATTGGCATTAATTTTCGATTCATTATTCCACCTCGACAATTCTAGCCTAATTATACCTTAATACACTTATTATTTCTATCTTTTATCAGTTTAAACCCTCATTTAGATTGTTTATATCAATAAATATTGTATAATATACATATAAATCTCATTGGAGGTATTTATGAAATTCTTTTATACTAGTATAAATAAATTTATGTGGAACCACTCTTTTATAAAATCATGTGTTCATTTTGCATCAAAATTCTGTCCTTACGTAGTAGCGATATTCTACTCGCTATTTTTACTAAAAATTTTTCTTAATAAATCCGGAAGCATGTTAGTATTAACTTCAGAACCGATAGCTGTTCTTATCATTACTGTCATATTAAGAATTATTATTGATAGAAAACGTCCTTCAGAAAAATATGATTTAACCCCAATCGATGGCAGCAGAAAAAAAGGACGCTCTTTTCCAAGCATCCATGTTGCATTATCTGTTTCCATTGCTTTAGCTGTATTACATTACGGTCCTAATATGGGGCTTCTGCTTTCAACATTAGCCGGAACAATTACTATCGTTAGATTATTATCTGGTGTTCATTACATTACTGATGTCGCTGCTAGTATTATAATTGCTTTTGTAATAAATATAATTTAATAATTGACTAATAAATCAATTTAAAAGGGCTTATTTCATTTTAAGCCCCTTTTAATTATAAATTATTACCCTTGTTCCAATTGGACAATTATCATATATCCATTTTGCGTTATCTACCTGAAGTCTAATACATCCATGTGATAAATTCATTCCTAATCTACCATCCATAATTCTTAATGGTTCATTATCCTTATAATATAATACTGAATGGAAATAATAACCACCATAGAAAGCTGAATAATAGAAACATCTAGATGCGCCAGAATCAAAATAACGCCCTTTTCTATATATTGCAAAATCACCAACTACTGTTGGAGTTGATGGAGCACCTACAGTACATAGATACTCATGAACCTTATTCCAATTACCGTATGACCCATGATAAACACCTACAGTATGAGTACTTCTGTCAACTAAAATAAGATAATTAGTTTTACTAGTATAACCCTGTGCCTTCAAATCCATTCCGGTTAAAAAATCTGATTGTGGAATTGTATAAGTTTTTTGAGCAACATTAGTTTGTACTCCATTTATAACAATATATGCATGTGAGATGAATTCACCACTATCCTTATGGTTTCTTGTTGATATTTCAGTTGCCCAAACATTATTTCCAATATTATTTGCAGTATACCAAACCAAATCATCTTGATCATTAGTTTTACTCCATGTCGGTATTAAAACACTTGAGATATTATCACCAATTGGATTATGTAAAGCTACTTGGTATCTTCCCTGACCTATTCTACTTACACTAATATAATTTTCAACAATAAAATTATAATTTGCTTGATACGTGTTTGTTCTAATACCATTTCCCATAGTAGTATAAATGTGATATTTAAAATCACCATAATGATATTTATGATTAGTTATATCAACCGTTACTTGATAATTATTTTCAGAAGTTTTTTGTGCGGTATACCAAAAAATATCATTTTGATTATCATCACACCATACAGGAACCTCAACTTTATCTATTCCTGACAAAGCTGATGTTTGAATTGATATAACAAACTTACCAGCATTTCGCACTTCACTACTAATAGAAGCGCTAGTTGTTGCAGTTTTACTAATACTAAATTCTGTTTCACTTAATTTAAGAGCACGATTATTAATTATCGCATATGCATGTACGAAATATTTACCAAATGTTTTATGATTTTTAATATCAAAATTAATTACATAGTTATTTGCTAATCTATTTGTATCATACCATATTAAATCGTCTTGTCCGTTTTCTTCTGACCATATTGCAAACCTAACACTGCCATTTAACGCATCAAGATTAATCCCGCTTAGTGTAACGTTAGCACTAGTTTCACTCTCATTTACATTTACAGCCAAATCCAATCCAGATATTTCTATCATAACTGACTTATTATTACATCCTGTAAAAATTCCAGTATTGGTCGTTGTATAGCAGCTGTAATAATAATTTCCAAAATTCCCTGAATGATTGCTTATATTGACTGTTACACTGTAATGATTTTCATCATTTTCAGTTGCTGTATACCAGATAATGTCGCTTTGATCTTCATTGCTCCATACTGGTATCTGTACCTTCTTTAACCCGTTTGGTATATTCGTTATCTCTGCATCTATTCTGAATACTCCTGTCGAGATATCTGTTGTTGTCATTATCACTTCTGGTTTACTTACTTCTACTGTTGTTTCGCTAAGCTTGATCATTTTACCATTTGTATAGACATATGCATGGATATTATATGTTCCGCTTGTTTTGTGTTTT
>NZ_NFKR01000027.1 GCF_002160495.1 Erysipelatoclostridium sp. An173 | reverse complement strand
ATGATGGACACACCTGTACCCATTCCGAACACAGAAGTTAAGCATCATAACGGCGACGATAGTACTTACGTGCAACAATAGCTAGCTGCCGGTTCTTCTTTTTTATTATTAAATTCTATGAGGATAGTGTTATCTGATTACATCATCCTCTTTTTATTTTACTCTTCAAATTATCATATTTTAAAGATGCTTTATCATTAAACTATTTACATATGTTTTTTTGTTGGTATATTATTTAATTGATCATTGATATATTTTATTACGTGAAAATGATCGATAAGAAGCGTTGAGTGCGGAAAATATGGCTGTAAAATAGATTTAAATGTATAACTCATATTGGTGCATATAAATTCAACAGCTTCTTTTTCTTTTTTTAAAATATGAAAGAACTAGTCTAAAGTCTTTTTTTGATTTCTAGATCTTATAAGATCAACTATAGTATTGCTTTTTAAATTTATTTATTAAAAGAACTGTTTTGTTAAATAGAATGATGATATAAAAAACTGATGCACAAGGTTTTTATAGTTGTCTAAGAATATGGCGCTATATATAGTTTGAGTTTGTTTGTGGACAGTCTATTAATTTGCTTGTATAACAGCTTTAATTAATAATTAGACAATAGGTAGTCAGACAATTACTTTATAACAAAAATGAAAAACAGAGATTTGATAAAATTTTAAAGATTATATACAATGTAATCGCGTCAGATTTTATAATACTTTTTACACTATATTCATCTAGCTCTTTTGCTAGTGTTTTATCAGCTTAAAGATTCTTTTTAGCTAGGATAAAGGATCCTGGGGATATATTGTTTTATCATTGAATACGATGTATTTATGTAATGATAAATTGTCACTTTTTTATGAAAAAATGGTTGTATTTACATATATTAATTGCTTGTAAATTTTGTCGAAATATTTTTATAAATAAATTAAAAAAAGCCTTGCAATAAAGGCTTTTTTTTGCTAAAATACAACCGTTGACGTTGCAAAGAAGTGCAAGGTTGCTGAAACACCGAAAGGCGTTGTCATGAAACGGCATGTTTCAGGGAATTTGCATCGAGTAACTCACATCCTATAAATTGAAAGGAGAAAAAATCATGGCAAATAACAAAATTAGAATCAGATTAAAATCATTTGATCACAAAATTCTAGATAACTCAGCAGAAAAAATTATCGGTGCTGCTAAGAAATCTGGAGCTCAAGTAGTTGGTCCAGTACCACTACCAACAGAAAGAGAAGTTTATACAATCTTAAGAGCAGTTCATAAGTATAAAGATTCTCGTGAACAATTCGAAATTAGAACTCACAAACGTTTAATCGACATTGTGAACCCTACACAAGAAACAGTTGATATTCTAACAAGATTAGAATTACCAAGTGGTGTAGACATTGAAATCAAATTATAAGAAAGGTAAAGGTGTAACTCATGAAAGGAATCTTAGGTCGTAAGATCGGAATGACTCAAGTCTTTACAACTGATGGTGTATTAATTCCTGTAACTGTAGTTGAAGCTACTCCAAACGTAGTATTACAAAAGAAAACAGTTGCTACTGATGGATATGATGCAGTTCAAGTTGGTTTTGAAGACAAGAGAGAAAAATTAGCTAATAAAGCTGAATTAGGTATTGTTAAGAAAGCTAATACAGCTCCTAAGCGCTTCATTAAAGAATTTCGTTTTGACGAAATGATGAGTTATGAAGTTGGAGATAAAATTAGTGTTGATACCTTCGCTGCTGGAGAAGTAGTAGACGTAACTGGTACTTCAAAAGGTAAAGGATATCAAGGTGTAATCAAAAGACATGGACAACATATTGGTCCTAAAGGACATGGTTCTGGAGCGCACAGAATTGTTGGTTCAATGGGTCCAATCGCTCCAAATAGAATTGCTCCAGGTAAAAAATTACCAGGGCAAATGGGACATGTAACTAGAACAGTACAAAACTTAGAAATTGTAGCTGTTGATACAACAAATAATTTATTATTAATCAAAGGTTCTGTTCCTGGACCTAAAAAAGGATTAGTAATCGTTAAATCTGCAATCAAAGGTAACGGTAAAGTTAATGATGTATATGAATTAGTTGATTATACACCAGAAGTTGCAGAAGCAGATGTTACAACTGAAACTCCAGTTGAAGCAGCTGAATAATTTAGGAAGGAGGATTTAATATGCTTAAAGTTAAAGTATATAACCAAGAAGGTGCTGAAGTAAAAGACCTAGAATTAAATGAAGCAGTATTTGGAATCGAACCAAATAATCAAGCAATCTTCGATATGGTCTTATTACAAAGAGCGTCTTTAAGACAAGGTACTCATAAAGTAAAAAACCGTACTGAAGTAAGCGGTGGTGGAAAGAAACCATGGCGTCAAAAAGGTACAGGTAGAGCTAGACAAGGATCAATCAGAGCACCACAATGGCGTGGCGGAGGAGTTGTATTTGGTCCAACACCTAGAAGCTATAAATTCAAAATCAATCGTAAAGTTGGTCGTTTAGCACTTAGATCTGCTTTATCGACAAAAATCATTGATAATGAATTCATGGCATTAGATACAATCAAATTTGATGCACCAAAAACAAAAGAAATGGTGAAAGTATTATCAAATTTAGAAGCACCTGCAAAAACATTAATCGTTATGGATGAAATTGATGAAACAGTTGCAAGAAGTGCAAACAACATCCCAGGTGTTAAATTATTAGATGCAAGACGCGTAAATGTATATGACGTTTTAAACAGCAATAAGTTAATCATGACTGAAGCTGCTATCAAATCTGTTGAGGAGGTACTAGGATAATGGCACACATTACAGATGTATTAAAAAAACCAGTACTTACTGAAAAATCAATGACTCTAAGCGCAGAAGAAAATAAATATACATTCGATGTTGATGTTAATGCTAACAAAATTGAAATTAAACAAGCTGTTGAAGCTATGTTTGGTGTAAAAGTTGAAAGTGTTAATGTTATGAATGTAAAACCTAAGAAAAAAAGAATGGGTCGTTACGAAGGTAAAACAAACCGTAGAAGAAAAGCTATCGTTAAGTTAGCTGAAGGTGAATCAATTAATTATTTCGGTGAAGAATAATAAATGAAAATATTGGAATATATGATTCCAGATAAATTAGGAGGAAACTAAAGATGCCAATTAAAGCATATAAACCGGTGACTAATGGTCGTCGTAATATGACTTCATTAACATTTGAAGAAATTACAGCAAAAAAACCTGAAAAATCTTTAGTTGCAAAAGTTGGTAAAAACGGTGGACGTAATAATCAAGGTGTTATTACAACTCGTCATCACGGTGGAGGTCATAAACGTAAATATCGTATCATTGACTTCAAACGTAATAAAGATGATATCGTTGGTACAGTAGCAACTATCGAATATGATCCAAATAGATCAGCAAACATCGCATTAATTAATTATGCAGATGGTGAAAAAAGATATATCTTAGCTCCAAAAGGGTTAGAAGTTGGAAGTAAAATCGTATCTGGTGAACATGCCGATATCAAAGTAGGAAATGCTTTACCAATGGCTAACATGCCTGAAGGTACAGTAATCCATAACATTGAAATGCAACCAGGTAAAGGTGGACAAATCGCACGTTCTGCTGGTGTGTCTGCTCAAATTTTAGGTAAAGAAGACAAATATGTAACTGTAAGACTTGCTTCTGGTGAAGTTCGTAAATTATTAGGTGTATGTAGAGCAACAGTTGGTGTTGTTGGAAACGAAGATCATGGCTTAGTAAATTACGGAAAAGCTGGTCGTATGAGATGGAAAGGTGTTCGTCCTACAGTACGTGGTTCTGTAATGAACCCTAATGATCACCCTCATGGTGGTGGTGAAGGTAGAACTTCAATCGGACGTAAAGCACCAATGACACCTTGGGGTAAAAAAGCTATGGGTGTTAAAACTAGAA
Organism: Erysipelatoclostridium sp. An173; assembly: GCF_002160495.1. Classification (GTDB taxonomy): domain Bacteria; phylum Bacillota_I; class Bacilli_A; order Erysipelotrichales; family Coprobacillaceae; genus Thomasclavelia; species Thomasclavelia merdavium. The sequence goes on along the minus strand of NZ_NFKR01000027.1, from coordinate 31,180 downwards.
AAACTAAAAAAGCGTCTAACAAATTAATTGTTCGTCGTAGAAATTCTAAATAATAAGAGGAGGAAGAAATAATGGCACGTAGTTTAAAAAAGGGACCATTCGTAGATGACCATTTAATGAAAAAAGTTGAAGCATTAAATGCATCAGGAAAAAAAGAAGTTATTAAAACTTGGTCTAGACGTTCAACAATCTTCCCTCAATTTATTGAGCACACATTTGCTGTGTATAACGGAAGAGAACATATCCCAGTTTATGTAACTGAAGATATGGTCGGACATAAATTAGGAGAATTCGCTCCAACAAGAACTTATCATGGTCATGGATCTGATGATAAGAAAGCTGGAAAATAAAGAGAGGAGATTTTAAAACATGGAAGCAAGAGCACAAGCTAAAATGATTCGTGTTTCACCTCAAAAAGCTCGTTTAGTTGTTGACTTAGTAAGAGGTAAGCAAGTTAAAGAAGCACTTGGTATGTTAGAATATGTAAATAAAAGTGCAACTCCTGCAATCATTAAAGTAATTAAATCTGCTGCTCAAAACGCTGTTTATAACGAAGGCGCTGAAGCAGAAAAATTATATATTAAAGAAATCTATGTAGACGAAGGTCCTACATTAAAAAGATTCGCTGCTAGAGCTAAAGGTAGCGGAACAAGAATTTTAAAAAGAACTAGCCACATCACTTGTGTGGTAGAAGAAAGATAGGAGGTTACATAATGGGTCAAAAAGTAAGTCCAGTTGGTTTACGTGTTGGAATCAATCGTGATTGGGATTCAAGATGGTATGCTAACAAGCAAGATTTTGCTAATTTGTTACATGAAGATATCAAAATTCGTGATTACATTTTAAAGAAACTTAAGACTGCATCTGTAGCTAGAGTAGAAATTGAAAGATCTAAAAAAAGAGTTACTATCTTCGTACATACATCAAGACCTGGTGTTGTAATTGGTAAAGATGGTGAATCTGTTGATAAATTAAGAAAAGAAGTAAGCAAAATGGTAAAAGATAAACAAGTGTTTATCAATATCGTTGAAATCAAAAACCCAGATGTTGTTGCTCAATTAGTTGCAAACAACATTGCTGAACAATTAGAAAATCGTGCTTCTTTTAGAACAGTTCAAAAACGTGCTATTCAAAGAGCAATGAGAGCTGGAGCTAAAGGAATTAAAACTAGTGTTTCAGGACGTTTAGGAGGAGCTGATATGGCTCGTGCTGAAGGTTATTCTGAAGGAAATGTCCCTCTTCATACTTTAAGAGCCGATATCGATTATGCTACTGCTGAAGCAGACACTACTTACGGTAAGTTAGGAGTTAAAGTTTGGATTTGTAAGGGTGAAATCCTTCCTGAAAAGAAGAAGGAGGTTAAATAATCATGTTAATGCCTAAAAGAACAAAATATAGAAGACCTCATCGAATTAAATATGAAGGTAAAGCTAAAGGTGGAACTAAAGTATCATTTGGTGAATTTGGTTTACAAGCAGCTGAAGGTGCTTGGATTACATCTCGTCAAATTGAAGCAGCCCGTGTTGCTATCAATCGTCGTATGAACCGTGGTGGACAATTGTGGATTAGAATTTTCCCTCATTTAGCTAAAACTAAAAAACCATTAGAAGTACGTATGGGATCTGGGAAAGGTTCTCCAGAAGAATGGGTAGCAGTTGTTAAAACTGGACGTGTTCTTTTCGAAGTTGCAGGTGTTGATGAAGAACTTGCAAGAGAAGCTTTAAGACTGGCATCTCATAAATTACCTATTAAATGTAAAATCATTGGAAAGGGTGAATAGTTATGACAGTTCAAGAAATGAGAGAATTAGATAACGCTGCTTTATTAGATAAAGTAGAAGAATACAAAAAAGAGCTTTTTGGACTTCGTTTCCAACAAGCTACTGGACAGTTAGAAAACACAGCACGTATTAGAACGGTTCGTAAATCTATCGCTAGAATTAAAACAATTATTAGAGAAAGAGAATTGAACCAATAGGAGGAGATACAATGGAAAGAAATAATCGTAAAACGTATACAGGTACAGTTGTATCTACTAAAATGGATAAAACTATTACAGTGCTAGTAGAAACTCATGTTAAACATAAATTATATGGAAAACGTATGAAATCATCTACAAAATTCCATGCACATGATGAAAACAATATTGCTAGCGTAGGTGACACTGTAAAAATCATGTCAACTAGACCATTATCTGCAACAAAACGTTTCCGTTTAGTGGAAATTGTTAAAAAAGCAGAAACAGTTTAATTAAAATAAAACTCTAAAAGGAGGTAACCATAAATGATCCAAAACGAAAGTAGACTTAAAGTCGCTGACAATACTGGTGCTAAAGAAGTATTAGTAATCCGTAATTTAGGTGGATCTAATCGTAAATTTAGTAACATCGGTGATATTGTTGTTGCTACAGTTAAACAAGCCACTCCAGGTGGAACAGTAAAAAAAGGTGAAGTAGTAAAAGCAGTTATCGTAAGAACTAGATATGGAGTTGGTAGAGAAAACGGTTCTTATATCAAATTCGATGATAACGCTTGTGTAATTATAAGAGACGATAAATCTCCAAGAGGAACTCGTATCTTCGGACCAGTTGCAAGAGAGTTAAGAGATGCAGATTTCATGAAAATCGTATCATTAGCTCCAGAAGTATTATAGGAGGAACTTAAACATGAAAATCCGTGTAGGTGATACTGTAGAAGTTATTGCAGGTAAAGATAAAGGAAAACAAGGTGAAGTGTTACAAGTTCTTGCAAAACAAGACAAAGTAATCGTTGAAGGTGTTAATATGGTAACTAAACATATCAAACCTTCACAAGCAGATCCTGAAGGTGGAATTGTAACAAGAGAAGCACCTATTCATGTTTCTAATGTTGCATTCTATGATTCTAAAACAAAAGCGCCAGTTAAACTTGGATATAAATTCATCGAAGAAGATGGTAAAAAAGTAAAAGTTCGAGTTAACAGAAAAACTGGAGCTGAAGTAGATAAAAAGAAAAAGAAAAAATAGTTGGAAGGAGGATATAGAATGAACCGTTTAATGGAACGTTATCAAAACGATGTAGTAAAATCAATGATGGAAAAATTCAATTATTCTTCAAGAATGCAAGCTCCAAAAATTGAAAAAATCGTAATCAACATCGGGGTTGGTGATGCTGTATCTAATTCAAAATTATTAGATGAAGCAGTTAATGAATTAACATTAATTTCTGGGCAAAAACCAATTATTACAAGAGCAAAAAAATCTATCGCTGGATTCAAATTACGTGAAGGTATGCCAATCGGGTGTAAAGTAACTTTACGTGGTGAAAGAATGTATGAATTTTTAGATAAATTAATCAATATCTCATTACCACGAGTAAGAGATTTTAGAGGTGTTTCCAATAACTCATTTGATGGAAGAGGAAATTATACATTAGGTGTTAAAGAACAATTAATTTTCCCTGAAATCAATTTTGATAAAGTAAATAAGTTAAGAGGAATGGATATCGTATTCGTAACTACAGCTAAAACTGACGAAGAAGGTCATGAATTATTAGCTCAATTAGGAATGCCATTCAAGAAATAAGAAGGAGGACCCGCAAAAATATGGCTAAAACATCAATGAAGGTGAAACAACAACGTCCTCAAAAATACAAAGTGCGTGAATACACACGTTGTGAACGTTGTGGAAGACCACATTCAGTTATTAGAAAATTTAGACTTTGTAGAATTTGCTTCCGCGAATTAGCATACAAAGGTGAAATTCCAGGTGTAAAAAAATCAAGCTGGTAATAAATTTTATCCAGATGGAAGGAGGATTAGCAAATGGTCATGACAGATCCAATTGCAGATATGTTAACAAGAATCCGTAATGCAAACAGACAACATCACGATAACGTAATGGTGCCTGCATCAAAATTAAAAGTTGGAATTGCTGAAATTTTGAAAAACGAAGGATTCATTAATGGATATACAGTTGAGGGAGAAGCCCCAATTCAAAATATTAATATTTCTTTAAAATATAGAGGAAATGATAGAGTAATCACTGATTTAAAAAGAATTTCTAAACCAGGGTTACGCGTATATGCTAAAGTAGACGAAATTCCTAAAGTATTAAATGGATTAGGAATCGTAATCTTATCAACTTCTCAAGGGTTAATGACTGACAAAGAAGCTCGTGCTAAAAAAGTTGGTGGAGAGGTTCTAGCATATATTTGGTAATTAAAAATAACAATTCAGGAGGTGCAAACTGATGTCTCGTGTCGGTAATAAAATTATTAATGTACCTGAAGGAGTTACAGTTGATATCGCTGCGGATAACACAGTGACTGTTACAGGAGCAAAAGGGACTTTAGTAAGACAATTTTCACCAGTAATTACAATTAAAAATGAAGATAATGTAATTACTGTTAGTAGAAGTAGTGAACAAAAAACTCACAAACAATTACATGGTACAACAAGAGCATTACTTGCAAACATGATTGAAGGAGTTCATAATGGTTTCAAAAAAGAACTTGAAATCGTTGGGATCGGATACCGTGGACAAATGAAGGGAGATACATTAGTATTAAATGTAGGATTCTCTCATCCAGTTGAAGTTAAAGGTGAAGAAGGAGTTAAAATTGAAACTCCATCTAATACTAAAATCATCGTATCTGGAATCTCTAAAGAACGTGTAGGTCATGTTGCTGCTCAAATTAGAGAAGTTAAAAAACCTGAACCATATAAAGGTAAAGGTATTAGATATAGTGATGAAAGAATCATCAGAAAAGAAGGAAAAACTGCTGGTAAGAAGTAGTTGTGAAAGGAGCAAATTAAGATGTCAAAATTACAATCACGTAATGATGTTCGTTTAAAAAGACATGCTAGAGTTCGTGCTAAAATCAGTGGAACTCCTGAATGTCCACGTTTAAATGTGTTCCGTTCAAATGCTCATATTCATGCGCAAATTATTGATGATGTTAATGGTGTAACTTTAGCTAGTGCATCTAGTGTTAATATGAAATTAGAAAACGGTTCTAACATCGCTGCTGCAACTGCAGTAGGAAAAGCTATTGGCGAAGCAGCTTTAGCTAAAAATATTAAAAAAGTAGTATTTGATCGTGGTGGATATGTTTACCATGGTCGTGTAAAAGCTCTAGCAGATGCAGCTAGAGAAGCGGGATTAGAATTCTAGAAGGAGGTCAACATGGAACAACGTAAACCAAGAAATAATGGACCAAGAAATAACGGACCAAGAAGAGGTCAACGCAATAATGGACCTAGAAGAGAAGAAAAAGAATTTGAAGAACGTGTTGTTACAATTAACCGTGTTACTAAAGTAGTAAAAGGGGGACGTAAATTCCGTTTTGCTGCATTAGTTGTTGTTGGTGATAGAAAAGGACGTGTTGGATTCGGTACTGGTAAAGCTAACGAAGTACCTGATGCAATTAGAAAAGCGTCTGAAAATGCAAAAAGAAATATTATCAATGTACCTTTCGTTCATGGAACTATTCCTCATGAAGTAACTGGTATTTATGGATCAGGTAAAGTATTTATTAAACCTGCTAGCCAAGGTACTGGAATCATCGCAGGTGGTCCTGTTCGTGCGGTTGTTGAGTTAGCTGGATATACAGACATTTTATCAAAATGTATTGGTTCAAGAACTCCAATTAACATGGTTAGAGCTACAATGGAAGGTTTAGCTTCATTAAAAACTGTTAACCAAGTTGCTGAATTAAGAGATAAAAAAGTAGAAGAAATTTTCGGATAGGAGGGCGTAAATAATGGCAAAAACAGTTATGATTACGCTTAAAAAAAGTCCTATTGGTCGTTTACCAAAACAACGGGCTACTCTTAAAGCGTTAGGTTTAACAAAAATTAATAAAACAGTTGAAAAAGAATACAACGAATCTATTCAAGGAATGATTAAGGTTGTTGAACACCTAGTTACAGTAGAAGAAAAATAGGGAGGTGTAAACTAATGAAATTACATGAATTAAAATACACTGAAGGTGCACGTAAAGCAAGAAAACGTGTTGGACGTGGAACTAGTTCTGGTACTGGTAAAACTTCTAGCCGTGGTCAAAAAGGTCAAGGTGCAAGATCTGGTGGTGGAAAGAAACCAGGATTTGAAGGTGGACAAACTCCATTATTCATGCGTTTGCCAAAACGTGGATTTACTAACTTTAACCGGTTAGAATATGCAATTGTTAACTTAGAACAATTAAATAAATTCGAAGATGGGTCAACAGTTAGCCCTACAGATTTAAAAGAAGCTGGATTAATTAAAAAAGAATTAGATGGTGTTAAAATTTTAGGTAACGGAAAATTAGAAAAAGCAATTACTGTTAAAGCTCATAAATTTTCTAAATCAGCTGTTGCCGCAATTGAAGCTGCAGGTGGAAAAACTGAGGTGATCTAAAATGATTACATTTTTAAAAAATGTTTTCAAAAAAGGTGAATTAAGACAAAAAATAATTTTCACTTTAGGTATTCTATTTGTATACCGTTTAGGTGCAGCTATTACTATTCCTAGTGTTACTACAGGAGCTTTAAGTTCAAGTGATGCTACAAATGGAATTTTCGGAATAATGAATCTTCTTGGTGGGGGAACATTAGAAACTTTCTCTTTGTTTTCACTAGGAGTTTCACCTTATATTACTGCTTCAATCATCATCGAGTTATTGTCTATGGATGTTATTCCTGCTCTAACTCGCTGGCGTAAAGAAGGTAATACAGGTAAAAAGAAAAAAGACCGCGTGACTAGATTTGTAACATTATTTTTAGCAGCATTACAAGGTGGTGTATTAACTTACGCATTTGATAATGGCTATGGTATTTTAACAGATTCAAGTATCTGGACTTATATCTATGTCGTTTTAATAATGATGGCTGGAAGTATGTTAGCTGTATGGTTAGGTGATCAAATTACTAATCGTGGAATTGGTAATGGTGTATCATTATTAATTTTTACAGGTATTGTCTCTAGTTTACCAAATAGTTTTATAACAACATTTAATAATTTAGTTGATTTAACTGGTAACGCTGGTGATATTGCATTAGGTATTGCCTGGTATGTATTATTTGTTGTTGTATATTTATCTATCGTTATCTTCGTTGTATTTAATGAAGGTGCAGTTAGAAAAATTCCAATTATTTATGCAACAAGTTCTAATACAACAATGCGTACTAAAGATCAAACACATATGCCAATTAAGATTAATAGTTCAGGAGTTATTCCTGTAATCTTTGCCGCATCAGTGTTGGCAGCGCCTAGAACTATAGTAAGTTTTATGGAAACAAGTGATGTGACAAATTGGATAAATACAATATTTAATTATCAAGAACCGGTAGGATTTATCTTATATATCTTGATGATTATCGGATTTACATTTTTCTATTCTAACTTACAAATTGATGCTGAACAAATTAGTAAAGATTTGAAGAAAAATGGTGGCTCAATTCCTGGAGTTAGAACTGGGACTGATACAATGGTATATATTAAAACAGTATTAAATAGAATTACTGTTGTTGGATCTTTATCATTATGTATCATTGCAGCGATTCCAATTATTACGCCAGTTCTCTGGACGCAAACTGAAAATGCCTCACTTTCGCTTGGAGGTACCGGGTTAATTATCGTAACTGGTGTTGCGTTAGAGACGGTTAAACAAATTAAAACATACATTACAAGAAAAGAATATCATGGTTATATTCGTAGATAGTATAATAAGAAAGAAGGCGTAGATTATGAACATTATTTTAATGGGACCTCCTGGTGCAGGAAAAGGGACTCAAGCGGCAAATTTAGTTAAAGAATATGGATTAACACATATTTCAACTGGAGATATATTTAGAAAAGCACTTAAAGAACAAACGAAATATGGTGTGATTGCTAAATATTTTATGCAATTTGGGCATCTAGTTCCTGATGATTATACTATTCAAATGGTTAGGGAATATTTACAAGAAAATGAATTTCCAAATGGATTCATCCTTGATGGATTCCCACGTACTATTATTCAAGCTCGTGAATTAGAAAGTATTGCTAAAGAATTTGAATTTACAATCGATGCTGTAATTAATTTAGAAATTGAACTTGATCGTTTAATTCCAAGACTTTCTGGAAGAAGAACTTGTAAAGAATGTGGTGCAAGTTATCATATTGAATATAACCCACCTAAACAAGAAGGTATTTGTGATAATTGTGGTGGTGAATTATATCAACGTCCTGATGAAAGCGAAGAAGCTGTTAAAGTCAGACTTGATACTTATGAAAAACAAACTAGTCCATTAATTGATTATTATACAATGAAAGGACAAATCACTAATATTAACGGTGATCAATCTATGGAAGACGTCTTTAAGGATATCAAAGCTAGCCTGGAGGCCAAATAATGATTGTTACTAAAGATCATCGAGAAATTGAACTGATGAAAGAAGCAGGAAGAATTGTTGCGTTAGTACATCAAAAATTAAAAGAAGTGATTGTACCTGGTATTACTACTAAAGAGATTGATGAAATCTGTGAAAAAGTAATTCGTGAAAATAATGCAACTCCTTCATTTCTGCATCTTTATGGATTTCCTAATAGTGTTTGCACTTCAATTAATGAAGTAGTTGTACATGGAATTCCAAGTGATCGTGTTTTAAAAGATGGCGATATTATTTCAGTTGATGTAGGGGCTTGCTTTAAAGGATATCATGGTGATAGTGCGTGGACCTACGCAGTAGGTCAAATTAGTGATGAAGCTAAACATTTAATGGAAGTATGTGAAGCTTCATTATATGAAGGACTAAAACAAGTTAAACCAGGTAATCGTTTATCAGACATTTCTCACGCTATACAAGTATATTTAGAAGATCATGGCTGTTCAACACCACGTGATTATACAGGACATGGAATTGGAACAGCAGTTCACGAAGATCCAAGTGTACCAAATTATGGTAAACCAGGACGTGGACCTAGACTTAAAGCTGGTATGGCACTTGCTATTGAACCAATGGCACATCTTGGTGGATGTGAAACAGAGGTAATGCAAGATGAATGGACAGTTGTAACAAAAGACCGCTCATTAGCGGCTCATTATGAACATACTATTGTCATAACTGACGATGGTTATGAAATCTTGACAAAACTTTAATTAAAGGGAGTTGAAATCAATGGCAAAGAAAGATGATGTTCTTGAAGTAGAAGCAACGGTACTTGAAACATTACCAAACGCGATGTTTAAAGTAGCGTTAGAAAATGGAGTAGAAATCCTTGCTCACGTTTCTGGTAAAATCCGTATGCATTACATTCGCATTTTACCGGGGGACAGGGTTACGGTTGAAATTTCTCCATATGATTTAACACGTGGGCGAATTACATTTAGACATAAATAAAACTTAAATCTTCCCAAAGGAGGTAAACAAGATGAAAGTTAGAGCATCTGTAAAACCAATCTGTGATAAATGCAGAGTAATTAAAAGAAAAGGGCGCGTAATGGTTATTTGCGAAAACCCTAAACATAAACAAAGACAAGGTTAATTAGGAGGAAATTATATGGCTCGTATTGCTGGTGTTGATATCCCTCGTGATAAACGAGTGGTTATCTCATTGACTTATATCTATGGTATCGGTAAACCAACAGCTCAAAAAATCTTAAAAAATGTTGGAATTAGTGAAGATGTCAGAGTTAAAGATTTAACAGAAGATGAAATCGGTAAAATCAGAAAAGAAATCGAATCAATCAAAGTTGAAGGTGATCTTCGTCGTGAAGTAGCTTTAAACATTAAACGTTTAATGGAAATCGGAAGCTACAGAGGAATCCGTCATCGTAGAGGACTTCCTGTTCGTGGTCAAAAAACTAAAACAAATGCTCGTACTCGTAAGGGAAAAGCAAAACCAATCGCAGGAAAGAAAAAATAAAATAGGAGGTTGAATTAAGATGGCAAAAGTTAGACAAACACGTGGTAAAAGACGTGTAAAAAAGAATATTGCAAAAGGTGTAGCACATGTTCATTCAACTTTCAATAACACTATCGTGACTATTACTGATGAACATGGTAATGTAATTACATGGTCTAGTGCTGGAGCTTTAGGTTTCAAAGGTTCTCGTAAATCTACTCCATTTGCAGCACAAATGGCTTCAGAAGCTGCTGCTAAAGCATCAATGGATCATGGTATGAAATCTGTAGATGTTAACGTTAAAGGTCCAGGACCAGGACGTGAAGCTGCAGTTAGAGCTTTACAAGCTGCGGGATTAGAAGTAACTTCTATTACTGACGTTACCCCAATTCCACATAACGGGTGCCGTCCACCAAAACGTCCACGCGGATAATTATTGCATGATCTAATATAGTAATTCCTAGTGAGGAGGAAAATAAATGCAAAAGTTTGAAAAAGCAAATTTTAATATAGCTAATTATGATGAAACAGATAATTATGGTAAGTTTGTCATCGAACCTTTAGAAAGAGGGTTCGGGACAACTTTAGGTAACTCTTTAAGACGTGTTCTTTTATCATCATTACCTGGTTCGGCAATTTATGCAATTAAAGTACAAGGTGCAATTCATGAATTTTCGGCAGTTGATGGTGTTGTAGAAGACGTTACCTCAATTATCTTACGTCTAAAAAAGCTTGTATTTGATGTGGATAGTGATGAATCAGCAACAATGATCATTGATGTTGAAGGACCTGCTACTGTAACAGGTGCTGACATCCAATGTCCTTCTGAAGTAACAATGATTTCTAATGATATGGTAATCGCTCATGTTGCTCAAGGGGCACACTTATATATGGAATTATATGCTAAAAAAGACCGTGGTTATGTAAGTGCTGATCAAAATAAACAAGAAATTAATACAATTGGTATTATTCCAACTGATTCTATTTATTCGCCAATTGAAAGAGTATCTTATGCAGTTGAACCAACTCGTGTTGGTGAAAGTGCAAAATATGATCAATTAACTTTAGAAATTGAAACCAATGGGGCTTTAAAGCCTTATGAAGCTATCTCACTAGCTGCAAAGATTTTGGTGGAACATTTAAATATGTTTGTTGAATTGACTGATATGGCTGTTAACATGGAAGTTATGTCTGAAGCTCAAAGCGATACAACAAATAAAGTTTTAGATATGACAATCGAAGAACTTGATTTATCAGTTCGTTCATATAATTGTTTAAAAAGAGCAGGTATTCAAACTGTTCAAGATCTTGCCGCTAAGTCTGAAGATGATATGATCAAAGTAAGAAACTTAGGTAAGAAATCTTTAAAAGAAGTTAAAGAAAAATTAGTTGAATTAGGGTTAGGGTTTAAACCTATCGATTAATTCGCAATTACTAAGGAAGGAGCGCTAATCTCATGGCTAGAAATAGAAAATTAGGACGTACTTCTGATATTAGAAAATCAATGTTACGTTCTCTTGCAACAGAAGTAATTATGTACGGACAATTAGAAACTACAGTAACAAGAGCAAAAGAAGTTCGTTCAGTAGTTGAAGAATTAATTACTTTAGGTAAACGTGGTGACTTACACGCTAGACGTCAAGCTGCTGCTGTATTACATAATGTAGTTGACGCTGAAACAGGAAAAACAGCTGTACAAAAATTATTTGATGAAGTTGCCCCTAAATATAGCGATGTAAATGGTGGATACACTCGTATCTTAAAAACTTACAATCGTAAAGGTGATAATGCCCCAATGGCAATCATTACTTTAATTTAATAATAAAAGACCTTCGGGTCTTTTTATTTTACTTGACTAAGTTAACTAATAATAATAGAATGTAAAAAACATGTAATCAAGGTGGTGGACGAATGGAAAAAATCATTGAAATAAAAGATTTGTTTTTTGAATACGATGAAGGTTTAAAAACAATAGATCATATTTCTTTTGATATAAAAAAAGGTGACTATGTAGCAATATTAGGGCATAATGGTAGTGGAAAAAGTACAATTGCTAAATTATTGATTGGATTATTAGAAAAAAAAGGTGGCACAATTATTGTTAATGGTATTGAATTAACTCTAGAAAACCTATATAAAGTTCGTGATAATATCGGAATAGTTTTTCAAAATCCAGATAATCAATTTATAGGTGCGACAGTTAGAGATGATATTGCGTTTGGTTTAGAAAATAATTGTGTTCCTCAAGAAGAAATGGATGAAATAATTAATAATTATGCAGCCAAAGTTAAAATGCTTGATTTTTTAGATCATGAACCAACAAAATTATCTGGTGGTCAAAAACAGCGAGTTGCAATTGCCGGAATTCTAGCTATGGCGCCTAGTATAATTATTCTTGACGAAGCCACAAGTATGCTTGATCCTATGGGGCGTCGTGAAATCAATAGTCTAGTTAAAGAATTAAATCAAGAAAAAGACATTACTATTATCTCAATTACTCATGATATTGAAGAAGCTAAAAATGCAGATCAAGTAATTATATTAAATGATGGTAAAATAGTTGCTCAAGGTGAACCTGATAAAATACTTAAAGATGAGACTTCCTTGATTAAATCAGAATTAGATATTCCTTTTGCTTTAAAAGTAGCTAAAGGATTAGAAAAGATAAATATTAAAACAAGTATGTCGTTAAAAAAGGAGGTATTGATTAACGAATTATGTCAGTTACATTCAAAGAAGTAGAACATATTTATAGTCCCAATACCCCTTTTTCTTATCATGCTTTAAAGGGTGTAAATTTGGATATTAAGGATCAAAGTTTTACTGCTATTATTGGTCAAACTGGAAGCGGTAAGAGTACTTTGATACAACATATCAATGCTTTATTGTTACCTACTAATGGTAGCATTAACGTAGAAGAATATTTAATTACTGCTACTCAAAAACCTAGCAAATTAAAACCACTTAGAAAAAAAGCTGGTTTAGTTTTTCAATTCCCTGAGTATCAGTTATTTGAAGAAACAATTGAAAAAGATATTATGTTTGGGCCATTAAATTTTGGTGTTGACGAAAATGAAGCTAAACGAATTGCTAGCCAGGTATTAAACACAGTTGGTTTAGATGATAGTTATTTATCAAAGTCACCATTTGATTTATCTGGAGGGCAAAAAAGAAGAGTAGCTATAGCAGGGATCTTAGCCATGGATCCAGATATTTTAATTCTTGATGAGCCAACAGCTGGATTGGATCCACAAGGTACTAATGAAATGATGAGCTTATTTAAAAAGATTAATGATATGGGTAAAACAATAATTTTAGTAACTCATGATATGAATCACGTATTACAATATTGTGATGAAGTAGTAGTTATGAATCATGGTAAGGTTGAAAAACATGATACAGTGACTAACGTATTTAAAGATAGTGAATATTTAAATGGATTAGGAATCGATTTACCAATTATTACTGATTTTATTATTAAATTGAATCAAGGTGGTTTTAATATTGATACTTCAATTAATAATATTGAAGATTTAGTTGCGGCAATAGGTGGTGAGCTTAATGGATAGTATGACTTTTGGAAAATATATCCCAGTAAATTCACTTATCCATCGCCTTGATCCTCGTTTAAAAATAGGAGCATTATTAATATTTTTAATTGCTGTCTTTTTTGATGCTGGTTTTATTGGTTATGGTATTTTAGCTGTATTTGTTTTACTTGTAGCAATGTTATCAAATATTGCTATTAAACATATTTTAAAAGCAATTAAGCCGATGTTGTTTATGATGTTGTTTTTAATGGTGTTTAATATCTTTTTAGTTAATACTGGAGAAATAGTTTTAACAATAGGTTCATTTAATATTTACTCAGGAGCTTTAATCCAATCAGCATATATATTTATAAGGTTGATTTTAATTATTACGCTTACAACTATTTTAACTTCTTCAACTAAGCCTTTAGATTTAACATTGGGAATAGAAAGTATGTTATTACCATTTAAACGCTTTGGTTTTCCAGCTCATGAACTTGCAATGATGATATCTATTGCTTTGCGTTTCATTCCCGATTTACTAGATGAAGCTAAAAGAATTATGAAAGCTCAGGCTAGTCGTGGAGTTGATTTTAATGAAGGAACAATGAAAGAAAAGATTAAAGCAATTGTTTCTTTAATTATTCCATTATTTATCTCTGCTTTTCAACGCGCTGAAGATTTAGCTAATGCTATGGAAAGTCGTAATTATAATCCAGAAGCACCACGAACTCGCTATAAGTCTTTAAAATGGCAAACTAGTGATACAGTTGCTTTTGTTTTAACTATTGCTGTTTCTGGTTTTGTAATTGCAATGAGTTTTGTTTTATAATGGTACGAGTTAAAGCGACTGTTACTTATGATGGTAGTAAATTTCACGGTTTTCAGGTTCAAAATAATTTAAGAACTGTTCAAGGTGAAATTCAAAAAGCGTTGAAAAATATTTGTAAAGAGAAAATAATTATTCATGGTTCTGGTAGAACTGATGCTAAGGTTCATGGTGTTAAGCAGGTTTTTCATTTCGATACAACAAGCAATTTACCAGAAAAGCAATGGAAAAGAGCTATTAATCATTTTTTACCAAACGATATCTATATTACTGATACTGAATTTGTTTCAGAGGATTTTCATAGTAGATATAGTGCTGTAAAAAAAGAATATCATTATTTATTAAGTACTAATGAGTATAATCCATTTGAAACAAATTATATTTACCAGTATGGACGTCCTTTAGATATTGAATTGATGCAGCAAGCGGCAAAAATCTTTATTGGTGAACATGATTTTGCTTCATTTTGTAGTTATGACCAGTATGGTAATACAATTAGAACTATTTATAAAATTGATATTACTAATGAAAATGGTATCGTTAAATTTATATTAACCGGTAATGGTTTTAGACGTTATATGGTTCGCCATATTGTTGGTGGGTTAATTCAAGTTGGAGCTAAAAGAATCGATCAAGCCCGATTACAAGAGCTATTAGATAGTAAAGGTGAAAAAAAATGTTTATTTAAAGCTAAACCACAAGGTCTATATTTGTACGAGGTATCTTACGATGAAGACTAATTATCATACACATACTTTTCGATGTGGTCATGCTATTGGTGATGAAGAAGAGATGGTCATTTCAGCCCTTAATGAAGGGATTGAAGTTTTAGGCTTTAGTGAACATGTACCTTTACCACATTACCGAAAACATTTATTAAAGGGGATTCCTTATACAATTGGTAATTTTCATTCTTTTGGATCAGCTTGTCTATCAATTTTAAAAAATGGACCAGCAATGCGATTACCATACTCAAAAAAAGATATTCATATTGAAAAAGTTAAAGAGCTAAAGAAAAAATATAAAGATCAAATTACTATTTATCAAGGTTTTGAAGCTGAGTATTTTGAAGAATATTTAGATTATTATCAAGAGCTATTAGATAGTGGTGAAATTGATTATTTAATACTAGGAAATCATTTTGATAAATATTCGGTAGCAACTAAATACTATGGTAAACCGGCGATTAGTGATAAGGAAATAATTTCATATAAAGATAATGTTTTAAAGGCCTTGGATACTGATTTGTTTACATATATTGCTCATCCCGATTTATTTATGATCGGAAAAATCTATTTTGATGAGTTTTGTGAAAATATTACCCGGGAAATTTGTCAAAAAGCCTTGGAAAAAGAGGTTCCATTAGAGATAAATGCTGGTGGAATTCGGCGCGGTTATCGTCGTGTTAACGATGAGTTACTATATCCTTACCCTAATTCACATTTTTTTGATATTGTAAGTGAGATGGGTTGTAAAGTGATTCTAGGTGTCGATGGACATAGTCCTAATCATTTTAATCAAGATGATTTTGAAGCATTAGAAAGATTTGCCTGGCGACATAATTTAAATGTTATTGAACAGCCAGTATTTAAAAAAGGGAAGATTAAGTAATAAGTATCTAAGCGAGAATTGGATACTTTTTTTTGTGTATTGGTTTTAAAGTTAGTCAAGACGTGGTAAAATATATTGAAAGTAAAGATAAAATAGGAGGTGAATTCATGGCGCGTGAATGTATTCATAAGTATTTAGAAGAACATCAAAGTAATTATCAGGGTAAATACCGTTGTCATAGTTGTGTTCAAACTAAAAAATTTGAGCATAAGTTTCACTATTATATTCGTGATATTCAATTTCGTGAAATTAATGTTTTTGTAACAGTCGATTATTCTGGTGATGAGGTAAAAACAACTTTTTCTGTAGATTTACACGAACAGGAACAAGAATATATTACTAAAGATGCTTTAAAGCAGATTTTATATTTTAATAAATATAAAACAATTTTACATTGTCATGTATTCCAACATTATATTAATAGTAAAAATACTAATAGCATGTTAGAACCATTAGATTATCGAAATATTCTTGATTACTTAGAATATCATCGAGGTACTAACCAGGAAACTGTTGATGAGTTTTATGAATTTTTCATGCCATACTTAGATCGGTTATTAAGTAATGGTAATTATAAAAAATATATGGATTCAGTCAGTTTATTGTTGGATAAAATACTTTATGAATATGAATGGGATGGGATGACAGCTAAGTATTTAGACACCCAGTACCAATATCATTTATATTATTTTAGGTTGATTATTAAAGATGTATTTAAACATTTAGATGGTTTTTATAACACAGTTAAAGAGCCGTTATTAGATGCAATATGGCGTTTGTGTAATTCACAACGATTTGCTTTTGCAATCATGACCGATTTTGGTAATCTGGTTCTTTCTCATTATCGAATTACAAAAGCAATTTTTAATTATATCGATAATCGAATTCATGAAGAAGGGAAAACAAGTAATATTGTTATTCCATATCTAAAAGCTATTTTTGAAAATGATATTGAAGGTTATCAAAATGCGTCCATGGATGTAATTCGTTTTGTAATGAATGATATGCTTACTTTTGCTAATCATGATTTACAATTAGCAATAGGTAATTCAATTGTTCAAAGCGAAGGATATGATTTATTAATTAATTTATTTTCTAAAGATTATAATACATTCGTATTCGTATGTTTTCCAATATCAACTTTTCCACCAGAATATAAAGAAATTATTCGGGAAAATCTGGAAACTGCAATCCGTTTCTATGCTGGAAGAATGGAGCATGATGAATATCGATTAAGTTCTTTTGAACAAGTATGTAATATAAATAGATTATTAATGGAAAATTATAAGGAGTATGGAGGTAAACATGTATAAAAATCAAAAAAGAGTTGTTGCATCATTTGCATTAGTTGCTGGAATTGCCAGTAGTGTTAGTGCTGTAAATGCTTTTGCAAATAAGATGGTTAAAGCAATGGCTTATCGTCATCATAAAGAAGATGATAAACCAAGTATTTTAGAAACCAAATATGCAAGTAAAAATGTTTATTTAAAAAATCGCCAAGGAATACGATTAAGAGGAATTTTATTAGAAGAACCAAATGCTGAAGTTACCTTAATGATATTACATCCTTTTGCTTTGGAAGCTAAAGATATGACAATGTATGTTCCATATTTTAAAGAACGCTATCCAGATTGGAATATATTATTAGTCGATGCTTGTGGACATGGACAAAGTGATGGTTATATTCGTGGTTTTGGTATTAAAGATGTTCGTGATTTAGTTTGCTGGAATCGATTTATCTTAAAAACATTTGGGAAAGATCATAAAATTGTATTATATGGAAAAGAAACTGGTGCTAATACGATTTTAAAGGCTGCTAGTGAACATTCATTAAAAAATGTTAAAGCAATAATTAGCGATGGAGCTTATACAAGTGTTTATGATATTTTAGGATATCGCTTAATTAAAGACTATAAAGTTCCTAAATTTCCAACGGTTAATTTAATTAAACGTAAAATAAGAAAACAAATTAAGATTGATATTAAAGAAGATTACGTGGAATTAGTTAAACATAATGATATTCCAACATTATATATTCATATGAAAGATGATGATTTTGTACCATTAAAGATGGTATATCCTTTATATAATGCTAATCGTGGTAGTAAAGCATTATTTGTTTTAAAAGAAGAACGTTATTTATATGATTTAAAAGAAACTGATGAATTTAAAAGCACATTAGTTAATTTTATTACTAAATATGTAAAGTAATTAAAAGGAATTATCTTATGAATCTTTGATTTATAAGTATAATAAATAAAAAAAGGAGGAGATAAAAAGATGTATTTTAAAGAAAGCAAAGGATTTCCAAAAGACTTTCTTTGGGGTAGTGCTTCAGCTGCTTATCAGGTAGAAGGTGGCTGGGATGCTGATGGTAAAGGTGTTTCTAACTGGGATAAATTTGTTAGAATTCCTGGAAAAACTTTTAAAGGAACTACTGGTGATAAAGCCGTAGATCATTATCATCGTTATAAAGAAGATGTTGCCTTAATGGCAGAATTAGGCTTAAAAACATATCGTTTTTCAATTGCCTGGACAAGAATCTATCCAAATGGAACAGGTGAAGTAAATGAAGCCGGATTACAATTCTATGATAATTTAATTAATGAATTATTAAAATATGGAATTGAACCAATGGTAACAGTATATCACTGGGATATGCCTCAAGCTTTAGAAGATCGATATCATGGCTGGGAAAATCGTCAAATCGTTGATGATTATGTAAATTATGCTAAGACTTTATTTAAAAGATATGGTGATCGTGTAAAATATTGGATTACAATGAATGAACAAAATATCTTTACCGGTCATGGATGGTTAGAAGGAATGCATCCACCAGGAAAAGTAGATGATATGCAAACATTCTGTCAGGTTAATCATCATGCTAATATGGCACATGCAAAAAGTGTAATTGCTTTAAAAGAAATGTGGCCAGATGCAAAAGTAGGAGCAAGTTTTGCTTACAGCCCAAGTTATGCTATTGACAATAAACCAGAAAACGCTATGGCTAAGGCTGACTATGATGACTTAAAAAATTATTTCTGGATGGACGTATATGCTTATGGACGTTATCCACGAGCTGCCTTAACTTATTTACAGTCACAAGGTATTACAATTAAAATGGAACCTGAAGATCAAGCTATTTTAAAAGAAGCAGCTCAATTAATTGATTTTATGGGTGTTAACTATTATCAAACTACTACAGTTGAATTCAATGATATTGATGGTGTTGGAACAACTCATGAAATGAATAACACTGGTAAAAAAGGTACTGCAACAGTGCAAGGAGTACCTGGATTATATAAAAATCCACCTAATGCTAATTTACCAACTACAGACTGGGATTGGACAATTGATCCAATGGGTCTTAGAATGTGCTGTCGTGAAATTACATCAAGATATGATTTACCAATCGTAATTAGTGAAAACGGATTAGGAGCTTTTGATAAATTGGAAGATGGTAAGGTTCATGATCCATATCGTATTGATTACTTACGTGAACATATTAAGGAACTTAAAAAAGCCTGTGATGATGGTTGTCGAGTATTAGCTTATTGTACATGGTCATATACAGATTTATTAAGCTGGTTAAATGGTTATCAAAAACGCTATGGATTTGTATATGTTGATAGAGAAGAAGACGAAAATAGCGGTACATTAAATCGATATAAAAAAGATTCATATTACTGGTATCAAAAGGTAATTGAAACTAACGGTGAAGAACTATAAAAGGAATAGCCAAGCTATTCCTTTTATGTTTAATCAGATAAATCTTCTCCATTAGAAGCGATAACCTTTTTATACCAATAGAAAGAATCTTTACGATAACGATCTAAAGTTTTTAAATCAAATTCATCACGGTCAACATAAATGAATCCGTAACGTTTAACCATACCTTCATGAGTAGAAATTAAGTCAATTGCAGACCAAGGGCAATATCCCATCATTTCAACACCATCTGTAATAGCTAACTTGATTTGTTCAATATGTTTTCTTAAATATTCAATACGGTATTGATCATGTACTTTACCGTCTTCAGTTAGCTTATCATAAGCTCCAAGACCATTTTCAGTAACAATCATTGGTAAACGATAACGAGAATACATTTCTCTCATAGTTGCTCTAAATCCCATTGGATCAATTTCCCATCCAAAATCAGTATGTGGTAAATTTTCATTAGCAGCACCTAGATAAACACCTGGTTCCATTCTTGTTTTTTGTTGATCATGTCCAAATGTTTCTTCAATATTTTCAGGACACCATTTTACTGTAGCAGTTGAATAGTAGTTGAAACCAATGAAATCAGGATGACCATTAGCTAAAATTTCCATGTCACCTTCTTCAATAACTGGTGTAGCATTACGTTCTTCCATAAATGCCCATGCAAGATTATTGTATTTTCCATATACAGCCATATCTAAGTATAACCAGTTTCTAATTGCATTTAGATTTTGAGCAGCTAATTGATCTTCTGGTTTACAAGAAGCTGGATAAGCTAAAGAAATATTTGGAGCTGGTCCGATTTTACCACCAGGTACCATTTCATGGCATAAAGCCATTGCTTTAGCTTGAGCTACTAACATGTGGTGATTTTGTTGATATAGGCTTTTATATTTATCTGGTCCTGTTAATTTAGTTGTTCCGATAATATCACCAGATAAAATTAAGACGTTTTGTTCATTGATAGTTAACCAGTATTTTACACGGTCACCAAAGTTTTCAAACATAACTTTAGCAAAGTTGACAAACCAGTCAATTGATTCTCTTTTTTCCCAACCTCCTCTTTCTTCTAATGCTTGAGGTAAGTCAAAGTGGAACATAGTAACTAATGGTTCAATGTTATATTTTAAACATTCATTAATTACATTATTATAGAATTCAATTCCTTTAGGATTTACTTCACCAGTTCCATTTGGTAAAATTCTTGACCATGAAATAGAAAAACGATAAGTTTTAAATCCCATTTCAGCCATTAAAGCAATATCTTCTTTATAGCGATGGTAATGATCAGCACATACTGTTAAATCTGAAGTTCCTTCTGGGATTACTTTAACATCTTGTACTGATGGTCCTTTACCATCTTCTAAGTTAGCTCCTTCTACTTGATAAGCAGATGTAGAAGCACCCCATAAAAAATCTTTAGGGAATGGTTTTAAATTTTTATGTAACATATTTTGTATCTCCTCCTTAAGCGATATTATAATCGAAATTAAAAAAAGTAATGGACTTTTCCAGAGAATGAAAAAGAAAATAAAAAGTGCTTTTATAAGCACTTTAGATAACTTGAAATTGTTTCCAGGTTCCTTTTACATATCTAACCATGATAAAGACAGCTTTAATTGCCCAATCGCCAACCATAGCTAAAGTAATACCAATAACTCCTAAATTTAAAGTAATACCAAATAAATATGATAAAATAACGCGGCAAACAACAGTACAGAAAATAGATGTGTACATTGTATATTTAACATCACCACAAGCTCGTAATCCATTAGAAAGAGCAGAAGAAATTGGACATAAGATAGCATTAAGGACATTATGGATCAAACATAAAATAATTACTAACTGAATTGTTTCATTTGGTAAATCATAAAGTATTAAAATAAGTGGTGTAATTGTAAAGAAGACAGCATTCCAGATAGTTCCGCCAATTAAAGTTATTTTAAGTAATTTTTGCATATAATAATTGGCAGCTTCAATATCTTTAGCTCCCATACATTGTCCAATTACAGTAATAAAGGCCGGCCCCATAGCAAGTGAAAATAAGGCAGCCATTGACCAGAAACTTTGAGCAACACCATTAGCAGCAATCTGGCTAGTACCAAATAAAGCAACAATACTGCTTAATACAACTTTAGATATTTGAAACAAACCATTTTCAATACTATTTGGAATAGCAATATTTAATATCCGTTTGATCATAGACTTAGACCATTTAAGAATATCGCTAAGACGAATATATAAAACATTTTTTTTACTAGAAATCAAAATAAGTAAAACTATAGCTGCTACGGTTCTAGAAATAAGTGATGGATAAGCAACTCCGGCAACTCCAGCATGTAAAACAAAAATTCCAATAGCATTACCAGCAACATTAATAATATTCATTAAAAAAGATACATAAACAACTATATTAGCCTTAGACATACTTCTAAATAACCCAGCGCAGCTATTATATATAGCTAATGCTGGAAATGAAAAAGCAGAAATAATTAAATATGTAAGACAAGCAATCATAACATCACTTTCAACATCACCAAATAATAATGTTAATAGTTGTTCTCTTAAAAGGATGGCAAATAACATTAAGAAAACTGAAATTACGGTAGTAATCATTACTAATTGACTAGCAGCAAGATTACCATTTTTTTGATCTTTGTTACCAATATATTGACTAGCAACAACGGCACCGCCTGATGCTAAAGCATTAAAAATATAAAGAAAAACGTTATTAAGCTGATTGACTAAACTAACGCCGGAAACAGCTGCTTCGCCAGCATAACTAACCATTAGAGTGTCGGCAATTCCTACAAGTAGTACTAATAATTGTTCAATAATTAAAGGAATAATTAAATTTTTTAAATTCTTGTTAGTAAATATTTGTCTTTGTTTAGATATTTGTATTTTTGGCTCGATTATATTGATCATTAAATTCCCCCTTTAGTGTAAATTTATCATACATCTTAAAGTAAACTATAAGTCAAGGATAAAAAAAGAGATGATACAAATCATCTCTTAATAATTAATCTGATAAATCTTCTCCATTAGAAGCAATAACTTTTTTATACCAGTAGAAAGAATCTTTACGATAACGATCTAAAGTTTTTAAATCAAATTCATCACGGTCAACATAAATGAATCCATAACGTTTAACCATACCTTCATGAGTAGAAATTAAGTCGATTGCAGACCAAGGGCAATATCCCATCATTTCAACCCCATCAGAAATGGCAAGTTTAATTTGTTCAATATGATCACGTAAATATTTAATACGATATTGGTCATGAACTTTACCATCTTCAGTTAACTTATCATAAGCTCCAAGACCATTTTCAGTAACGATCATTGGTAAACGATAACGAGAATACATTTCTCTCATAGTTGCTCTAAATCCCATAGGGTCAATTTCCCAACCAAATTCAGTTGTTGGTAAATATGGGTTTTTATAACCACGATAGAAACCAGCTTCACCACGTGCAGTTTGTTGGTCAGCACCTGGATCAATTTCTTCAGTTCCATCACTAGCTTCACAAGTTGCAGTATTATAATAGTTAAATCCAATAAAATCAGGATGTCCATTAGCTAATGCTTCCGCATCACCAGGAGCAAAAGTAGGACAAGCATCATGTTCTTCTAAATAAGCCCATACTAAGTTATTATATTTACCATATACAGCCATGTCTAAGTATAACCAGTTTCTAATAGCGTTATAGTTTTGAGCGGCTAAAATATCTTCAGGTTTACAAGATGCAGGATATACTAGTGAAATATTTGGAGCTGGACCAATTTTAGCTCCAGGAAGCATTTCATGACATAATGCCATTGCTTTAGCTTGAGCTACTAACATATGATGGTTTTGTTGATAAACTTCTTTAGTAACATTTGTACATCCTTCAGGAATTGAAAGAGTACCAATTACTGGACCAACTAATGTTAACATATTTTGTTCATTGATAGTTAACCAGTATTTTACACGGTCACCAAAGTTTTCAAACATAACTTTAGCAAAGTTGACAAACCAGTCAACTGATTCTGGATTAGACCAGCTTCCTCTTTCATCTAATGCAGCAGGCATATCGAAGTGGAACATAGTTACTAATGGCTCGATGTTATATTTTAAACATTCATTAATAACATTATTATAGTATTCGATACCTTTTGGATTAACTTCTCCAGTACCTTGAGGTAAGATTCTTGTCCAGGCAATTGAAAAACGATAAGTTTTAAATCCCATTTCAGCCATTAAAGCAATATCTTCTTTATAACGATGATAATGATCAGCACATACTGTTAAATCTGAAGTTCCTTCAGGTACTTTTTTAACATCTTGGCATGATGGCCCTTTACCATCTTCTAAGTTAGCTCCTTCTACTTGGTAAGCTGATGTAGAAGCACCCCATAAAAAATCTTTAGGGAATGGTTTTAATTTTTTGTGTAACATCTTTTTTATTTTCCTCCTCATTATTTATGTCATATAGATTAATTATACTTTAAACTAAAAATAATTGAAACCGTTTTACAAAATATGAAAACTAAGACTTTAATAAGATAGCTTACCAATTTAGACAAATTATGTACTCATCAATCTGTATACTATTTAAAGCATAAACTATTTATATATAAATAGTTAATGTGTTTAGGTACAAAGGAGGACATAAAATGCATTTAAAACCATTATTTCTACTATTATCAATAGATTTAGGTTTATTAGCATTAACAATAACAATTAGATTTTTTATTTATCCAATTTATTGCTGGAGTAAAGTTAAAATAAAGGAAAAGAAAAATCATGAAATAGAAAAGACTATTGAAATAAAAAAAGAAGAATTACAAGTATCTAAACAACATAAATTAATTCTAAAAAAATGAAGGGAGTTATTTGAATGTGTAATTTACAGGTTAAAAAGCAGTATTTTGATAAAATCTGTAATGGTAGTATAAAACACTTAATTGTTTGTAAAGAAGAAGGTATCCAAGTAGGCGATTGTATTTCTTTGTGGACTCATGATCATCATCGTTGTGTTGTAAAAGTTGAATATATTGATTGCGAAGGGTCACAGTTAGCTGAGGATTATTGTATTGTAAAAGTTGAAAAAGTATAAAAAGCCCTTATTGAAGGGCTTCCCATTGTTCTAATAAATCATTTAACTGGTTTTCTAGATCAGTTATTTGATCACTAATCTGATTATATTTTTGATAATCGTTAACAACTTCGTCGCTATGTAATTCATTAGTAAGATCATTGATTTGTTGTTCTAAAGTAGAAATTTGATTTTCTACTTTTTTTATTTTATTTTGCTGTTTACGATACATAGCATTTTGCTGTTTCATATTGAGATAATCAGTATTTTCTTTTTTTACTGGTTTTATGGCTATTTTATGACTGATATATAAATCATAATTACCATCATAACTAATTGCTTTATTATTAGTAAGTTCAATAACCCTAGTAGCTACTTTATTTATAAAATAGCGGTCATGGCTAATAAAGAAGATTGTTCCTTCAAATTGATTTAAAGCATCTTCAAGTACCTCTTTTGAAGCAATATCTAGATGGTTGGTTGGTTCATCGAGAATTAAAAAGTTTGCTTGTTTCAATAAAATGCTAGTTAAAACAACACGGCTTTTTTCACCACCTGATAATAAAGATATTTCTTTAAAAACATCTTCACCTTTAAAATTAAATAACGCTAAACTGTTTCTAATTTCAGTGTTGGTCATATTTGGGAAATTATCACTAATTTCATCAAAAATAGTTTTATTTAAAGATAAGGTACTATGTTCTTGATCATAATAAGCTACATCTACTTTACTACCAAATTTAATTTTTCCCTGGTAGGGGATAATTTGATTTAATATTGTTTTAAACAATGTTGTTTTTCCAATCCCATTATCACCAATTAAGGCTACTCGTTCTTGTTTTTTGATATCAATATTGATGTTTTGAAATAATGGTTCTTCAAATCTTACTGCTAAATCTTCTATTTTCAAGACATCAAAACCAGATTCACGTTTAGGTTTAAAATTAATAGTAATTGTATCTGGTAAGTTTTCTGGTTTTTCAATTAATTCCATCTTAGCTAATTGTTTTTCTTTAGATTCAGCTCGTTTAACTTGTTTTTCACGATTATATGATTTTAAAGTATCAATACTTTCTTGAATCCGTTTGATTTCTCGCTGTTGATTAATATAGTGTTTTAAATCAATAGCTCGTTGTTGTTTTTTTAATGATGAATATTCATCATATTTACATTTATATGTTTTTGCTTTACCATTTTCAATTTCAACGATTTTATTAGAAATCTGATCAATAAAATAACGGTCGTGACTAACAACGACAATTGCATTAGGATAACTTTTTAAATAGTTTTCTAAAAAAGTAATTGCACTATTATCTAAATGGTTAGTTGGTTCATCTAATAATAACAGCTTTGGCTCTTGTAACAATATTTTCGCTAAAGCTAGTCGCGTTTTTTGACCACCAGATAGTATTTTAACTGGATCATCAAATTCATCTTCACTAAATCCTAATCCTTTTAAAACACCAGTGACCTTACTTGGATAACTATAACCGTTTTGATCATTAAATTGTTGCATTAAACGGTCATATTCTTCTAAAATCTGTTTACTGTGGTTATCAGCCATTATTGCTTCTAACTCTCTTAATCGCTCTTCAATTACCATTAAAGGTTTAAAAACATCCAAAGCACTTTGATAAACAGTACTGTTGATATCTAAATCATGCTGTTGTTTTAAATACCCTAAAGTTAAATCTTTGTTACTAAAAAGATTACCGCCATCATATTCTTCTTCACCAGCTATTATTTTTAAAATAGTAGTTTTACCAGCGCCATTGACCCCAATAATAGCAATTTTATCATGATTATCAACTTTAAATGTAATATCTTTTAATAATGGTATTCCTTGAAAAGATTTTTTTATATTCGAACATTCTATCAACATATTTATCACCGCTAGTAATTCTAACATATTTTAATAATTATTTATAGTCAACATCACTAGCTAAATCATTAGATTTAATAAGATCTTCTAAAGTATATGTTTCTAAATAATCATTAATAAGTTTATTTAATCCTTCATAAAAAGAAATTGTAGGACAAGATTTAAAGCGAGGACATTTATTTACTGGATCTTCTAAGCATGTAACACAGGCAATCGGTCCTTCAAGAACAGTTAAAATATCTTTTGCAGTATATTCACTAGGCTTTTTAGTAAGTGAATAACCCCCATGAGAACCACGAGTACTTTTAATTAATTTATGTTTAGTTAGTGGTTTTACAATCTGTTCCAAATATTTAATGGAAATATCCTGTCTTTTAGAAATATCTTTTAAAGAAATGTTTCCTTCATCTTGATGAATTGCCAGATCAATCATTAAACGTAAAGCATAGCGACCCCTAGTTGAAATTTTCATGCTTAATCACCTCAAATTCAATATATCATGATTATTATCATTTGTCATGACTGCTTTTAGATTTATAAAAATTAAGAAATAAATGTCTTAAAAAAGTGTCTTTTATAATTGTATTATAGCCATTATGTAAATAATAAATATATGATTAATTATTATTAAAATATCTTCTTTTAAAATTTTGTTTTAAGGGTTGTAATAAATATTGTTTTTTTGTATAATTGTATGCAACATTGAATGATTGGGGGTATAATCGTTATGGGTATGAATTTAGCATACAAAATTTTAAGCAGTAAACTTAAAGACGGAAAATTAGTTCCCGGAGAACAAATTGGAATTCAAATAGATCAAACATTGACTCAAGACTCGACTGGGACAATGGCATATTTACAATTAGAAGCGATGAATATTAAGCATGTTGCAGTTGAAAAAGCAGTGGCTTATATTGATCATAATATGTTACAAACTGGATTTGAAAATATGGATGATCATGAGTTTATTCGTAGTGTAGCCAAAAAACATGGAATCACTTTTTCAAAACCAGGTAATGGTGTATGCCATCAATTACAGTTAGAAAATTTCGCAAAACCAGGTAAGACATTAGTTGGTTCTGATTCACATACACCAACTTGTGGTGCCATGGCAATGATTGCCATTGGTGCAGGTGGTCTAGATGTTGCAGTGGCAATGGCAACTGGAAAATATTATTTACAATGTCCAAGTGTGGTTAAGGTTAACTTAACCGGTACTAAAACACCATGGGTTAGTGCTAAAGATATTATCTTATATATATTAAAGCAGTTAACAGTTAAAGGTGGGGTCAATAAAATTATTGAATATACAGGTGATGGAATTGCATCTCTTTCTTTAACCGATCGAGCTACTATTTGTAATATGGGGGCAGAACTTGGAGCAACTACTTCAATTTTCCCAACCGATGAGCGAACTAAAGAATATTTGATTCAACAAGGTAGAGAAGAAGATTATATTGAAATGAAAGCTGATGAAGATGCAACATATGATCAAGAATTAACAGTTGATCTAAGTACATTAGTGCCAATGACTGCTAAGCCACATAGTCCTGATGCGGTAGTACCAGTTCAAGAATTAGAAGGAATGAAAATTAATCAGGTTGTAATTGGAAGCTGTACTAATTCATCATTTGCCGATATGATGAAAGCGGCTAAGATTTTAAAAGGTCATAAAGTAGCTGATCATGTGTCGTTAGTTATTGCACCAGGATCTAGTTCAATTTTAGCAATGTTATCAAAAAATGGTGCTTTAGCTGATATGATTCAAGCTGGTGCTAGAATTTTAGAATGTGGTTGTGGTCCTTGTATTGGTATGGGACAAGCACCACTTTCAAAAGGGGTTTCTTTAAGAACGATTAATCGTAACTTTAAAGGACGTTCTGGTACTAATGATGCTAGTGTTTATTTAGTATCACCAGAAATAGCTGCTTTAAGTGCTATTAAAGGATATTTATCACAAGAATTTGAAGATGATATGTATTTAGATGAAGTACCAAATACACCTTTTATTAAAAATCAGAATTTCTTTATTGACGAATATGATGAAAATAATGTAGTTTATATGGGGCCTAATATTAAGCCGGTTCCTCGTGGTGAAAAGATTAGCGATGAAATTAGTGGTAAAGTTGTATTAAAAGTCGGTGATAATATTTCTACTGATCATATTGTTCCTTCAGATAGTAAGTTGTTACCATATCGTTCAAATGTACCACATCTAGCTAAATATTCATTTAGTAAAGTAGATCCAGAATTTTATGATCGTGCTATAAAAAATAATGGTGGTTTTATTGTCGGTGGCGATAATTATGGTCAGGGAAGTTCTCGTGAACATGCAGCTTTAGTTCCTAATTATTTAAAAATAAAAGCTATTTTTGCAGTATCATTTGCACGTATCCATCGCTCTAATTTAATAAATAATGGTATTTTACCATTAGTAATTGAAGCTAAGGATCAAGATTTCTTTAATGATCACGATACTTATAAAATTGTTAATATTAAAGAAGTTGTAGCTAATAATGGTTTTGTTAAAGTAATTAATGAAACAACTAATGATTATATTGAAGCCAAATTAACACTATCACCTCGTGAAAAGGTAATGATTAATTATGGTGGGTTATTAAATGCAATTAAAGAATTAGGTGGTGATTTTTAATGAAGGCAGTTTTAATTCCTGGTGATGGAATTGGTAAAGAGATTTCTAAAAGTGTTGTTGATGTAAGTAAAGCGATGAATTTAGATATCGAATGGTTAGAATACCAGGCTGGTGCTGAATATGCTGCTAAAACTAAAGAGGTTTTTGAACCTGGTTTAGTTGATGCCATTAAAAAATATAAATGGGCTTTAAAAGGACCTACTGCAACACCGATAGGAACGGGATTTAGAAGTGTAAATGTTGCTTTAAGACAACAGTTTGCAACTTATGCAAATGTTAGACCAATCAAATCTTTTAAAGGAATTGATTCACGTTATGAAAATATTGATTTAGTAATCATTCGTGAAAATACAGAAGATTTATATAAAGGGATTGAATATATGATTAATCCTGATATGGCCAACGGTGTTAAGTTAATTACTCGCGGTGCTAGTGAAAAAATATGCCGTTATGCTTTTGAGTATGCTAAAAATAATGGACGAAAAAAAGTCACTGCAATTCATAAAGCTAATATTATGAAATATACTGATGGATTATTTTTAGAAGCTTTTAGAGATGTAGCTAAAGATTATCCAGAAATTGAAACCCAAGAAGTGATAGTCGATAATATGTGTATGCAATTAGTTATTCGTCCAGAAACGTTTGATGTATTAGTAGCACCAAATTTATATGGTGATATCGTATCTGATTTATGTGCAGGATTAGTAGGTGGATTAGGTTTTGCTCCTAGTGGTAATATTGGTGATGAGTATCAAATCTATGAAGCGGTTCATGGTAGTGCGCCTGATATTGCTGGTAAAGGAATTGCCAATCCAAGTGCTTTATTATTAGCTTTTGCATTAATGCTTGAAGCGTTAGGGAAATTAGAAGAGGCAAATAAATTGCGGGATGCTTTAGCTGCAGTTGTTGCTGATAAGATAGTAATTACTCCTGATATTGGCGGTAAGGCAACAACAGAGCAATTTACAGCAGCAATAATTGAAAAGTTGAGGTAAGTTATGGCAAAGAATATCTTAGAAAATACGGGACATGGTTCGTTAGGGAATAAGATTTTTAATGTTTTAAGAGATAAAATATTAAATGAAGAATATGTTAAAGGACAAAAGTTAAATGAGGTAGCATTAGCTAAACAGTTAAATATTTCCAGAACACCAATTAGAGAGGCTTTAAAACAATTAGAGTTAGAAGGGTTAGTAAAAAGTATTCCTAATAAAGGTGTTTATGTACTAGGGTTTTCACATCGAGATATTGATGATATGTTAGAAATTCGATATGCCTTAGAAGGTTTAGCTATACAATTAGCAATTGAAAGAATAAATGATGAGCAGTTAGAAAAGATCAAAGAAGTTTATGATTTAATGGAATTTTATGCTGGTAAAAATGATCAGGAAAAATTCAATGAACTTAATATTGCTTTTCATGAAGCAATCTACTGCTGTACACAATCGAAATACTTTGAACAATTACTATCAGATATAAATTATTATATTCATGTAACTTCAAGACATTCGATCAAACAGCCTGATCGTTTAATTTCAGCAGCTCAGGAACATCGCGAAATTTATGAAGCAATTGTTGCTCGTGATAAAGAATTAGCTAAAGAAAAGATTCAAAAGCATATTCGTAAAACTCAAATGTTAGTACGAACTTATTATGAAAATAAAGCTAAGGAAGAAAATGCAAGTGAAGAATAAGTAAGACGATAAGGTCTTACTTATTTTTATGAAAAAAACTTACTAAATTTCTGATTATCTTTTCATAAGCTGGTAAATGTCGGTATAGCCTGTATTTTAGGGCTTTATCGGCATTTTCCTTTGGGAAGATACTCTGCATAAACTGGCATTTACCAGCATGAAAATGCAACCAAAAGTAGTAAATGAGTAGTACAATCACCGATTTAAGAAGCAAGAGCCAGTCTTTTATAAAAGTTAAAATAAGATTACCCAAATTGTTGCAGATAAGTGGTTACACTTTGCATTAATCAGGGTAATCTTTTTTGATATAATTCTTTCCTGTAAAGGAGTGAAT
>NZ_NFKR01000026.1 GCF_002160495.1 Erysipelatoclostridium sp. An173 | reverse complement strand
TACACTCTTTTCTCTCGTTTGTCAATTCTTTTTTTTACTTTTTTCGCTCGGCCCTTCCTTTGAACCTCGCTCCTTCTCTCGAGTGCCCTATTAATCTACCACATCCTCTTTACTTTGTAAATACCTTTTTTTACTTTTTTTATCCCTTCCCCCTTTTTCTCCCTTTTTATCATCGTTTTTCCCTGTCATTTTTTTATTAATATCTTACATTTTAATAATATAACCAACATTTCCAACAATATACTTTATCTTCGATATCTTTCTTTATACAATTTTTTCTCTCTATTTTCCTTAATGCTCCATATTGCAATTATTAATATTAAATAAAAAATTCCAAGTATAATTGAACCTCTAATAAAAAAACTAATTAAATACATCATTTCAAAAACTAAAAACAAACAAATAAAAGCTATTATTTCAATTTTTAAACACGTATTTTCTGTTCCTTCTTTCAACATTACTTCTTTACGATAAGGTAATCTTTTACTTATCGCTAAATAAATAGCATAAATTAAACATCCTATCCCTAATAAATTTTCCATCTTTATCCCTCCAATTATCTATTTATATTATAAACAAAAAAGGGAATCAGTAAAGATTCCCTAATTAAATACTATTCAATAATTTCAGAGATATTTCCAGAACCTACAGTTCTACCACCTTCACGGATTGAGAATTTAGTTCCTTTTTCAATTGCGATTGGAGCAATTAATTCTACTGTTAATTCTACGTTATCTCCAGGCATAACCATTTCTACACCTTCTGGTAATTCGATTACACCAGTAACGTCAGTAGTTCTGAAATAGAATTGTGGTCTGTAGTTAGCGAAGAAAGGAGTATGACGTCCACCTTCATCTTTACTTAATACGTAAACTTGACATTTGAATTTTTTGTGTGGATGTACTGATCCTGGTTTAGCTAATACTTGTCCACGTTGGATTTGATCACGGTTGATACCTCTTAATAATACCCCTACGTTATCTCCAGATTCAGCGTAATCTAATAATTTACGGAACATTTCGATACCTGTAGCAACAGTATTTTGAGTTTCATGTAAACCAACGATTTCTAATGGGTCATTTAATTTTAATTGTCCACGTTCAACACGTCCAGTAGCAACAGTTCCACGTCCAGTGATAGTGAATACGTCTTCAACTGGCATTAAGAATGGTTTATCTGTATCTCTTTCTGGAGTTGGGATATAAGTGTCAACAGCATCCATTAATTCATGAATAGCTGGTACCCATTTTGGATCTCCTTCTAATGCTTTTAATGCAGATCCACGGATAACTGGTGTATCATCACCTGGGAAGTCATATTCATTTAATAATTCACGAACTTCCATTTCTACTAAGTCTAATAATTCTTCGTCATCAACCATATCACATTTATTTAAGAATACGATAATGTATGGTACACCTACTTGACGAGATAATAAGATGTGTTCTCTTGTTTGAGGCATTGGACCATCAGTAGCAGCAACTACTAAGATAGCACCGTCCATTTGAGCAGCCCCAGTGATCATGTTTTTAATGTAGTCAGCATGACCTGGACAGTCTACGTGTGCATAGTGACGAGTAGCTGTTTGATATTCAACGTGTGCAGTATTGATTGTAATACCACGTTCTTTTTCTTCTGGTGCAGCATCGATTGAAGCATAGTCCATTGCTTGTGCTTGCCCATCTTTAGCTAATACAGTTGTAATAGCTGCAGTTAAAGTTGTTTTACCATGGTCAACGTGACCAATAGTACCAATATTTACATGCGCTTTAGAGCGGTCAAATTTTTCCTTAGCCATTTAAGCTTTCCTCCTAGTTTATATTTTTGTACATATACATTCTAATTTATTTAGTTGAAAAAATCAATAAGATTTTAACACGACATTAGTTATTTCCGCCGTTTTTCTTAATAATTTCTTCTTTAATTGATTTAGGTACTGGTTCATAACGATCGAAAATCATTGTATAGTTTCCACGACCTTGAGTAAATGATCTTAAATCAGTAGCATATCCGAACATTTCTGATAAAGGTACACTTGCTTGTACAGTGATAGCATTACCTCTTTCTTCTTGTCCTTCGATCATACCACGACGAGAAGATACATCTCCCATTACACTACCTAAATATTCAGCTGGTGCTGTTACTTCTACAGCCATGATTGGTTCCAAGATTACTGGATCACATTTTTTACCAGCTTCTTTTAATGCTAAACTTGCAGCAACTTTATATGCCATTTCTGATGAATCGACATCATGGTAAGAACCATCGAATAATGTTGCTTTAATATCTAATACTGGATAACCAGCAATCATACCGTTTTCAAGAGCGTCTTCTAACCCAGCTTTTACTGAACCGATATATTCTCTAGGCACTGCCCCTCCAACGATAGCATCAACGAATTCAAATCCTTTACCTTCATTAGGTTCAAATTTGATCCATACGTGACCGTATTGTCCACGACCACCTGATTGTCTTACATACTTACCTTCACAATCAGCAGCTTTCTTGATTGTTTCACGATAAGCAACTTGTGGTGCACCTACATTAGCTTCAACTTTAAATTCTCTTTTTAAACGGTCTACGATTACATCAAGATGTAATTCACCCATACCAGCGATAACAGTATCACCAGTTTCTGGATTTGTATAAGTTCTAAAAGTAGGATCTTCTTCAGCTAATTTAGATAAACCGTTAGCTAATTTATCTTGATCTTGCTTAGTTTTTGGTTCAATTGCAAGTTCAATAACTGGTTCAGGGAATTCCATTTTTTCAAGAATTACGAAATTCTTTTCATCACAGATAGTATCCCCAGTTGTTGTGTTTTTAAAACCAACAGCTGCAGCGATATCTCCAGCATATACAGTTGAGATTTCATTACGCTTATTAGCGTGCATTTGTAGGATACGTCCTAAACGTTCTTTTTTGTTTTTAGTTGAGTTTAATACATAAGAACCAGAATTGATAGTTCCTGAATAAACTCTGAAGAATGTTAATCTACCAACGAATGGGTCAGCCATGATTTTGAAAGCCAATGCTGAAAATGGTTCTTCATCAGAAGCATGTCTTTCAATTTCATTACCATCTTCATCAATACCTTTGATTGATGGAATATCAGTTGGTGCTGGTAAATAATCAATAACTGCATCCAACATTGGTTGAACACCTTTATCTTTATATGCAGAACCACATAATACTGGGAATAATTCTACTGCTAATACACCTTTACGGATTGCAGCTTTGATTTCTTCTTCAGTTGGTTCTTCACCTTCTAATACCTTCATTAATAAATCATCATCATAAGATGCAGCAGAATCTAACATCTTTTCACGATATTCATTAGCTTGATCTACATATTCTGCAGGGATATCTTTGTAAACAACGTTTTCACCTTTATCCCCTTCAAAATATACAGCTTTCATTTTAATTAAGTCGATGACACCTTCAAAAGTATCTTCAGCTCCAATTGGTAATTGGATTGCAACACCATGAACACCTAATCTTTTTTCTAAAGATTCTAATGACATGATGAAATCTGCACCTGTAGCATCCATTTTATTACAGAATACGATACGAGGTACACCATAAGTAGTTGCTTGACGCCAAACTGTTTCAGTTTGAGGTTCAACCCCAGCTTTTGAATCTAATACAGTTACAGCACCATCAAGAACTCTAAGTGAACGTTCAACTTCAACAGTAAAGTCTACGTGACCTGGAGTATCGATAATATTTACACGATATCCATTCCATTGAGCAGTTGTTGCTGCAGAAGTGATTGTAATACCACGCTCTTGTTCTTGTTCCATCCAGTCCATTTGAGAAGCACCTTCATGAGTTTCCCCAATTTTATGGATTTTACCAGTGTAATATAGAACACGTTCAGTTGTTGTAGTTTTACCTGCATCAATGTGAGCCATGATTCCGATATTACGAGTTTTCTCTAATGAGAATTCACGAGCCATAGTTTTTCTCCTTTCTTATTAATTGTTGGATATTACCAACGGAAATGAGCAAATGCTTTATTAGCTTCTGCCATTTTATGAGTATCTTCTTTCTTCTTAACAGAAGCACCTGTTCCGTTAGAAGCATCAATAATTTCATTAGCTAGACGATCAATCATTGTATTTTCGTTTCTTAAACGAGAATAGTTAACTAACCATCTTAATCCTAAAGTCATTCTTCTTTCTCCAGAAACTTCTACTGGTACTTGGTAGTTAGCTCCACCAATACGTCTAACTTTAAGTTCAAGAACTGGCATAATGTTATTGATTGCTTGATCAAAAACTTCCATTGCTGGATTTCCAGTTTTTTCTTCAACTTTTTTAAATGCTTCGTATAAGATGTTTTGAGCAACACCTTTTTTACCATCAAGCATAATGTTGTTGATTAATTTAGTAACAGTTTTAGAATTGTATACTGGATCTGGTAGAACGTCTCTTTTTGCAACACGACCTTTTCTTGCCATTTATATTTCCTCCTATACTTGATTTAATTAAGATTTTGGTTTCTTAGCACCATATCTAGAACGACCTTGTTTACGGTTGTTTACCCCAGCACAGTCCATAGTACCACGAACGATGTGATAACGAACCCCTGGTAAGTCCTTAACACGGCCACCACGAATCAAAACAACACTATGTTCTTGTAAGTTATGTCCAATTCCTGGAATATATGCAGTTACTTCCATACCATTAGATAATCTAACACGGGCATATTTACGTAATGCTGAGTTAGGTTTCTTAGGTGTCATAGTAGCAACACGTGTACAAACCCCACGTTTTTGAGGTGAATTAGTAATTGTTGGTTTTTTAGCCAATGAATTATAACCTCTGTTTAACGCTGGTGATTTTGATTTTGATATTTTGTCAGTACGACCCTGTCTTACTAATTGGTTAATAGTAGGCATTCATTTTCTCCTTTCATAATTTTTTTAACACACAATACCGGGTGTTTCATAATTTTCAATAAACAATGCGTCCTGAAGCGGACACCGTAGTAATATTAAAATATTTATTGTCAGATGTCAATCTTTTTTTAAGAAAAAATCACTTTTTTTCACTATTTTTTTATTTTTTTACATTTTAAACTTAGTGTACAAAAACAAGCAGGATTAACCTGCTTGTTCCATATTAAATTCTTGCATATTTTGATCACCATCAAGATTATCATCAAAAGAATCTTGAGCATCTAAAGCTTCTTGAGCTTCTCTAGCTTCTCTTTCAAGAGTTTCAGGTGATTTTAAAGGTCCACGCAATCCTGTTCCTGCTGGTATTAATTTACCAATCAAGACATTTTCTTTTAGACCACGTAAATGATCTTTTTTACCTTTGATAGCTGCATCAGTTAAAATCTTAGTAGTTTCCTGGAATGACGCTGCAGATAAGAAAGATTCAGTTTCTAACGCTGCTTTAGTAATACCAAGTAATACTGGACGAGCTACAGCAGGATGCTTACCTTCTTTTAATACTTCTTTATTTAATTCAGTGAAAGTGTTGATATTAATATTTGTTCCTGGTAGACAACCAGTTTCTCCACCTTCAATAATTTTCATCTTACGTAACATTTGTTTAACGATAATTTCAATATGCTTATCAGAAATTTCGATACCTTGAATACGATATACCTTTTGAACTTCCTTGATAATATAATTTTCAACCGCTTCAACATCAGCTACTGATAATAATTCTTTAGGGTCAATTGATCCAGCAGTAATCTTATCACCAATATTTACCTTATCACCGACTTCAACACGGATTTTAGCACCATAAGGAGCTAAATAACTACGTGTTTCTAAATCATTAGTAACAACAACTTCCATTCTTCCGTTGTTATCGATCATATTAGTAACTTCACCTTCGATTTCACTAATGATTGATTTAGCTTTTGGATTACGAGCTTCAAATAACTCTTGAATACGTGGTAACCCTTGAGTGATATCGGCTCCACCGGCAACCCCACCATCATGGAATGTACGCATTGTTAACTGTGTACCTGGTTCACCGATAGATTGAGCAGCCATAATTCCTACTGCTTCTCCTAATTCAACAACGCTTCCTGTTGCTAAATTACGACCATAACATTTACGACAGATTCCGCCTTTAGCAATACATCCTAAAACAGAGCGGATTTCTACTTCTTTAATACCTGCATTAACGATTTCATCAGCTAATGCTTCATTAATTAACTCTCCACCAGGAACAATTACTTCTCTAGTTTCTGGGTTAATAACATCTTTTTGAGCAAAACGTCCCACTAAACGGTCACGTAATGGTACGATAACAGATTGATCATCATTATTATATAATTCAGTAACAATGAAACCACGATCTGTTCCACAATCGTCTTCAGAAATAATTACTTCTTGTGCTACGTCAACTAAACGTCTTGTTAAGTAACCAGAATCGGCCGTTTTTAACGCTGTATCGGTAGAACCTTTACGGGCACCATGGGTAGAAATAAAGAATTCTGATGCTGTTAAACCTTCTCTAAATGAAGATTTAATAGGCAACTCAATTGTTTCCCCTTTTGGATTTGACATCAAACCACGCATACCTACTAGCTGAGTGAAGTTTGAAAGTGATCCACGGGCACCAGAGTCAGACATGATGAAGATTGGATTTCGACTGTCAGCTTCGAATTCTTGACGTACGACTTCTTGTACCTCATCTTTGACATCAGTCCATAATTTAATTACGTTTTGATATCTTTCTGATTCAGTTAATTTACCTTTGTTATAGAACTTTTTAATTTGTTCAAGTTTTTTATCAGCATGTTCAAAGATTTCATATTTAGCTTCAGGTACTTGGATATCGTATACAGATACAGTTGTACCAGCGATAGTTGAATAATAGAAACCTTGATCTTTCAATTTATCAAGCATTAAACTAGTATCAGACATTGCTTCATGTTTGAATACTTCATCGATAATCTTACCTAATGATTTTTTATTTAATGGCTTAATAATTGGCTGATTTTTAATGTGTTCCTTGATGTCTGTTCCCATTGGTACAAAGTATTTATCTGGTGTAGCAGTTAAGTTTTCGCTACTTGGATCATTAATAAATGGGAATTTACCATCAAAAATGTCATTAAAGAAAATTTTTCCTACAGTTGTAATTAAATAAGATTCATTTTGTTCTTTAGTAAAAGTTGTATTTTTTAAAGAACCAGCTTGAATTGCAACACGAGTATGCAAGTCAACAGTTTTAGCAAAATATGCATGATCTACTTCATTACGATCAGCAAAAACAGTACCTTCACCAATACCACCTTCATCTTCAAGAGTTAGATAATAGTTACCTAATACCATGTCCTGAGAAGGAGTAACGATTGGTTTACCATCTTTTGGTCCTAAGATATTGTTTGAACCTAACATTAATTGACGAGCTTCTTGAATAGCTTCTTCACCTAATGGTACATGGACCGCCATTTGGTCACCATCGAAGTCAGCGTTGAACGCTGGTGTAACCAATGGATGTAGACGAATTGCACGTCCTTCAACTAATTTTGGTTCGAATGCTTGAATACCTAAACGGTGCAATGTTGGGGCACGGTTTAGTAATACTGGATGCTGTTTGATTACTTCTTCAACAATTGGCCAGATACGATCATCCATTTTATCGATCAATCTTTCTGCCGCTTTAATATTTGTTGCTAATTCATCACGAACTAATCCGTTAATTACAAACGGTTTAAATAAGTTTAATGCCATTTCACGAGGAATACCGCATTGATACATCTTTAAGTCTGGTCCAACCGCGATTACTGAACGTCCTGAATAGTCAACACGTTTACCTAATAAGTTTTGACGGAAACGACCTTGTTTTCCTTTTAATGTATGGCTTAAAGATTTTAATGCTCTTCCACCAGCACCGGTAATTGGTTTAGAACGTCTACCATTATCAATTAAAGCATCTACTGCTTCTTGAAGCATTCTCTTTTCATTTTGAACAATGATAGATGGTGTTCCTAATTCTAATAATTTTTTCAAACGGTTATTACGAGTAATAACACGACGATATAAGTCATTTAAATCAGAAGTTGCAAATCTTCCACCATCTAATTGTAACATTGGACGTAAATCAGGTGGAATAACTGGTAATGCTTCTAAGATCATCCATTCTGGTTGATTATCTGATGTTCTAAAAGCATTGATTGCTTCTAATCGTTTTAATAATTTAGTTCTTCTTTGACCTTGAGCTTCTTTTAATTCTTTGCTTACTTTTGCAAATTCTTCTTCAAGATCAACTTGTTTTAATAATGTTTGAATTGCTTCAGCACCAATTTGGGCTTCGAATGTATTCCCAAATTGTTCATAACATTTACGATAGTCTCTTTCTGACAATACTTGTTTGTACTCTAATGGTGTACTTCCTTTATCAATAACAACATAAGAAACGAAGTAAATAATTTCTTCTAGTTGTTTAGGTGACATATCTAAAATTAAGCCCATACGTGAAGGAATTCCTTTTAAATACCAGATATGAGCAATTGGTGTTGCTAACTCAATATGTCCCATTCTTTCACGACGTACTGCTGATTTAGTTACTTCAACACCACAACGATCACAAACTACACCTTTATAACGTACTTTTTTGTATTTTCCACAGCTACATTCCCAATCCTTAGAAGGACCGAAAATTCTTTCACAGAATAATCCATCCTTCTCTGGTTTTTGAGAACGGTAGTTGATTGTTTCTGGTTTTTTTACTTCACCATAAGACCATTCGCGAATCTTTTCAGGGGATGCTAATCCAATTTGAATTGCTGAGAAATTATTTGTGCTTGCCATCTTTTTTCCTCCTATAATGATTCACTTTCATCAAAGTCTTCATCAATATCATTTAAACTAATATCAATATCACTATCATCAGCATCTTCAGAAACTTCTAATTCTTCGACTTCTTCTTCATCATCAGTTACTGATTTATCTGCTGTATCAATTACTTCATCTTTGTCAATACTGCGTGGGAAACGACGTTCCTCTTCTTCAATATTGCGCATATCAATTTCATTATCATTTTCGTCTAATAAACGAACATCTAAAGCTAAAGCTTGTAATTCTTTTTTCAATACTCTAAATGATTCTGGTAAACCTGGTTCTGGAAGTGGTTGACCTTTAACAATTGCTTCATAAGTTTTAACACGACCTACAACATCATCAGATTTAACTGTTAAGATTTCTCTTAATGTGTAAGCTGCACCATAAGCTTCAAGAGCCCAAACTTCCATTTCCCCAAATCTTTGTCCACCATTTTGAGCTTTACCACCTAATGGCTGTTGAGTTACTAATGAGTAAGGTCCTACTGAACGAGCATGTAACTTATCATCAACCATGTGGGCTAATTTAATCATATACATGATTCCAACAGAAATGTTGTTATCATAATATTCTCCAGTTTGACCAGAAATTACTGGCTGTTTACCATCTTTTGACATTCCTGCTTCAGCCATAATATCTTCTAAATCTTTAGGATGTAATCCATCAAATGCTGGAGTTGCAATATATAAACCTAATTGACGAGCAGCATATCCTAAATGTAATTCCAATACTTGCCCGATATTCATACGAGAAGGTACCCCTAATGGGTTTAACATGATATCTAATGGTGTACCATCTTCTAAGTGCGGCATATCTTCAATTGGTAAGATCTTAGAGATGACCCCTTTATTACCATGACGTCCGGCCATCTTGTCACCTTCAGAAATCTTTCTTTTTTGAACGATATATACTTTTACAACCTTATTAACTCCTGGTTGTAATTCATCACCATTTTTTCTTTCAAACACTTTAATATCATGAACAATACCGGCCCCACCATGAGGAACACGTAATGAGTTATCTTTAACTTCACGTGATTTTTCACCGAAGATTGCAAGTAAAAGTTTTTCTTCAGCTGATAATTCTGCTTGTCCTTTTGGAGTTACTTTACCTACTAAAATATCCCCTTCTTTAACTTCAGCACCAATCATGATAATACCATCACTATTTAGATTTTTACGTGCTTCATCACCAACGTTAGGAATATCACGAGTAATTTCTTCTGGACCTAATTTAGTATCACGACATTCAATTGAATATTCATCAATGTGAATAGAAGTATAGACATCATCTTTAACTAATCTTTCTGACATAATAACGGCATCTTCGTAGTTATATCCATTCCATTCCATGAAACCAACTAATACGTTTTGTCCTAACGCAAGCTCACCTTGTTCCATTGCTGGTCCATCAGCGATAATTTGCCCTTTAACAATCTCTTCACCAGTTTCAACGATTGGTTTTTGGTTGATACAAGTTCCGTTATTAGAAATTTTGAATTTAGCCAGACGATAACGATGTTCTACACCTTCCTCGTCTTCAATAATTACTTTTTTAGCATCAACATATTTAACAACACCATTTTCACGAGCAACAACAGCAGCTCCTGAATCTCTAGCAGCTTGATATTCCATACCAGTTCCAACAAATGGTGTATGTGGATTTAATAAAGGTACTGCTTGACGTTGCATGTTGGCACCCATCAAGGCACGAGTAGCATCGTCGTTTTCCAAGAATGGAATACATGATGTTGCTACTGATACGATTTGTTTTGGTGAAATATCGATAAAGTCAACTTCTTCGCGTTTAGCCATGATATTTTCACCTAAGTGACGAGCAATTACTTGTTCGTCTAAAATAGTTCCATTTTCATCTGTTTGAACATTTGCTTGCGCAATGACATAATTCTTTTCTTCATCTGCAGTTAAATAACGAACATCATCTTCATCAATAACGCAATGATTTACTTTACGATATGGTGTTTCAATGAATCCATATTCGTTGATTTTAGCATAAGATGCTAAAGTTGAAATCAACCCGATGTTTGGACCTTCAGGTGTTTCGATTGGACAAATTCTTCCATAGTGAGATGCGTGTACGTCACGGACTTCATAACCAGCACGATCACGACTTAAACCACCTGGACCTAAAGCAGATAAACGACGTTTATTTGTAAGCTCTGCTAATGGATTGATTTGATCCATGAATTGTGATAACTGTGATGATGAGAAAAATTCTTTAATCGCAGCTGTTAATGGTCGAATATTAGTAAGTGATTGTGGTGTAATTGAATCAACTTCTGATAATGACATTCTTTCTTTTACAACACGTTCCATTCTTGATAAACCAATTCTAAATTGATTTTGAATTAATTCACCTACTGAACGAACACGACGGTTACCTAAATGATCAATATCGTCTAATAATCCAATTCTTGCCATTAAGTTAACACGATCTTCTGCAGTTAAGTCTAATGAGTTGTAAATATCAACTAAATTAAACATATATGAATATGCAGCAATCATATCTGAAATAGTTACAAATTTACTTGTTAAAGATAAATCTGTACCAATAACACGCATTTTTTTAGATTTTGTTTCATCTACATATACATCCAATACTTGGATGACATCATTTGATTCTAATCGTGGATTGGTGGTTAATTTACGTGTATGCGCTCCAGCTTCTAAAACCGGTTTAATTTTATCAATGACTTCTTGAGTAATTAACGTACCTTCTGGATATACTACATTACCATCGTTGTCCACTAAATCCTGTGCTAAAACACGGCCAGCAATACGGTCTAATAAACTTAGTTTTTTACCGAATTTGAAACGTCCAGCTTTAGCTAAATCATAACGTTTGCAATCAAAGAAACGTGTATATAAAAGGTTATTTGCACCTTCTAATGTAGCTGGTTCTCCAGGTCTTAGCTTGTTATAAATCTCAATTAAAGCCTCTTCAGTATTAGTAGTGTTGTCTTTTGCAAGAGTATTAGTAATATATTCATGTTCACCAAAAACATCAATAATTTCTTCATTGCTTGAAAGTCCTAATGCTCTTAATAATACTGTTCCAGGCATTTTTCTATTACGGTCAATTCTTACATTTAATGTGTCTTTAGCATCAGTTTCAAATTCTAGCCAAGTACCTCTAGAAGGGATGATACTGCCACTAAATACAGTTTTTCCACTTTTGTCTAAAACGTCTGCAAAATAAGCACCAGGTGAACGTACTAATTGTGATACAATAACACGTTCAGCCCCGTTGATAATAAAAGTACCAGAATCAGTCATTAATGGGAAATCACCCATAAAAACTTCTTGCTCTTTTATCTCACCAGTGCTAGAATTAACTAATCGTAAAGATGCACGAATCGGTGCTGCATAATTGGCATCACGATCCTTACTCTCTTCTACTGAATATTTTGCTTCATCAAAAGTGCAATCTACAAATTCTAATGATAAAGTTTCATTAAAATTAGTGATTGGGTAGATATCTTCAAAAACTTCTTTAATTCCAACTTCCTTAAACCATTTGTATGAATTGGTTTGAATCTCAACAAGATTTGGAAGTTCTAAAGATCCACTAATTCTCGAATAATTACGACGAGTAATTTTACTTTTTGCTTTGGTTACTTTGTTTTCCACGTATTAACTCCACCCCTTTATATTTCTCTATCAAGATGTTTTTGAGCGCACAAAAACGCTTTATTATAAACACTAATAGGCATTTTATAACTCTATCACAAGGTTATTTTAAAGTCAATAAATTTTCTTAAAAAAATATAAAAAAACTATTGACAAATTATTATTTGTTAATAGCCTTTAAAATATAATAACCTTTATCACGTTTAACGATTTCAACATTCCCAAAAACTTTTTCTAAATTCTTTTTAGCAGAGGGTGCTCCCTGCTTTTTTTGAATCACAACCCAAATTTCACCATTTTCATTTAAATGATCTTTAGCTTCCACTAATATTTTAGTAACTACCTCTTTGCCAGCTCTTATTGGTGGATTAGTAACAATAACATCATATTGATCACTTACATTTTCATATACATCACTTAAATACACATTAGCTTCTAGCTTATTAGCCTTCAAATTTTCTTTAACTAAATCCAGGGCACGATTATTTACATCAACCATATCTACTTCTAAAAAAGGATACACCTTTTTTAAAGAAATACCAAATGTTCCATAACCACAACCAACATCTAATAGTTTAACCTTACTTTCATCTAACTCAATTGCATTTAGTAATACTCGTGATCCATAATCAATCATTTTTTTAGAAAAAACACCATTATCACTAGTAAAATATAAATCATGATCTCGATAGTGAAAAACAAATTGTTCCGGATTGCTTATTAATTCTTCATTATTAGTATAGTAATGTTTCATAATTATTAAGACAAAAGAGCCCATAAGGGCTCTTTATTCTGTTAAGTTAAATTATTTAACTTCTACAGTTGCTCCAGCAGCTTCTAATTTTTCTTTAATTTCTGCTCCTTCAGCAGCAGGAATGTTTTCTTTAATTACAGAAGGTGCTTTGTCAACTAAACCTTTAGCATCAACTAATCCAAGACCAGTGATTTCTCTAACTGCTTTGATAACAGC
The DNA here is from genome assembly GCF_002160495.1 of Erysipelatoclostridium sp. An173. Lineage (GTDB taxonomy): Bacteria > Bacillota_I > Bacilli_A > Erysipelotrichales > Coprobacillaceae > Thomasclavelia > Thomasclavelia merdavium. The sequence continues at coordinate 23,474 of NZ_NFKR01000026.1, read as the reverse complement.
TACTTTAGTTCCACCTGGAGCAGTTAATGTTACAGTAACATTAGCTGGTTCAGCAGAAGCTTCATCAGCTCCAGCAGCAGCTACAGCAACTGGTGCAGCAGCAGTTACATCAAATTTTTCTTCAATTGCTTTTACTAAGTCATTTAATTCTAAGATTGTAGCTTCTTCTAAGTAAGCTAAAATATCTTCATGTGTTAATTTTGCCATCTTTATTTATCCTCCATTTTTATACTAAGCAGACTATTCAGCTGCTTCTTCTTTAGTTTCTTCTTTAGCTTCTACAGCTTCTTCAGTTGCTTCAGCAGTTTCTTCTTTAGCTTCTACAGCTCCACCGTTTTCTTCCTTTGCATCAGCAACAGCTTTGATTGCTCTTGCTACTTTGCTTACTGGTTCTTTTAACATAGCAAGTAACATAGAGTACATACCTTCACGGTTAGGTAATTTAGCGATTTCGTTAACTTCATCAAGAGTTAATAATTTACCTTCAACTACAGCACCTTTGATAACTAATGCTTCGTGTTCTTTAGCAAATTTAGCGATAACTCTTGCAGGAGCTACAGCATCGCTGTTTCCAAATGCAAGGGCATTTGGTCCTGTCAATTGATCATTTAGTCCTTCATATACTGTATCTACAGTAGCTCTTTGAACTAAAGAGTTTTTGTAAACTTTTAATTCACTATCTTCAGCTTTTAAGTTTTTACGTAATTCAGTCATTTCAGCAACTGATAAACCACGATATTCAACTACAACTGCAGATTGAGCTGCTTGTAATTTAGTATTGATTTCTTCAACTAAAGTACTTTTTGCTTTAATAGCTTCTGTTGACATTGTTACACCTCCTGTAATTTTTTAATATATATGCAACAATATACTCAAACTAAAACTCCCGTTTACACGAGAGTTAAGTCAATATACTAGTAATATATTTCTTTAACACCTCGGTAACAAATTAAGGTTTCCCAGTTACTGTCTTGGGTATATTGATTGCGCTAATTTAATTTGTTGACTACTTACCAGCAGCAACTTTGACACTTGGTCCCATTGTTGATGTTAAGGCGATATTTTTCATATAAACACCTTTTGAAGTAGATGGTTTGATTTTTACTAATAAATCATAAACCGCATTAAAGTTTTCTACTAATTGAGCATCATCAAATGAAACGCGTCCGATTGTCATATGGACATTTCCTTCTTTATCTGTACGATATGTAACTTTACCAGCTTTAGTTTCTTTAACTGCTTTAGCTACATCCATAGTTACAGTTCCAGTTTTAGGGTTAGGCATTAAACCTTTAGGTCCTAAGATACGTCCTAATTTCCCTAATTCAGCCATCATATCAGGAGTAGCGATCATTACTTCAAAATCTAACCATCCTTTTTTGATGTCTTCTAAAATTTCTTTACCACCAACTACGTCAGCTCCAGCATCTTTTGCTTCTTGAGCTTTAGCTCCTTCAGTTACAACTAATACTTTTTTAGTTTTACCAGTTCCGTGTGGTAATACTAAAGCCCCACGTAATTGTTGGTTAGCTTGACGAGGGTCAACCCCTAATTTAAATGCAACATCTACAGCTGCATCAAATTTTACTGTGCTTGTCTTTTTTACTAATTCAACTGCTTCTTCAACTGAATATGCTTTACCTTTTTCAATTAATTTAGCAGCTTCTTGATATCTTTTACTTTTCTTTGCCATTATTTTTCCTCCTTAGTGGTCTAACGGATTATCCTTCCACAAATGACGATTAATATTTATTAATCTTAAATTAAATACCTTCTACTTCGACACCCATGTTACGAGCTGTACCAGCGATGATTCTCATTGCTGATTCAAGATCGTTAGCGTTTAAGTCAGGCATTTTGTATTCAGCGATTTCTTTTAATTTATCTGCTGATAATGTAGCAACTTTAGTAGTTCCAGCGTTGCTTGAACCTTTTTGGATTCCGCAAGCTTTTTTAATCATTTCAGCTGCTGGTGCAGTTTTTAATACAAAATCAAAATCTTTATCTTCGTAAATAGTTAAAACAACAGGTACTGTTTCACCCATACGATCTCTTGTTTGGTCATTAAATGCATTACAGAATTTAGGCATTTGAATTCCTGCTCCGGCTAAGGCTGGACCTGGTTTTGCTCCTCCAGCTGGGAACTGAATCTTCATGACTCTTACAACTTTTTTACTCACGCGACATTCCTCCTATATATAAATTTGTCCGTGCTGTGGTCAAATGGACATAGTCCTTCCACGCATAGTAACACATATTGCGTCAACTACGAATTATACATTATTATTCGATAAATGCAATACTTTTTTTATAATTTTTTTCATTAATTTTTAAATATAAAAAAACCTCCAAGTCATATGGAGGTTTATAACTCAACTTCTGCTTTCCACAATCCATGAAGATTACAATATTCATAAACTGTAGCTTTACCTTTTTTACCAGCAACATTGAAGCGAGCCTCTGGTTTGTCTTCAGGTGTCAATGTAACTTTCATTACACTTCCATCACTAAACTCAACCCAAATATTACTAATTAAATGTTCTGGTGTCATTGGATGTAAAACTTCACCAACTGTTGCCACTAAATAATCACCTTCAACTTTGACAACTGGTACATGTTTTTCAACTGCCGCATCCACTTCGCCAGCTTTAACTTCAACCATTGGTTTACCACAGCACATTAGAGGCACACCATGATCTTCTACCATTTCAACCACATTGCCACAAATTGGGCATTTTAATAATTTCATTTTGAAAACCTCCTTATTAAGTTTATTTATCCCTTGCACCTTGATTATAGCATAGATAAATAGTAATCGTTACTAATATGCTTTATATTTTTCATTTTATATTATTTCCATTTTATTTACCAATAATCATAAAAAAGAAGGCTTCAAAACAAGCCTTCTTAATTAGTTCTATTAACCTAAATTTTCAATCATTGCAATATATGAATCTGGTTGAAGTGAAGCTCCACCAACTAAAGCACCATCAATATCAGGTTGTTCTAGTAAAGTTTTTAATCCTTCAGGTTTTACAGATCCACCATATTGAATTCTGATTGCATCTGCTACTTCTTGATCATATAAATCAGCAATTACGCTACGGATATATGCACAAACATCTTGAGCAATTTCATTAGTAGCAGTTTTACCAGTTCCAATAGCCCAAACTGGTTCATAAGCAATTACGCTACGAGATGCACATTTTGGACATACATCTTTGAAAGCAGCTACTGTTTGTTTTTTAACAACATCTTTAGTAGTTCCTGCTTCATATTCTTCTAAAGTTTCACCAACACATACGATTGGAGTCATATCATTTTTTAATACTTGAAGCATTTTAGCGTTAACTGTTTCATCAGTTTCACCGAAATATTGTCTTCTTTCAGAGTGTCCAAGGATTACCCATTCAACTCCGATTTCTTTTAACATTTCAACACTAACTTCTCCAGTATAAGCACCACTATCTTTAAAGTGGCAGTTTTCAGCAGCAACTAATAAGTTTTTAGCTTCTGCTTTTGCAGTTTGTAGAGCTAAATATGGAGTTGCAATTCCCCAATCAGCACTGTCACTAACTTTTCCATCAACCGCTTCTACGAATGCTTTAGTATCAGCGATTGTTTTATTCATTTTCCAGTTTCCTACAATAATTGGTTTTCTCATTATTATTTCCCCTTATTATTTATCATCAATTGCAGCAATACCAGGAAGTACTTTACCTTCCATATATTCTAATGAAGCTCCTCCACCAGTTGAGATATGAGAAACTTTATCAGCATATCCAAGTTGCATTACTGCAGCAGCACTATCGCCACCACCGATAATAGTATTAGCACCATCTAAGTTAGCTAAAGCTTCACAAACTTCAATTGTTCCTTTAGCAAATGGTTCCATTTCGAATACACCCATTGGTCCATTCCAGATAACTGTTTTAGCACCTTGTAATGCAGCTTTAATGTTTTCAACTGATTTAGGTCCAATATCTAATCCCATATATCCTTCAGGGATGTCACCTTCAACTACTTTAATATCACCTTCAGGTGCAAATGCAGTATTTACAACTGAATCAACTGGTAATAATAATTTGTCTCCAGCTTTTGCAAGAATATCTTTAGCTACTTGGATACGATCTTCTTCAACTAAAGAGTTTCCAATTTTATATCCTTGAGCAGCAGCGAATGTATAACTCATTCCACCACCAACGATAACTTTGTCAGCGATTTTTAATAAGTTTTCGATAACTAAGATTTTATCAGAAACTTTTGCACCACCTAAAATTGCAACCATTGGTCTTTCAGGATCATTTACAGCTTTTCCGATATAAGCAATTTCTTTTTCTACTAAGAATCCAGCTGCACTTGGTAAATGAGCAGGAATTCCTGCAGTAGAAGCATGAGCTCTATGTACAGAACCGAATGCATCTTCAACAAATACATCACCTAATGAAGCCCAGTATTTTCCAAGTTCAGGATCATTTTTAGATTCTCCAGCTTCATAACGAGTATTTTGTACTAAAATTACAGAACCTTCATCAGCATTTTTGATTGCATCTTCTAACACTGGTCCTCTTGTAGCATTAACGAAAGTAACAGGTTTTCCTAAATGTTTTTCTAAACAAGGAGCAACAACTGCTAAATCATTTTTAGCTTTATCTTCTTCTGTTTTAACTTTTCCTAAGTGTGAGAATAATACAATACATTTTGGATTTTGTTCCAATAGATAATTAATAGTAGGTAAAGCAGCTACTACACGATTATCATTAGTAATTTCTCCAGTTTTTTTGTCTCTAGGTACATTGAAGTCAACACGGCATAAAACAACTTTTCCAGTGACTTCGATATCTTTGATTGTTTTCTTATCCATATTCAACATTCCTCCATGGCTGAATTATACCATTCTTAAGCATTGTTTTCAATTAGTTTCATACATTATAATGAGGTGAAAGTGATGAAAATCAACCATTTAATTAGTATCAATATGTTACCTGAATTACTTAAACACGATTATCTATTCATCGATTTAAGAGAGCCTTATCAATATAAACAGCTTCACCTGACAAAATTCATCAATATCCCTTACCAGGACTTTACAATCAATAAACTTGACTGTCCTAAAAATAAACCAATTTTTTTAATTTGTTATAGTGGTAAACGATCATCTGACTTAGCATTAAAACTAATAGCCTTAGGCTATCAGGCCTATAGTTTTGACGGCGGTTTTTATGCCATCGAGCATCCTATTGATTCTAGCTACTATTAAAAAAAGACTAACCGATGGTTAGCCTTTTTATCTAATTATATTCTATAAGGGTTCATTATAAAAACGACCTACATATTTTTCTGATTTAGACACATTAATAATTACCTGAGGATCGACTTCCTTCATAGCCATAATCACATCATCAACTTCATAACTTGAAACAATCGCTGTAAGCAAAGAAACCGGTTTATTTGAATAACCTCCAACACCATCTAATACAGTAATTCCATGATGAAATTTTTTACAATACACAGAAACTATATCATCTTTACATTTTGTATAGATATGCAACATCACTCGTTTATAACGTGTATGGAAATTTGATACTGTTTTAGTTGAAATAAACTGGAATAAAATTGAATAACCAGCTGCTTCAAAACCAAAAATAAAACCAAAAATTATCAATAACATTGCATTAAATACAAAGACCTGATTCCATATTTCACGACCGCTTTTATTAGAGATATATAATGCAATAAAATCTGTCCCCCCACTAGAAGCATTTCCTTTTAAAGCTACCGTAATACTAATCCCAAATAAAAAGCCACCAAAAATTACATTTAATATTGTATCATCAAATAATGGATACGTTGGCATTAACGGTAAAAAAAGTGATGTTAATATAACTTGTAATAATGAAAAAAATACAAATCGTTTAGAAATTTTCTTAGCACAAAATAATGCCACCGGTACATTTAAACATAAAAGTCCAATTGAAGTTGGTAAACTTCCCCCTAATAATTCAGCAATCATATCAGCCATAATGGCAACTCCCATAAATCCACCGGATAAAGTTCCAGCCGGACGGACTAAATTTTTTGTTGCAAAAGCCATAATCAATGCTGATAAGATAACCGCAAAAAAACTAATGATATTCTTTTTCTTTCGTATATCCATTTTCACTACCCTCTTTTTCCGCCTCGATTATAGCATAACAATTGTACTAATTAAAGAACAATTTTATTATTTTTTTGTAAAGATAAAACAGCTTGCATCCAAGCTGCTTGTCATCATTTTTTAAATTAAATTATACTCTTTTAACTGTTCTTCAATATCATGTTCATCTATGTTGCAGCGACACTCACCAAGTTCAATAGCCGGTTTTGTTTTACCATGAAAATCGCTGCCACAAGTAATTAAAAGATCATGTTTTTTACCGGCATTATAGAAATAATTTACTGTCTCTAAACTATGATAATTACTAAATGCTTCTACTCCTTCAACACCTAATGCAACCATTTCGTCAAAAACTTCAAATTGTCCTTTTAAATTATTACCCGGATGAGCTAAAACAACAGTTCCGCCATGCTTTTTAATTAAATCAATGGTTTCTTTTAAACTAGGATAAATAATCTTGGTATAACATGGCTTACCTTGACTATAATAATCCCAATAAAAATTAACATATGGATTATCACTACGAGCGCCACCTTCACGATATGGTTTTAATAATGGGTGTTCTTGATAACGAGGATCATTTAATAATACTTCTCCAAACATTTCACCAGTATAAACACCATTAGCACTTAATTTATTTAAAGCTTCTTCATCAACTTCAAAACCTAATTTGTTTGTTAAAAGTATTTTTTCTTTCGAACATTTTAATTCTTGATCTAAAACATTTTGTTCTAGACGTTTAAAATCTTCATGATGATAATCAATACCATAACCTAATACATGAAGATTGATTCCATTATAGGTACAATCAATTTCTGTTGCACTGATATATTTGATATCATATTTTTTAGCTGCTTCTTTAGCTTCATCAATTGCTTTTACACTATTATGATCAGCAATAGCCATAATTTTAATCCCAGAGCGATGACACATTTCAACTAATTCACTAGGTGTAAACTCACCATCATCGCTATATTTTGAATGCATATGTAAATCTATATATTTATCCATTAGTCTGCTCCTTTTTTATATTATCTATTATCTTTTCAATCCCTAATACATATAACCCTTCATAAATTAAACTATCAAAATCTTCAACAAAAACTATTTGCGGCCAATGCTCTTTTGGTAAATAGTTTTCCATTCCATCCCCTGAAAAATCTTCTAATACATCACTACTAATACCAACAATCTCCGGATTTACAACACAGCATAAACTAACAAGCTGATCTAAAAGTAAATTGTCTGGTGCCTTCTTTAACATTTCTGTTTGTTGCAAATGAGTGAAAAACGGTAAATACGATAATTCACCGGCAAAATTTGAGAACCCTTTACAAAGCTGATGATTAATTATCATACTACAGCCAATATACTTAACTTTAGGCTGATACATAAACGCTAGATTATTACATTGCGGATATTGACGGCTAAAACCAATACCAGCTACATTTACATCATTTTCAATAATTATTGATAATTGATATCTATCTTTTAATAAGCCACCTAAATCTCTTTGAGCCAATTCTTCAAAATCACAAATATTAATCATTCCATTATTACTTACACCTGGAATACTTATTACTAAACTATCAAAGTGTTTCTTTTTTAAAAGCAAATCAATTGCCCGTACCAGTTCATTATAATCACCTTTAGTCCCGGTTAACCGAATATCACCTAAACATTTTCCTAGTAAATTATATATTCTACCAGCATAATAATAATTTATATGATCTCTTTTTAAGATCATAACACCTAAACTTTGATAATCAGCATTTAACACATATTGTTTTGATTTTCGACCACCAGTAGACTGAGCTTTACCATCAAGTAATATTTCATTATTTTGAAGTAAATATTGTAAAATATTAGTAGTAGCCGCTAATGATAACCCAGTTTTTTGAGCTAGTTTATTTTTAGTCCAAATTTCACCATCATAAAAACATTGCCTGATTTGATGAATGTTATCTTCTTTTAAGTCAGTTATTTTAGTCACTACCTCACCTCTTTTGAACTTTCGTCACATTATAACGAAAGTATCTAAAGTTATTATAACTTATTTATAAATATTGTAAAGAAATAAAAATCATCTGCCTAAATTACAGATGATTATATTATTTATTCTTCTTTTTCTTATAAATGATAAAACCAGCAATTACTACCACTGCAACAACCATTAATATTACATATGGCATAATGTTAGTACTATCACCAGTCATCACTGCTCTATCCATCATTCCATTCCTCCAATACATCTTCATTATACGCCTTATCTTTTATTTTAGCTACCTATTTATAAATCTAATAAATTAATATTTAGTTATTAATACTTTATAAATATGTATTATCATACACAAATAAAGACTAATTATTACATATAATACACATTTTATTACATTTTTAACCATTTATTTTTAAAAAAATGTATAATTTAATTACTTATACGATAAATTAACGGGGCAGGGAGAACTTAATGAATATTAATAATTTTTCTTTACTTTTAAAACAATATATTCACGAAAGCCAATATAATGTAGTAACTATTTCTAAACTAACTGGCATACCAAGAACTACTATTCAAAAATATATGTCCGGTATTCAAATGCCAGCTAATTATGGGCCTGTTGAAAAAATAATTAAATTTTTATCTTTATCGATTCATCAAAAAAACGAACTAAAAAAAGCGTATTTCATTGAAAAAGTAGGTTATTCAAAACAACAAAAATTAATTAAATTAAAATCAATTCTTAATTTATTAAATGACTTTTCATTCAAAGCTACAAATTACAATATTCATTACAACTTCCAGAAAACAAATAATTTTGCTAAAAATCCTGAAGAATTGAAATTAATGGTTCATTTTATTTTAGAAGATGCTCTTAAAACTACCAAAAAAGTTCAAATACTCATTAATAGTGATAATGATTTATCTGATATTATATACTTCTATGCCAAAAACAATCCGGATTTAATGGTAGAACAAATCGTTAATTTAAAAAAATTAGATAACGATATTGATTCTTCTAATTTAAATCAATTTCAAAAACTACTTCCTTTAATGTTATTAGACAATAAAATAACCATTAAATACATGTATAGTAAAATTGATAACACAAACTTTTATAGTATATTCCCATATACTATCAGTTCTAGAAATTATGTTTTACTTATTAATAGTGATTATTCACTCGGCATGTTAGCAGATGATGATCAAAAATATCTAAAGAATGAATTTAATAAAAAAAGCAAATTTTCAAAACAATTATTTTATAAATCAAACAACACAATTGACTATTTAAATTCACTTTTTAATTATCCAAATGCTAAATATCAAATCTTTAGCTATACACCATTTTTTATTCATTTTTTGTTTACATCAAAACAGTTAGCTTTAATTGATCAACAAACAAATGAAAAATATTTAAATTTCAAAGAAGCTATTGATAAGTTTATTAAAACAAATAAAATATCTTTATTTTTTTCTATTAAAGATTTCAATAATACACTAAAACAAGATAAATATCTAACTAATAAAAACAACTATAAAAAAATATTAAATAATATTATCGAAAACCATTATTATAATATTCATGTTTTCAACAATAATAAAATAAGTTTTCCAAACAACTTAACAATTATTACCAATCAAAATTCATTAGTATTTTTCTTCGATACTTTTAGTATAACAATATATGAAAATACTATTTGTCATGATTTTTTATTACTAGATTTGTTATTTGAAATTGAGGAGTATTGTTTTAAACATGATGAAAGCATTAAAATATTAAATCAAATAATTTGTGGGAGATATGACAATGGATAAAGTGGAATTTTCAGTTTTATTAGATTATTTAATAAAAAATTCTTCATATAGTATCAAAAAACTAGCTGAAGAAACTAATATAAATCGTACTGTCTTACAAAAATATATTTCTGGTGATCGTTTTCCTAGCAGTTATGCCAACATCGAAAAAATTGCTGATAAATTAACATTATCCAAGCAGCAGCGAGAGCACTTGTATAATGTCTATAAAATCGAAAAAGTAGGTTATCATAAATATGAATGTCTTAAATCAATTAAACAAATAATCGAAAATATTAGTTACCCTAAAGATGTTAGCGATTATGATTTTAATATTGATTATACATTTGATAGTGTTAGTAACTTTGCAACTAATAAAGATGAATTAGTTATGATTGTTCGTTATTTAATTAATCAAGCCAAACAATCAAAAAGTCATAAAATTAAAGTATATTTACCTAAAAGCAATGAGATCTTTAAAATTATTTTTGATAATTTAAAATCAAATAGTTTATTATCAATGGAATTGTTAATCAAAATTTCTACTACTGACGCTAATCAGCTTGATAATATTAAACAATTTGAAAATCTATTACCGATTATATTTTTAGATAATTGTAATATTAGATATCAATATAGTGACTTATCACTTATGATTGAAAATCCTTTTTCTTTTCCTTATCTAATTTCTAGTGATACTTACACTTTATTAATTAATACCGATTTAACATCAGGGATTCTATTAGAAAAAGATATTAATGATTATTTATCTAAACAATTCGATAATAGTTTTAATAAGGCTGACCCATTTTGTAGAAACATTACATCAGTAGTAGATATTGTCAATTATTATGTTCAATCATATGATTTTAGTAATCCAAATGCCGTCAATGATATTCGTTCTTTTTCCTTTGAACCATGTATTGTTCCTAATTTAGATCGCTATATCATTCAAGAAAAATATACCGGTCCTCAAGAATATTTACAATTTATCGCCGATTTTTTACTTACATACATAAACAAACAATTAACCCATATCAAAGAAGGAAAGAAATTTGTTTTTTATTTTACAAAATCAGGATTAAAATCATTTTATAAAACCGGTCGTGTCAGTGAAATACCTAACCAGTTTTATAAACCGTTTTCTAAAAATGAAGTAATACTAATACTTAAAAGAATGTTGAATCTCGCTAAAAAATATAGTAATTATCAATTTTATATTGTTAAAGAATCAAAATTCAACATTCCTAATAAGTTTAGTCTTGTTTTGAATAACAAAAATGATGTTTTATTTAGTATTGGTGGTAAAAATGATGATACTTCAGTTAGCATTGTTCTATTAGAACCAATTCTAAAAAACGAGTTCTATTCACTAACTGAATTAATTGAATTAGAAGAGTGTTATTATGACTTTGAATATAGTATGCAGTATTTAGAAAACTTTATAAAAAATCCAGGATAAACTCATATTGAGCTTATCCTATTTTTTTACTTTCTTTTTAAAAATTACAATTATCGCAACTACTACAACTACTATTATAGCGCCTATCCCAATTATAAAATTAATATTTAAAGATTCATTTTGTGCTTTTTTATCTTCTTTTTTCTCGTGATTATTTTTTACATCACTGGCATCTTGTTTGGAAGCTTCTGTTTCATTATTCTCCTCTTGTTTATCAATTGCTTCGTCTTCATACTTTTTCATTACCGAATTATTAATTAAAGAATCACCTTTAGTATTTTCTACTTGAATAGTACTTTGATTTATCCCTTCAATCCCTATACCTCCGTCATTAGTTAATTCTACTTGGTCAACTGTTATTCCATTGCTATCAATCTGACCATTGTTTAACGGCTTAAATTCAATTAATATTAAATCTCCTTGTATAGGTTTAGTTGCTGCAAAAACGACTCTAATTTTATTACCTTCATTTTGATAGTTTTCGTTTACAACAATAATATAGTTTTCATCGTTAACTACCATTATATTAGAAATTTGCATACTAGTATTATCATAGCTATAGGTTATATTTCCCCCATAAGCCTGTACACTTTCATTTACCCGTAATACTAATTCCACATTCCCATTTTCTAAACTTCTTTTTTCAACAACAATATTTTCATCAGCATATATGATTTTAAAATTACTTAAAACCATTAATATCATAACTACTATAGCAACTATTTTTTTCACAATAATTTCCCCTTTAATTATTATATTTAAATTAAAACTGCCTATAATATATATAAAATATTCATAGTAATATCTCAAAAAAGTCGTCAAAAGACGACTTAATATTATAATTCAGTAATCAATCCAGCATCATATCTTAAAATCCGTACCGCATCACTATAATTAACAATTCCATCATCATTAACATCAGCTGCTTTTTGTTGTAACTCATCTAATATAGTTAGCCCACTGTCGGATTGTAAAATTAAAACAGCATCACTATAATCAATTACACCATCTCCATTAATTTCACCAGGTACATTTTCTCCAACGATTTTATATGTATAATTATGTCCGACTGCATAATTATGAGCATATGTACCTTCATAAACATACCAAGTATAATTAGGCAAGTAATAAGAATCTTCTATATTTACCACACTTTCCGGAAATACTATACGTTTTAAATTATCACAACCTCTAAAGGCCTCACCATCAATAATTGTAGTTCCATCAGCTATACTATAACTTTGTGCCTCTCTAGCGCATGGATACATAAGCAATTCCAAATCATCGCCATTTTTTTCATATAACGCATCATTAAAAGATATATATTTTTCATTACCTTCTTCCACAATAATACTCTTAATAGTTTTTAATCCCTGAAAGAATCTTTGTCCCCAATAATCATTACCTAAATCTGAAATATTTTTATGTAGTATAATAGTTTCAAAACATGAAGATTGCATTGAATTAGGTGTTATACTTTCCAAATTAGGATGAGTATCTAAAACAGATTGATTGCTCGGACAATTATATAACACAGTATAGTCTTTTGAATATAAAGCGCCATTATACGATGCTAAATATGGATTTTCTTCATCAACAATAAACTCATTTACTTCACCATAAGTAAAAGGTGTCCGAATCCAGCTATCATCTTGGATAGTTACTATATCACCTTTGATATTTTTTGATATAGTTATAGAATCAACTCCATTTTCATCAAAAAGAAAGAGCCAATCAAGTCCAGTTACTGGATAACCATTAATTTCTTCAGGCATAACTATGTCCTTATCAGTCCCATAATAACCATATAAAGTGACCTCATCATTATAAACCTCATATTCAAATCCATTATACATTGGATGATCATTTGGACCATATTCTTCGGCTGACACATTTACAAAAGCTGTCAATAACGTGCAACCTATGCTAAGAAATGCTAATAATATTTTTTTCATTTTCTACCACCTCAAAATTTTAAAATCCTGTAATCAAACCAGCATCATATCTTAGAATCTGTACCGCATCACTATAATTGACAATTCCATCATTATTTACATCAGCTGCAATCTTTTGTGATTCAGACAATTCTAATATATCACTATCTGATTGTAATACTAACACAGCATCACTATATCCGATTTTATCATCACCATTAATGTCGCCTAACTTAGTATCTGAAATAATTTTATAATCCATATCATTTTCAATTGCATACTGTAGACCATACGAATTTTCATAAACATTTAATATAGCATTATCACAAGAAACAAATATTCCTTGATCCATATAACTTATACTTTTAGGAATAATTACATTAACTAAATTAGGACAATTTCTAAAAGCCCATCCTGAGATTTCTTTAACACCTTCAGGAACGATAATTTCTTCTATTGCACTACAATTACTAAAAGTCCCTGATTCTAATCTGTATAAATTATTTGACAAAGTAACGTTTTTTAAGTTCTCACACCCTAGAAAAACATATAATCCAGTTTCTGTAATTCCATTTCCCATATCTACAGATACTAAATTACTACATCCTTGAAATACCCCTCTGTCCAAATATGTAATGTACTCAGGAATTGTTACAGTTTCCAAACTAGTACAATCCATAAACGCATAAGAACTTAATGATGTCATAGTTGTTGGGAATTTAACGCTTTTAATATTATTACCTTTAAAAGCACATTCAACTATTTTTGTTGTACCTTCTGCAATTTGATAAGTTTCTGTTTTTTCCCCTAACAAATACTTTAATAAAATAACTTCGCCATTACGCTTTTCATATAAAGCATCATTTAAAATACAGTAGTATTGATTTTCCTCTTCTACTATTAAATTCTGTAAATTTTCAAAACCACTTAAAATACCCAAACTATAATCTTGTACTATTTCATTTACTGAACTTGGTATAGTAAGAATCTCATAGTCAGTATTAATAAAAGCTCCACCGTCAATAACTTCTACTCCACGATACAATGAACTTGTAGTTTGATTACTTGGGCAACGATATAAAGTTTTTAAATCTTTTGAATAAATAGCTCCATTATATGATGCAAAACTTGAATTACTTTCATCCACAATATATTGACTAACCCTCGTATTTCTAAACGGTGTTTTATCAATGCCACCATATGGAGAAACTAATTTAGTAATACTATCAGGTATTGTAATAGAATCAAACTCTTTTACACTTGTTCCAGTAAAAGTTTCACTAATTGTCGTAACCATTTGTCCGTTAATTTCTTTAGGAATTGTAATATTTGTATCTGTACCATTATAGCTGCTAATTACAATCTCTTCGTTAAAAATATAATACGAAAAATCATTATATTCTTCAGCAGATACATTTATAAACGATATTAATAATACACACAATAAACTAATAACAATAGACAAAAATTTCTTTTTCATAATACGCCCTCCTTTTCTAATTATAGAAATAGTTATCCTCAAGTTATATGTGTTCTTTAAAATGTGACATATAAAATGAAAGCTACTAGTCATTTGCTAGTAGCTCATTATTTCTAAAAATCAGTTATTAATCCAGCGTCTTTTCTTAAAATCTGTACTGCGTCATTATAATTTACAATACCATCTTGATTTACATCTGCTGCTTTTCTTTGAGTTTCTGTTAGCTCAATTAATTTACTATCAGCTTGTAAAACTAATACAGCGTCATTATAGCTAACTAAACCATCATCATTTATATCTCCTATTGATATAAATTCACTATCTGTAATAATATATTCACCAAAATATACTGTTTTAAACACCATACAACCATCTTCATATTTAGCATTCATATCAACATATTGATTATTTTCATCTAAATAGTAAACTTTACAATTATCAATATCCATTTCTTTAGATATTGGTATTTTTACCTCACATTCTTCATCAATCGCAACACTTTGTCCATTATTAGTCAAAGCAATATCATACATAACAAAATTATTAAATGTATCAGATACCAAATCAAAATCTTTTCCTGATTCTATCTGACTAGTAGTTAAAATGGTATTTTCATTAGTATTGTCATTTTTTTGTGTGTCAACAATAATGCCAATAGTGCCATCATTTAATTCATTGATAACCTTATATTTAAAAGGTTCCACTCCTTCCCAATACGTTCCATCCTCAATTTGAGCATTTATCTTCTCTATATTCTCTTTAGCATATGAATTATCATATACGTAATAAACAATACCAGAATTATCTTTTAACATCATGTAATTGATACTCTTTGGTAAAACCATTTTCTTTACTAAAGGACAGTTATCAAAAATACTTCTTTCATAATAATTTTCTAAACTATTCAAATCTATATCTTTTAACGATTCGCAATTATTAAATATAGCAAAAAGAGTATCACCATTTGTATAACTATCTGGTAACTGAACACTTTCTAAAGAAGAACAACCATTAAAGTTATTACCAAATCCAAAATTATTTACGTTAGGATAAATTATATTCTCTAAATTAGTACACTCAGCAAATGAAAAATATAATATATCCGTAACATTTTTTAAATTTACACTTTCAATGTTTTCACATGCTCTAAACGCTTCTATTTCGATGCACTGGGTATTTTCATTAATTTCAACATTCGCAGTTGTTCTATCAAAAAATTTTAATAAAACATTATAATCTTTGGTATATAAACCACCATTTTCGATAACATAATAATCATTTGCTGGATCTACTGTTATATTAGTTATTGAATTACACCCTTCAAATACATAATTTGTACTATCATAATATTGACCTGTACCAACTCTTGATTCGTGCAAAGTAGAGATATTCTTAGGTATATTAATAGTTTTTAAATTAACACAATCTATAAAAGCGCTATTGCCAATCGATTCTAAATTTTCAGGAAGAACAATTTCTTCAACATTACTATTGTAGCTAAAAGCTTTATCACCAATTTGAACAACATCGTTATTGACTACAATTTTATTACCACTTGTATTAGCTAAACAATATATTAACTTACTCCCTTTATAAAGAACATCATTTTCAAATTTAAAAGTTGAATTATTTTCATTAATTGTAATTTTATTTAAAGATGGACAATCTATTAAACAATTAACACTTATATCATTTAATCCTGATGAAAAAACAATCTCTTTCAAATATTCATTCTCTAAATACCCTATTAAACTAGTGATATTTTCAGGGATATTATAAATTTCATTAGTTTTTCCTGGTGGATAATAAGCCATTCTATCATTTTGATAAACAATTCCATCATTGCTATAATAATTTTCATTTGCTTCATCAATAATTACTTCTTTAATCGCCTTACAATTGCCAGAAAAAATATTATATGTATACATATTGTTTAAACGTTCTACTGTCTTTGGTAAATATATACTTTCTAATAAAGGACAATCGTAAAAACTAACATAATTATAATTTGCATATATTTTTACACTTTTTAATAAAGGTAACTTATCAATTGATAAATTTTCTGTCCCAGTTACTGTTTCTGGAATAGTCAAATTAACTATATTACTATCAAAAAAACAATCATTTGCTAATTGAGTAACTTCTTCTCTAATCACTAAATTTTCTACTTCTTTTGTACACTTTATCAAAACATCGTATTGACTACTATACAAAACACCGTCCTCAACGACATAGTGACTGTTACCAGGTGCTACTTCGATTTTATTTACACCTAAAGGTATTCCACCATCAATTTGTGTTACACTGCTAGGTATAGTAAGTGTATTAATCATATCTAAATTTTGACATGTAAAATAAGATATTTTATTTACCGTCTTACCATCTATAGACTCAGGAATTGAAACGTCCGGATTAGTCCCTTTGTAGCCAGTAACCATTATTCCATCACCATTTAACCAATAAGAAAATTCACTTCCCTCACTTGCTGATACATTTACTATAACCCCGCTTAGTACTAACATATAAGTTAGTATTATTACACTTATTTTTTTCAGCATATCTTCAACCTCCTTGAAATTAATTTTATTACTAAAAAAAATATAATAATAGATGTTCTAAAAACTGTGTCACTCATTATTATTTAAAAACCCACTATACATTAGTGGGCTTTGTATTCTATATAAATTCTTTAATCAATCCAGCATCATATTTTAAAATTTGTACTGCATCATTATAATCAATAATATCATCACCATTTACATCAGCTGCTAATTTTTGTAATTCTGTTAATTCAATCAACTTACTATCTGCTTGTAATATCATTACAGCATCATTATAGTTAATTGTTTTATCTTGATTAATATCACCTAATAGTTGCTTTATATCTTCATCACTAACTATATAATCTAGTGATTTTGTTACAGTATTTGTTCCATCATATACATCAACATATAAGGTATTTACACCAGCTACCTGAGGAATCCATAAACAATTCGAATTATCACCTTCATAAATGATTTCTTTTTTTCCATCACTGTTTAGTTGATAAAATCTATAGTTTAAGTCACTTTTTCCTCCAGTTGCTTCAACAGATAAATTTACTTTATTTTCTTTTTTTTCAGCTGTAAATGATAATATTTCTAACGGTCCATAAACAGTGAAATTATAAGTTTTACTTAAACTAGGATTTAATTTTGACCTAATAACAACTTTAGTACTCCCTGCTTTTAACCCTGTAAAATATCCACTGTAGTTATAAGCATTGCTTGCAGTCCAAGATAAAACAGTTGGATCATCAATTATTATTTCAAACTTATCATCGTTATCTCTAGGAGAAAAGTCTATTAAACAATAACTATTCGCCCCTACATCAACTTCGTCTATAACATAACTATAGTAACTTCCATATCCGGTATCATTCCAATACACCGACATAGATTGTATATAAGTTAGATATTCTATCAAACCACAATGTATACATTCATTTTCAACTGTTCCTTCTGCACTATTAATAACTCCATTAAGCTCAAATTCATGGCCATTAATTATCTCTTTAGTAGAAGCAGTACTTAAATCTGACAAATTAATTTCATAAAAATTTATAATATTTTCGTCCCATGTATACCAAACAATTTTATTTTCTATTACCACTGGTGAACAATCAGATAAACCACCACATAATTGATAGATATCACTTATCATATTACCATTACTATCTATTTGAACATAATAAATAGTATCATTTCTTGTCCATAATAACATAAATTGATTATTATTAATTTTCACTAAATGAGGTGTTGATGTTGTTCCATCACCTTCATCATAGTTAGTAATCTGTTTAGTTGTAATTTCTTTATTATTTTGATTAACTACCCATACATAGATATTTCTTGTTGTTCTTGAAATAAAACTTTCATCTTGAATAACTGAATTGCCTGCAATCAAATAATTGGAATCCGATATTTCAAAACCACCAACAGAAGCTCCAGTTGTATTTTGTCCTAATTCCCCTTCAAACTTATATACTTCAGTATAGCTGTAAGGATGCTCGTTTAATACGATACATCGAGGAAAACCATCACCATGATCAACTGATGCAATAACACCATCTTCTGTAACTTTAATAAACTGATTAAATGAATGGCTAACATACGACATACTTTCAAATTGTGAATATGCATCAGATACTGTCATATCAGACATTTTTACTACAATCGTATAATTTGATTGATGATTTAAGCCGTCACTAGATGCATACATTTCATGGCTAGTCCTAATAAATAGATAATCTTCATAATCATCCATTCTTACAGTACCAGCTCTAAAAGGAACGGTAGTATTACAGTTACTCAAACTCGCCGAATCAATATAATTCCAGTTTTTATCATATTTATTAATACGAAAAACTTCTAAATCATTATCTTCTTGCCGATTTAATTGACCAGAAACAATATAATAATTACTTGAAGTTTCATAAAATCCACCAAAAATAGATAACAACCTCTCATCAATAATTTTACTATTTATAAGTTGATAATCATTAGTATAGTATTCTACAAGTACCCTTCCATCACTTAATGCCTGAACACGCATCAAATTACCATCACTTGTTTCCGTTAAATATGATTTAATGGTACTAGCCCAAGTATAATAATTTTGATCATCGATATTATCTCCATTATAAACTGTACAACTTTGCCATTTAGATTTATCACTATTTTCTGCATAAACATAACTAGCATGTAATGTAACAGATGTTAATATACAAAATATCGAAACTAAATAAATCAATATTTTTTTTAATATTTTTCCCATTTTATCTTTCTCCTTTTTGATTAGATTTTATTATTTAATCAAAAAACATATAATATTTTGACTATTATGTCATACTATGCTAAAAATAGAATCCACTAAAAAATCAGCGGATTCTAAGTTATTTATTCAAAACCAGTAATTATTCCTGCATCATATCTTAAAATTTGCACTGCATCATTATAATCAACTATCTTATCTTTATTAACATCGGCTACTGATTTTTGTAATTCCGTTAATTCAATCAATTTACTATCTGCTTGCAACAATATAACTGCATCGCTATAATTAATTAAATTGTCATTATTGACATCACCTAACAAATATTCTGATTTAACGATTATTTTACAATCAACATATATGTCTTCATACTCATCTAATGTATATCTAATAACCGCTTCACCTGCTTTATTAGCTTTGATATTATTCCCATTAATTGAAATAATTTTTTCACCACTTAATATACTCCATTTTCCACTAACATTAGCTTTTGGATATACTTTTGGCGTAATTTCAATTGTATCATTGACGTTTAATATATAAGCAGATTGGTCAATCACTATTGTAGGAAGAATATTTACATCTTCTGTTACTTTACCAACAAAAACAGTTATTACTTTTCGTAATTCAGTTTCTGGAATAGTTATAGTAATATCAACTTTTCCATACATATTAGCATTTATTGTAAATCCATCTATACTAACATTAGAAATTGATACTATTTCATCTGAATCAGACGAAACCGATATAGAGTAATCATCTGTCAAATTAATTACTTGTACAGGTACAAAAATACTATCTCCCATTTTTATATCCACATTATCAGTAGTAACAATTTCTGTATTTTTATTAACCAGTAATATTTGATTATAACTATCAATAGATATATCTGCATAACTACGAAGTGTTTCATCCATTGCAATATTACATGTACTTCCAGGGGTTAATAACTGATTATTAGTAAAGCGCAAAACATACTCTTTAGCATAATTGACACCCTCTGGATTAACCTTACTTTGGTCATATTCCAAAATATAAGGAATATTATTACCCTTATCATCAGTAATTTTTATCGATGAAATAGTTTCAGGCTTCATATATTTTGAAAATACTATATTAACATAATCTGCATAAACACTAATATTTTCAACCATAGGTTTTTCCTTAGAAATCATTCCAATATTTACTTCAGTTTGTGGTGGTGGAACTGGTAACCATTCACTATATACTGTCTCATAGCCTTCCTTTTCGTATTTAACTTGCCAATATCCTTCTGGCACATCCCAAGCATATCTACCTTCAGAATCAGTATACAAAGGATTCATTTGTTCGTATTCAGAAGCATCCCACAAAATCGCTTCAGTATCTTCTAAATTTTCCTTATAATACGCTGTTGTTTTTACTCCTTCAAGACGATTATTTTCTACAGCTTCATAAACATAACCACTCGGATCAATTTTCCAATCTATTCCATAAATATCATAACCATTTTTAATACAATAAGTTCGCATTTCCCAGAAATATGTAGAAGTTGATCCTATCATTTCGAGCATACCAGAAAAAACTAAAGCCACAGGAGCAGTAACTCCAAACGAAGCTGCCAATAAAGGTAGCAAAGCCATCATAATAGTATAGTTTTTTTGATCTTCAAACAAGGCCTCAGCTCTTCTAACAGCCTCACTTTTATCTGTAATACCAGGAGTCTGATATATTTCGTTAATTAAAGCTTCTTTATCTTGATAAAAATCATAAATTTCACTGGCAGTAGAAGCACCTTTTGCTAGTACACCTAAATATGGTGATAAATCGCTTAATTTAGTATAAGACCCTGTCGGATTTAATTTCAATGTAAGTTTTACAGCTCCATCTACAAGCTCTAATCCTTCCTTAGCAATTATAATTACCGCTTCTGTTGAACTACGATCAGATGCAAATAAGTATTTTGAATCATCGAGACCTGGTATAAGCATTGCCGAGACATCAAATGTATCTTTAAAAATACCCAACCATTCTCCTACGTCGGTACCATCTGCAGCATCTAATTGAGAAATAGCCATATCAATTGATACTCCCGCCAAATCGGCAGACACATCCGAAAAATCAAAGCGATAAGATGTATTATTGCCACTATTTTCAATCATTGATACTTGTGTTTTTTTCAAATCATCACTTGTTTCAGTATATCTTGCTTCCCAATCAAATTCTTGACCAACTTTAACTTCTTCCTGTTTCACATTATATTCAACAGATAATTTTCCAGGGACATATGAATGATTACTTTCATCAAAATATCCACTAGCTATATATTGACCTGTATTTTCATTATATTCAGCCTCTATTATTTTTCGTTCATTATTACGAGTACTTACAATATATACATTATTAATTGTTTCATCATTTGTAAAATCAGTAACAAAAGTAAATGGTATTTCTGGATTAAACGAAATACGTGGACTTGACTTTGCATTCATTAGATCAATCATAGTATCACTATGATTATTATAATATAGTTTGAATTCTGTCATTTCAGGAATAGCAGTAGTATACAAAACATTAACTTCTGTTGTTTGTGTCTCATCATTAGCATTTACTGCCTTAATAGTATAATTTTTACCATTTTCGACACTTGGTAAAGACAACTCAGCTTGATACTTTCCCGTTTTTAATGTTGTTACAGTCGTTTGGAATTCATCATCAATATATAAATCAACCGGGATAGATGTACTTCCAAGACCTTGAACCATAATACTAGGTTTAGATGTTGTTGTATTAGTTTCGATGGTTAGCAACGACCTTGAACTATTATCAAAGCCTAATAATTCTTTCTGAACCTTTCCATCTAATTGATATTGATATATAGCTGCTGTTGAAAGACTTTCAACCGAATTAGGAGCAAATCCAAAACTAATATCACCATTAGCCTCAGTAACATCTATTATCAACTTTCTCCCATCAATTGTATAGTCATAACAAAATTCACCATTTACTCTAATTTGTTCTTCATAAATACGAGAGTTTTCTGGAATATAAAAGATTATCATTCGATTTTTAGAATCTAAAAATATATCCTCTTTAATATTATAATCAACATTAACTTTAACACACCCATTAACATTAAGGGCATTATAATCAACAGCATAATTACAATCACTTTCTATAGCTAAATCACTATAATCGTCATACTTATAAGTTTTCAATTTTACTGATACATTATTTTCTATCGTCGAAATATGAAACGGGCTACCGTAATTACAAATTACAGTTATGTTGTCACAATTTTCTACTGCACTAATATCAAATTTTTCCACATTATCAGGTATATCTAACACTAATAAATTATCACAGTTTTCAAATGCATAATCACAAATTTCAATAATTGTTTCTGGAATTGTAATCTCTGTAATAGCAGGACAATTAGCAAACAATCCTTTCGCTATTGTCGTAATTCCTTTTTCAAATGTTATGTTTTTTAATCCATCGCATCCATAGAATGGACCGTGCACATGACCACCAGCATATTCATAGATATATGCCGTCTCTGTTTTAACTAAACTTTTTGGTATCTCAATTTCTGTTATCTTATCACAGTTATAAAATGCGTGTGCATACATTACTTCTAATGATTTCGGTAACTTCACATCAGATAGCTCTGTACATTCTGCAAATGATGCTACACCTATCTTTGTTACCTTATCCTTTAATTCTATTTTTGTGATCTTGCCACATTTTCTGAATGCATGGTCTCCTATTTCTTCTACATTTTCTCCAAACTCCACCTGAGACAGATTGCTTGAATAACCAAAAGCTGTATTACCAATTACAGTGACTGT
>NZ_NFKR01000025.1 GCF_002160495.1 Erysipelatoclostridium sp. An173 | reverse complement strand
AATTTTTTTACTTTTTTATCCTTATGTTCAAACAAGCCAAACTGTTTTAATTTCAAGTCTATCATTTTTTTATCTTTGCACAGCATAAACAGATTATCAAAAACACTTAAACTCTCCATCAGATTATATTCCTGTTCAACATATTCAACATTTCCATCTAATATCATAGTACCGGTATAATCATGATCACGTCCAGCTAAGATATTTAATAATGTTGTTTTACCACTGCCGCTTTTACCGATAATAAATGTCAAACCAACAGTATTTAAAGTAAAATTTAAATCTTTTAAAACATGAACGTCATTTAATTTATTATGATATGTTTTGTTGATATTATCTAATCGCATTCTTCTCCCTCCCTATAAAAAGCAAAAGGAAATTTGAGGTTTGATCCAACAAATTTCCTTTTAGCTATAAAATTATTTTATTATTGTACCTATAAAATGTTTTAATAATATCCTGATTATTATATTTTGTTACAGTCCAACGTTTTGATTAATTTTATTTAATTTAAAATGCTATAAATGATACAGCTATTATATCCCTTAATGTACCTTTAAAATAACATCCACAATTTATTGTTTTTATTTTAGTAAACAAACTAGAAATATTTAATACATATTGATAATGATTTTATAAGATTTTCCCCTCATATAGAAATCAAAATTATTATGTATCTTATTGGATCAATATTATCTTTGTTACTTATATTATAAATGAAAAGAGATATATATTGAATAGAATCTGCATAAAATACAAAAATCACGCATATTATTCATATAAATAATGCTATAAACTCTAGTTAGAATTTATAGCAATCAAATATTATTTATTTTTTCTTCTTTCTTTTAAAACAGTAAATAATAGCCATATTCCTAATCCTACCGCTGTCATAAAGCCAATAAAACCTAAAGCTGGTATTCCAAAAACTTTAGGAGTCATTTGGGTTGTACAAAGCAAACTGCTTGCCATCAATAATCCAGCACTGATAATTCCTACAATTAATTTATTGACCATATGATTTATCGCTTTCATAGGAACGCTTGATTCCATAATATCTAAATTAACCTTTAATCTTCCTTTCATTATCATTCGAATAACTTCTGAAAGCTGAACGGGAAGATTTAATATATTTTGACTAGCATCATATACCTTTTTAGCTGAGTTTGTTAATTCTTTTTTAGCATCAAACTCTTTTGACATATGACTAGCAACATGATTAGCAGCAATTTCAATAATGCTAATATGAGGATCTACTAACATTACTGTACTTTCGATAGTTACCAACCCTCGTGCTAACATGCTAACACCTTTTGGCATTGAAATGCGGTGTTTATGAGCAATCATAAAAATTTCCTGAACCACATCTCCTAGGTTAATATCTGTTAAGTCCATTGTTACATAGTGCTTCATAAATGTTTCAATATTATCATAAAATAAAGCATAATCAATACGATTATCATGCTTGCCTAATGTCAAAATTACATCAACAAGTTTTTGCGTATCATTTTGCCCAATAGCTAAAACTGCGTCTTTCAACAAATCTTTATCACAGCGATTTAAAATACCCATCATCCCAAAGTCGATCCAAACGATCTTTCCATCACGAATCCTTAAATTACCAGGATGAGGATCAGCATGAAAAAAACCATCATCTACAATTTGTTTAATATAATTTTCTGCTAATTTTGCGGCAATTTCTTTTAAATCATAACCAGCATCTTTTAATGTGATTCGATCATCAATTTCATAACCATCAATATATTCCATCACAAGTACTTTACTAGTACTATACTCATCAATAATTTCTGGAGCTGCTATGTAATTAATGTCTTGATGAAAATGCGCAAATCTTTTAGCAAAACTGGCTTCATTTAAAAAATCCATTTCTTCTTTGGCAGTATGCCAAAATTCATCTAAAACGATATTTAAATCAACAACACTACCTAAAACATCATTTAACTTTAAAATCTTTACTGCACGACGGATCAAAGAAATATCTCTTTCCATCATCTCATAAATACCAGGACGTTGAACTTTTACTACAATCTGACGTCCATCTTTTAATGTTGCTTTATGAACCTGAGCAATCGAAGCACTTCCTAAAGGATTAACATCAAAATCAATAAAAACCTGTTTTAGATCTTCTTGATATTCATTTTCAATGACCCTCTTTACTACATCTAAACTCATTGGAGCAACATTATCTCTTAATTTCACCAATTCTCGACAATAACGCTGAGAAAACATATCTTGTCGAGAAGCCATTATTTGACCAATCTTAACAAATGTTGGTCCCAGATCCTCTAAAATCATTCTAAACTTTACCGGATCAATTCCTTTTGTTATATGATGTTTTCTCAGTATTGCCAGAATCTGTGCTAGACGCCGTTTCGTACTCAAACTATTATTTTGATTCATTCTTTGATTTTTGTAATTCTTCTATTTTTTGTTTTAATTTTTCTAAGTCATCTACGTCCATCTTTTGTAAATCTTGTTCAACTGTTTCTACACTTACAGGTTGTCTAAGCTTTTCAGCAACATTATGTTTAAGTTCTTCATTTAAAACTTTTCCTTGTTCAACCGTTAATTCACCTTTTTTTACTAAATCTTCAACAACTTCTTTAGACTTTTCAGCAGTTATGGCAACTGCACCAATTCCTACTAATAATAACTTTCTTAAATCTTCACTAAAATTATTCATAACGCATCCTCCTTTGTTATATACACTTATTTTACAACGAATTTATATAAATGTGTAGTTTTACAAAAGATAAAATAAAAGAGAAACTAATGATGCATAGTATCCCTTATTATTCATCATTAATATTTATTTTTATATTTAATAAATAAACCCGCTCCAGCAACACTTACTACTACAGCTGCTATAGCTACAACTTTTTTAATCATCTTTGCTCCTCCATCTTTAAACTTTTTTTCTAGCCAACAAACCAGTACCAATTAACGCTATTGTTACAATTACTACAATAACTACTCTTATTAACATTTAATTACCTCCTCTTTAAATAAAATATTTGTTTATTTTAAAAGAATTGTTTAAAAAATATTAAAAATCTACACAGTATATTCTACAAACTGATTACCTTGTAACTCTATGGTCAAAGTACTTGGTAAATATAAATCCTTAAAAAACCTTTAAAACCAAATCTATATAAATCATTTTCATTTAAAATAATAGGTACATGAAAATAACGATACTTTACAATAAAAATCGATACTATTTCTTTAGCTACAATAAATTTAATAAGAGTTGAAATAATTTATGTATTATAAACAAATCGCCATTTTCAAAAGTTTTCAAAATAAAAACTCTTTTTTTGATTATTAAACCAAATATTTTTATAAATTATTATTTTAGATTGTAAAAAAACAATAAAAATAAGATAATTTAATTAGGTAAATTAAAGGAGGAAATTTTTATGGAAACAAATATCGAGGCCGTTATTACAAGTTTTAATCAAGGTTCAATGATTTTAGAAGCAGTTCAATCATTGTGTAAACAAACTATTCCACCTAAAAGAATTATTATTGTTGATGATGGTTCTACCGATAAACAATCACTTAATATCTTAGATAATATAAAAACCAATCCTGCTATCACGATTCCAATACTTGTAATAAAACAACCTAATCGAGGAGTATCTGTTGCTAGAAATGCCGGTATTAGCCAAACAAAAGCACCATTAGTTTTAGTGCTTGATGGTGATGATCAATTAGAACCATCATATATTGAACAAGTTAGTCAATTATTCCATAATGATCCATCAATGGTCGCAGCATCATCATGGATGAAAACATTTGGTACTCTTGTTGCAACAGTCTGTCCATCTGGCGGTAATATAATCCCATTTCTTTCACGAAATTGCTGTCCTGCCACTCATATTCTTCGCCGTGATATTTGGCAACAATGTGGTGGCTATGATGAATCGATGCGTTCTGGATTTGAAGACTGGGAATTCTTTTTAAGCATGCTTGAATGTATACCAGAGGCAAATATTGGTATCGTTGAACAAGCATTAATTGATTATCGTACTGCTCCAGCTTCATTTAATATTAAAAGTATGTCAAAAAGACTTGAATTAATGCGTTTTATTATTGAAAAACATTTTGAATCTTATCAAAAACATCTTACTGATGCAATACTTGGTATTGAGTCAATATCAATGGCTAGACTTAATGGTTGGGAAAATGAAATAATTCATTCAATAAATACTAACCAATCTTTAAGCAAAGAAGCAACAAAATTTATTGAAAGTCCTTCATATGGTGATGGTGGTATGGCAGCAGCGATTAGAATAGTTTCAATTAAACAAGGGTAAAAAATAATGAAAATTTTAGAATATGGTAATCCAAGTAATGACAAAATAATTCTAATTCATGGTTTTGAAAGTCCGTATCAGGTATGGCAAGATTATATCGATTTTTATAAAAAAGATTATTGTTTAATTGTTCCAATATTAACTGGTCACAATGTTGATGATAAAGAAGATTTTATTTCATTTGAAAGATGTGTAAAAGAATTAGAAAGCTATTATATAACTAAATATGGCAATAAAGTATATGCAATTTATGGGATGAGTATGGGTGGTATTGTTGCTAGCTATATATGGCAAAACCAGAATATTGAGATAACAAAACTGATTTTGGAAAGTTCACCGCTTCTTCCTTTTGGAAAAGTATTAATAAATATTTTAACAAAACAGTATTTATCAATTACTCATAAAGTTAAAATTCGTGATGAAAAAACAATAAATCAGGCTATTAATACAATAATAACAATCGATAAACTTGATCTGTTTTTACAACTAATAGATCATATTTCTAATACAACAATTATAAATTATATAAAAGAAGTGGGAAAATTTAAATTACGCAATGATATTGATACTCCTAATACTAAAATATATTATTTATATGGCTCTACTATAAATGAAATATTATTTAAAAAAGTTGCTAAATATTTAAAAAAACACTATCTTAATACCAATACAATACTCTTAAAAAATAAAGGTCACTGTGAAGATGCTTTAATCAATCCTCAAAACCATATCATAACAATAAACAAAATACTTAAAGATTAATTATTTTATTTAACCGCTATTAAAAATGTGGATAATTAAATCCACATTTTTAATACAAAATTTTATCTTTTTAATCAGTAAAAAGCATCTGAGCACCTTTTGAAGTTATATTGATTATTTCATAAAAATATTCTTTTTGATTCATATTATTTTTTTCTAACTCTTTAACTATTTTTCCATCAGTTATATATATTAACTTCGATGAATATGAAGCAATTTGAGGATCATGTGTAACCATTACAATTGTTTTTGACTGCTCTTGATTCATTTTTCTTAATATCTGCAATAATTCATGAGAATTTTTGCTATCAAGATTCCCTGTTGGTTCATCGGCAATTATCAGCTTAGGATCAGTAACCAGTGCTCTGCAGATTGCAGCTCTTTGTTTTTCCCCTCCTGAACATTCATCAGGAAACTTATCGAGTAACTTACTGATATTTAATAGCTTTGCCATATCTTCTACTTTCTTTTTCATATCTGGTGTTTTATTTTTTTGTAATGATAAAGGAGCAGCAATATTTTCATAAATTGTCAAAGACTGTAACAGGCTGTAATTTTGAAAGATGAACCCTAATTTTTGAAACCGGAAATTTCCTATCTCTTTTTCACTCATACTATTTATTTCATTGCCATCAATATATACCTGTCCCTTGGTTGGAATATCGATTGTAGAAATATTATTTATCAATGTTGATTTCCCAGAACCAGAAGGTCCCATAACACATATAAAATCTCCCTCATAAACTGTTAATGAAATATCTTTCATTGCTGTAAAAGGATTTTTAGTATCAAGATCATATATCTTGCTTATATTTTTTGCTTCTAATAATACTTTTTTCATACTGCCTGATTCTCCTTTTTAATCATAAATTTTAAATACAGATTATATGTTACAAATATCGATAGTATGATCGGTATGATATATATTGCAATTAAAATCATTAGCTTTAAAACAGTTAAATCATTATTCATTATATACCTTATGCCAATTGATAAGACTAACGGCAATGGTAAAAATATGATTGTACAATAATATATTATTACTTCCTGACGAATAATCTTTTTTATTTCTTTTTTGGTATAACCGATCCTGTTTAAACAGACAAATTCATTTTTTCTAATCATCATATTATCAATAAATTTATAGACAATACCTACTACAATTAATATCGCCATTACTATATAGCTTATTAATCCTGTAATATATTCATTTGTAATTTTATCCTGACTTATCAGTACTGGTATCAGGCCACATACTAAAACAAGCATTAGCATTGAAAATATAATTGTCCCCTGTAAAGAAACAACATAGTTTGATAATGATATATATAGATGTTCTTTTTCTAACCCGCCTTTATTTTTCCACATTTGGATAATTTTTGGTATTGTCCGTTTAAATAAACCATATATACTTATTACCCCAACAGCCGCTGGAAAAATATATGCCGTTAACTGATGTTTTTGGAAGAAAACAAGTGATATTGACCAGAGATAGATGACAATATAAATCAATGAACTTTTATTATGTTTCTTGATCTTCACTTTTTTATTTGCTTCTGCTCTACCTAACAATACCTGCAAAGTATTACGATGTGAAAATCCCGCAACTGCTACACAGATAGCCATTAAAATCGGTACTAATGACAATAACACATTGATATAAGTAGTAATTGGTATTTTATAAACTACATCTATTCCTAGATATGAAAACATAAACATATATATTAGTTTTAAAATTCCGGTTCCTAAAAGCAAGGCTACAGGCACAATACCAATAAACATGATTGCAACCTGCCACAAAACAAATTTAGCAACATCGATGATATTCCCACCAGAAATTAACAGCAGTGCAAATGAATCGGTTTGGCTGCTAAGATAGTAATTACTAGCATATAAAATCATAACCCAGCATAATGCAATTACAATAAATGGTAATCCTTTAGAAAGCGGAATACTCATTTCTCTAAAAGTACCCGCACCAATAACCGGATCATTTTCAATTAATAATGGATTATCAATAAAATCAGTAAATATAAAACTAATAATCAAAGCTACCAGTAAAACAATTGAATAACTAATACATTTATTAAATTCCCTTTTCAACATCTTTTTAGCAAAGCTAAATACATCCATAAAATCATCCCCTTCTAATAACAATAAAAGTATTAATTAATTCAAATTAATAAATATAATATTTATAATTATTATATCATGCTTTTAGTTTAAATAAATATTTCTTAGCATATAAAACACTTTTTCTTCATATAGTGCATCTACTGACTATAAACATAGCAATTTGTTATATAATAAGAAGAATTTATTTCAACTATTTAAATATATAAATATTTATAAAATCTATCCTCAAATTCATATTCATTATCATTCATTTTCTTATCAAGAAACCATTTTATGCAGTTTGAAAAATATTAAATTGACTGATTAAAAATAATCAAGTTAATAAAATAATAGTAGACATATTGTTACAATATAAAACGATAAATAAATAATTACATAAATAAAAAGAAAGCTTAATTACGCTTTCCTCCTAACTATTTAAAGCACAACGCCATTTGATTTTAAAATAACAATGAAAGTTTTCTTCAAATTCAAATTAATTATATATCAATACTAAAATATTAAATTTAAAAGATTAAATATTATTTATAAATAATTAAGAATACGAATTTCCAAAAAGTACTTTTATTATTATATTATTATCCTGATTATATTGATCGTATATTTTAACTAACTCATCATTGAAATTTAAAAAGACAAAATCATCATCATTTTTTGGAACAATAAATTTAACAACCAAATATCTATTTTTATCATAAATTTGAATATGAAATCTTTTTTCATTTTTAGTATATTCAATAGTATAATCTAGCAAATCTTTAATAATTTCAATAATTTCCCATTTTTCTAAAATAGATGTATTATTTAATGAGATAACAGTTTTTATAACATACCCATTACGTTTACAAGAATTTATGGTGTTAACTATATAATAATCAAAAACAGGGATATTAGTAGTGTATGATATTTCACTGTGTTTTATATGAGATATAGACTTATTTAATTGTGCTAAAGCATTATCAACATCATTTTTCTTCAAATAATTATAAACAGTTATTAACACATAAGAAATATAATGTTTATCTTTTAATATTTGATATGACAATTTATTTGTCTGACTATATATTTCCTTTGAAAATTTAATTTTCAAAAATTCATTTTTCATTTTTTGGTTTAATCTGTAACTATTAATTACATTATAAAGAACAGCAAAAGAAGAAATTGTTAAAATTAAAAATTCAAATAATAATAACTTTACAGTGGCGTGATCTATTATTTGATAAAATATTGATTCGTATAAAGTAGTAAATGCACCTAACAAAGACACAGAAAATGCTAAAAGTGGAATCCAATTTATTTGTTTTAACATATCATTTTCATTAACAGTTTTTTGATATCTATAGAATATAAATAAAATTGCTCCAAAAATAACCCTTGATAATAACGATAACATAATTATAGCATTAATCGAATTTGATACATCAGCAACATCTAATCCATATATAAAAGATGTTATAAATAATGCTATAGTATTGGATAGTAGCAATATTGCCATAGCAATGCTAGGTATTAAATAATAATATGAATAAACTTTTCTTTTATAAAAAACTGTTAAAAAAAAGCAAGTCAATATAATTAATATTAATAACAATAAATTATTTAATATAAAATCATTAAAAAAGGTAGTTTCTATAAATATACAAATTGTTGACAACAAAATATAGCTTATGTTTTTAATTTTAAAAATATTACTATTAAAAACAGAAATAAAAAAACTTTCAATTAATGTCATTATTAAATCAAATATAATCATCTTAATAAAAATTCCTCATATACTCTTGATAAATTGTCCTGATATTTTCTACCTACTTTATACTTTGTATTATCAAATAAAATAACATTTGTCCTTAAAACATCCTCTGCAAAATAAAGATTAATCACTAAGTTACGCTGTATTTGAACTAAATATTTAAAATCTATTTTTTTCATAAATTTAACTAGCGAACTTGATATTGTATATTCTTTTGAGATAGTTTTTATAAATAATTCATGCCCAATTGACATGATATAAATTATTTCATTTAATTTTATCAATACCTTCCTTTTATTTACTTCTAATATTATCTTTTTACAATTTTGAATATAAAATTCTTTTAATTGTGAAAATACAAGCGGTATATCTTCATCATACGAATTTTTTCTAATAAATTGAAAGAAATCAATTGATAATGCCGGAAAAACAAAGTCATTATTTGATGATACAAAAATAATTATAATATTAGGAAAAGATTTTTTTAAAATTTTAGCTATACTAAAACCGTCATATTCATCTTTTAAATCAATATCCAAAAAAATAACATCAAGTGGTTCCATAATTAAACTATTAATTAATTTAAAGTTTTCGGTTAAAGTTATTATATTGATTTTCTCATCAATCATTGAAAAATATTCATTGATGTCATTTTGTATTTTTCTCACAAAATCAATATCATCATCTAAAATAGCAATATTCACACAATCACCTCTATCATTATTTGTATAACAACATTTACTAATCTGATATTTCAATATTAGTATAAACTGATTAATCTATGCTTATAAAAAATAGATTAATTAGTTTATGTCCATATTTTTAATAATTTAATTATATCATAATTATTAATTACATTTATTATTAACTTTTTATCAAATTAGCTTTTATACACATCAATCCATTGAATACGACTTCTACAAAAGTTATAAATATATTTAATACCTTTAAATAAATAAAAAAGATAGAAATCAGTAACTAAGCGTCACTATATTTCTACCTATACTCGATACCTAAAAATCCTGAGATTTAAAATTATAACTGCTTTTAGCATAGTATAAATTAAAATCTCACAATTTATAATAGCTATTTTTAATCCCTATTATCTTAAATATTTAAAAAATCACTAACTGGCCTTTCTACAAAACCATCTTTTGTTAATTCTATCATTGTAGTAAAACCACAACTTTGTATTAACTCAAGAGATTCTTGATAATAACAATCTAACATCTCTTTATTATGACAATCACTATTTAAACAAATCTTTCCACCATGATCATAAATGTATTTAAGCAATGTTTTATGAGGATATGGTGTTTTTCTTTGACCACGAGCAATAGCTCCTGTATTAACTTCAAATATTTTATTTTTTGCAAGTAATTGATCTATACAGTTATATGCTAATTTTAAATAATCTGGGTCATCAAATTTAATAAATTCTTCATTTTCGTTAAACTTAGTTAATAAATCAACATGACCGACAATATCAACTTCATCCATATTAGCTATCTTTTTAACTTCTTCAAAATAGCTTTTAGCATAGTTTAAAAAACTACCATAATATTCAACAATCTCCTTAGTAACATCGCTACTAAAATCAACCGCTAAATATTTATCCCCAGCCTTAACAAAATGAACACTGCCAATTAT
Source organism: Erysipelatoclostridium sp. An173 (assembly GCF_002160495.1). Taxonomy (GTDB): domain Bacteria; phylum Bacillota_I; class Bacilli_A; order Erysipelotrichales; family Coprobacillaceae; genus Thomasclavelia; species Thomasclavelia merdavium. The sequence goes on along the minus strand of NZ_NFKR01000025.1, from coordinate 28,902 downwards.
ATAATCATAAGGATCATGTTTTTTAAAACGTTGTCCTAATACATCTTGTTCAACCCCTAGAAAAATATTAATCTGATCTTGATATTTTTCTTTAACTGCTAATACATCTTCAATATATTTTTTAGTATTGTTTTCATCCATAGAATAATCATCAACATTACGACAATTCCCATGTCCTGAAAAACCTAATACATTGAATCCTTTATTTATTGCTTCTAAAGCCATTGCTTCAATTGTATCTTTACCATCACAATAAATAGAATGAGTATGTAAATTTTGTTTTATCATCTTATCACTTCCTATCGTTTTATTTGTATATATTATAACTGAATTATATTATTTTTCTATTGTCTATTAAAGATTAAAAGGCTGTTTAATCATTGATTAAACAGCTGTATATATTATCATTTAATCCCTAATTTCTAGAATATTATGTGGTTCAATACCAACATATACTTTTTGACCTTCATCAAACAATGTATAACTTCTAAAAAGCACCTCTGATTTAAATGATACGTCTTCATGGCGTAAAGTATATCTTAAAACATTTCCCCTTGAAATATAATTATCGACAATTGCTTCAAATACATACATGTTTTTATCTTCAATTGGTTCTGTTTGAATATGAATTGTTTCTGGTCTAATAGCATAGAAATTATTATTGAAATCTTTTGAAGGTAAAAGAGTCTTTAGCTTATCTTTATCTAAAATATTATAATGACCAATAAATTCAGCAGCAAATTTAGATACTGGATGAGTATATAATTGTACTGGATTACCACTTTGTTCAACAACTCCATTATTCATTAAATGAATTTTATCAGACATGATCATTGCTTCATCCTGGTCATGAGTAACGAAAATTGTTGTAATTTTTAATTCTTTTTGAACTCTTTTAATTTTTTCTTGTAGTTCACGTCTTAATTTAGCATCAATAGCACTTAGTGGTTCATCTAATAATAATACTTTTGGTTCCATTACAATAGCTCTAGCAATTGCAACACGTTGTTGTTGTCCCCCAGATAATTGACTAGGATAGCTTTTTTCTTTTCCTACTAAATCAACCATTTCAATAGCATTTTTTACTTTTTCCTGGATTAATTTTTTATCCATTTTTGCTATTTTTAAACCAAAAGCAATATTATCTTCAACATTCATATTTTGAAATAAAGAATATTGTTGGAAAACCATTCCAATTCCTCGCTTTTGTACTGGAACATCAGTAATATCTTCGCCATCTAAAATAATTCTACCAGAACTAATTTGTTCTAACCCAGCTAATGAACGAAGTAATGTTGATTTACCACATCCACTTGGACCTAATAAAGTAACAAGTTCACCTTTTTCGACATCTAAATTAATACTTTTTAGTACTTGATTTTTACCATCATAGCTTTTACAAATTTCTTTAAATTCAATATAAGCCATTATGCTTTCCTCCTTTTTGTGACAGCTTTATTTTGAATAATCAGTGTTAAAGTTGAAATAATCAAAGTTGTAACAAATAAAATAACAATGATTGCGCTTGATAATTGTCCTGATTTAGACATCGTTTGATACAAATAAATACCCGCAGTTCTAAATGCGCTTCCAGCAATCATATTAACAACAACGAAATCAGCAAACAACATTGTAAAAGCTAACATCATTGTAGAAATAATCCCTCTTTTCATTTGAGGAATAACTATTGCAAAGAAGGCATGGATTTTAGAACATCCTAATACTTGGGCTGCTTCAATAACACATCTAACATTCAAAGCACCAATTGTATTTTTTAGACCTCTATATGTATATGGTAAAATAATAATACAATAAGCTCCAACTAATAGAAAAATACGATTTGATAAAAATCCAGGTCTACCAGAATATAACGAAATAACCCCAACAGCTAAAATAACCCCTTGAATTGCATAAGGAATATTACATAAAATTTCTACATATTTTTCTAATTTAGGCATATATAAAGTAATTACATATAAAACTAAAAGTATTGCAATAGTACAAATTAAAACCGGTACAAAAGAGATAACGATCGAACGTAATAATGAATTAATAAATGCTCCATCTGAAAAAATCTCTGAATAAAAGCTTAGTGTAAAACCGGTTGGCAAAATATCCATCCATTCTGTAAAAACAGAATATAAGAAAGTTAATGCTAATGGGATAATTAAAAATGAAGCAATAATTAATAAAATCAAACCATCCCATAAACGTGTTTTTACTTTCATTTTGCACCTCCTGATCTTTTCTGTAACTTATTAGTAATAAGAACAGAAATAACCATTAAAGCCATCATCACAAGTGATAAAGCACACCCAAATTCCTGGTTTTGGACAACTTCACCAACAAATTGTTGTGATATACGAATTGGTAAAAGAGAAATATTATTACTCAATAAGGCATACGCTGTACCATATGCTGCCAATGAATTGGCAAATAATACCGAAAATGTTCCTAAAATACTTGGGAATAAAGAAGGAATTGCTACTTTAAACCAATAATGGAAACTATTTCCTCCTAACAAACCTACTGCTTCTTTCCATTCTTTTTTCAAACCACTAAAAGCTGGAAGCATTAATAGTGTTCCTAAAGGAATCTGGAAATAAATATATGTAAGTAATAAACCATTAATTGTATATAAATCATAGTTTGCTAAAAAATCAATACCATAATTTTTTCCAATTAAAGTTAAAATTCCCACATTACCTAATAAAATCATAAACGCAAATGCCAATGGAACCCCAGCAAAATTACTAGTAATATTTAAGATACTTGTAAAAATATTACGAATTTTTGTACTTGCACTATTAGCTGCTTTTGCCCCTAAAAAAGCAATTATAATTCCACAGACTGCTGAAAAAATTGAAATCCACAAACTGTTATAGATAGACTGTTGATACAAGCGAGTAGAAAAAATTCTAGTGAAATGCTCTAATGTAAAACCGCCACCTCCAGTTTTAGAAAAACTTTCGATTACAATATTAATCAAAGGTAATATTTCAAATAGCAAAACCATGATAAAAAATGGTAATAATGCTAATAAATATACTTTATTTTTGATTTTTTTCATTTTTAAATTCCACCTCCAGTGACTTCATTTTTTCACCTGGCTTAATTCCTAACAAACAACATAATAATGGTGCAAATTCCATAGTTGTTAATTCTTTAGAATGTACCCCTGAAATAACTTCATCAGCGATAATATAAAGAGCAGTTTTTCGTTGCATATCACTGTTTCCACCATGATATCCATTTTCACTCATACCATGATCAGCTCCAACAACCACGTTATAACCTTGATCTAACCACATAGGAATATATGTTGATAATAGTTTATCATTTTGAATAACAGCGCCTGAATATTCTTTAGAACCAGCGCCAAATTTATGTCCAGCATCATCAATCCCCATTGGATGAACAAAGACAAAATCATAATCTTCTTTTACCATTAAACTTGAAGAAAGTGAATATAAGTGATCATCTGGGAAAGTATCACCATAATAAAAGAACCCTCGATCAATACAAGATAATTCATCTTCATGATAGACATCTTTTTCTTTATCAAAGGGTGCTGATAAATATAATTCACTGATCCAATAATATGCTAAAGCAAGGCTTTTTTTATTGGCCTTTTTTAATAGTTTAAACAAATGTTCTTGATTAGAAAGACGACATATCCCATTATTCGTAATTCCATGTTCAAAAACTGGTACACCAGTAAATATAGTTTCATACATTGGGCGCGAAGAACTAGGTAATTCACCTAGTACTTCATATTTTGCAGCCCTATTTTTTTCACATAAATGTTCTAAATACCCTAAATGTTCTTTTGCATATTCACTTTGTAAACCATCTAATAAAACAAATACTGTCTTATTGCGCATAAGCAACCACTTCTTCCTGCCAAGATGTTGCTAAATCAGAAACTGACTGATCCCATGCTTCCTGGTCTTCGATAAAACGAGCGTTTGTATATTGATCATCTGGTAAAAGATTAGATTTTACATCATCTGGTAATACTACATCATCACGAATTGGACGAGCAAATCCTTTAGCTAAATTGATTTGTCCTTCATCTGATAAGATATATTCTCTTGCTAATGCTGCTGCATATGGTCTTTTTGTATAAGCATTAATAATTGTACAATATCCACTTTGAATAGCTCCGTCAGTTGGTACAGAAACTTCAAAATTAGCATTTGGATTATTTTGCATAATTTGTGAACGATATCCTAAAGAGTTGTAATCCCAAAGAACAGCAACTTCTATTTCACCTTTTTCTAATCGAGCAACGCTTGTATCTCCCATGTCTAAACGTCCCTCTTCTGCTAATGTTTTAAAGAAATCTAATCCTGGCTGGATATCACTTTCACTACCACCAAAAGCGATTGCAGCACTTAACAATCCACTTTGTGCTTGTGTTGCAACAGAAACATCACCGATAGTTAATGTATAGTCCCCTTCTAAAACATCTTGCCAGCTTGTTGGTGCTTTTTCTACAAGATCAGTATTAGTTATAAATGTAATTGTTCCATAGTAACCAATAATCCAGTCACCATCATCATCTTTTGCCCAATCAGGAATAGAATCCCAATAAGATGTTTTATATGGTAATGTTACCCCTTGTTCTTCAGCTACTGGTCCAAATGATTGACCAACATCACCAATATCTTTTGTTGCATCATTAGCCTCATTTGCAAAAAGAGCTAATTCTTCAGCACTTGACATATCAGTATCTGAATGTTTAATTCCATACTGTTCTTCAATTTCAGTCCAAGTTTCAACCCAGTTAGCCCAAGTATCAGGCATACCTACTGAATTAATTTCTCCATCTTCTTTTGCTTTTTCAGTAATTTCTTCAATTGTCATTGAATTTAAATCTACATCTGTTTGTGTACTTTCTTCAGCACATCCAGTTAAAAAACTAGCAGCCAATAATGCACACATCCCTACCTTTAAAATTTTGTTTTTCATTTTGTTATATTTCCTCCTAGCACTAGAAGTATATCATTTGGAAATTTTGTAAAAATACCGATTTTCTGTAAGAAAATTGTAAAAATTAAAATTAAATTTTCGACATTATGTTAATACTTTATAAAGATTTTTAAGTTTTTAATTAAGCTATCTTAAATTTATAAAAATGATTTATCCTAATACCATAAAAAAATCCATGAAGCTAATAACCTCATAGATTTACACCTTTATCTGTTTTAAAACTCTTCTATACATAATAATTACAATTGGAAGAACTATTAATTCAATGACAAGTTGTACCCAGATCATTCCATATAACCCTACAAAATGATTCATAATAAATAAAATTGGAATATTTAATAACCCTTGTCTACATACTGTTAATATTGCTGATTCTACTCCTTTACCCATAGCTTGCAATGTATAAATGATTAAAGCATTGATAGCAGTAAAAGGCACCGCTAAACAAGCAATTCTTAAAAACTCAGCGCCTAATTGACTTGTTTGAGGATCCTCTATAAAAGCTGGTAAAATGAAAGAAGCAAGACTAGTAAAACAAATCAAAAAGAAAAAGGCAATTGATAATGATACTTTCCATGAAAAAGACGAAATTTCTTTCATCCGTTGATAATTTTTAGATGCATAATTATATCCTACTAATGGCATGATCCCTTGACATAACCCAAAACTAATATTTAATGGAAACATATCAATTCTTTTTACAATCCCATATGCTGCAACAGGTATGTCACCATAACCAGAAGCTAAACTAATAATTACCATATTTGATACATTTGCTAATAACGTAGTTAACACTGAAGCAATTCCAACCGATAAGACCGGTTTTAAATAACTAGTATTAAAATAAGAAATATTTAAAGACATCGTTGTTTGTTTTTTTACACGATAAAATATATAAATAAAAAATAAAGTTGATACTAAATTAGAAGTTGCTGTCGCTATTGCTGCACCTGAAAAACCTAGTCCTAAGCCAAAGATAAATAATGGATCTAAAATAATGTTTAAGATTCCTCCTAGCATCATCCCAATACTAGCAAATTTAGCTTTACCCTCACCCCTTAATAAATGAGCCATTGTCATGGCCAATGTTGTTGGAATACCACCTAAAATTACAGTCCAAAACAAATATGATTGAGCATATTGAATATTATTAGAACTTGCTCCTAATACTTTAAGCAATGGACCTTGAAATAAGACTGCTGCCACCAATTCCAAATAAATTTCCTAATGCTGTTAATAAATTAAACCATGGTGAAACTACAGTTACTGCAGCAACCATATATGGATTGTTTAATTGACCAACAAAAAAAGTATCAGCGAGATTATATATAATCGTTACGATCTGGCTAATTATTGTCGGTACAGCCAATGTCGCAACTGCTTTTTTTACAGGAACCGTTTCAAACAGTTCTCGTTTTGATAACTCACTATTCATTTCTTTTTCCCCCTCTACATCAAAAACAATAATATATCTCACAAATATTTAAGGTTATAAAAACAATTTTTTTCATTACATTATCAACACCTTCTTTTTAACATTAAATTATAAAGACCGGTTGCAACAACCGGTCAATAGTATTATTTAAATAACTTTTTTTTACATTTTACCCATTATTCATAAATTACTTTTTATTAATCTAATCAATTGAAATATATATTGATGTAATGATTTTAGCAGTTTTAAATGCAATTAAAGAATCTTTAAAATATCAATTTATTGTCAAGAAAGGATTTTTTCCTTTCTTTTCTTAAAAAATCGTTGATTTAATCAGAGGATTTTAAGGTGTATTGAAATATGTTAAAAAAAAGTATATAATTTTGTGTATACAATATCGAATTTGTATACATTATTGCATAATAATATACATATCATGCATCTAATAGATGATTTTTTTCATGATATTTATATGAATGGAAAAAGTATATTTTTTCGTTCATATAAAATATGTATTATAACAATATTGTGTGCAATACTAGAAAGGAGAGTATTATGGAATATTTAACATTAATAGGTATTGTTATAATTGTTGCCGGTTTTGCTCTAAAATTAGACGTACTTGCAACAGTAATTATTTCAGGGATTGTAACAGGCCTAATATCTGGAATGAGCTTTGTTGAAATTTTGGAAATTTTAGGTTCATCTTTTGTTTCTAATCGATTGATGTCAATTTTCTTAATCATTTTCCCTGTTATTGCAATTATTGAAAGATATGGTTTAAAAGAAAGAGCTGCTTATTTAATTGGTAAAATTAAAAATGCATCTGCCGGAAAAGTTCTTGCTATTTATTCCGTTGTTCGTACAATTGCATCTGCTTTAAATATCAGAATTGGTGGTGTAGTTCAATTCGTACGTCCATTAGTTTTACCAATGGCTCAAGCTGCTGGTGAACAAGTTAAAGGTGAAAAATTTGATAATGATGAAGAAGAAAAAATCAAAGGTTTATCAGCTGCAGTAGAAAACTATGGAAACTTCTTTGCTCAAAACTGTTTCCCTGCAGCAAGTGGTGTTGTTTTAATGCAAGGTACAATGGCTACTGCTGGATTTACAGAAGTAACATTAGGAACTATTGCTGCTTCATCAATCTATATTGCAATTATTTCAGTTGTTTTAACATTTATTCAAGTATTTTTATTTGATAGAAAAATTAAAAAAGGAGGTAAAAAATAATGTTAGATTTTTTAAGTGTATATCTTCCTGAATTTTTCTATGTACTTTGTGCATTTGTAAGTTTTGATACTGCATATCGTGCCACAAAAAATGAAGAAGCACGTGTTGGTACAACTTTATTTTGGGCTTTATTAGGTATTACATTCATGTTTGGTAAAATAATCCCAAACGTTGTCACTGGTGCAATTTTAGTTGTTATGGGTTGTCTAACAGCTACTAAACAAGTTCGTATGGGAGCTTTCGTTGAAGCTACTCCTGAATTCCGTCAAGCATCAAGTGAAAAAATCGGAAATAAAATCTTTATTCCTGCTGTTTCTATTGGGGTAATGGCATTAATCTTATCATTGATCCAATATAACGCTGATACAGCAGAAACATTTTTCTTAAAATTAAGTGATTTCTTTACAATTAAATTATTCTCTTTTGGAAGTTCTAGTGGTGCTGTAACTGCTTTAGATGGTGCAGTAATGACCGGTCTTGCTTGTGTTGTAGCATTAATTTTAGCAATTGCTATTTGTAAACCAAAATTATCAGAAACTCGTAGTGATACATCTAAATTATTAATGCAAGTTGGAGCTTCATGTTTATTACCTCAATTATTAGGGGCATTAGGAAGTGTATTTAATGCTGCTGGTGTTGGAGATGTTATTTCTAAAATTATTTCTAATGTCGTTCCTTCTGGAAATGTCTTCATTGGTGTTGTTGTTTATGTTTTAGGAATGGTAATCTTTACAATGATTATGGGTAATGCATTTGCTGCCTTTACAGTTATTACTATTGGTATTGGTATTCCTTTTGTTATTAATCAAGGTGGCGATCCTTCTGTAGTTGCAGCATTAGGGATGACAGCTGGTTATTGTGGTACTTTAATGACACCTATGGCCGCCAACTTTAATATCGTCCCATGTGCCGTTTTAGAGACGAGGGATCAAAAATGGGCTGTTATTAAATCACAATTACCAATAGCTTTACTTATGATCGTTATTCATATTATTTTAATGTTAGTTTTAGCGTTTTAGGAGTGATTTTAAATGAAAATATTAGTTACTGGTTTTGATCCATTTGGTGGGGAAAAAATTAACCCTGCTATTGAATCAGTTAAAAAATTACCAGATGAAATTGCTGGTGCCAAAGTTATTAAATTAGAAATTCCTACTGTTTGTCATAAATCTTTAGAAGTAATTGATGAAGCAATCGCTAAATATGACCCTGATGTAATTTTATCAATTGGTCAAGCTGGTGGTCGTCCTGATATTACTGTAGAAAGAATTGGAATTAATATTGATGACTGTCGTATTCCTGATAATGCTGGTCAACAAATTATTGATGAACCAGTTTATCCAGATGGTCCTGCTGCCTATTTTAGCAACTTACCAATTAAAGCAATGGTAGCACGTATTCAATCAAAAAATATCCCTGCTTCTGTTTCAAATACAGCAGGTACATTCGTATGTAACCATGTACTTTATGGAGTAAGACATTTAGTAGAAACTAAATATACTGGTAAAAGAAGTGGATTTATTCATATCCCATTTTTACCACAACAAGTTATCGACAAAAAAGGACAACCTAGTATGAGTTTAGATACTATCGTTGCTGCTTTAACTGCTGCTATTGAAGCAATTGTTGATACTAATGAAGATTTAAAAGTGACAGGTGGGGCAACACATTAATGGTTAAAATATTTGTTTACGGAACGCTTAGAAAAGGTGTTTATAATTATGAACGTTATTTAAAAGGTAAAGATACATATCGTTATAATGGATATATTAAAGGTAGTTTAAAAACAATTAAAGAAAAAATCTATCCAGCATTTTTACCTGAAGGATCTAATTTAGTTATTGGAGAAATTCATGAAGTTGACGAAACAACAGCAAAAACTTTAGATGAATTAGAATGTTATTTTGGAAAAAATAACCCTGATAATGAATATAATAAAGAACTGCTTGATGTTTATAATCAAGATGGTGAAAAAATCGATCAGGCTTATGTTTATGTTTTCAATATGACTAATCCAATTAACAAAACAATAATCGGTGATGAAATTGAATGTCATGATTATGTTGAACATTTAAAAAATATTAAAGCTATCTAATAAGTATCTTAAATGATGCTTTCCATACTAAAAAAGAAGTAAAACTTGTTTACAAGCAATTACTTCTTTTTTTTCATATCCAATTATTAATTTTCACTTTCTTGGTGTCTAATTTAAATTTTAGAAAAACTAGATATCCCTATAAGTACATCAAATAATATTTTTACCAATTAAAAAGGACCGAAAACATCCTTTTTCGATCCTTTTACTATTTAGTTATTATTTAATAACTTTTCTTCTTTTTACAAAAGTACCCATTAAAACAGCTAATGACATCAATAATAAAGATGGTAAAATTACCGCTGTATCGCCAGTTTTAGCTGATGATGAAGAATTAGTTGTATCTTTATCACCAGTTGCTTGTCCAGGTTGTTCTGGCTGTTGTGATCCATCATCAGGATTCATTGATTTTAAGACTTTATCTAATGCAGCTTGTAAATCAATTGCATATTTGTCAACTTTTTCTTGATCATTGATTGTTAATGTGTAATCAATACTAGCAATCAAGTCTTTTAATTCTTTTACTGCTGCTTGATCAAATCCAGATAGATCAGCAGGTATTCTATCTAATATTTCTTGAACTTTACTATAATCGGCACCTTTAAATTTAAGAGCTTCTTGAGCTTCTTCAAATATTGTTTTAGCATTTGTGAAATCTTTTAATGATACATCATCACCTAAATTAGCTAAATTATCGTAAGCATCTTTATAAACTTTATAACTATCTTCAGTGTATAAAGCTTCATCTTTTAATTCAATATTACTTAAATATTGTTCATATTCTTTTTGACCACTTAACTCTAAGCCATTAACAGCATCAATTAATGATTCTAACATTGTTTCAACATCATCTTGACTACCATCAACTAATAAAAGTTTAGCAGCAGCTAATGTTTCACTTACTTTTTGATAGCTTGCTTTTGTATATAATGTAGCATCAATTTTTTCTACTTCACTAATTCTAGTTTTTAATACTTCAACATTTACTAATGCCGTTTTAGCATCCGTAATTAATTGAATATATTTTGTATACTTACTTTCATCTGTTAAGTTTTTAGCTTCATTAACAATATTCATTAAATCATTATAAGATTTTTCAGTATATTTGTTTTTATCAACTGCTTCAGCATCCTTAATAACTTCATCTAATGTTGCTTTAGAAGCTTTCAAGTTCGATTTTGCTTCACGAATAGCTTGAATTTGTTCTACTATTTCTTCAGTTGTAGCAGTTTCAATGATTTCTTTTGCTTTTTCAACAGCTTTTTGATAAGCTGCAAATGATTCTTGTTCATATAAATCACCATCATATGTTGCAAATTCATCAATCAATACTTGTAATGTTGCTTTTGCTGAAGCTTGCAGTTTAGCTTTAGCGTCATTATAAGCATTTATTAAACTTTCAAAAGTTTCTGGTGAAACTCTTTCTTCTTGACTTGAAGCAGCTTTATCTTTATCAATAGCTTCTTTTAAATCAGCTTTTGCTTGATTATAAGCTTCAAGACTTTCTGGTGAATAAACATCATCAATAAGTACTAATTCTTCTTCTACAAGTAATTGTGCTTGTTCTCTAAAGGCTGTACTATAAACTAATTCTGATTGAGCTTTTTCAATTGCAGCTACTAATTGTTCACCATCTTCTTTACTTAAAAGATCAGGATTTTCTAATGCAGCTTGTGCAGATAAAATTGCTGAATTATAAGCATTATAAGAAACTGTTGTATAATATCCTTTATCATTAGAAATAGCATTATTTACTAAATCACTTAATTTAGAATCAGTATATTTTTCTTCACCATTATTAATTGCAGTTTTTAATACCCCTAATGCTGTTTCAACTGTAAATTTTGAAGCATATTCATTTTCATATATTTCTTTTGCAGCATTATACGCATTTTGATAATTTTGTAATGAATCTAATGTCCAATTAGATGTATCAATATTTTCATCTAATAAAGCTTTTAAATCAGCTTTAGCATCAGTAGCATCTTCGGCAGTTTTATACATAGCAATTTCTAAAATTTCAGGTATTGAATCTTGCCATGATACTTGGATATCTTTAAACATTACTCCTTCAGGTATTACAAATTCACTAATTGTCTGATTCAAAGAACCTAAATTAATTTCTTTTACAGTTCCTTCACTATATACATGTACAATAACTTTAGCATTGCTAATTGTTCCACTTTGAACAATACGAACAGTTCTTAAATCAACCGGTTGAGAAACATAATAAGTAAATGAGCTATTTGCTGCAGTTGATTTGTATGAAGTAGAATAATCTTTATCAATCATATTTGAAGGAATCTTACCTGGTTCTTCAATTGCTTCACTAATAATATCTCTATTTGATTCAGGAGAAATATAAGCACCACCATTGATTTGGATTTCATTAAATCCAACCCAACGATGTGAATAAGTAGATGTTGGTGTAACTCTTATATAACGTCCATCAACATTCAAATCAGTTGCCTGGGCATACATATAACCTGGATTTTGGCTATCATGATATAATGTTATATCTTGCATATCTTTAGCTACAGTATCATCCCAGACATTTTCGACTGGTTTACCAACATGTAAAACTTTTGTCCATGTCTTATTATCAACAGATACTTCAAAATCAGCATCACGAATATAATTTAATTGACTTTCAGTAATATAATATCTAATTGATTCAAAATGAATTGTTTGTCCTAAATCAAAAGTAATATGTTTTCCTTGTTCTTGAGGGCCATTGATCATTCCAATTGTACTTAAATCACCATCAAAGACATTATTTACAGTTCCGGCAGTACGCATATCGTTTGAAGTTTGCTGATTAGCAAAATCACTTGTAACAGTTTTTTCACCAATATAATCAAATACTACTTCGAATTTACTTAAATCTAATACTGCTTTTTCATCATTTGGATTAACAATTCTAACATAACGTCCATCACTAGCAGTATCAAAATTACTCCATTCAATGCCATTTTTAGATACTTCTAAACGACAACTTTCTGGAAGCGTTAAAGCTTCAATACTAGTAATATGTTTGATATTCTTTAAATCAATTCCAATATATTGATCTTTTGCAAGTGTTACATTTCCAGGTGTTAACCAAGCAGTATTACCTTCTAAATTAGATAAAATTGATGTATTATCAAGATTTGTATATAAGTAATCTTTGCTACCTGATTGACTAACCTCTTCAACTGTAAATTCACTGAATTTACCCCAAGAACCTTGATTAGCTAGATTTCTAATTCGAATATAACGAGCTTTTAAACCGTCTAATTTAATATCGATAGTATCTTTGCCACTGGCATTACCCTTATAGTTATCATAGCCATCAATAGCGGTCCATGTATTATTATCTAATGAAGTTTCAATTGCATAATTAACAAGTTTATCACCATTGTCATTACCAACAACTATATGAACACTCTTTAATGTAGCAACCTTTCCAAAATCATATCCTAAATAATCACCAGCTAAAAAGTCATCGCCAGTTGAATTTCCATCACCATCAGGATCATACCAGACATAAGTATTATCATTACCATCATATAATCTACTTTCTGGTCCCTGATATACTTTCCAGCGTTGTGTTTTAATTACATTGTATTCTAAAGGTGTAGTTCCACTATCATCTTGAACATCTACTCTAAATTCACCTACACGCCACCAGATACCAGCAAACGCATCATTATGAATTCTTAAAGCAGTAGTTTCAATATTTTGATCTGATAAGTCAAATACTTGTTCTTGCTGGTTAGTAACATCACCAATAGTAATCCAGTTACCTTCATCATCTAAGTATTGTAATGAACCATCACTAATTACATCACCACTAGCACTACCACCTTGAGCAAAATGAACAGAACTAATTTTTTGTTTTGAGTTAAATGTATAAGCTAGATATGATCCAGCTGGTAATTTATCTTTATCACTACCAGAAGCAACTGATAACCAAACCTCATTATCTGAACTATTACCGTTTTGTCCATCAGATAAAACATCAAAAGCAGTACCATTCATTCGATCACGATTTGTAGAATATTCACCAGTTACTTCTTCAGCATCACTTTTTTGATTAATTTGGATTTCATGAACATTCAAGTATGCATCTAACTCATTATCAGCAGTTGCAATTAATCTAATTCCCATTGCTTCAAAATTTTCAGGTAAGTTTTCTTTTTTGGCATTCACTTCTAAATACTGATTTCTAACACCGGTAAACTGATTATCCATATCAACTAGCTCAAGATCTTGCCATTGTTTACCATCAGTTGTGTATTGTAATTTTGAAGCTTCAAAATGGTTTTTACCATTTCCTAATAAAAATCTAATATTTTCAATTTTAATATTTTTATTGTATTTTACCCCTACATAATCACCTTTATAGATCCATACCGGATTGCGATAGCTAACCATTGTTCCATCATCGCCGTCAAATACATTTTCGCTGCTACCTACTGGACTGTCACTACGATTAGTAATAAATGTAGTTACTACTTTATCAGGATCCATTGCAGTTTGAGCATATTGTGATACATAAGTAGCTAATGTGTTGATAAATGGCACAATATGTTGAACCCCTACTTCTGCATATTCAATGTGATCTACATAATTAAATCCATGTGTTTTAGAACGATCAAATGCCGTTTTACCAGCACTTTCATATTGTAAAATACCATTAGTATCATTATTTAAAACAGCTTTAACTCCATTTAAATAAGCGATAGCTGCTTCAGTTGTATCATCCCAGCAATCTAACCAGTAAACAATTTGATTTGCAATATCACTGTTACCAGCTTGTAAACGATAAGTTTTAGCTGCTGATTGTAGAATTTCAAATTCATCGATCATACTATCAATATCAGCTTCACTTAAAGTACCATTTTCTAATTTACTTTTAAAACTATTTAGCTTTTCCTTTAATACTACAGATTCCTCTAATGCTGTAACACGACTATCCATCGCCTGATTGATCATATGTTTTGATAGCTCTTTTAAAGCATTAGAAGCATCAGTTTCAATTGCGGAATTATGATCAACATATTTAAATGAATCTTCCCAGGTAGCATTAGCTTCCTCTTTTGAATCCCAAATATTCCATGAATAGCAGGCATTACCAAAAATCGCTACTTTACTAGGCTCAGATTGTTGCATTGGATTTAAGACAATACCTTGGATATTTTGGGGATCAACACCTGGTTGTAAAAATGTTTCATAACCACCCATGATTAAATGTTTTTTAGAGTTATCAGTACATGGCCAGTTAATCCACATATATGGACCACGTCCAACATTATTAGTAAATGTTGATGTGAAATTATTAGAAACTTCACCCCATACTCTTCCACCAGTCATAACAATTTGAACATTATCAGGAAAATCACGATAATAATCTTGACCTGTACCACCATATTCTACTGGACAAAATGGTAATGTTAATTTTAAATCTGGATATTCAACCTGCATTTCTTTTAACCAGGCTGTCATATCTTCCAATAATCTTTTATAGTTATTACCACCTAAATCTCCAGTATTATTATAGTTAGCAGCATCATCAGCTAGGATAGCTATTTGTCTAACTCCAGCTTTGATTACTTGCTCGAATTTAGCTTGTAATATTGCTAAATCATTACTATATTGGCTTTGTGTAAAACTAATTGGGCTATTCATAAATGGATGTAATGCAAAAACAAACCGACATTTTGACTTGTTACCAGCTTCAGCCAACGGTTTTATTTTATTTTCAATTTCTTCATCGCTATAAAGTTCGCGCCATTTTGAATTATGCTTTGGATCATCTTTTGGAGCATAGAAATAAGAATTTAATTTATAATAACCACCCCAAGTCATTAAATTAACACGATCTTGTGTTGACCATGGATTACCATAATATCCTTCGATAAAACCACGGCTAGCA
Source organism: Erysipelatoclostridium sp. An173 (assembly GCF_002160495.1). Lineage (GTDB taxonomy): Bacteria > Bacillota_I > Bacilli_A > Erysipelotrichales > Coprobacillaceae > Thomasclavelia > Thomasclavelia merdavium. The sequence continues at coordinate 13,227 of NZ_NFKR01000025.1, read as the reverse complement.
ACATTGGCATAATCTTCAATAGTGAAATTTTTGATAGTTCGACTATCTAGTTGTCCCACTACCATATATAATGTAGTCAAACCATAAAAAGCAGCATCACTATCTTTTCCTAAAACAACAATTGTCCCATCATTAACTTGTAAATAATACGCATCAAGATTATCAAATAAACCATTAGAATATTGACAATTTTCTTGAACATATTTATCTACATAACCATTGGAACCATGAATACCAACTAAGATATTAGTTGTCTTAGCTTTAATTTCATTAGAAGTTGTAATTGATAAGTTTTTTAAATCAGTTACTTCTTGTAAACGATTTTTAGTATCTTGATCAATACCATCTTCATATACAACATTAACATTATCTCTTAAGATAAAATCACCAGTGCCATATGTTATACTTTGCGGATTAGGATATATTTCATAACCATCATCAGTTGCTTTAACAACATTAGCATTAGCAAATGTACATAAAATCATCGCTAGACAAACTACAATAACTGATATTTTTTTAATTCGTCCCTTCATTCGTTTCCTCCTTTTCTTAAAATTTTACATCATATAATATTAGCCCTAAAAAAACATTAACCTTTAATTCATCAAAAGTCAATGTTTTTACTAAAATATCAGTTGTTTTTTACTTCTTTATTTAGTTTAAAACAATAATTTAGTTACTAAAGTTTTACTCACAAAAAAAGTATTTTAGAATCACCTAAAATACTTTTATAAATCATTAAAATAAATTTTCTTCAATTAGCTTACTAAAAACTAATGATTAGCAGCTATAAACTCACTAAGCATAAAATCAATTGTTTTCAAAGCAATCTGTTTTTGATTATCTTGACACATAGATAACTGAACTGCCATCTTTTGTAATTCGATTTTATAATTATCATTTAAATCAGCATAAATTATATTATCTAACGAAATATTCAACTCTTTAACGATTGCTAGTACAACCTCAAAAGAAGCATTGATCTTACCACTTTCAATATTAGCAATATGCCGTCTAGAAATTCCTGTTTTATCTGCTAAATCCTGTTGGGTTAGATTACGTTCTTTTCTTTCCTTTCTAATTGTTTTTCCTAATACTTCGGTTATTTTTTTTGCCATATAAATCACCTCAACCATTTTTATTTACCAATTAATCACAAATAAACGAATTATTTTTCATTATAAACAATTAATCAACTTTATAATAGCATAATGTTTTGAATTTGTTATTATTTTGTGATTATTTATTTAAAAATCACCGATTTATAACCACAATGAAAAAAAGATTTAAAACTACTGTTTTAAATCTTGATGATACTTGCCAAATTCTATACAAATATTTATAAAATCATTAATTATCGTTGAAACGTTTTTACGATAATGATAAATAACATGATACTGTCGTTTTATTTGTAAATCTGGAACTATAACTTCTTTAATACTACCTTGTTTTAAAGCTGATTTTACTAACATATATGGCAAACAAGCAATTCCCAAGCCATATTCAACATTTTTTATAATAGCTTGACTACTAATACTTTCCATCGCAAAGTTAATTGGAATCTGCTTAGTTTGAAAAACACTTTTTAATAATGTATTAACAGAACTACCTTTTTCTCTTGTAAAGAAAGGATATTTAACCAAAGTAGATAAATCAATATTATTCTTATTTAATAATTGATGGTCTTTACTAGCTATTACTGTTAGATAATCAGTCATAAATGGAATTTTAATAACATTATTACTTTCAGGCTGTGATTCGATAATTGCAATATCTAATTTATTTTCTAAAATCTGTTTTTCTAAAACTTTAGTATTATTAACATAAGTTATTATTTTCAATTCTGGATAATGGTCTTGTAAAGATTTTATGACATTGGGTAAAACATAGTGACTATTAGTAATACTGCTACCAATTTTAATAACTCCATTCTCTTTGCAATTTTCCATTTCTTTTTCCATTTGTTCAAATAAATCAACAATACTAATGGCATATTCATACAATCGATCAGCATGAAAAGTTGGATATATTTTTCGATTCATCCGATCAAATAAAGTGATTTGATAATGATTTTCAATTTCCTTAATTACTAGACTAACTGCTGGTTGTGCTAGATGTAATTGATTAGCTGCTTTAGTAATACTTTTTTGTTCATATACTTTAATAAATATCATCAAATGTCTTAACGTCATATTTACACCTCTATACATAATTATTTTATTATCTATATTATATAATAATATTATTTTACTTATATATCAATTAACTATATAATATTTTCGGAGGTACTAATATGTCTAATAACACAGCTAAAAAATTAAGTACATTATTTTTTTCAACGCTCTATCTTAGTGCTTTTACATTTGGCGGGGGCTATGTAATTGTAACTTTGATGCAAAAAAAGTTTGTTAAAGAATATCATTGGATTGATGAAGATGAAATGCTGGATCTAATCGCAATTGCTCAATCAGCACCTGGAGCAATTGCTGTAAATGGAGCAATTGTTGTTGGGTATAAAATTGCTAAAATTCCTGGCGTAATTATTAGCGTTATTGCAACTATCATCCCACCATTTTTGATAATCTCAATTATTTCCTTGTTTTATAATGCTTTTAAAGAAAATCAAGTAGTTGCCTTAATGCTTGAAGGGATGCAAGCTGGGGTTGGTGCAGTTATATGTGCCGTAGTAATCGAAATGGCTACAGGTATTTTAAAAGAGAAAAATCCTTTATATGCAATAATAATGGTTATTGCATTCATTGCAAATTACTTTTTTAATGTCAGTGTTATTCTTATTATTATTTGCTGTATCCTTTTTGGTCTTTTCTATACTCTTTATAAAGAAAGAAGGTTACCACAATGATTTTATGGCAATTATTTTTAAGCTTTATTCAAATCGGGACCTTTAGCTTTGGTGGCGGTTATGCCACAATGCCCTTGATTCAAAACCAGGTAATTGATTTATATCATTGGTTAAGTTTTAGCGAATTTACAGATTTAATAACAATTTCTCAAATGACTCCTGGACCAATCGCAATAAATTCAGCTACTTTTGTTGGCATCAAAATTGCAGGAATTCCTGGTGCTATAGTAGCTACTGTTGGCTGCATTTTACCATCATGTATTTTAGTTACAGTTATTGCTTATTTTTATTTAAAATATCGTCATTTACAGTTATTACAAAACATTTTAAAGTATTTACGTCCTGCAGTTGTATCTTTGATCGCTACTGCTGGAATTTCTATTTTAATTTCAGCTTTTTTCAATAATAATGATCTTAGTCAAATTAAAATACAAATGATTATTATTTTTGGTATTTGTATATATTTACTATTAGTAAAAAAAGCTAATCCAATCTATGTAATGGTTTTAGCAGGAATTTTAAATGTTAGTCAGTTTTATTTATTAAGCTATATTCTTTAAAAAAACGCTATTTGCGTTTTTTTATATTATCAATTTTAATTCACTTGTTAATTTAAAACCAATAGCTTTACCTGCCTTTACAAAAGCTTCATCAATATTTTGTAGTGGTAATTTGGCGCTTTCAATATTAGAACAATTTAAAATAAGTGCAAATTGCAATTGATTCACTTTAGAAAAAACGTCATTGCTTTTTAAATTCTCATTAATAACCTGCTTTAAAAGAAGATGTCCTTTTTCTATATCGGCCTCTTCTTTTTCTTTTACTAGTGTTAGCAAAGCTAAAACCTGAGGCTGCATCGTTTGTTGTACCATTCTGCAAGTATATTGATAAACGCTTTTAAAAAGATCATAATCTAAATACAGCGCATTTTTATTATCGTCATGATTAAGATAATTATCTAATTGATCGATATTCATTGATAAAAGTGATTGTTTATTTAAAACAAGATTATAAATAATTTTTAAATTTTGACTTACTTCTAGACCATATTTACTATGGTAGTAATCAACGACCCAATGATAAAAAGATAAGGCTTCATTATAATTACCACAGTTATAATAGGCATTTAGTTTAATTTCATAAAACATCATGTCATCAATATTTTTATTACAAATATCTAATATTTCTTTATTCATTTTATATTGGTTTAAAACTGTTATTGTATCATCAATAGCATCAATAACTTTTTGTTTTATAGATTTATTAAGTTCAAATACCCAGCTACTATAATTAAAATCCGGTAATATTTCCCCTTGATAACGACTAACCATCTCTAAACAAAACTGATATTTTCTAATTGGGTCATTTTCTAATTTTATTTTTTTACTTAACCTGATTATCGGCTCATAATCAACCTGACATTTAATTTCTAAGTTCCAATAATAACTCCGCCCTTTAGCTTTAATACAATCAACGGGAAAGTCAAATAACATTCTCATTTCTTTTCTAACTCGATAAACTAGATTTCTAAGTGCTCCTTCGGGTTTATCAGCATCACCATTAGGCCAAAGTAAAGTTATTAATTGTTGATTATTAATCGCTAAATTCCGGTTTAAAATCAAATATATAAGTAATAACTCAACTTGAGCACTGCGCTTTTTTTCCTGGGGAAATTCACTTGTTTTATTATAAATTTTTAACTTACCAAAGGTATTGACTTTAAGGATTTGTTTTTTTACCATTTTTACCGCCTCAATCACAAAATTATATCATATAACATATTATATAACCGATTTATAACCAAAACAATATAATTCAATGGTTATCTAATAATTTTGTGATAAAACAATCATAACCATTTCCTTGATTTCTATAACAAATCTTTAAATTATAAAAAAAACATGAACCTAGTTAGTTCATGTTCGCTAAATTATCATAATCGTCTTTCTACTATTTTAGGATTAGTAGCATACATCAATGCTGTTTCCTTAGAAATTTTTCCTTGTTTATATAATTCAATTATTGCTTCATCCATTGTAATCATTCCAAGCTGGCGACTATTAGAAATAGTACTATCAATCTGATGGGTTTTACCATCTCGAATTAAAGTTCTGATTGCCTGATTACAAATCATAATTTCAAAAGCCGGTATCATTTTACCATCAACACCAGGTAATAATTGTTGACAAATAACGGCATTTAAAACCATTGCCAGCTGCACTCTAATTTGCTGCTGTTGGGATGCTGGAAAAACGTCAATCATACGATCAATTGTATTAGCAGCACCTACTGTATGTAAACTTGAAAAAATCAAATGACCGGTTTCAGCCGCTGTTATGGCAATATCGATTGTCTCTAAATCTCTCATTTCACCAACTAGTATAACCTCTGGTGCTTCTCTTAGCGCTGCTTTTAATGCTGCAACATAATTTTTAGTATCGTGAAAGACCTCACGTTGTGAAACAATACTTTTATTATGAGAATGCAAGTATTCTATCGGATCTTCAATTGTAATAATATGCGTATTTCGTTTTTGATTAATTTGATCAATAATACAAGCAAGTGTCGTTGATTTGCCACTACCTGCTGGTCCAGTAACTAAAATCATTCCTTTCTTTTGATTGGCAAGATCACAAACAATTTCTGGAATGTGCATTTTTTTAGGATCCGGCAATTCAAAGCGAACGATTCTTAAAACTGCTGCACAAGAATTACGCTGCCGGTAAGCATTTACTCTAAATCGCCCAATATTAGGAAGTGAAAATGAAAAATCATCATCACCGCTAGCCAAAAAATTACTAAAGTCACGATTATTAGCTAATTGATAGATATCTTTAATCATTTTTTCAGTGTCTAAAGGCATTAAACGAGTATCATTATACTTAATTATTTTACCAGCAACTTTAATTGCACATGGTGATCCAGCAACAATGAAAATATCCGAAGCATTCCTTGTTACAATCTCTTTTAATAACTCTTTTATATCCATCTTATTCCTCCAGATTAATCGTTTTTAAACCTATAAGCTGTAATTCACTATTTTGAATATTAAATGATAATTGTAGAATCTGATTTTGATTAATTTTTTCTTCCATTAAATAAAGATTAGTATCTTCTTGATAGATAACATCAGGATTAGTATTTAGACCATTTAAGTCAAGTTGATAAAAGCGTTTTAACAAACTGCTTTCGCTTTGATAATATTCACTTATAAACTCAGCCTGTCTAATTGTTGATTGATAATAAGAATTGCATCGTAAATATGACAATATTGCCAATATACACATTACCAAAATAACAAAAATCATAAAAATACTAATTGCCCCAATACTTAAGCGGATTGATTGTTTATTTTTATTCATACTACTTTCCTTTTAAAACAAATGGTAATTCACTAATTAATTGATCATCACTTTTTATAATTACTTTTCCGCTTAAAAAATCATCTTCAAATTCCACAATTACATTTCCACCCTGGTAATAGTTTTCATTAACTTTTTTTAGTCCAAATATTTCTTCAATATCACTTTGATAATCTGCTTGTAAGGTTTCTACAATACTTTGAGCTTTTAACATATCATTTTGAAGCTGTGTTGTTTGAACCTGTTTATTTTTAGCTTTTACTATAAAAGAAGCACACACAGTTGTAGAAGCGGCAAAAAAGAGAATTACAATAATTATTTCCATTAAAAATGCAAATGAATGAACTTTAGTTTTCATAACTGCCCCCTATCCATGTACATTAATACTAATTTGTTTTTGCAAATCATTTTTTTCAACAACAAATTTAAATAACCGATTATTTTTTTCAATATAAAAATTATCTAATAAAAATAACTTGTCGCCTTTTTTTAAATCAACTGAATAATCATTAGTTATATATAATTCTTTTAAATAACCATCATCAAAGTAAATATATGTTTTAGTTTGATCCGTTTTTATTTGTAAACAAATAATGTTATCAACTATTACTGTATCAATTGCATTACTATTATCAGCAGCTTTTATTTTTGTATTTAAATAAGCTAAAGACATGATTAAATCATCTTCATTTTGACAAGTCTGATTTATCATCTGATATCCCCGTATTTCATAAGCAATAACAAAAAACGAACCAATTACAAATAATAAAAACAACGATAATGAAAAAATTATATGAACATTTTGATGCTTATTCATAATTTTGCTCCTTTTGCCACACTTTAATAAATGGTTCTAAATTAGCTCCTTCATAATAATAAACAACCTGATATTGCTCATCATTTAAAAGTAAACCATAATTTTCCTTTAAATACTCGATATCAGGAGGATAACGTCCTTCAATACTGTAACATTTTAAACATAACTGACTAATTGTATCTTCAATTCGCTTTAAATCTACACTTTGAGAATAATTTAAAGCCTGATTAAAACTAGTAACTATCACTCCTAAAAGAACAATAACAATGATAAACTTAATAATATTCCGCATACATATTTACCTATATCGAAGCCATGATACTAATTAAAGGCAACATAACTGATATTAAAACAACACCAACTATCAATGATAAAAAAGCAACAATTAAAGGTTCAATAATATTTAAAAAACGTCCAATAGCCTCACTGACTTCATCTTGAAAATGATTAGCGAGCATCGTCATAATCTCATCAATTTGACCAGTTTTAAAACCAATTTGAATCATACTTAATGGCATTCCCTGATATATTTGGTATCGTTTGATTACAGTGACAAAATCTTCGCCATTAGCTAAATCTTGATTACAATTAACTAGTTTTTCCTGTAATTTAACATTATCAATCAGCTTATCAACATATTTCATTGCCTCTTCAAGATCATAGCCACTTCCCACAAATAAAGATAGAGCATAAGTAATTTGTGCTTTATTTAACGAATCTGATAGTTTAGAACCAAAAAATGATTTTTGCATCAAACTAGATACTATATTAATGCCCTTTGCTTTTTGATAAAAATACACTCCAACAATAATAAAAACTAAAATAAGCAAAATTATAAAACATATTAATGAAAATATTTGTCCAAATTCCATAAAAATATTGGCAAAACTAGTTAAATCACTACCTAAACTTCGCAAAACACTTTTAAATACTGGTAAAACTTTAAATACAATCACACCAACAACAACTACCATCATTATTAGTAAAATAATTGGAAAAACCAGGGCTTGTTTTAATTTATCAGTAATATCATCAATTCTAAAATAATAATCACTTAATGAAGCCATTACTGTATCCATGTTACCGCTTGTCTCACCAATATTAACTAAATTAATCATATATTCATCAAATGCTTCATTTGCTTTAAGGGCATCACTAAAGCTACATCCTTCATCTATACTAGCAACTAGATTTTCTAAAACATTTTTAATATTACTATTATCAATTTCTTCACCAATCATCATAATTCCTTGGTGTAGACTAAATCCTGATTTTAAGATCATTGCCATCTCTCTACAAAACAAGTATTTTTCATTCACTGTCAACTTCATCTAATCTCCCCTTTAATAATATAATGTTTGAACATATTGACCATCATAATCATATTTAGAACTAGCAAAAGTAGGATCCATGATCGTCCACGTTTTTTTATCAATAAAAATATCTGGATTTACCCAGCCTTGACCTTCTAAATATACCTCAACCCAGGCATGATATTCATCACGATCAGTTCCCCCACAAATTAATCGTGCAGGAATATGATTAATTCTGAGCATTGCAACCATCATTGATGCATAATCAAAACAAATGCCTTTTTTTTCTTTAATTAATGCTTCCAAATCAGGAATTAAATATTGCTGCTTAGCTAATTTAGCTTTATCTTTATCATAAGTTAAATAACCAGCAACAAATTCATAAATAGTTTTAATTCTCTGTAAATCATTTTCGTCATCTTTAACAACATCAACTGCAAGAGTAGTAATTGTATCACCAGGATGATAATTGATTAATATATTCGGATATAAAAAGGGACTTAATTCGTTTTTTAAAATAACATCTATTTCTACACTTTGCTTAATAGCATACTTAGTACCTTCAATATTCTCTAAAATCTTAATTACATATTTACCACTACCAAGTTGCAAAGGATAACTAGTACCTGTTAAACTCGTTAAATCATAATTATATTTAATTTCTCCTTTACTAATTTGAATTTTGATTTTTTGACTATTAGCTGCCTTTAATGTTGCAACTATATACCCTTCATTAACATTAGAATAGTCAACTGTAGCAACATCACTATCTAAAACTGCGATGTTAGATGCTTGTGGATATAAAATTTCATTTACTGTATAGCTGCTAGAAGCTGGATAGTCACTAGGATAATTATTTTTTTCACTAAAACATCCTACAAGAAGATAAGATAATATTGTGATAATTAATATGATTTTTTTTGACATTATCTAATCCTCCTCATTCCTAATTATACACTTATTTATAATTTAATAAAATAAAAACGCTTGAATTATCAAGTGTTTTTATAAAAAAATATAAATTGATATATTTTATATTTTGTGATTTAATTATGATAATAAAATAAATAAAAAACTGCAACAAAATTAGAGAATTTTAGTTACTCTAAAATGTTGCAGTTTTATAATATACATTAATGCTATTTTTGCTAATATAAACTTTTTACTATATTAATCCATTTCAATAGCACCAGTATATAACTGGTAATATTTACCTTTTTCTTTAATTAATGATTCATGGTTACCACGTTCAATAATACGTCCAGCTTCCAATACCATGATACAATCACTATTTTTAATAGTTGATAAACGATGGGCTATTACTAAAGTAGTTCTACCTTTCATTAATCCATCCATACCAGCTTGTACTAACGTTTCTGTACGAGTATCAATAGATGATGTTGCTTCATCTAAGATCAATGCTGGTGGATTAGCTACAGCTGCACGAGCGATAGCAATTAATTGGCGTTGCCCTTGTGATAAGTTAGCCCCATCACCAGTAAGCATTGTATTATATCCATCAGGTAAATGTCTAATGAACTGATCAGCGCTTGTTAATTTAGCAGCTGCAATACATTCTTCATCAGTAGCATCTAATTTACCATAACGGATATTATCCATAACTGTTCCAGTAAATAAGTGAGTATCTTGTAATACGACCCCTAAAGAACGTCTTAAATCAGCTTTTTTAATTAATTTTATATCGATACCATCATAAGTGATTGTACCTTTTTGAATTTCGTAAAAACGGTTGATTAAGTTTGTAATAGTAGTTTTACCAGCTCCAGTTGCCCCAACAAAGGCAATTTTTTCACCCGGATTAGCAAATACATTAACATCATGTAAAACCATGTGATCATCATTATACCCGAAATCAACATTTTCTAAACGAAGATCACCTTCCATTTTTACTAATTCAATTTGACCATCTGGCCGAGGATGACGCCATGCCCAATGTCCAGTATGTTCTTTTGTTTCTACCATTTGACCATCGACATATTTAACACGGCATAGTGTTACAATACCTTGATCAATTTCACTTTCTTGATCTAATAATTCAAAAATACGTTCTGCCCCTGCTTGAGCCATTGCAATAGAGTTAATCTGCATTGAAACTTGTCCAATTGGATTATTGAAGCTTCGATTCAATGTCATGAATGTTACTAATGTCCCAATAGTTAATGAACTATCATACCCAGATAAAGCTAAGATAGCCCCTACAATTGCACAAATGATATATGACATATTACCTACTTGAATGGTAACAGGCATTAAGACGTTTGCAAACTTATTGGCATTATATGAACTTTCACGTAACTCTTCATTTATTTTTCTAAATCCTTCAATTGCTTTTTCTTCATGATTAAAAACTTTAACAACTTTTTGACCAGAAATCATTTCTTCAATGTATCCGTTAACCTTACCTAAAGTTTCCTGCTGTTTGACGAAATAACGACTAGATAAACGTCCAACAGATCTAGAGATAAATAAAATTACACAAACCATTACAACACTAATTGCTGTTAATGTTAAATTCAATGTCAACATTGATACAAATACAGTGATAATTGTAATTAAACTAGATGTCAATTGTGGAATAGATTGACTGATTAATTGTCTTAATGTATCGATATCATTAGTATAAACAGACATGATATCACCGTGAGTTGTTTGATCAAAATAACGAATCGGTAAAGATTCCATATGTTCAAACATCTCAACACGAAGATTTCTTAAAAATCCTTGGGTTACATTAACCATAATTCGACTAAACGTAAATGAAAAGATAACCCCTGCTACAAAGAAACAAGCTAATTTAGTTAAAGCATTAGCTAAATCAGAAAAATCAGGAACAGCTTGTTTCATTAATGGTACGATATATCCATCAATTAAAGTTTGCATAAACATTGTACCTTGAACAGTACAAATAGCTTGTCCAATAATACAAATCAATACAATAACAATATGTATACCATATTGCTTAAATAATTTACTAAAAAGACGAAACATGACACTTTTATTTTTCATTATGCTTCCTCCTTCCCTTTAGTTTGGGTTTCATAAATCATTCGATAAATTTCATTAGTTTCTAATAATTCTTCATGTGGTGCAAAGGCATCAACAATACCATCATTTAAAACAATGATTCGGTCAGCACTTTGAACACTAGATATACGTTGAGAAATAATAATTTTTGTCGTATCTGGAATTCTTTCTTCAAATGATTGTTGAATACTTGCATCAGTTGCAGTATCAACAGCACTTGTTGAATCATCAAGAATCAAGATTTTTGGTTTTTTAAGTAATGCTCTGGCAATACATAAACGTTGCTTTTGTCCTCCAGATACGTTAGTTCCCCCTTGTTCAATATAAGTATTATATTTATCAGGGAATTTTTGAATAAATTCATCAGCACATGCTAAACGACATGCTTCTTCACATTCTTCTAAAGTTGCATTTTCATTACCCCATCTTAGATTTTGTAAGATTGTACCACTAAATAAAACATTATTTTGTAATACCACAGCAACTTCATTTCTTAATACTTCTAAATCGTATTTTCTAACATCTTGACCACCAACCAATACACTACCACGATCAACATCGTATAGACGGCTAATCAAGTTTACTAAACTACTTTTAGCACTACCAGTTCCCCCGATAATACCAATTGTTTCTCCAGATTTAATATGAAGATCAATATCTCTTAATACTGGTTCACCAGTTCCATGTTTATATGAAAATGTAACGTGATTAAAATCAACAGCACCATTTTCTACAGTAGTTAAGGCACTTTCAGGTGACACTAAGTCAGATTTTTCATTAATTACTTCAGCAATACGACGACCTGAAGCAATTGACATTGTAATCATAACAAATGCCATAGATAACATCATTAATGACATTAAAATATTCATAATGTAGCTAAATAAAGTTGTTAATTCACCAGTAGTTAAAGATCCGCCAACAACAGATTGAGCCCCTAACCATGATAAAAGAAAAATACATCCATAAACAGATAACATCATTGCTGGGTTATTTAATGCTAATACTGCTTCAGCTTTAACGAACAGTTTATAAATATTTTGAGCAGCTTTTTTAAATTTGTTATTTTCGTAATCTTCTCTTACAAATGATTTTACAGCTCTAATTGCTACAACGTTTTCTTGAACACTTTCATTTAAATCATCGTATTTAGGGAACACTTGATTAAAATAACGAGTAGCTGTAACCATAATGAAACCTAAAACAACAATTAAAAAGATCATTGCTCCTACGAAAATCAAACTTAAATCACCATTGATCATAAATGCCATTGTTAAGGCACAGATTAAGTTCATTGGTGCACGAATACACATACGAATAATCATTTGATAAGCCATTTGTACATTGGTAACATCTGTAGTTAAACGAGTAACTAAACCAGCTGTACTATATTTATCAATATTTGAAAACGAGAAGCTTTGAATATTAGTATACATTGCATCCCTCAAATTAGCAGCAAAACCAGTTGAAGCTTTAGCGGCATATTTACCAGCTAAAAAACCAGTCGATAATGTACCAATTGCAATAACAAACATGATTAAACCGTATTTATATACTGCATTGATATCGCGATTACTAATCCCATCATCAATAATATGAGCCATAAATAATGGAATTAAAATTTCCAGGATAACTTCAACAACAACAAAGAAAATTGTTAAAAGTGAATCCTTTTTATATTGTTTAATTTGTTTAAATAGTGTTTTTACCATATCCTAACTCCTCGTATAATATGTACGTAATCATTTAATGATTTTTATTAAATTCATTATTGATTGTACATTCTAATTTTAAGATAATAGTTTTGTTTTGAATGAAGGTTTTATT
>NZ_NFKR01000024.1 GCF_002160495.1 Erysipelatoclostridium sp. An173 | reverse complement strand
GCGACATGTCAAGCCAAAGACTGTCGTATTCTTTAACTATCGTTATAACTAACATAGTTTATTATATACCTTGAAAAATGTAGTTTCAAGACTACACTTTTTTAGCTTGAATAAATATTAAAAACCAGGAGAAAATATATTTTCTATATAGCTCCTGGCTAAAATTTTGTCATCTTAACTTAATGACATTGAGAAAACACAACTTACTTTTCTTCGCTTAAACAGTAAAATGATACTTAGAAGTATACATTTTTGTAATTTAACACCTATTTTTATGAACTTACACTGTATCCAAGTATTTACCTTTATTTTTGTACAAACAATACACTTCCACTGGTGAAGAGTGATGAGATTGTCAAGATTTGAAAAATACTGTCCGATTTTAGTTTGCTCCAATTTTTGAGGCGTTAATACAGGAAAGTTTACAAGTATATTTTGATTTAAATGTTTAATAGTTCCACCAGTTGCTCTTTTTTTTACATAATCTAGTAAAAACGGTGCTTTTAGATATTGAAAGAGATATTTATTATCTATCTCCAATTCATTTTTGATTTCAATATTGAATATCCCTGCATTAAGTGTCGCAGGCATTGATAATCCTTGAACTAACGCAACTTTTCCAAGAGTTCCGTCTTTTGTTATCAAAATACTTCCATTTTTTATCTGTATATTTTTATCCTGTTCGTATCGTTCTTTGTTAACAAAGTAACAAGTAGAATAGTTAATCGATCCATCAACAAAGTCTGTTCCCGTGATAAGCATGTAATCGCCGTTTTCCAAAAACTCTGATGTTCGTAAATTTTGCCATCCAATTCTTGCATGCATTGTAGCAATCTCGGATAGCTTACGCTGTTCCCAATCATCATTAAAACCTTTAAATCTAATTTTAGGTTTTTTCACTATAATCCCCCCTCAACCATCTTAATGTACTCATTTAATGATGCCATTATGTTTTCATCAGTACTGGTTAATTCATGTAATAATGATACAAAATCATTTTGTACTTTTTGAATTTCGGCGTCTGTTTGTTTCATTTCTGTTAAAAGCGCATTAATATCAACAGGTTCTTCTTTTTCAAAGTTATCTACATATCGAGGAATATTTAAGTTGAAATCATTCTTTTCGATATCTTCAAAACTGGCAAGATAAGATTCTTTATCAACAGTTTCTCTTTTCATATATAAATCTATTACTGATTCAATATGTTCATCTGTCATTTCATTTTGTTTTTTACCTTTATTAAATTTCTTAGATGCATCAATAAATAGTACATCTCGTCCATCTCTATGCTTTTTCAAAACAACAATACAAGTTGGAATAGACGTATTGTAGAATAAGTTTGCTGGTAATCCAATAACAGCATAAATATTTCCTGACCGAAGTAATTTTTCTCTTATTTTACCTTCAGCAGCACCTCTAAAGAGAACACCATGTGGTAATACGATTGCCATAGTTCCGCTATTTTTTAAATGGTAAAGTCCATGTAACAAGAACGCATAATCTGCTTTTGATTTTGGAGCTAATACACCAAAATCACTGAAACGTTCATCTTGTAAAAATCCAGCAGCTGCACTCCACTTTGCTGAATATGGTGGATTCATAAGAACCATATCAAAATTTGTTTCTTCATCAGTTGGCCAGTCCGCATCTAATGTATCACCATTTCTTAATTTCTGGTTTTCTGGAACAACACCGTGCAAAAACATGTTCATTCTTGCTAAATTATATGTTGAGGTCATAAGTTCCTGACCATAGTATTTTATATTTCTTGGATCCTTAGAATACTTCTTTGCATTCAAAAGTAATGAACCAGATCCCATACAAGGATCATATACAGATAACCCTTTTTTATTCTCCTGTCCAGCAATTGCAATCTTTGTTAAAATTTTAGAGACTGCTTGAGGGGTATAAAATTCTCCAGCTTTCTTTCCGGTTTCTGATGCAAATTGTCCGATTAAATATTCATAGGCATTTCCTAAAATATCAGCATCAGTATTTAATAAATCTGCTTTATCGATTTCCTTGATTAAATTTGAAATAGTATCACTTTGTTTTTGGTCACCAGTTCCTAAACGATTAGAATATAAATCAATATCAGTGAATAAATCAGCGAATAACGGATCACTTTGTTCAATATTATTAAACGCTTTTTGTAAATACTCTCTGTTAAATGAATTATTTCTAGCCGCGTCTGCAAAATAAGTATATGTTAAATCAGGTTCAATAACATAGTGACAAGCAGACTTGATTTCTTCCATCAACTCATCAGCACTTTCATCTTTTAATGCTTCTCGGTATTCTTCAAGTGCTTCTTTTAATGATGACGGTTTTTCATCATTGATCAGATCATATACTTTAATCAAAAAAGAATCAGATAAATATTTGTAAAAGACAATTCCTAATAAATAATCTTTATATTCATTTGCATCCATTTTTGATCTAAGTATATCAGCCCCACTCCATAATACACTTATAAGATCTTTACTATTTTCTGCTTCTGCCATTTTATTTATCTCCTTCACTTTATTTTCAAACTCAAAAACACCTTATTGATTCCACAATCGAAGTATAATGCTATTTTACAAGTGTGCCAAAATTAACAGCTTCTTCTTCATCAATCTTTGTAAGTATATTCTTTGCAACTCCAATAATTAATTACTTCCTAGTTTTAAAAATTTTTCTATCAATCAAAATCTTCTATGATTATTGTAACTGTATTTCATGTTCACACTGTTTATAAAGCCTTATATTATTCATTTGTTATAATACTTATACCACAAGGTATAGAATATCATTTATAGTATATCATCCACATATTAAGCTATCAATATTATATTGATCTTCATGATATAGTGATTCTTTCAGAATATCTACAAAATAATGATTTTTTTAATATCTTAAAATAATGCATATACCATTAATAAAAAAAGGCTGCCAATTACAGCCTAGATTGTTGTTAATACATCTTTTATTTCATTAAATGCATTAGCAATATTTACACCATGTTCACCTACACGTTTAAAATCAATCAATGTCTCAGTAAACAAAGCACTATTTTCTGGGGTACATTTTTTATCACGTAAGCGTAACATTTGGTTATATGAAAATTTACTTGTTTTTTCATCAATGATTGTTTCTAAAGAATCTACTTTATGAATTAATGTATCTGGATCATCAATGTTTACAGTATTTAATCTTTTTAAAACATTCATTGTTAAATCATTCATCTCATTAATTTCCTGCATTGCTTCACTTGAAAAACTGTTTTGATTTTCATTCAATTTTTTAGCACGTTTAGCGATATTGATAGCATGATCACCAATTCTTTCTAAATCACCTGCTGTTTTTAAAAACAATCCAATTGATTTAGAGTTTTCAACTGGTAATTCTGAAGATATTGCTAGTGTTGTAAATTCGATTATTTCTTTATTTAAATAATCAATATAATCTTCAGTATCAATAATTTTATCAAATTTCTTTTCATCCCAATTAACCAGGATTGAAAAAGCCATTTCTAAATTAGTTTTTGCTACCGTTAACATATTTTGAATTTCATTGAACAATTGTCGATTAGCAATCGCACTAGTTCCAATATGATAATCATTAACAAAAATCGTCTTATCTAAATATTTAACTTTCTTGATTTCAATATCTTCATCTCTCTTTGGTAAAAGTTTATACGATAAATCAACTAATTGTTTACCAAATGGTAATAATAAAATTGTTGTTCCAATATTAAAGATCGTATGAACATTAGCTATTTGTGCTGGAACATTTCCTGGTGTCAAAGAAGCAACAATATCAGCAAACGGGAACAATAAACTGATCGTTACAAAGATAATTGTTCCAATAATATTGAAAGACAAATGAATAATTGTTGTTCTTTTAGCATTTTTGCTAGTACCAATACTAGCTAACACTGCAGTTATACAAGTTCCAATATTTTGTCCAAATAACACATAGATAGATGACGATAAAGTAATAACGCCACTTTTTGCTAAAGCAATTAAAATCCCAACTGAAGCTGAAGAGCTTTGAATGATTGCAGTAAAAATAGCTCCAACTAATATTCCTATTAAAGGATTTTTAAATGTTGATACAATATTGACAAATTCTTTAGAATCTCTTAAAGGCATCATTGCCCCAGACATCATATCCATTCCCATAAATAAAATTCCTAAACCAGCAATAATTCCACCGATCATATCTAATTTTTTATTTTTAAAAAAAGCAATTAATGCAACACCAATAAAAGCAATCAACGGTGCTAAAGCACTAATATCAATAACAATTAACTGTCCAGTTATTGTTGTACCAATATTAGCACCCATAATGATCCAAACCGCATTTTTAAGTTTCATTAATCCTGCATTAACAAAGCCAACCGTCATAACAGTTGTTGCCGATGATGATTGAATAACCGCTGTTATTAAAGCACCAACTATAACTCCTAAAAAACGATTAGTAGTTAATTTTTCTAAAATTGTTTTCATTTTATTACCGGCAGCTAGTTCTAAACTATCTGACATCATTTTCATTCCATATAAAAATAATGCTAAACCGCCTAATAAACCAAAAATATCTGTAATTTCCATTCTTATCTCCTAATTATATTTTTGCAATCCCTAATAATTTAACATAAAATTAAGATAACACAAATATTCTTAACAAATTCTTAACTTTTTTGCATAAAAAAAGAGAGTTAACATAAGTTAACTCCTAAATATTATTATACACTAATTGCTTCGTCTAAAACTTTTTTAGCATTAAAGTTCCTAAAGTCATCTTCACTAATTAATAAAACTGGTACACCTGGATTAGCTAAATCTTTGAATTTCTTAATTGAACCTGCTAATTGTGGAGTAACCAAAATTAAATCTGCCTGTTCAATAGAATATTCAACTGCAGTTTCTGCTGCGGCCCAAACAATAATTTCTAAGTTACGCTTATCCGCCTCATCTTTTAAAGCAGCTGCAAACATATTAGAAGTAACACCAGCTGTACAACATAATAAAATTTTCATAAAACGACCTCCTTTTTTATTAATATAATTGTATCATATATAATTATTTTATCATATAAAAAAGCCCAGATTCAATCTGGACTTTTAAAAAATCATAAAATAAACTAAGACAATTACCCCTAAAATAATTCGATACCAGCCAAAGACTTTAAAATCATGCTTTTTAATATAACTCATTAAAAATTTGATTGTTATCATACTAACAACAAAGGCAACCGCCATTCCAAAAATTAATAATATTAATTCATAAGAAGTAAAAGCAAAACCAAATTTTACAATCTTTAATAAACTAGCTCCTAACATTACCGGAACCGCTAAAAAGAAAGTAAATTCAGCTGCTACAGTACGGCTAACCCCAATTAATAAAGCCCCAACAATTGTTGCTCCAGAACGTGATGTTCCTGGAAAAATAGCTGCTATTAATTGAAAAATACCAATGATCAAAGCAGTATTATAAGTAATCTCGCTAATGGAATTAATTTTTGATGAACGACCTTTATTATAATTTTCAATAAAGATAAACAAGATCCCAAAAACAATTAAAGCAATGGCAACTGTAAGAGGATTATAAAATAATTCATTTAACTGATCATCAAACAATATACCAACAACTGCCGCTGGTAAACAAGCAAAGATAATTTTAAACCACATTGAAAAAGTATCTTTTTTTACTTTCCAGCCATGGCGATAATCAAATGGCATCAGCTTATCAAAATAAAGGAATATAACAGCTAAAATCGCTCCAAGCTGAATTACTACTAAAAACATTTCCAAAAATTCAGCACTAACATCTAACTTAATGAACTCATCAACTAAAATCATATGTCCAGTACTGCTGATTGGTAACCATTCGGTTATACCTTCAACAACTCCTAAAATAAAAACTTTAATTAACTCTATAATGTCCATAATCTCCTCCACCAATATACTTTTGCATTATAGCACTATCTTAAAAAAATTACATTAAATATATTCTTAATTTTTTATAAATATACTAATAATTATGATAAAATTTACTAGAGGTAATAAAAATGAAACGAAATGTAAATATTATTGTAATTTTTAATCAAAATAAAACAAAACTATTGATGTGTAAACGAAAAAAAGATCCCTATCAAGGCAAATATAATTTTGTTGGCGGGAAAATAAAACCAGGCGAGGACCATCTTCAAGCAGCCTATCGTGAATTACAAGAAGAAACCAATATTACAAATAAAGATGTTACTTTAACTCATTTTATGGACTTTACATATTATTTAGATGATACTCTTTTAGAAACATATGTTGCTACCCTTTTTAAGGATGTAAACATCCATGGTGATGAAAACGAATTAGTCTGGATCGATATTAATGAAGATTTTAAAGATGATAGTCGTTTTGCTGGTGATGGTAATATTTACCACATAATAAAAGTAATCGCATTAAGCGATTACTGATTTCTTGAAAATGTATATCCTCTTCCACTGACTTCATCAACGGTCGCAACAACCATAAAAGCCAGTGGATCTATTTTTTTAACTTGTTCTTTAAGCCGGTTTAGTTTTACAGGTGGAATAATTGTCATCAATACTTTAGTATCATTACCAGTATAACCCTTTTCGCTATATAAAGCTGTGACACCAGCATCAAGATCACCAATAATTAGTTTTTTAATTTCTTCATAATAGTCACTAATAATTAATAATTGCACCATTTTAGAACCTTTTGTTAAAGTCTTATTCAACATAAATGAAGTAATGAAAACTAAAACAATACTATAAATAATTTTATTAATATCACTAAACGCTGCTTGTAAACATAAGATTGTAAAATCACAAAGATTAACTACGATAAAAACTGGAATCTTAAATTTTTTATTTAAAATAATTGCAATGATATCCATTCCTCCAGATGATGCATCATTTCTAATCATCAATCCAGTTCCAACTCCAAGTAAACACCCTGCTAAAACAACAGCTAATAAAGTATCATCACAATAATTATGGAAAAAACTATGAGTATTAAAAAATTCTAAAAATAACGGAAAAGTAAAAGTCGAAATTAATGTCGAAAGAGCAAACTTTTTACCAATAAATAAAAGCCCAAGCAAAAACAAACCAATATTAATAACCCCTACTACTAGTGAAATATTAATACCTAAATAATGATTTCCGACAATCCCTAGACCAGTTACCCCACCAGAAATCAATTCATTTTCTAAAACTAAAGTACTAATTGCAAATGCTACTAAAATATTTCCTAAAATAATTAATCCAATTTTTACCAATCTTTCTTTCATCCTACTCACCTCAGGAGATAAGATACCACATTAGCTATCTAAAAAATGTATTCTATGCTACAATTAAAGAAAAAAAGTAAAATAATGGAGGAAGTATGAAGATTTCAGAAGATTTATTTAAATATTTTAAAGAAGCTGGTACTTTAATTAAATATCATCCAAACGATGTTATTTACATGGAAGAAGATACTACTAATAACTTATACTTAATTTTAAAAGGGCGGGTCAAAGTCTATTTAATTTCCAAAGATGGACAGGAAATAACCCTTGATATCATTGGTAAAGGGCGGATCTTTGGTGAATCATCATTTCTTCAAAATACTAATCGGCCTGTATGTGTTAGCGCTATCGATGAAGTTGAATTAATTTCATGTCAATTAGAAACAATGTACCCTACTATTTTAAAATCGCAGGAATTAACTATCGCTATTTTACAATTATTATCATCAACCAATGATTATTTAGTTAATCAAGTAAAAAAAGCTTACTTATATAATCGCCATGAAAAAATTGCTGCTTTTTTATTAGAACAAAATAAAAAAACTATCTCTTATACTCATGAAGAAATAGCTTCTCTAACCGGCTTAAATCGGGTCACTGTTACAAAAATATTAAACGATTTTTGCCAATTTGGCTGGATTGAATTAAAATATAAAAAAATAAATATTTTAAACCGGACAGCTTTAAAAGACTATTTAGATAAATAATCATATTTTAATAACTGACAATTTTCAGTTGTATATTCAAATATTTCATCATTAGTCATATCATTAAAATATGTATTAATAGCCCGACAAACTGCTCCATGACAGACAAGCAAAACATCATTTTCTATTGCTTGTCTTTTAATTTCATCAAGAAATGAATAAACTCGGTTACATAATTCAATAAACGATTCACCAGTAGGATAACGATACGCCAAATCATATTTATTAGTTAAAAAACCTTGAGTATCTCGAGGTAAGCCTTCATAAATACCAAAATTGATCTCTTGAATTCGTGGTTCGATAACCATTTCAACTTCTTTTATATTTGCTAAGCTAGCAGTATCCAAAGCTCGCTTTAATGGTGAAACATATAAATATTTATAATCAATATTTTCTAATCTTTTTCCTAATTCCTTAGCTTGTTGTATCCCTAGTTTAGTTAAAACAGCCGGTGAAATACCGCATACTAAATTTTCAACATTATAATCAGTCTGCCCATGTCTAGTAACATATAAACTCATTAAATCACCACCTAACAAAATCATTCTACTATATTTATCTACAATAACCAATCTTTTTTACTATAAATAAAACCCTGCAAATTAAATGCAGGGTTTAGATTATTTTATATTAGAAGTCTACTTCTGTATCATAGTAGCAAGCTTTTAATAATTTAACCATTTCTTCTTGAGTTGGAATACGTGGATTTGATCCAGTACAAGCATCACCAATTGCATTAGCAGCGATTTCTTCAACTCTGTCTAAGAAAACATCTTCAGGTACAAATCCAGTTTCAGCTGGTAAACCATCAGCACCATAATGATTGATTGAATGTGGAATATTTAAATCATCATTCATTTTTCTTAAGTATGCAATTAATAATTCTACTTTTTCATCATCATCTTTACCACCTAAATGCATGTAATCAGCAATTACACCATAACGTTTTTTAGCTGTTTCATCTTTAGCGTTAAATGCAATTACTTTTGGTAAATACATCGCATTAGCAGCACCATGAATAATGTGTCCACCTTGATCAACAAAGGCAGCACCAGTTTTATGAGCCATTGAGTGAACAATACCTAATAAAGCATTAGAAAATGCTTGTCCAGCTAAACATTGAGCATCATGCATATCATCACGGCATGACATATCTCCATTATATGATTTTACTAAGTTAGCTTGAATCATTTCAATTGCATGAATTGCAAGTGGATCTGTATAGTTACAATTTGCAGTTGATACATATGCTTCAATTGCATGAGTCATAGCATCCATTCCTGTATGAGCAACTAATTTAACAGGCATAGTTTCTGCCAAATCAGGATCAACGATTGCAATATCAGGTGTGATTTCAAAATCAGCGATTGGATATTTAATTCCTTTTTCATAATCAGTAATAATTGAAAATGCAGTTACTTCTGTTGCAGTACCACTTGTAGATGGAATTGCACAGAAATGAGCTTTTTTACGTAATTTTGGAATACCAAACACTTTGCACATTTCTTCAAAAGTAATTTCAGGATATTCATATTTAATCCACATTGCTTTTGCAGCATCGATAGGTGATCCTCCACCCATAGCAATAATCCAATCTGGTTGGAATTTTTCCATTGCAGCTGCACCTTTCATAACTGTTTCTACAGATGGATCTGGTTCAATCCCTTCAAATAATTCTACTTCCATTCCAGCTTCTTTTAAGTATTCAACAGCGCGATCTAAGAAACCAAAACGTTTCATACTTCCGCCACCAACACAAACGATAGCCTTTTTCCCTTCTAATGTTTTTAAAGCTTCTAAAGCTCCTTTTCCATGATATAAATCTCTTGGTAATGTAAATCTTTGCATGTCATAAGCACCTCCATGATTCTAATTATAAGCGCTTACAAAATAATGTAGTAGATACAAAAAAGGAATAGTGCTATTCCTTTTGACATATACCTCCATAATTATTTTGAATAATACAATGAATTTCGTCGATAAAACTCAAATCTTCTTTTGATAAACGATATCCTTTTCTTAAAATAAGCCAGTCATAACTTATCGCTTTATGCTCTTTTAATGTTAATGTCGTTAAATTATAACGATTTAAAACTTGTTTAGGCATTGGTGAAACCCACATATAACAATGCGGTAAACAATTCAATAATTCAAATTGAATTCCTCGTTCATAAATAGAAATTTCTTTTTTATTTTGACGAATTTCACTATTACGGTTAGTCGAAACTAATGGCCGCTCTGGCAATGATACATCACCATGAGTTATTTCAATCTGGTCTTTTAAATCTTTTAATTTAACTTCTTTTTTATAGACCAAAGGATTTTCCTTGGATACTAATAGCTGATAATTAAATTTATATATTTCTTTATATTCCAATTCCTTTGATTTCAATAAATTTATAAAATAACTTTCTTCGTCTTGAAAAAAGCGAATAATCCCAATATTAGCATCACCTTCATAAACCGCTTTGATCGTATCAAAAGAGTTAGTTTCCCGATAATTAACAGTAATCTTTTTATCTTGAAAATTTATTTTAGACAAATAATTAGTAAATGCATTTGCAATATAGCTTGCTCGAGGTACACTAACATCTAAATGCACTGATTTTTCATCATAATTGCAATATAACGCCTCCATTTGATCAACCTGTCTGATAATATCTTTGGCTCGTTCAATAAATTCAGCCCCTTTTTTGGTTGGGACAACCCCTTTAGAAGTACGTTCAAATATTTTAATATGCATAGTTTCTTCAAATTCTTTAATTATCTTACTTAAATGCGGTTGATTCATGTAAAGATGATTAGCAGCTTTACTTATTGAACCAGCTTTAGCTACCTCAATTACATATTTCAAATGCAAAAGATTCATTATTTCGCCTCCCTTAATGAGACAATTCTATCATAAAATAATATTTTTGTGTTACTTTCGTAACAAAAATATCCTGATATATTAGTTTTTATCTAAATATATATCTATTTAAATATATGGGACCTTTTTCATCACCCTATTTAAAGCGCTTTCAAAGTATGTTATAATTAATCATATGATGAAAAAGAAAGAGGTGTGAAAATGAAAAAGCTGAAACAAGAGTATTTAGATAAAATTGATGAAATTGTTGCTAAATACAAAGACGAAAAAGGACCCATGAAACTAATGCTTCATGAAGTTCAAGAAAGTCTTGGCTATATTCCTTTTGAAGCAATGGAAAAAATTTCTCAGGCTATTAATGTACCAGTATCAAAAGTATACGGAGTTGTAACATTCTACTCTCAATTTACTACTGAGCCAAAAGGGAAACACGTTATTTCAGTTTGCTTAGGAACAGCTTGTTATGTCAATGGTTCTCAGACAATTCTTGACTTGCTTTGTGAAATGACGGGATGCGAAGTAAATTCAACAAGTGAAGACGGACTATTTTCAATTGACGCTACTCGCTGCGTTGGAGCCTGTGGACTAGCTCCAGTAGTAAGCGTTGATGGGACAGTTTTTGGATGTTCTAAGCAATTAGAAGATTTAAAAATGTTAGTCTTAGACTATTTAAAAGAAGAATCACATGCAAGTTAAAGAAATTGTTAAATTATTAAATGCTCGTGAAATTTATGTTGATGATACTTCAATCTATGAAAAAAATTATGATAAAGGTTTTGCAACTGATTTAATGTCAGATGCTTTAGCTTTATTAAAAAATGAAACTGAGGACATTTTATTTATTACTGGTCTTGCCAATGTTCAATCATTACGTACCGCAGAGGTTTTAGATTTAGAAACAATTTTATTTGTAAGAGGAAAGCCATTAGATATGTCAATTGTTGATATGGCTAAAAAATTGCATATAAATCTTTTTCAAACTGATGAAGCAATGTTTGAAGCTTGCGGGAAGCTATATACGGCAGGAATGCGCCGATGAAAAAAACTTATCAAGTTATCAAAGATAATTACCAGGATGCTGGAACAGCTTCTAGCGATATCAAAAGAACTTTAAAAGCCCTAGGAATTGATCGTAAAGTTTTAAAAGCAGTAGCGATTGCCTGCTACGAAGCAGAAATCAATATTGCAATTCATTCTGATGGTGGCACAGTTACCTTTGAAATCGATGACGAGGGTATCATTCATTTATCATTTGATGATATTGGCCCAGGAATTGAAGATATTGAACTTGCTTTAACTCCAGGTTATTCGACCGCTTCGCCTAAAGCACGAGAATTAGGCTTTGGAGCTGGAATGGGCCTTTATAATATGCAAAGTGTGGCCTCTACTTTTGAAATAACTTCTTCAAAAGAAGGTACACATATTAAGATGACTTTTAAATGAAGCCAGTAATTAGTTATTTAGGTACCCATTGTCAAAAATGCATTAAATGTGTTAAATCCTGTCCAGTAGATGCTATTTCAATTGTAAATAAGCAAGTAATTATCGATCAAGATAAGTGTATTAATTGTGATATCTGTATTCAGGCATGTGACCAGAAAATTTTAAGAACCAGAAATATTGATTTACAAACCTGTCTAGAAAAACATGATTATAATATTGCATTAATTCCAACTGCGATATTATCTGATTTAAAAACTTATGAGGAAGCAAAAAATATTGCACAGGCTATTAAAAAGTTTGGTTTTGATGAAGTGGTTCAATATAGCGATATTGAGGGATTTCTTTATAAACAAGGAATTGAGGATAGTAAAGATAAGCATCTTCCAATGTTAACGTCTTTTTGTCCGACAATTAATAAACTTATTGAAAATGAATACCCTACTTTAATCGATCATTTATTACCTTACGACTATCCAGTAGAAATAGCCGCTAAAAGATTAAAGAAAAAATATAATGATCGTGATATCGGGATCTTTTCACTTTGTGAATGTGTATCAAAGTTAACCCTTGCAAAAGAACCATTTGATAACCAGGATTCTAATATTGACTATGCGATTAGTATTTCTCAAATATTTCCTCAAATTAATCGTTTAAAAAATGAAGAAAAAACCGAAATTTCATTTAACCGTTATGGTGTTAAAAGTAATGTTAGTGATTTATATGGTAATCGTAGTTTATCAGTTATTAGTGTTGAAGGATTGACACAAATAAATACTGTTTTGGATTTAATTGAATTTGATCAGTTACAACATGTTGATTTAATTGCTTTATTTAATTGTTTTCAAGGTTGTATTGGTGGTTATTATTTGTGGTCTAATCCATTTGAAGGCTGCTTTAATATTGAAAGTATTTTTGAAGATTGTAATGGCCCATTAAAAGCATTATCAAAAGATGAATATACTAAAGTCCATCAAATTGATAGCAGTAATGAACAAAACTTTAAAGAACGTTTACAATGGTTTAATAAAGTAAATGCTATTTTAGAAACCTTGCCTCAATTTGATTGTGGCAGTTGTGGTTTTGCAAACTGTCGCGGGCTGGCAGCGCGAATTGCTAAAGGTGAAGTTGATGACTCGCTATGTCGTATCAAGAAAAGGTAATAATATGAAAGTAAGCGAAATTTTAAAATTATCACTTAAACAAATCAATGATGTTGATCTTTCAAATGAAATTGAAGGTGTTTACATCGGGGATTTGTTAAGCTTCGTGATGGCAAATGGAAAAACTGGTGCTTTATGGCTTACGGTACAAAAGCATTTAAATGTAATAGCAGTAGCTGATTTAAATGACTTTGCAGGAATAATTTTCGTTCAAAATAGTTATCCTGATCAAGATACAATTGCTAAAGCAACCGAACTCAAAATACCGCTTTTTATAAGTGAAGATGATGCTTATCATGTAGCTAAAGAATTAGTGAATCTAGGTTTATAAAATGTACTATGATTTGCATATTCATTCAGCCCTATCACCTTGTGGCGATGATTTAATGACAATTAATAATATTTTTAATATGGCCTATATTAAAGGTTTGGATTTAATTGCGATTACTGATCATAATTCTTTAAAACAGCAGCATTATTTATCTAAGATTATTGAACATGATGTTTTAAAAGGGAAAATTGATTTTGTTCATGGTGTTGAGCTTCAAAGTATCGAAAAAGTGCATATTTTGGCATATTTTCTTAAAGAAACACCATTACAGCCAATTCAAAAGTGGATTGATAAACATTTAATTAAAAGTCCAAATAACCCTGATTATTATGGTAACCAAGTAATATTTGATGAAAATGATAATATTATTGCTACTGAAGAAAATCTATTATTAGAATCTTTGGATTTAGATGTTGCTAAGATCATTGAAAAAATCCATCAATTCAATGGCGTGGCTATTCTTGCTCATGTAATGGCTAAAAAATTTGGACTTTATGAAGTATATCAAGATATCCCAATGTCATTAAACTATGATGGAATTGAAGTTACTAGTATTAAAGAGCTAAAAAAATTACGGGAAATATGTCCTTATTTAAATGATGAATATGTTTTTTTTAACAGTGATGCCCATTATTTAGAGGCAATTAGTGAACCTGAAAATCAATTTGATCGTGAAAAATTCTATCAGCTATGGAGGAAATAATAATGCAGGAAATTGCTATGAATATCCTGGATATTGCCTACAATTCAATTCGAGCTAAAGCTACATTTATTCAAATTTTAATCTTAGATAGCAGCAAACAAAATGTTATTGAAATTAAGATCATTGATAATGGTTGTGGTATGGATCAAAAAACAATTGCCAAAGTATGCGATCCTTTTTATACAACTAGAACTACCCGCAAAGTAGGTTTAGGAATTCCAATCTTTAAGGAAAATATCGAGGCAACCGGTGGAACTTTTACTATCAGCTCTTCACTTGGCAAGGGGACTGAAGTAATTGGCTCTTTTGTTAAAGATCATTTAGATACCCCACCGATGGGTAATATCGTTGATACAATAATTACTTTAATTCAAGCTGATGAAAAAATAGATTATTTATTTAAATATACAACTGATGATACTGAATTTAAATTAGACACTCGAGAAATAAAAGAAATTCTTGATGATGTCTTAATTAATGAACCAGAAATAATTATTTGGCTAAAAAATTATATAAAGGAGGGATTACAGCTATGAAATCCTTAGAAGATTTAAAGAAAATTCGTGATGCAGCAAGAAATAATATGAGTATTCGTGATGAAGGATTACAAAAATATCGTGTTGTTGTTGGGATGGCAACATGTGGTATTGCTGCTGGGGCACGACCTGTATTAAATACATTAGTTGAAGAAGTTGCTAGACAAAAACTTTCAGCTAAAGTACTACAAACTGGATGTATCGGAATGTGTACATTAGAGCCAATTGTTGAAGTCTTTGATAAAGATGATAATAAAACTACTTATGTTTTAGTCGATGAAAAAAAGGCTAAAGAAATTGCTGAAAGACATTTAAAAAATGATGAAATAATCGACGAGTACACAGTCGGACACTATAAAAAATAGGAGGTTGCAAGATGGCAGCAAAAAGAACACAAGTATTAGTCTGTGCTGGAACTGGCTGTACAATCGGGAATTCAGGAGAATTAATCACTGAATTTGAAAAAGAAATTAAGTCCTTAGGATTAGATAATGAAATCGAAGTTTTAAGAACTGGATGTTTAGGTCTTTGTGGTGTTGGTCCTAATATTTCAATTTACCCTGATAATATCATTTATAAATCAGTTCAAGTTTCCGATGTAAAAGAAATTGTTATGGAACATTTATATAAAGGACGTCCTGTTCATCGTTTAATGTTAAATGAATCAGATGAAGATACTCGGGAAATCCATGATATTAACGACACCAAATTCTATCATAAACAAAGAAGAATCGCTTTACACAACTGTGGTGTTATCGATCCAGAAAATATTAATGAATATATTGGAAAAGATGGTTACTTTGCTCTTGCTAAAGTATTACAGGAAATGACACCTCAAGAAGTTGTTGACGAAATTAAAGCCAGCGGTTTGCGTGGCCGTGGTGGTGGTGGTTTCCCTACTGGAGTTAAATGGCAATTTGCCTTAGATGAACCTGGTGATGAAAAATATGTAATTTGTAATGCTGATGAAGGTGACCCAGGAGCATTTATGGATCGTTCCATTCTAGAAGGAAATCCTCATAGTGTCATTGAAGCAATGGCAATTGCTGGTTATGCAATTGGTGCTAATCATGGTTATATTTATATTCGTGCTGAATATCCAATTGCTGTTGATCGTTTGAATACAGCAATCACTCAAGCTCGTGAACTAGGATTATTAGGGAAAAATATTTTTGATACTGGATTTGATTTTGACTTAGAAATTCGTCTTGGTGCTGGAGCCTTTGTCTGTGGTGAAGAAACAGCATTGATCAAATCAATCGAAGGTGAACGTGGTATGCCAAATCCAAAACCACCATTTCCAGCTCATAAAGGAGTTTGGGGTAAACCAACAATTATTAATAACGTAGAAACTTATGCCAATATTGCCCAGATCATTCAACATGGTGCTAAATGGTTTAGATCAATCGGTACTGAAACTTCACCAGGAACTAAAGTATTTGCTTTAGGTGGAAAAATCGTTAATACTGGATTAGTTGAAGTACCAATGGGAACTACTTTAAGAGAAGTTATCTATGAAATTGGTGAAGGATGTCCAAATCATAAACGCTTTAAAGCCGTTCAAACTGGAGGTCCTTCCGGTGGCTGTCTAACTGAAGAACAATTAGATACCCCAATTGGATTCGATGAATTAGTTAAACTTGGTTCAATGATGGGATCAGGTGGAATGATTGTTTTAGATGAAGATAACTGTATGGTTGACGTTGCTCGTTTCTATATGGACTTTATCGTTGATGAATCATGTGGTAAATGTACTCCTTGTCGAGTAGGAACTAAACGAATGTTAGAACTATTAGAACAAATTTGTGATGGTAAAGCAACTATGCATACTTTAGATGAATTAGAGATGCTAGCTAAAACAATTCAAGATACTGCTTTATGTGGACTAGGACAAACAGCTCCTAACCCAGTTTTATCAACAATCAATCAATTTAGAGATGAATATATTGCCCATATCGTTGATAAAAAATGCCCTGCTGGTGTTTGTAAAGCATTGCTTAAATATGTTATTGATGAAGAAAAATGCCGTAAATGTGGTTTATGTGCAAAACAATGTCCAGTTGGTGCTATCCATGGGGAATTAGGAAAAGTTCCTTATGTTATTGATCAAGAAAAATGTATTAAGTGTGGTCAATGTATCAACGCTTGTCACTTTAATGTAATTGAAAGAAAGTAGAGGTGTAAGGAATGTCAAAAGTAAAAATAACAATCAACAACCGTGTCGTAGAAGCTTACGAAGGGCAAACAGTCTTAGAAGCAGCCAAAAATAACGGTATCCATATCCCTACTTTGTGTTATTTAAAAGGAGTGACGGGAACTGGCGCTTGCCGTGTTTGTCAGGTTGAAATAGAAGGAGCTAAAACATTAGCAGCCGCTTGTGTTTATCCAGTTCGTGAAGGGCTTGTAATAAAAACAAACTCTCAAAGAGCATTAGATGCCCGAAGAAGAGTAGTCGAATTAATTGTATCTAACCACTCTAAAGACTGTCTTTCATGTATTCGAAATACAAACTGTGAATTACAACGTCTTTGTCAGGAGTTAGGGGTTCGTGAAGATGCCTTTGCTGGTGAAAAATCAAAACCAACTTTTGATGAAGTTTCTCCAGGTATTGTCCGCAATACATCTAAATGTGTCCTTTGTGGTCGTTGTGTTGAAACATGTATTAAAACCCAAGGACTAGGCGTATTAGGCTATATCAATCGTGGATTTAAAACTAAAGTTGGTCCAGTTTATGATAAAAGTTTTGCTGATGTTAACTGTATGCAATGTGGTCAATGTATTAATGTTTGTCCGGTTGGGGCTTTATCAGAAAAAGAAGAAATTCATGATGTAATTGCCGCTTTAAATGATCCTGATAAACATGTAATTGTTCAAACTGCTCCAGCTGTTAGAGCTAGTTTAGGTGAAGAATTTGGAATGCCAATCGGTACTCGAGTAACTGGTAAAATGGTTCACGCTTTAAAACTAATGGGCTTTGATAAAGTTTATGATACTAACTTTGGTGCCGATTTAACAATAATGGAAGAAGGTCATGAATTCTTGCATCGTTTAAATAATAATGGTGTATTACCAATGATTACTTCATGTAGTCCAGGCTGGGTTAATTATATTGAACATGAATATCCTGATTTACTAGATCATCTTTCTAGCTGTAAATCACCACATATGATGTTAGGTGCGATGATCAAATCATACTACGCTAAGGTAAATAATATTGATCCACAAGATATTTATGTTGTTTCAATCATGCCTTGTGTTGCAAAAAAAGGTGAAAAAGAACGAGAAGAAAATCTAACTGATGGTCTAAAAGACGTTGATGCAGTTTTAACTACTCGTGAATTAGGTAAATTAATTAAAATGTTTGGTATCAATTTTAGAGATTTAAAAGACGAAGACTTCGATCAAGATATGTTTGGTGAATATACGGGTGCTGGAGTTATCTTTGGTGCCAGCGGTGGTGTTATGGAAGCAGCTTTAAGAACTGTAGCTGATGTTTTATCACATGAAGATCTAACTAATATTGACTACCATGCTGTTCGTGGTGAAGAAGGAATTAAAGAAGCTACGGTTAAAATTGGTGATCAGACTTTAAATGTAGCTGTTGCTCATAGCATGGTCCTAGCTAAACCATTACTTGAAGAAATCAAAAACGGTACTTCTAAATACCACTTTATCGAAGTTATGGGTTGTCCAGGTGGTTGTGTTAACGGTGGCGGTCAATCTTATGTTAATGCTCTAGTTCGAAATAGCGGTTTTGACTGGAAACAAGCTCGTGCTAAAGCTTTATATGACGAAGATATGTCACTTCCAGTTAGAAAATCTCATAAGAATTCACAAATACAACAATTATATGCAAACTTCTTAGGAGAACCAAATAGTGAAAAAGCACACCATCTTCTGCATACTCACTATAGTGGAAAACCACGTTTTAAATAATTTATTAGGAGGAGTTTTATGAAGAAATTATTTAAATATTTATTATGTTTTATGATGTTGACTACAGTAGTCGGATGTTCAGGAGGTACAAATAGTTCAGATGAATCAGATACTGCTAACATCCTTTGTCCTGTAGGCGCACCATCATTAGCTTTTGTCAGTGAATATGAAAATATAACAGAAAACGGTAAAATTGATTTTGTTGATGGCAGTGATCAATTAGTAGCCGAATTATCTAAAGATAACAGTGAATACGATATTATAGTTGCTCCCATTAATTTAGGTGCAAAATTAATTGCTAGCGACCAGAGTGATTATCGTATCCAGGCAGTAATTACTTGGGGGAATTTATATTTAGTTGGTACAAGCAAAGAAGCTTTATCACAAACCGGTGAATTGGCTTTATTTGGTGAAGGTGCAGTTCCCCAATTAATAGTAGAAGCAACGAATATTGAAACTTCATTAACTCCTACTTATTATCAATCAGCTACTTTAGTACAACAACAGCTTTTAGCTGGTAATGTTCAAGTCGGATTATTGGCCGAACCACTTGCTAGTGCAACAATTGCTAAAGCAAAACAAAGTGGTCTTGAATTATCAATTATCACTGATTTACAAGAATCATATGGTGAAGATGGTTATCCTCAAGCAGCAATATTTGTTAAAGAAGGAAAAAATTATGATTCTTTATTTAGCAAAATTGATGAATTTACTAATAATGGTTACGATGGATTAAAAGAAGATTTAGAAAATATTGGTATTGAAACATTAGGATTACCAAGTGTTGATATTACTGTAAATTCTATTGAACGTCAAAATCTTCATTATCGACCAGCTAGTGAATGCGCTAAACAAATTGAAGACTTTTTGAAATTATACAATATTGAATATAGTGATGATATGATAGTTTAATGAAACGCAAATTTATTACAATTATAGTATTATTGGTAATTTGGCAAGGTTTTGCTTTATCGATTGATAAAGTGGTAATCTTGCCATTACCACTTACAGTTTTTAAACAAATGATTACATTTGTTTCCTCAAAGTCTTTTTATTTAGCCATTTTAGCTACATTACTAAGAGTATTTATTAGTTTTTTATTAGCATTAATAATTGGTACAATTTTAGGAATATTTAGTGGTTTATCAAAAAAAGTTAATGATTACTTATATCCAATTATTTCTTTGATGCAGACAATTCCTCAAATTGCCTATATATTAATTTTATTAGTCTGGTTTAAAAGTTTAACTGCTTTAATTGTTATTGTTTTATTGATGATTTTACCAATATTTTATAATAATGCAGTTAATGGTATTGTAAATATTGATTCTGATTTAAAAGATGTTATTAATTTATATCATCATTCTTTTTCATTTAATTTATTTCACGTTTACCTTCCTTTGATTAAAGGTTATTTGGTTTCAGCAATTGAAACTGCCTTACCACTTAGTTTAAAAGTTGGTGTTATGGCTGAAATATTTGTTTCTGCCAATCGTGGAATTGGTAAACAATTATATTTCGCCCGAGTTCAAATCGATATGGTTAGTATTTTTGCCTGGACGCTTTGGATGGTAATCATTATTCTAGGAATAAACTTTATTTGTAAAAAAGTATTTTCATATCTAAAAAAATGAAGGTCATTTTCCAATGTTAATTCATTAGCTGACCTTCATTTTTATTTTTTGTTTAAATAATTGTTTTTTATATATTTAATTGTTTCATCAAGATTGCTATTGGCTAAATGCTCTAACATGTCTTTGATAATCTGATCTGTTTTTTCATTAATTACATAATAATGATGAGTCTTATTATAATAATCTAATGGTGCCGTAAAATCAAAATCACTACCGCGATATACCATCGTAGCCGCTACCCGATCACAAAACATTTCAACTACATATTTAATTGGCATCTCAATTGCAATAATACCATCACGCGTAAAATCAATCCAATATTCCCAATGATGTTTATTACGTCCTTTATGATGTAACCAGGCACTACTATATCCTTTTTGCTGGCGTTCATTACTGTTAGGTGACTTATAGCCTAAATAATATTTAGCTCCCGTAGACAACTCACACCACGAATACTTTGATAAATCATGGAGCAAGCCTTGTTTATACAATCCAAAACGAAAACATAATTTCATAACATAGTATTTATGTTTAGTTATTGTTTTTAAGTGCTTAATTAGTTTCACTATCATCACTTTCTTTCTTACCAATTTCCTCAACATCAGTTTCTCGATATCGAGTTGCAAAAATATCTTCCTGCTCATCAATTTCTACAATATCAGCTAAATCAGGCAATTCATCTAATGAAGTTAATCCAAAAGCATCCATAAATTCATCAGTTACCCCATAAAGAATTGGCATTCCTGGACTATCTTCACGCCCTACTTCTTTTATTAATGCTTTAGCAACTAATTTTCTAATCATCGCATCACAACCAACCCCACGAATATCTTCAACACCTAAACGAGTAATTGGCTGGTTATAAGCAATAATTGCTAATGTCTCTAAGGCTGCATTTGATAAAGTACTACTGCTTTGTTCAACCATTTTTTGATAATACATAAAATAATCTTCATTAGTAGCTAGTTTATAACGCCCACCAAAATTGACTAATTTAATACCTTTAAACATCTTATTTTCATATAGCTCAATAAACTGATCCATTAAAACAGTCGCTTCTTTTCTACTAATCTCTAGTACCCCAGCAATCTGTTTAATATCTATACCATCATCACCAGCTAAATAAAGCATACCTTCGATAATATCTAAATAATTGTTATCTTTCATTAAAGTTTCCCTTCTATATATATATCTTCAAATAATCCATTTTGAATTATTTCAACTTCTTTATCTTTAGCTAAAACCAAAATAGCCATAAATGTAACAATAAAATATGTTCGATCATAATGATCAAATAATTCTTCAAATTTAACTTTTTTATTTACCCTGGTTCTAAAGAAATCTTTTATTTGTGATGTTCTTTCATCAATTGAAATTTCTTTTTTAGCGATATGGGTATCTAATGGTTTCATTAACGCTTTACGTTGAAACATTTTTTGCATCGCCTTCATTAAATCATATACTTCTAAATCTTTAGGAATCATTGTACTAGTATCCACTACATATTCATCCATTGAAGCAGCTGGTTTAATGATCATTGTCTGACGATGTTCATATTGATTTTTGATATCATCTAAAACATCTTTATATCTTTTATATTCTATCAATCGTTTGATCAATGTTTCACGAGGATCTTCTTGATACTCATCATTAATATCAACCTTTTCTTTTGGTAATAACAGCTTACTTTTCATTTCAATCAAATCTGCTGCCATTACTAAATACTCTGACATTTCTTCTAGTTTTGAAGGATCCATTGCATGAATATATTGTAAATATTGATCAGCGATCACAGATAATTCTAAAGTTTCTAAATCCATTTCTTTTTCCTTGATTAAATGTAACAATAAATCAAGGGGTCCTTGAAAATCATCCATTATTACTTGATATTCCATCCTGTTTCCTCCTTATGACCTTGTTATTATAGCACAGATTTAAAATCATTAGAAGAACTAAAAAAACTGCAACTATGTTACAGTTTTACTACCTTTTTTCGTTTTCGGTTTTCGAATAATAAAATTCCATAATGCCTTACCATCAAACGGTATTAATGGATACAAATAAGAAACTCCTAGTGGTTTAATAGAAATTAAATAACCAATTAAAATAATATGAAAAACAATAAAACCAGCCCATCCCAATAAACCAACAAAAATAATCAAAAATATTTTAATATACTTATTAGTAAGTGATAATTCATAATTCGGTGTTGCAAAACCACCAACATCACCAATAGCACAAAATAATAAAATTTCTTCACTAAAAAAACCTAAATCAATGGCAAACTGTCCTAATAATACTGCTGCAATCATCCCCATAGCGTTAGATAAAGGAGTTGGCGTATGAATCGTAGCAATTCTTAATAATTCAATTGATAATTCCATCAATAAAACCTGACCTAAAAAATATATATCTAAATTTCCATGGCTACTTATTAAAAGCCACAATGGCACCAGATAAATTGAAAGTAATACAGCGCTACAACGAATTAAACGAATAAATGTACCAATAATTGGTGTTTGCCGATGTTCTTCAACATGCTCTAAAATTTCAAAAATAGTTGTTGGTAACATCATTACCGAAGATGAAGTATCACAAATTATCGCAATTTTACCATCTAATATATGGGTCGCAACAACATCAGGTCGTTCACTATATCTAACTAATGGAAACGGATTATAACTTTGATTTAATATGATTTCTTCAACCGCTCGGTCAGTCATAACTAAATCATCATTTTTTATTTCTTTAACTCGTCTAGTTACTGTATCCAACATCTGTTTATCTACAACACTATCTAAATAACAAACACAAATATCAAGCGGATTATTCTTTCCAATCGTATATTTCTGTAAGATCAAATCCATAGTTTTAATTCTTCTTCTAATTAATCCTGCACAAGTTAAAATTGATTCATTAAAACCATCCTTAGAACCACGCACACTTTTTTCTGTTTCTGGTTCTTCTACAGAACGATTGGGATAGCGTCTTGTATCAACAACATATTCTTTATCACGATAAGCAACCAAAGCACATCCTGAAAGCATGGCATATAATGCTTTTTGATGATCCGGTTCTTCAGTTATCGCTCCATTATTGATACAATCTTTTAATGTTTCCCCGCGATTATTTGTGATTCCTTCAACAATATAGGCCACCATATCATCGCCACATAGACTAGAAAGGAAACTAATTGATACTTTTTCATTATTATAGTCTAAGATACGGGTATTAATATCAAATGATGGATTTTTCATGATTTAGGTTTAGTAACTATCGCAACTAAGAAAGCAAATAAAATCGCACTACTAATACCCGCAGCCGTTAAATCAAAAATACCCATCGCTAAACCAAAAAAGCCATAATCTTTAGTAGCCGCCAAAGCTCCATGCATCAAAGAATGACCAAAGCTGGTAATCGGCAATAATGCCCCAGCATGAAATATTTCAACCAAACGATCATAAATATGAAACAAATCTAAAAATGCACCAATTACCACAAACAAACTTGTAATATGTCCAGGTGTTAACTTAGTGTATTCATAAATTAACTGCGCAATTACACAAACACTACCACAAAATAAAAACGCTAAAACATAATTCATCATTGTACTACCTCCAATGAAAAAGCATGGCCAATACAAGGAATACTTTGTTTTTGATTAGTCATTACTGGTGATAATAAAGCTCCCGTTGTAATTACTAAAATTCGCTTATATTTCCCTTCTAACATCTTAGCAAATAAATAACCAAATGTTACTAAGGCACTACAAGAAGGTCCACTACCGCCTTGATTAACATCCTGATTAGAATCATATAATAAACAGCCACAATCATCATAACGACGATATTCAATATTACTTTGTTTCATCAATTCTTTCATAATTTTTTTACCATAGGCTGATAAATCACCAGTTACAATTAAATCATAATATGAAGCCGATCTTTTTAGATCTTTTAAATGAGTAACTAAAGTATCAAAAGCAGCTGGAGCCATGGCTCGTCCCATATCATTGGGATCACTTTGATTTAAATCAACGACTCTACCTATTGTTATTGATTCTACTTTTACATTGCTAGGATTGTTATCTAAAATTACACTAACAGCACCAGTAGCCGTTGTTGTCATCGTTTCTTTGCGCTGCACACCATATTCAAGCGGGTAACGAAATTGTCTTTCAGCAGTAGCGTTATGACTACACACAAAACAATTAGCGTTATGAATACAATGATTTTCGATTAACATTGCAGCATTATCTATTACTAGTCCCATTGTTGCACAGGCTCCATACATTGCCATTAATGGTCGTTTGATTTTTTTAGCCATATAATTAGTTGCTGTTAATTGATTATTTAAGTCGCCACCCATATATAAATTAATATCTTCTTTTTTTAATTTTCCTTTTTTTAAAGCAAATTTTATTGCTTCTTCCAACATCGCAATTTCAGCCTGTTCATAAGAAGGATAACCACAATGAAAGTCAGGATAATGACGATCAAAATAATCACCTAAAGGACCATTAAATTCATCAATACCACATGTTGATCCAATTGAGCGAATATATACATTATTTAATCCCATCGAACTACCAGATAAGACTGATGACATATCGGATTCCTCCTAATACAAATGAAGCCACAATTCCAAAAGTTATTACCGTACCGCCAAGTTTAAACATATTAGCACCAATTCCAGTTACTAATCCCTCACTTTTAGCTTCTAAAGCACTAGAAGTCATACTATTAGCAAAACCAGTAATCGGAATAAAAGTTCCCGCTCCAGCTTTTTTACCTAGACGATCATAAATTCCTAGTCCAGTTAATATTGCAGCAATTAAAACAATAGTTATGATCATCATTGGTGTTGCTTCCTGTTGATCAATTTCAAAAATATTCATATATAATTCTAAGAAAAATTGTCCGATTGCCCCAATAGCACCACCATAAACAAAAGCATATATACAATGTTTTAAAACCGTTTTTTTCGGTTTTAAACTTTCTGCAATTTGATTATACTTAGATGTTTCCATTTTTATCACCTCACAATAAATATTTTTTCCACTAATAAAAAAAATAAACAAAAAAAGTGTAATCAATCGATTACACTTTAAGCTTCTTCAATATTCTTAAAACACTATATCCTAAAATGATATCCACTGGTATCATTATACATTCTTTAATTACTCGAATAAATAACGACAAAGTAAACGGTATTCCATACATTGCCTCTAACCAGTATGGCGTTAAAACAAAAGAAACAGCCATTTCAACAATTACAACTGAAATCAACCAGATATTAAATAAATAATACTCTTCTTCATTTAATTTCTTTTTATAAAAATACATTACAATAAACAATATTGCAATCATTATTACGCAGATAATACTCATAATTATCTTAAAGCTAGTACTAATTGTAACTACATTATTAGAAATAGTAACTTGATTTAAACTAAATACATAGCTACAAGCACCAACAACTAAAACAATCAATAAAATCTTGATAACTTTTTCTAAATAATTTAAACGATTTTCTTTGATCGTTGTTACAATTAAGGAAGGTATTAAACATTGTAATACTGCATTTAAAGTAAATCCTAAAAATGGAAAACCGGTCGGGTTTACAAGCAACCCTACTAAATCAATAGCTATTCCAATAATATAACAATATCCCGGAGCTAATAATATCCCGGCTAACATCATAGGAATAACTTCGATAGAAATATTTAAGCTTTCAAAGCCAAATAACGGTATCATAATTGATAACCGATTTAAAATAGCAGCTAAAATAATGAACAAGGCTGCCAGCGATAGTGATTTAGCATCACTTTTAATCGGATATTTCCAGAAAACCAAAACTCCGATCAATACTAAAATAATTCCGCAAATAATTTGAATCATAATTGATTGCTACTTATTTACAATCTTTCCTGCTTCATCCTCATTTCTAGTCCACAGGCGTTAATTCCGATCAATGACCGTACATGCGATTGCTACTTAAAAGTAGACTCCCCCTTTTCTTAATCTATATACAAAAGTGTATACGAAAAATATAATACTATAAATATATTATAGCTTCAATATAATTTACATCTTCACACTTTAAATAAGCTATTTTATTCAATTTTTTACATATATACGATATTTGTTTGCAACTTTTTTTAAAACATGATAAAGTCTTAACGTTGAAATAGATTAAAGAGGAGAAATTAAATGGAAAAATTTTTTAAATTGAAAGAAAACAATACCACTGTTTCAACAGAAATAATTGCAGGTATTACCACTTTCTTTGCAATGGCTTATATTATTGCGGTAAATCCAAATACATTAAGCCAATCTGGAATGGAATGGGGTGCTGTTTTCTTAGCAACAATTATTGCTTCAGTAATCGGGACTTTAATTATGGGTCTAGTTGCCAATGTTCCATATGCTCAAGCACCGGGAATGGGATTAAATGCATTCTTCGTTTATACAGTTTGCTTTGCATTAAAATTTACATGGCAACAAGCTTTATCAATGGTTTTTATTTGTGGATTAATTAATATTTTTATTACAGTAACTAAAATTCGTAAAACAATTATTAAAGCAATTCCACAATCTTTACAAAATGCTATTGGTGGTGGAATTGGTGTTTTCATTGCTTATTTAGGATTTTTAAATGTTGGTATGATTAATTTTGATTCTGGTGTACCAGCTTTATCAAATATGAATCAGCCAGTATTATGGGTATTTTTAATTGGTTTAGTTTTAGCTGTTGTTTTAACTATTTTAAAAGTTAAAGGTGGTATTTTAATTGCTATCATCATAACAACATTGATCGGGATTCCTTTTGGAGTAACATCAACAGCTGATACTGTTAGTTTTTCAGAAGCTTTAGGTGTTTTACCTTCTACTTTTGGGGTTATCTTTACTTCTGAAGGTTTACCTTCATTATTTGCTGATGCTTCTAAAATTCCTTTAGTAATTATTACTATTTTTGCATTCAGTATGTCTGATACATTTGATACAATTGGAACATTTATCGGAACTGGTCGTAAATCAGGTATCTTCTCAGCTGAAGATGAAGCTGCTTTAGAAAACAGTAGTGGATTTAGTTCAAAAATGGATAAAGCATTATTCGCTGATGCTACTGCAACTTCAATCGGTGCAATCTTTGGTACAAGTAATACTACTACATTTGTTGAAAGTGCAGCTGGTATCGGTGTTGGTGGTAGAACTGGTTTGACTTCTGTAGTTGTAGCAATCTGTTTTGCTTTAAGTGCCTTTTTATCATCATTTGTAAGTGCTATTCCTTCAGCAGCTACTGCACCAGCACTAGTTATTGTTGGATGCATGATGGTTTCATCATTTACAGAAATTAACTGGAATGATTTAGAAGAAGCTGTACCTGCTTTCTTTGCCGGAATCTTCATGGCACTTTGCTACAGTATCTCATATGGTATTGCTACAGCATTTATCTTCTATTGCATTGTAAAAATTATTAAAAAACAAGCAAAAGAAATTCATCCAATTATCGCTGTAGTAGCAATATTGTTCATTATTAACTTTATATTACTAGCGATCATTTAAACAGGGAGTTTCAATTCCCTGTTTTTTTATAGACTAAATAACTTATAGTTAATAAAACTTCTAAAAAGTTAATAAACAGTAAATTGAAAATATAAAGTTAAATCATTACAATATAAGTAGAAAATTAAATGAAGGCATTTGTTTATGAAAATAAATGATATAATCCGTGAAAAACGTTTAGCAAAAGGACTTACCCAAGAACAAATTGCAAATTATCTAGGCGTTTCCACTCCAGCTGTAAATAAATGGGAACGTGGAGTTTCCCAAACAAAAGGATATTAAGAAACAACCTGTGTTTACCTGCTTGCAGAATACTGATGTATAAGAGAATGGCACTTGAAATATAGTGTCTTTTTCTATATCTAATAAATTTTCATTAGATAACTGAAAAAGAATGACTGTTCGTTTCTAGCGTGATATAATTTTTGTAAAAGAGAACGATAAATTAGAATTGTAAAGGAGATTTTATGAGAATAACTTCATTAGTTGAAAATACGACTAAGTCAGAACTTAAAACAAAACACGGACTTTCCTTATATATTGAAACGAAATCACATAAAATTCTATTTGATTTAGGTTCAGATAGCACATTATTTGAAAATGCTATGAAAAGAAATATAGATATTTCAAAAGTGGATACTGTTATTATTTCTCATGGGCATTTTGACCATGGAGGAGCATTGAAAAAATTTTTAGATATTAATTCTGTGGCAAATATCTATGTGCAAAAGGAAGCCTTTGAACCACATTACAGTAAAACCTTATTTCTTAAAATACCAGTTGGAATTGATAGTAAGCTTAAATCTAATAGGCAAATCAAACTATTGAATGGTAATTATAAAATTGATGAAGAATTATCGCTATTTACAGTAAGTAAAACAAATAAATTTTATTCTCCTGCCAATAATGCTCTTTATGATAAAAAGGGCAAAGATACTTTTGTACACGAACAAAACTTGATTATTTCAGAAAATAAAGTAGTAGTTATTATGGGGTGTGGGCATTCTGGTGTTGTAAATATCATGGAAGAAGCAGAGAAGTATCAACCACATTTTTGTATTGGTGGTTTTCATTTGTTCAACCCACTTACAAAGAAAACAGTATCAAAAGAATTGTTAAACAGTATTGCAATGGAATTACAAAAGTATAAAGATATTGAATTTTATACTTGTCATTGCACTG
This sequence comes from Erysipelatoclostridium sp. An173, assembly GCF_002160495.1. GTDB lineage: Bacteria > Bacillota_I > Bacilli_A > Erysipelotrichales > Coprobacillaceae > Thomasclavelia > Thomasclavelia merdavium. The sequence continues at coordinate 13,159 of NZ_NFKR01000024.1, read as the reverse complement.
GTGAAAAGGCATATCATTATCTATCTCAACAAATGGATAATATGAATTATATGTCTTGCGGTGATGTTATTGAAATCTAAATATATATTTAATTTTATAAAAGATTATTCGATTTTTTAGAAATGTAATTACAACTCCCAGTTTGTGTGGAAGATACGCTCAAAATCTCGCAAACCGACGGAGTGATCCGTCCACGGTGGCGGTCGTAAGACATAGCGCCACGCCAGCAAAGCTGGCGAGGGGCTGGTTCACTTCGTCGGTTGGGCGAGCGTAGCGAGCCTTATAAGCCCCCGTTATCTAACAAGGGGGGCACAAAAAACAAGAAACACTATACACTAACAAGCGGAAAACGCTGTATTTATAAGGCAAAACCGCATTTTTACAGTAGTGATATAAATTGTACCTATATCACTATGAAAATTGAATAGTAAATATGAGAAAGACAGTTGATTTCAAAAAATAAGAAATTGATTGTCGTTTTCTTTTGCAGAAATTTAAGTGCATGCAATTATCAATTATGGTAGCTGTCGTAATTGCTGTCAGCTCAGTGTTTAACACTGATGGTGTGAAAGATTTACGGTTGTAGATGTTCAATAAGATTATTGGTGCTTAATTATTTTTTATTGTAGTGCTGATATGAGAATGTTATAATTGGGATATAAAACATACAAATAAATTTGCTGAAAAATGAGGTATCAAAATATGGAAAATGAATTACTGGAAAACTTAGGAAGACTTCACACAACTGAACTTGGCGTTATTAGAATTAAAAAGAACTTATCTTTGAATGTAGAAAATGTAATTGAATGGTGCAAAGAAAAAATTAGCCTTTCTAATGCGGAAATCACAAGAAAAGGAAAAAACTGGTATATAACGATTGATAATTGTATTATAACGGTAAATGCGTACAGTTATACCGTTATCACTGCTCACAAGGTAAAATGATAAATTTTTCTATAAAGGAATTAAACGCATTTGCAGTTATTGGGCAAGAAGTAGAACTGACTAATTATCAAAAAAAGAATATTCAGATTAGTACACAGTTTTGGAGAAAGTTTAACAGTAGTTTGAAAAAAGCGTATCTTTCACAATCGGGAAATTGGGTAAAATATGCTTTTATGGAAAGAAGAAATGGAAAACTTTATTATTTCTGTTCTATTCCCCAAAGAACCATTACCCCAGAGGGCTTTCTGTATAAAGAAATACCGTCTTATAAATATTTGGTTGTGGAGCATATTGGTGCTATGGATAAAATATATGAAACTTATGGCAAGATTTATCAAGAAATTATTCCTAGTACATCGTATATTCCTATAAAAGATATTATCCTACACTTTGAAAAATACGATTATCGTTTTCATTGGAATAGTGATAATTCAGTTATTGAAATTTGGATACCTATTCAAGATTAGAAACAATTTTATATCCATACACACAAAGCAGTTAGTCTTAGGATTGACTGCTTTTTCTATACAGATTTTTAATGACAGGCAATTATCAATTATGGTAGTTGCCTTTTTTGATTGGAGGAATTTAAAAATGAATGATAAAAACTTTATTGAAGAATTAAGACAAAAGCGTGAGGAATACGGAGTAACACAAACAAGGCTTGCTGTTGCCTGTGGTATCAGCCGTGAATATTACAACCGCATTGAAAAAGGGAAACAGCCATTGAATGACGAATTAAGAGAAGTCATAGAAAAACAGATTGAGCGTTTCAATCCGCAAGAACCACTATTCTTATTGATTGATTACTTTCGTGTCCGCTTTCCTACTACGGACGCATTGGCGATTATCCGTGATGTATTGCAACTGAAATCTGATTATATGCTTTATGAAGATTATGGAAAATACGGATATGAAAGCAAATATGTACTTGGCGACATCAATATCATGTGTTCCATGCAGGAGCATTTAGGTGTTTTATTGGAACTGAAAGGCAAAGGCTGTCGGCAAATGGAATGTTATCTGCTGGCACAGGAACGCTCATGGTATGACTTCATGCTGGATTGTATGACAGCTGGTGGTGTGATGAAACGGCTTGATTTGGCTATCAATGACCGAGCAGGAATATTGGATATTCCAAAGTTAAAGGAAAAATACAAGGCTGGCGAATGTGTTTCCTATTTTCGTATGCAGAAAGATTACAGCGGTACAGAAAAATGCGGTAGCGATTTACCAAAGAATACAGGAGAAACCTTATATCTCGGTTCAACAAGTAGCGAATTATATATGTGTGCTTATCAGAAAAATTATGAGCAGTATGTCAAGAATGGCACAGAAATTGAAGATACGGAGATTAAGAACCGTTTTGAAATACGCATGAAGAATGAACGAGCCTATTATGCGGTTGTAGATTTACTGACCTATCGGGACGCTGAACGCACCGCTTTTTCTATCATCAATCATTATGTCCGCTTTGTTGACAGAGAGGACGACAAGCCAAAAAGTCAATGGATAACAAATGATGATTGGGCATGGTTTGTAGGGGAAAACAGAGAGCCGATACGCTTAACCACAAAGCCAGAGCCTTACACTTTACAAAAAGCGTTGCATTGGCTACAAAGACAAGTTGCACCAACAATAAAAATGGTACAGGCATTAGACAGAGAAAATCATACAACGATACTGAAAGATATGATTGAGCAGGCAGAACTTAAAGACAAGCATAAACATTTATTACAATTAGAGAAATCAACCATAGAAGAACGTATAGATACCGCTGTTCCACAAGAGAATGACGGTATTTTTTAATGTAATTGAAAAATTTCAGATTTAGTCAGCAAAGAGCTGTTTTCATTCCCTATGTGAAGTGAAAGAAGAAAAATAAATTTTTTATCAAATCTGCAACAAAACGGCTACTTGCGTACAGATATGGTGCGAGAAAAGGAAATCTAAACTTTTTTTGAAAATAGGTCATTAAATCGGGTCTTGCTGTCCCTATATGATGTGAAAGGAGAAAAAAGTTTTGAAAAAATGACGGAAATTCGTGATTAGTGGACAGTGTTCTATGAAAAGAGGAAAAACATCATCATTTTGTATTCAAACAGGCATTAGCAGTTGAGTGTTGATGTGAAAAGATGAAAATACTTTGTTCTCAACTTAACAATTCATGGTTTCCGTTCCCTATATGGTGCAAAGAAAATATTTCATTCCATAGTTGGCAGTAACGGTGTTGTATGGGTAGTTAGGGTGTGAGAAGAAAAATAATCTTTTTCATCATCAACTTAGCAAAACGACAATTTCTGTCCCTATATGGTGTAAGAAAAGAAGTTAAAATTTTTCTATTTCAACTTAGCAAATGGACGTTTGCTATACAGATAGTAATGAAAAAGGAGAAAATCAACCGTTGATTGCCAAAATGAACCGTTCCATTTGTACTAATAATGGAAAAAGTTTTGGATTTTGGTTACGTTTCCCCTCTTTTCCGACGCGGTATATAGGAAAGACGATTTTCTTCTTTCAATCGTTCTTTTACAACTGAATAAAGCAATTCAATACGTTTGACAGACAGCGAGCCGTTGAAACAAATACGCCACGACCTTTCCCCTGCAAGAGCGAGCGAAAACCTATTGTGTTCCTGTAAAGGACTTGTCCTCTTTTATCGCCATGACCTGTGCTGTCAGATAATGATACTCCCGTACAGCCACAGCTTGAGCGTTCAGAACGTCGCACGCAATGGGTACGGCTACATAAGAACTATGCAGAGGTGGAACTCCTGTGGGCTATGACAAAAGCCGTTGAATTGCTTAGAAAGATTTTACAGAAAGGGGGTATGTGTTATTGATAATGCTGTAAAAACAATTCAAAAGAAAAATGGCAAGTGTGGCATTAGCAACAGAGGAAAGACAAAGATTGTAGTAAAAGAGCATTTTTCCGAAAAGGGCAAAACAATGGAAGAACTTCTAACTGATGTCATGCTGGAAAAAGCAAAGCAGACAATCGCATAAAATCGGTGCAGTTGTAAGAAATAGATTGAATGACAAAAAGTACCCGTGTTATACTTTACTTGCAAGCAGGTATTGTAAACACGGGTTAGTTATAAAGGAGGATAACTGACAATGAAACAACAGATTTACAATACTGCACTTTATCTTAGGTTAAGCCGAGATGATGAATTACAGGGCGAAAGTTCCAGCATTACTACACAAAGAAGTATGTTGCGTCTATATGCAAAAGAACATCATTTGAATGTCATTGATGAATATATTGATGACGGCTGGTCGGGAACAAATTTTGACAGACCGAGTTTTCAAAGAATGATTGAGGATATAGAGGCAGGAAAAATCAACTGTGTTGTAACGAAAGACCTTTCTCGTCTTGGCAGAAATTATATTATGACAGGACAATATACAGAATTGTATTTCCCTAGTCATAATGTCCGCTACATAGCGATTGATGACGGTGTAGACAGCGAAAAAGGCGAAAGTGAGATTGCACCATTTAAGAACATCATCAATGAATGGGTGGCAAGAGATACAAGCCGTAAAGTCAAATCAGCATTTAAGACAAAGTTTGCGGAGGGGGCTCATTACGGTGCTTATGCTCCGTTGGGATATAAGAAACACCCTGATATCAAAGGAAAACTGTTGATTGATGAGGAAACAAAATGGATTATTGAAAAAATCTTTTCCCTAGCCTATCAAGGTTATGGAAGTGCAAAAATCACAAAGCAGTTAAGAGTAGAAAAAGTTCCGACAGCGTCATGGCTGAATTTTACAAGGTATGGTACTTTTGCACATATCTTTGAGGGAAAACCCGAAAGTAAGCGTTATGAGTGGACGATTGCTCATGTCAAGGCGATATTGAAAAGTGAGGTTTATATCGGAAACAGTGTTCACAATATGCAGTCTACGGTATCGTTCAAGAGTAAAAAGAAAGTGCGTAAACCCGAAAGTGAATGGTTTCGAGTAGAAAACACTCACGAGCCGATTATTGACAAGGAAGTGTTCTATCGTGTGCAGGAGCAGATAAAATCAAGACGCAGACAGACAAAGGAAAAGGCAACGCCGATTTTTGCAGGGCTTGTCAAGTGTGCGGATTGTGGCTGGTCTATGAGATTGGGAACGAATAAGGCAAATAAAACGCCATACAGTTATTATGCTTGCAGTTACTACGGGCAGTTTGGCAAAGGTAATTGTTCTATGCACTACATTCGTTATGATGTGCTGTATCAAGCCGTATTGGAACGCTTGCAGTATTGGGCTAAGGCAGTACAGCAGGACGAAGAAAAGGTATTGAACAAGATACAGAAAGTCGGCAATGCAGAGCGAATACGGGAAAAGAAGAAAAAGGCAAGTACCTTGAAGAAAGCCGAGAACAGACAAAATGAGATTGACCGTTTATTTGCGAAAATGTATGAAGATAGAGCCTGTGAGAAGATAACAGAGCGAAATTTTGTGATGTTGTCCAGCAAGTACCAAAAAGAACAGATAGAACTGGAACAGCAGATAACAAGCCTAAGAGAAGAACTAAGTAAAATGGAACAGGATATGATAGGTGCTGAAAAGTGGATTGAGTTAATCAAGGAATATTCCGTACCAAAGGAACTGACAGCACCATTATTAAATGCCATGATAGAAAAAATCCTCATACATGAAGCAACAACGAATGAGGATAACGAAAGAATACAGGAAATTGAGATATATTACCGATTTATCGGAAAAGTTGAGTAATCAACAAGAGTAATATTTTTAACTAAGGGAAACCGGGATCTCATATCCTGATATCGTTTTATTACCTGCTCTAGCCAGGCTTCTTGATACCGATTTAAATACTCTTTTATCTTTTCAAGATAATTTATCAAAAGAAGAAATTACATTGTTTTTAAACAAAGTTTCTGAAGTGATAGATAAAAGTGGTTTTGAAGCTGGCTATGTATTAGCAACTGAAAAATTAAAAGAATTTCCAACTTGTGATTTATTAATAATCAATTTAGCGATGTTATTAGATGGTGCTTTAATTCTTTGTAAAAATCAACGATTAAACGAAAAATATCATGATAAAATAGAAGAACTATATTATAGAGCTGCTCAAAGTGATGATATTGCTATTAAAGAGCAGGCACTAGTACATTTAATTTCTAAAGCAATGGAAAATCAAGATTATAACCACGCCCAAGAAATGCTTAATACAATTTCAAATAAAAATCCAATAAACAAAGAGCAGATTCAAGCAAATATCTACATTGCTCAACAAGAAACAAAAAAAGCTGCAAAACTGATAGAAGAAAAACTTTTAGCTACCACCTACGAAATTCATACATCATTAATGACCTTAATGGAAATTGCTCTTAAAGAAAACCGTTTAGAGGATGCAAAATATATTGCTGATGTTGATAAACAAGCAGCTAAATTATTTGATTTATGGCAATACAATTTTTATCTTGCTCATTTTCAGCTTTATAGTACTACAAAAAATAAAGCTGAATTATTAAAAATACTTTTGTTGATGCTAGAATCACTTACTAAAAAGTGGGATATTAACAGTTCACCTTTGTATCAACATATTAAAACCAAAGAAGTTGATAATACATTTACAACAAAGTTACAAAAAACAATTCTTCAATCAATTGGTACTGATAAAAATACTGAATTTTTAAAAGATACTCCTGAATTAAAAGAGTTAATTAGGAAAATAGATCTTAAATAATTCCAGCTTTAAAGATAATGGGTAAAATCTAACGATTTTACCCATTTAATTCATTTAAAATATAATTTCTAACTTTAGAAATAAAATATAATGAACCAGTTACAAAAACTGTTCCTTGATGATGTAATGATTCTTTAATTGCCTGTTTGTAATCTGGCTGAATTTTAACCTCAAACCCTTTAGCTAAATCTTTAGCAGTACTAGCGCGAACATGTTCAAATTCACATATAGTAATATCATCAGTTAATTGCAATAGTTTTTCAATCATATGCTTATAATCTTTATCTCTTAAAGCACTAAAAATAATTTTAATATTATCATATTTTTTTGCACATTCATAAAAGGCATCAATTCCTTCTTTGTTATGAGCACCATCTACAATAATTACTGGATTAATATGTACCATTTCAAAACGTCCTGGCCATTTAGCGTTATACATTCCTTGTAATAAATCATCATCACTAAAACTAATTAATTGATGTTTCTTTAAATACAACAAAGCTTCTAATGCTAAGGCACTGTTTTTAATTTGATATAGAGCTGGAGTATCTAAAATAATATCATAATTACGATAACGATAAGCAACATTATTACCATCAATAATATTAGTAATTGGCTGTACTTGTAATAATTGACTATGATGTTTCTTACATACTTCTTTAAATACTTCTAAACACTCTGGTTTTGTTTCTCCAGTTAAATAATCAATGCCATCTTTAACTATTCCGGCTTTATTTAAGGCAATACTTTGATAATCATGTCCTAAATAATCAACATGATCTAAACCGATATTAGTATTAATAGCCAGCATTGGTTTAATGATATTAGTCGCATCTAATAAACCACCTAATCCAACTTCAAAAATAGCTATGTCAACGTTATTTTCAATAAAATACATAATGGCAATAAACACTTCAATTTCAAACATTGAAATTTCATATTTTAACCATAAATCGACATAACGATTAGCATATTTGACCATTGTTTTATCATCGATAAATTGATCGTTGATACGAATAATATCTAATCTAGAATATAAGGCTGGAGAAGTAAAAGTAGCTACTCTATATCCTGCTTGTTTTAAAACTTCTTTTATATAATTTGTAGTTGAACCTTTACCATTAGTACCCCCAATATGAATACAATCAAGAATTAGCTGGGGATTACCTAAATCATCCATATATCTTTTAAAATTATCCAAACTATAAACACGGTCTTTTTGACTATTAATAAACTCAATAACCTGGTCATAGTTTTCAAACTGCTGCTTAACTTCTCTTTTTTTTACCATTGGATAATATAAAATACCATCCTTTTTTATTAGATTATCAGTTAATTCAAATCCAGCTTTTAAATAAAAATCCTTAGCTTCGATTCCCGAATTAACTGACAAATCTCCTAATACTAAATTATCAATAATTTCTAATAATTTAGTTCCAATTCCTAAATGTTGATAACTATCTAAAACAAATAACAAACTTAAATGATTATTATTTGAAAGTGTAGCCATAGCTACGATTTGATCATTTTCTAAAGCAACATATGTTAAATTATGTCGATCTAAATAAAAAGATTCCTGATTAACTTGATTGAAACTATCAATTCCTTCTTGATCATAATCATTAAATATATGTTTTTTAGCAACTTTATCGACTAATAAAATAACTTGATTAATTTCTTTTTTATCTAATAATCTATATTCCATTTTCTTCACCTTAGATAATTATAAAATAAAAGAAGTGGAACTACCACTTCTTTTTTAGAATTTTTCAAATTGATCGATATTCAAAACAAATACTGTTGCTCCTCCAACAAGTACATCAACCATTATTGGGGTAAAAAATTCACCCATTTCAGTTGGCGGAACAGTTGGTTCTTTTTCCACTCTTTTTTTCGAATGGGCTTTAATTATAGAAATACAGTCTTCAACTTTATCATCATTAGTTCCAACAAAAAATGTTGTATTTCCTTTCTTTAAAAATCCTCCAGTCGTAGATAGTTTAGTTACGAAGTATCCATTTTCAGTAAGCGCACCTTGAACTGCTGAGCTGTCATCAGAATTAACAATTGCGATTATAAGTTTCATATTGACTCCTCCTTGTACTCCTTGTATATATTATAACACTTATTATTTAAAGTTAGTACAAATTTATTGATTAAAGTATGGTATTATGCATGATTGGTAAAAATATTGTTTCATATTCATTTAGCACATAACTATCAGTCATCATCGATAAATAATCAGTTACAATTAATGCCGGATCATTTTTAGCATATTCTGGTGTCATTTTACTTACAAACATTTTTATTTTACAATCATGATTATTAACATCTGTTAACTCTTCATAATATACATCATATAACTGATTGATCATCCGCATTAATTTTGCATTTTCTTTAACTAAAACAGGATGATGATGAACATTAGCTGATAAAAAATTCATCATTGTTAGTAAGGCATCAAATACTTCTGGTGAAAAGCTTAAATAAGGTTTTTCATAACTATGAATCACTAAATCACCAATTAGACGATTAATCATTGATTTATTATTATGTCCTAAAACCTTAGTTGCCTTTCTAGGCAAATCATCTTCCTTTATCAATCCTACTTTAATAGCATCTTCAATATCTTTACCAATATAAGAAATTATATCTGATACCCTAACAACACATCCTTCTAAAGTCATCGGACGTATTTTTTTACTAATATCTTTTTGATACCAGCAATCATTATATTCTTTCCAAAACTGGGCTATTGTTTTATCATAATCTGGCATATATTTTTTAGATAACATCTCACCATTATGACATAAAATTGCATCTAATACTTGTAATGAAACATTATAGCCAATCCCGTCTCGTTCAATAAACAAAATATTTCGTACACTATTAGCATTATGACAAAAATGCCCAAATCCTTTATTCTGTAAAATTATATCTAAAATCTTTTCACCAACATGTCCATAAGGAGCATGCCCTAAATCATGGCCTAAAGCTGCTGCTTCAATCAAATCTGTATTTAAACCTAAACACTTACCAATTTGCCGAGCTATTCGACTTACCCATTGAACATGAATTGAACGTTTGGAAATATGCGCGTTATTAAAAAAAGATAGTGCTTGAGTTTTATCGACATAACGCTGATATGATTTAGAATATAAAATACGATCTACATCTTCTTCAAAAGGCCAACGAATATCAAATTCTTCTTGTTGTTTTAGTGGTGATTTTATTTTTATACAGTCGCGATTTTTAGTTGCATATAATGAAAGCTGATTGTCAGCTTCTTGGGTCATTTTTAGCGTATTTTTAATAACTATTTCCTCACTTTTCATTTTCATATTCCCTTTCTAATTACTAAAATATATCTATAGTATATTAAAAAAGAATAACATTTATACCTAAAGGAAATAAAATAACTATAAAAAAACAAAAGCTTTTTGATACCTATCATTGCTTTTGTTTTTTATAAAGTTTTATTGTAGTTAATAATTATAAATAATGTCTATTTTAAATATCATTACCTTTAATCTTTTCAATGATACTCTTATTTTTGATTAGTTTATATAATAATATTGACGCTAAAACTGCAATTAATAATGATATAAGTGCCATTGAGATAATAGTAATGTATGAAATCTTGAACTCTTTTATATATGTGTATTGATAATAATAAAGCAGACCTTCAATTCCTATTATCAATGGAGTAGAAATAATTATCGCAATTATTATCAGACTCAGATTTTCAAAGAAAATCATTTTTTTCATATCACGATCATCAATACCTAGTGATTCTAAAATTGCATAATCATTTTCTCTTTCATATGAATTTGAAATAATAATTATCGCTAAATTAATAATACAAACTACTAACGCTAAATATGCAATCATCTTTGTAGTTTTACTTGTTAATGTTAAATATTGATCAGGCTGATTTTTTTCTGTCGATACTAAATATTTACTAATAAATTCATCGCTTAAAATTTCTTTCTTTAAACTGCTACGATCATCTGTATCTATTTTAAATAGAATATTTGTACTATTAGCATTAGAAAATTCCATCTCCTGATACCGTGATAAATAGTAATCATATGGGGCTAACATATATATACATAATCGCTCTGGATCTTGCAATTCTGGTTCAAAAATATCTGTAATTCCAAAATCATCAAGATCATACATACCGTCTATTTTTGCTGTAAAATCTAGTTTTTCCTGGATCCAGGTCATCTCATCTTCGATAAGATATTCATATGACATTGTTATCGTTATAGTACCATCATTAAAAATCGGAATATCTCTGCTGTTTCTTGTTCCTTCAGTTATAATCTTTTTATTTAATAAGATTGGTTCACTTTGTCCGGTTACCTCTTCTAATACTTTTTCATCAATTCCTATAAAACGCATAGTTACATTATTAGTTTCCGGAGTAGTAAATGATGATAAATATTCATCACTGTATTGATCAAATGGTAAATTATTGATATTTTCAAAATCAAAATCAGCACTTATAGTGGTTTTATTCTGGGGTTGTTTTTCTTTAATTGTCTCAATTAATTTATTAAAATCATCTCTATTTTGATAAAAATCATATATACTACAATCAACATATAAAGCATTCATATCCATCGTTTCTTGAAGATATTGTTCATTAATACTGGCATTGTAATTAGTCACATTTAAAAATACGATACAAAAAATCAAAGTTATTAAAACAGACAAATATTTCTTTTTATCCATTTTCATATACGTCGTCGCTAATGCCAGACTAGTATTTTTACAGCTTTTAAGAATGGTTTTACGTTTTTTAGAAAAACTGTTCTTTTGATATTTTGCTGTTTTGAATAAATCTATTATACTGATTTTTTTAATTCCTTTAAGCGCTGACAAACCAGCTAATGATAGAACGATCGTAATAACCAAGGCTACTATGATAGTTACTAGCGGTATTGAAACAAATGCTGCTGGATGAGAATTATATTCAGCTTCTAATAAGTGAGCAACCAGATTATCTCGCAAGGTCTTCATTATAAAATTACTGGAAAATATTCCAATCAGCAATCCTGGTATTGCATACAAAATAGCCTCGATTATAGCCAACAGTTTTAAATCATTAAATGAAGCACCAACACTTGATAATATACCAAAATTGCGCTGTCTTTTTTTAAAGCTCATCGAAAAGATATTTTTTAATGTAACATACATTAAAATAAATAAAACTATAAATATTATAATATCTGTTTTAGCTATATTACTGAATTCATATGGTAAATGTCCTGTATATACTTTTATTATTGCTTCATCATGATTTAAGCCAGCGTTAGCAGTATTTTCAATTAATATTTGCAGCTCACTTAACTGATCGTTAGAAATAGTATCTGTTTTTACATATACTGTATAATAATCTGCTTTTTTAGATGATCTGGTAATAATTCTATCATAAAAGTCACCTGTATCACTGCTGGTAGCTAATCCCTGAATAATACCACTGACTTTTACAGTTTTATCATATTTTTTCTCTGGATCAGCAGGATCTGTAACTTCCATAGTTATCGTATCACCGGTTTTAAATCCGGTTTTATTATTATATGCTCTGGTAATTAAGACTTCATTTTCATTTTGAGGATAATCACCATCGTATAAATACATCGGTAACAAATCAAAATTAGAATAACTAATCAGTTCAACATGATAATATTCATCAACATCACTGTAACCAATAGTACTGGTAACAGTTGTTTCTTTTATATCAGTAATATCCTCAATTTGATTTTCTATATCATATGAATCAGATGAATAATATAATAACCAGTCACCAGTTATTTTTACTGCTGCATCATAATTTTGATATGAATAAGTAGCCATATTAGTTGTAAGAGCATTGATTAAAAATACACATATTATAACAGTACATAATGTAAGCAGTGATCGAATCTTGTCTTTTTTTATAAACTGTATGCTTATTTTAATTAAGAATTTTAGTTTCTCAAGTTTCATATTCTCTTAGCTTTCCCTGCTCTAAGACATAAATTCGATCACAGTTTCTAGCAAGTTCTAAATCATGTGTTACCATGATTATCGTTATATCATTTTGATGATGGATCTTTTTTAAATAATCCACTACGATCTTAGAATTTTCACTATCTAAATTTCCTGTCGGTTCATCTGCCAATAATAGTTTTGGTCTTGTTATTAATGACCGGGCTATTGCTACTCGCTGCTGCTGTCCTCCTGAAAGTTCAGATGGATAGGCATCCTTTTTATTATTTAACTGCAATAATTGTAATAATTCATCTAAATACTGCTGATCTACTTTTCGGTTATCAAGCTTAAGTGGCAAAATAATATTATCAACGACATTTAATACCGGTAATAGATTATAGAACTGATAAATGATACTAACCTGTTTGCGACGATAACTAGCCATTTTTTTATAATCATAACTGCTTATTTCATTATCATCTAAAAATATTCTTCCAGAATCTGCTTTATCAACGCCACCAATAAT
>NZ_NFKR01000023.1 GCF_002160495.1 Erysipelatoclostridium sp. An173 | reverse complement strand
AAGCAATGAATGGAAAGGATATGCTGTACATCGAAGAAGAAGCTAAATACTCAAAAGAAGCGATAATAAAGGCAATGTTTGGTCTATAAAAGATTCCGACATTTTAATCGGTTCATATCAAAAAAGACCAATTATCATCAAAGATAGTTGGTCTTATGTTTTTATTTATCGGAATCTTTAGAAAGTCGGGATATAATCTTGAATTCCGATATCGGAATTCAAAAAGATAAAAGTTATCCTGATATTAATAGTCTGGTTTTATTAAGTCAGGTTTTAGATGTTACTATCGATCAATTAATAAAGGAAGATATTGAAATGATGGAAGAACAAATTAATCAAGATGATATTAGAAAATTTGGGTATCTGAGTAATATTTTTGCGGTAATGATGTTGATTACAATTATTACACCAATTCCATTAGTCCATTATTTATCATATCTTGGATTAGGAATTTGGTTACTAATTTTTGCAGCTACGTTCTATATATCGATATTAGCAGAAAAAGAGAAAAAAAGATTAAATATTCAAACATATAAAGAAATCCTGTCTTTTATGGATGGAAAACAGCTTGATAAAATTAATCAGGCTCGAGAAGAGGGGAAACGACCATATCAAAAAATTATTTATGCTTTTGTTGTAGGACTAATTACTTTGATCATTAATTTAATTATCTTGTTTTTTCTGTTATAAGGTGAAGTGTTGATGGAAACGAATAATAAATTTTATTAAATAGTAAAGATGATTACTTTATATAATTATTGAAGATCTTGTTATTATTACGGTTTTTTATTAGTAGTTAAATTGTTAAAAAACTTTGAAATCGAGTTATTCTCATGTTTTCATTACAAAATAACAATTGAATAGGCATAAAAATCGCCATAATGGCGATTTTTTTAAAACCAGTGTTTCTTTTTAAAATATATCAATAACACAATACTGACGATAATACTACCAGCGATAAAGATTGGGTAACCATAAAGGCTATTTAATTCGGGCATATATTTAAAATTCATGCCATACCAGCCAACCATTAAGGTAAGTGGTAAAAAAATGGCGGTAATCAAAGTAAATATTTTCATTAGATTATTTTGTTCAATATCAATTTGGGACTGATAAGCTTCACGCATCTGCGTAACATAATCACGTAAATTTAAAACACCAAGCTGTAAACGATCAATCCGATTATGAATTATATTTAATTTTCGCAAAGCTTCATCATCAAAAAATTTGTTTTCATTTTCTAAAAAGCCATCAAAAATTACTTGAAGCTGATTGTAATAATGTTTTAAATTTAACAGCTGTTTTCTAAATTTAATAATTTTATTTAAATAATCTTTTTTACTGTCTTTAATAGCATTGTCTTCAGCAATTGTTATTATTTTTTCAAATTCATCAATATTTTCCATATCTTCACTAATTAATTCAATGAAAAATAACCGTAATAGCTCTTGATTACTGCGATGAAAATTTTCTTTAAATAATTGATCAAATTTATTAAATAATTTATGATCTTCGATAAAAATTAATAAGTTATTAAAATCAAAATATAGTAGAATTCGTTTTTGTTTACCAATTCGTGATTTACTATTAAAGTAATCAAAACTAACTAAAATATAATTTTCATAGACCTCAAAAACAGTAGCATTATGTTTAGTTAGATGTTCGTTTAATATATTTATAGTATTTATATTTAATTCATTGCTATTTATTTGTTCAAATTTAAATATTTTGTTCATTATAATTCACCTAGCCTTAAATTAATAATACCATAGATATGATTAATTACGATAAAATTATTAGTTTAATCAAAATAAGTTCAAATTTATAATAAGATAAATTTACCTAGGTGATAATATCTATGTGTAATTATTAACAGTAGTCAAAAAAAGTCATTATTGTTATTCATGATTTTAAAGAAACTGAAGTTGTTTTTACTAATGAAGATTGGCAAAGATTTTATTTAACGATTGATGAAAATAAAATAATTGTTTTAAGTAGTCTTAATACCATTTTTTTATTTAGTTATGTGATTTAGTTACAGAACTATTTTGTTAAAACGGTTATGATATTGATGAATTAGGTATGATAAGGAGAAAGATTATGAATAAAAGAACTTTAATTATTGGTGGTGTTGCCGGTGGGGCAACAACTGCCACAAGGCTTCGTCGACGTGATGAAAATAGAGAAATTATTGTATTTGAAAGAGGAGAATATATTTCGTATGCCAATTGTGGTTTGCCATACTATATTGGTGATACAATCAAAAGTCGTGATGCTTTACTATTACAAACTCCAGAAGCGATGAAAGATAAATATAATATTGATGTTAGGATTAAAAACGAGGTTTTAGAGATTGATCCTGATGCGAAAAAAGTAATTGTTAAAGACTTAAAAACAGACAAGACTTATGAAGAAAGTTATGATGACTTAGTGATTGCAACTGGTTCATCACCATTAAAACCACAAATTCCAGGCATTGATCATAAAAATATTTTTACTTTATGGGACGTTAATGACATGGATAATATTAAGAGTTACATTAATGAAAATAAAATAAGCAGTGCAGCTGTAATTGGCGGTGGTTTTATTGGCTTAGAAATGGCTGAAAATCTTGACCACGCAAATCTTGAAGTTACATTAATTGAAATGCAAAATCAAGTTATGGCACCGCTTGATTTAGAAATGGCAAATTTGCTTCATGAAAATATTATTGCTAACGGTGTTGATTTAATTTTAAATGATGGAGTAAAAGCTTTTGAAGATGCTGGTGAAAAGATTAAAATTATTTTAACAAGTGGTCAGGAAGTTATTGTTGATATGGTCATTTTGTCAATTGGGGTTAAACCTAATAGTGAATTAGCTGCAAAAGCTAATTTAGCTTTGAACGCTAAAAAAGGAATAATTGTCGATGAATATTTAAAAACATCAGCTGATCATATTTATGCAGTTGGTGATGTAATTGAAGTTGACAATTTTATCACAAAAGAAAAAACAATGATTCCTTTAGCTGGACCGGCTAATAAACAAGCCCGTATTTTAGCTGATAACTTATGTGGTGATCAAAAAAAATATCATGGTAGTCAAGGAAGTGCGATTGCTAAGGTCTTTGATTTAAATGCAGCTAGTGTGGGAATTAATGAAAAACAACTAAAAGCTATGAAAAAAGTTAAAAATAAAGATTATTTTACCGCTTTGATTAATCAAAAGTCTCATGTTGGTTATTATCCTGGTGCTACTAATTTAACTCTAAAGATGATTTTTGATGCTGATGGTAAAATTTATGGTGCTCAAATAGTTGGCCAAGATGGAGTTGATAAGCGAATTGATACTTTAGCAACAACGATTAGATTAAAGGGAACAATTTATGATTTAATGGAATTGGAATTATCATATGCACCGCCTTTTTCTTCAGCAAAAGATCCTGTTAATATGTTAGGATACGTAGCAGAAAATATCTTAAGTCATAAAGCAAGATTCATTGAATGGGATGAAGTTGATGCGCTTTTAGAAGATAAAAAAGATGATTTTGTCATCTTAGATGTTACTGAAGAAATGGAACGAATGGTTTTTGCAATCAAAGATTCGTACCATATTCCACTTGGAAAATTACGTCAACGAATAAATGAATTAGATAAAAGTAAGTTAATTATTCCATACTGTGCAATTGGGGTTCGTTCTTATAATGCTGCTAGAATTTTAATGCAAAATGGATTTAAACGAGTTGCGATTTTATCTGGAGGAACAAGTTTTTATAAATCAATGCATTATCAACAAAAAGTAACTAAAAAGAAAAATAGTTCTAATGATCATCCTAATATTAATAGTGATCAGGAGATGAAAATTTTAGATTGTTGTGGATTACAGTGTCCTGGTCCAATTATGAAAGTAAACGAAACTTTAAATGAGATGGAAAATGATGAAATTTTAAAAGTTTCTGCTAGTGATATGGGCTTTTTAAAAGATGTTGCTTCATGGTGTGATAAAACAGGCAACACATTATTAAAAAGTGAACGTGTTGCTCAAGAAAATATTGCCTATATTAAAAAAGGAACGGCTTCGACAGTAAAAAAATCAGAAGTTAAAGAAGGAAAAACCTTAGTAGTATTTAGTGGAGATTTGGATAAAGTATTAGCATCATTTATTATTGCAAATGGTGCAGCAGCAATGAATCGTCCCGTGACCATGTTCTTTACATTTTGGGGATTAAATGCGTTACGTAAAAGTGAACATGTAAAAGTGAAAAAGCCACTAATTGATAAATTATTTGGCTTAATGATGCCACGAGGAAGTCAGAAGTTAAAATTATCAAAAATGAATATGGCAGGAATGGGGACAGCGATGCTTAAAAAAGTTATGAATGACAAAAATGTTGATTCTTTAGAAACCCTAATGAAAACTGCAATGGCCAACGGAGTAAGATTAGTTGCTTGTACAATGTCAATGGATATTATGGGAATTACTAAAGACGAATTAATCGATGGTGTAGAATTTGGTGGTGTCGCTAGTTATTTAGGAGATGCAGAAGAAGGCAATGTAAATCTATTTATTTAACAAAATTATTATTTTAACGATGCTAAGGCTTGTTTGTTGATTAAGTGGATCTTTCCTCTTGATAAATGAACATAGCCTTCTTTTGCAAAATGCTTTAACATTCTAGAAACTACTTCGCGTGCAGAGTTTAAATCTTGGGCAATCTGTTCATGAGTTATTTTAATATCCAGACTATTAGTACGATCACTTGCTTCGATTAGATATGCAGCTAAGCGCTGATCAAAACTCATAAATAATAATTGCTGCATCGCCCACATTACATCGGAAAAACGTTCTGTTGCCAGTTTATATGAAAATAATTCGACGTATATATTTTGTTTTGACAGTTGTAAAAAAGCCGCAGAACTAATTTGAATTATTTGGCAGGTTGTTTTTGCTTCCACTAAAACTTCAAAATCGATAGAATCTAAAATGCAAGCCGCAGATAAAACACAAACATTATGTGGCTGTAAATAAAATAAGGTAATTTCTTTGCCTTCATTAGAAATCATATAAGTGCGAAGTTTGCCACTAACGATAATTAAGATTCCGACACAATCATTTTTACCATGGTGGATTAATTGCCCACTTTGATATTCGATAATTGAAGCATTATTAATTAAAATATTTTTTTCATTTTGGTTAAGATGTTGCCAAAAAGGTAAAGTTTGTTTTAATAAATGATAATCTTTTAACATACTATTCTCCTTTGAATTATAAAATAATTATAACTTAAATACCGTAATAATAAAACATATGTTATTCTTTAATACAATATATTTATTGTCATCGGGTAATTAAATATTTTTTAGGGAAGAAGCTGATGATTGAAAAATAATTATTAAAATATATTGTTCCTAGTTACTAATGATAATCTGAGGAATCTTAAAATATTTAATGAAATAAAAAGATTATTTTCTAAGGAAAAATGATTAGATTTTAAAATTTCAATTGTACTTATATCTAATTGTTTAAAAAAAAGCACATCACTCATTCGAGTATGTGCTTTTTGTTTGAAATTAAACGCAATTAGTTATTTTAACGCGTTATAGTCTTTTAAGATTAATTTCTTTTTTCATGATTCTTTGACTAGTTATATAAGCAATTACCATGATTAAAAAAGAAATATCAAAAGGACTCTTTAATGTTAATACAATTACAAATATTGATACAATAACACCAATCAATTGAATAGAAAACGATTGAATTTTTAATTGGTAGCGTTTTATAATACGATATTGTTTAATAAATTGATGAAGCGTAATATAAAATGCAAAAACAGCAACGAGAAAATCAATAGAAATATGAATTAAATAATGATCGGTCAAAAATTCTTTGAGAAACATCAAAACAATATAACCACACATCGTAATCCAAAGACCAGATATCGTATATCGCTGTTCATCATTATATTTCATCTCTTTAATTTTAGCTTTGAAATTTATGTTCTTTTCGATTTGTTGAACATAGTTTTTAGTTGATAAACGAGTGAATTTTGAGATATCATTTATATTTTCCTGATGTTTTAAAAGTTGATTTAAAACTTCGGATATAATGATATTTGCTTTTAAGCTTTTAGACTGATGTCTAAAAACATATGCTTCAATTTCTTGATACCAATTAAAATATTGATCATTTAATGATTTAATTAAAGCAATATTTTCATCATATAAATCATATTTTTTCTCTTTTTTCTTCATTATTGAACCTTCAAAATAGAATGACTTACTTCACTAATATGTGAATTAAAGAAAGCTTTCATTAATTGAACCATGTAGTAAGTATCTTTAACACCAGCAGTTTCATATGTTGAATGCATTGCCAGTTGTGGTAAACCAATATCAACACTATTCATTGATACTTGTGACATAGCGATATTTCCTAAAGTACTACCACCTAATTCATCAGAACGGTTTGCATAGAATTGTAAAGGAATATCGGCTTTTTGGCATAAGTCTTTTAAAATGGCGATACTAACACCATCGCTAGTATATTTTTGACCAGCATGTGATTTTACGACAACACCTTCATTCATATAAACACAGTTTGCAACATCAGTTTTACCTGGATGATTTGGATGTACTGCATGAGCATTGTCAGCACTTAACATAAAACTGCAAGCAAGAGCTCGATAATAGTCTTCTTCAGTTTTTCCAAGCGCAGCATTGACACGTTTTAATACATCATATAAGAATGTTGATCCAGCACCTTGTTTTGATTGTGAACCAACTTCTTCATTATCAAAACATGCTAGAACATTAATTGATTCATCATTATAACCGGCAAGGAATCCTTTTAGTGATGTAAATCCACATTGTAAATCATCAAGATGAGCTGATGAGATAAATTCTTCATTAGCACCCCAAATTGATGGAGCAGTACGGTTATATAAATATAAATCACTACCATAAATATCTTTTTCATCAACATTTAATTCATTAGCAATTAATTTTTTAAAATCACCAGGTTTAGTTTGAGCTCCACCAAACAAAGGTAACATATCGATTTGCTTATTATAAGCATAACCTTCATTTACTCCGCGGTTCATATGAATAGCCATGTTAGGTATTAAAACAAGGTCACGATCAATATTTAATAATCTAGTTATAAATTGATTTCCTTCTTTAACTAAAACTCTACCAGCGATAGATAAAGGTTTATCAAACCAGGTTGCACATAACATGCCACCATAACCTTCAGTATTTAATTGAGTATATTTTCCTTTTACTTCAATTTCAGCATTTTCTTTAATTTTAAAAGTTGGATAATCAGTGTGTGAAGCAGCTACATTGAAACCATAGTTATCTAATTTTGTTCCAACATGGAATGCAATGATACTTGAATTATTTCTTGTTACAAAATATTTACCACCAGGTCTAATATCCCAGCGTTGACTTTCTAATATTTCTACAAATCCATTTTCTAATAATTCATTTCTAATGTTTTCAACAGCATGAAATGCAGTTGGACTTTTTTGAAGAAAATCTAATAATTCTCGAGAAATCTCTTTATACATATATTATGATACCTCCTTTTTTTGTATATCATAACATATCCTCCTGGGTTACCAAAAGGATATGTCTGATTTTTTATTCAATTGCTTCTTTTTCACGTTTTTTAATAGCAGGCATAATTAATCCTAATGCTGTTAAAATAATTGGGGTAATAACGTTTAAAAGCATAGTGAAAGTATCAGTTGAATACATACCTAATAAACAACATGCTGCCGTTACAATAAAGCACCACCAGCCAAAGAATTTTGCTACTGCTTGATTTTTAACAAATCGATATTCAGCAGGGAATTTTTCAATAGCTCTTCGTAAAGCAATATAAGCAACAAATACCCATAAATAACGAAGTGGCATACATACAGAATTTAACTTATTTAATTGTGTTAATACTGCAGCAGCGCCTGGAACAAATGATTGAATTAAAATAATAGATCCTGATAAAACTACAACCATTTTAATACCATTGATATATGCACCGTATTTATTTTTCTTCAATAATTTTGAAGGAATAAATTGACGAGCATCTTCGTTATCTAATAACATTCTTAATGGAGCATCGATACTTAATACTAAAGTTGAAAATTGTCCAATCATATTACATAATGCATAAATAATCATTAAAGCATCACCAACATGATAATATTCACCTAAAGATTGGAAAGCCCAATAAGCACCATTAGATACATATGAATTAAATGATTCTTCACTAGCATTGATAACTGCTGGATCAAACATCATACCCATTGCAATTGTTCCTAAAATAGCACAAACTACAACCATAATTGCTAGAGTAATCATACCTTTAGGAAATCCTTTGGAAGGATTTTCTACCTTATTTACATAAGGTGATATTTTTTCACAACCACCAACTGCAAAGACTAGAATGGACAGCGATGTAAAATAATTGGAATTAAACTGAGGGATTATTTTATCCCAACTAAAATCCAGTGAAACAAAACCACCATTTGGGTTAATTGCTGGTGCTGCAAACATCATAATAATGTATAAAATAGACATAACAAACATACTAGTTCCAGCAATAGTAGCTAGTTTTTTTAATGGATTTAATCCACGGCTAGCAACCCAGCAGAAAAATAAAAAGACTGCTAAAGTAGCAAGCTGAATACCAAGTGTTGGTAAAGTATCATAAGTTTCGGCATCGCGGAAAATAGCCCAGCTTAATGCCTTTAAACCACCACTTCCTTTACTTGCAATATAAGTAATGTGACATGCCCAATAAGTCCAACCGGCATAATAAGCAAGTTTTGGTCCCATTGTTTCATGAATCCATGAACTTACACCACCACCTAAATTTTTAAATGCTGATCCTAATTCACCTACCATTAAAGCATATGGTACGAAATAAAGAGCGAACATTAAAATCCAGCTGAAAATAACTTGAATTCCGTTGAAATAAACAAAGCCATTAACAACATTTCCAAAACCCCATACAGTAGAAAATGCCATAAACGCCAGGTTATACCAAACGATTTTTTTAGAATTTTCTTTAGAATTTTCCATATTTTCCTCCTTAATAATTTATAGTGTCTAAACCAATTAATCGTTTAATTGGAAAACCCCAGCTATTCAGGTTTTATCAATAAACTTAAATACTTTAATAAAAAGAAAGTTAAGTTTATATTATTGGTTTTAATCATTTTAACTAAAAAAGTTTTTAATAATCATTATAAAATATTTTGGCAAAATTTTATTACAAAATACTTTATCAAGCTATAAAACCAAATCATTTATTATCATTTTTAAAACAATAACTTGTTTTATTGGGGTAAGTTAAATATTGCTTTTGATTATTTGATGTAAAATTATAGAAAATAACAAATTATTAGGTATTATCTATAACAGTTAAATTTTTAGTTATCTGATAATATTGTATTAATGTTTAAACATTTGTACAATTACCAACTTTTTCATTATAACAAAAAAATGTGATTATTGCTAATAATTAGCGGTTTTCGTAATTTTTTTAAATTTTGTTATTTTGTAAATATTGTTGTAATCTGAAATATGCAATATAATTATAAAATAGAATATTATTAAAAGCTGCTTTAAAATATTTAATAAATAGAGGGACTAATATGGAATATAAAGACTATATTGATGATGTAAAAAAATTAATTAAAAACATGAGTGAACAAGAAAAAACAGATTGGATATATAATTATGCAAGAACTTGTAATAAGAGTAATTGGCATGATTTATTAAAATCACTTACTTCAAAAACAATTGAAGACGTTCAATTTAACCAAGATGAATTTGATCAATTTATTGATGAAGTAGAAAATCAAGAATTATGGATTGAAAGTCGGGAAGAAGAATACTACGATGAATCTGTTCATGATTATAATAGTAACACAGTTTATTTAACTAACTGTAAATTATTAATAGCTTTAAATAATTATATATCTACAGCAATTAAATTAATAGAAAATGAAGATTATTTAATAGGATTTGAGATTTTAGATAAATTATCACAACTGATGGTAGTGACTAATAATGAGTATGGATATGTTGAAGAGCTATCTTTAAATGATCTATATGATCGAAATTTAATAAGGGTTGTAAAATATGTGTATTATCAAAATTTTTTATATGTAGCATTTAATATTAACAAAAGTATTGAAGAGATATATCTAATTTTTAAACAATATGGAAAACAAGATTTAGTGTTTAGTGATCTATTAGCTTTTGGCAGTCAGGAATTAAAATTTGATCATCAGTTTTATCAAAACTGGATTGATTTTTTAGAAAATGAACCAGGTGATTTAGCGGCTAATTTAATAAAAGATGCCTGCTATTTAGATGGGGGTATTGATAAATTAACGACTACAGTTACTAAGATTGGTGAGATACATCCATTACTTTATCAAGAAACAATTAATCTATACTTAAAGAAAAATGATATTAACCAGGCAGTAAAAATTGGATTACAAGCAATTACTAAAATACCTGAACAATTTATTGCAAGAGCTAACATTGCTAAGACACTAATACCATATTATAGTGATAAAGCCTTTCTTTATGAAGTAGCATTTTTATCTAATCCAACTGTATTTAATTGTTTACGATTGTATAGCGAAAAATGTGATTTTGATTATATAAAAGAAACTTTTAAACAGATAAATTATCAAGATGATAACGTTATTTTTAGCAGCCAAGCTGAAGAATATGCAATTAATTGTCTCAATAATTATCAAAGGCAAATTATTAATTATTTATTAAATGATTTTGATATAATTGAAAAACTAGATGAAATTGAATCTTTGGATATTAAAGAAATATTTATGTTTTTATCAATAATGTTATTAAAAGATCATAATCTAAATTTTGTTGCTGATAAAAACATTATAGAAGAATTAGAAAATTATTTCGATATTTCTGATTTTGATAAAAATAATTTTGAAAAATATCTTAAACTTTGGAAACAATCTATCAATATTAATGAAATTCAAAAAGAAAAATTAATTAATTGGCTAACAAAATCAATAATAATTGATAATATGTACAAAGAAAATTATGTAAATAAAGATAAAAAATTGGCTAGTTTAATTGTCGGCTTAGCAGAAGTTTTGTATAGTAATCAAGAAATTGAAAACATCGAAACCTATATTCAAGAATATCTTACAAAATATTCATGTTCAGCTAAGTTAAAAAGCGAATTGATGCTTGCTAGTCAACAAATCATAGATTTAAATAATAATTATTAACAAGTATTAATAGTTCTGGATATTTAAATAAAGGAGTGAGGACCATGAATGATTCATATAAAATAAAAGCTGATATTTTAACTGATGCTTTGCCATATATGCAAGATTTTGAAGGAAAAATAATGGTTATTCAATATAGTTGTAATAATTATGCATCACCTGAACAAGAAAGAAGAATTATGCAGGATATATCTTTATTACATTTTTTAGGAGTACATCCAGTAGTTGTTCATTCTAATAAAAGTGGTGTCGATATTTTTAGAGAAAACAAAAGAATAGCAGCATTATTAGAAACAAATAATTTAAAAGCTATTGGTATTTGTGGGATTGATTTACAAACGATTAGGATATTGATTGATAATCAATATATACCAGTTGTGATTCCTAATGATATTCAAACTGAAAGTGAAAATATTTTTGTTGAAGATACTGCAAGAGAAATCGCTGTTAAACTAAAGGCTGATAAATTGATCTTTATGTCTAAAGATAAAGGATTGTTTGATGATAATGGTCAAATGCTTCCAATTATGTCATTAGCTACGTTAATTGAATATAATAAGTATCATGAACAAAAAGGGTATTTAAATTTAAAGGTGCAAAATGCTATTAAAGCTATTAATGGCGGAGTTCATCGTGTTCATATCATTGATGGGTTAATGGAACATAGTATTTTATTAGAACTTTTTAGCATTGAAGGAATTGGGACAGCTATTTTAGATAGCTTAGATAATTTATATAAACACGAACAACAATAAAATGATATTCTAATACACAATTTTGAATTTTGCCTATTAATATCTAGTGAAAATACAAATTTGATAATCTTGAAATAGAAAAGAGATGATTAAAATATATGCAAGATACAAAAATATATTCATACATTTTTAAACCCCAAGGAAAAATCAGAGGTATTATCCAAATAGTCCATGGAATAACAGAGCATATGGGACGGTATCAAGAATTTGCTAATTATTGTACAAATCATGGTTTTATTGTTTATGGCATTGATTTAGTAGGTCATGGTAAATCATTATACCAGGGGCATATTAAAGGTTATTTTGGTAAAGAAGGTAGCTGGGAAAATGTTGTTAATGATGTTTATAATAGTTATTTACAAATAAAAGAAAAATATCCTGATTTACCTTATTATTTGATAGGATTTTCATTAGGTTCTTTTATTGTTAGGAATTTAATGATTGAAAATCGCTCTTTAAAAATAAATGCTTGTTTATTATTAGGGACTGGCTATCAATCACCAATTTTATTAAAAATGGTAAAATTGGTTGTTAAACAAAACGGAAAAAAAGCTGGTGAAGAGCACTCTACATCATTAATAGATAATTTAGCTTTTAAAAATTATAATAAAAAATTTAAAGATGCTTCAAGTAATGCTGACTGGCTACTCGAAGATAAAAAAGCAAGAAAACAATATATAAATGATCCGTTATGTTTAAAACATGTTAGTGCTGGATTATTTAGAGAATTATTGAATGGGATGATCATTACTAATGATTCTAAAGCTAAAATATATTTGCAATGTCCTGTTTATTTATTATCAGGTAAAAATGACGCAGTTGGTGAATTTGGTAAAGGCGTAAATAAAGCGGCAACGTTATTATTAAAACAGGGAGCTAATATAAAAAAGATAAAATTGTTTGAAAATATGTGTCATGATATTCTTCATGAAAAGAATTGTCAGGAAGTTTATGCTTATATATTAGATATTATTGAAAAAAATTTATAATTACTAGACATGTTATGTATTATTAATGCAATAACATGTTTTTATTTTGATTAAGATCAATGTAAATATTATTACTTTTCTTTAATAATTTAGCGGTTTTGTTTATAATTATATCAAAGTAAAAAGGAGTAGTTTTAAATGATAAAAATAGATTTAATTACCGGTTTTTTAGGAGCTGGAAAAACAACATTTATGATAAATTATGCTAAATATTTAGTAAAACAGAATTTAAAAGTTGGCATTATTGAAAATGATTTTGGAGCAGTTAATGTTGATATGATGTTACTGCAAGAAAATGTTGGGGACTGTTGTGATTTAGAAATGATTTCTGGCGGTAGTGATTTACAAACCTATCGTCGTCGTTTTAAAACTAAATTGATTGCAATGAAAATGGTTGGCTATGATCGAGTTTTAATTGAACCTTCAGGAATTTTTGATGTAGATGATTTTTTTGATCTTTTATATGAAGACCCATTACAAAACTGGTATGAAATAGGCAATGTAATTGCAATTGTTGATGCCTCACTAGAAGAAAACTTGTCTAAGGAGTCTAATTTTTTATTAGCTTCACAAGTTGCAAATGCTGGTAAAATTATCTTTAGTCGCGTTCAAGATGCCTCTAAGATGGCTATCAGCAATACTGTTAATCATATTAATGATGCTTTAAAAGCTGTTTCTTGTAAACGGATAATCGATGATGCGATTATTTGTAAAAACTGGAATGATTTTAGTGATGAAGATTTTAGAGCAATTGTAGATACTGGTTATGTTGTTACAAGCTATCAAAAATTACATTTTAATCAAAATCAAACCTATTCATCACTATATTTTATGAATGTAAAAATTAATATTGATATTTTAAAACAGCAGGTAAATAAGATTATAAGTGATCCTAAATGTGGTCATGTATTTCGGGTTAAAGGATTTATTCAAGATCAAAACAATAACTGGTATCAGTTAAATGCAACTAAAAATGAAATCAACATTCAACCAATAAATCAAGGACAAGAAATTATAATTGTTATTGGTGAATCACTTGATCAAGAAGTTATTGAACAATACTTAAATAATCCTCAATAATAAATTTATACCAAAATAATAGCTACTAGTAACAAATGACAAATAATGATATACTATTTATGCAATAAAAGGGGGATATTTATGGACAAACAATTAACATTTAGATTTGCAACTGAAAAAGATGTACCATTAATTTTAAAATTTATTAAAGGTATCGCTGAGTATGAAAAAATGCTTGATGAAGTTGAAACAACAGAAGAATTACTACACGAATATTTATTTGAAAAACAAAGAGCAGAAGTTATTTTTGCCATTGTTGATAATGTTGAAGTAGGTTTTGCTTTGTTCTTTCATAATTTTTCAACTTTTGTCGGTAAATCAGGCTTATATTTAGAAGATATTTTTGTCTGGCCTCAATATCGTGGTAAAGGATATGGAAAAGCAATCTTTAAACAACTAGTTAAAATTGCCAACGAAAGAGATTGTGGTCGCATGGAATGGGTATGTTTAAATTGGAATCAGCCAAGTATTGATTTCTATTTATCATTAAATGCTAAACCATTAGATGAATGGACTACTTATCGTTTAGATAAAGAAGGGTTAAAAGCACTAGCTGAAAAATAGTTTTGTGAATAATGTGAATAACTTTTAATAAAAATAACTTGGAGATTAACAGATGAAGATTAATGAGAAGTGTTTGCCTTGTTTAATTAATCAGGTGATAAAAGTAGCTAATATAACTAATTGTTCTAATCGTGATGATTTATATCATCAGGTATTTGAACAATTAAGTAAGATTGATTTTAATAAATCAAATCCAGAAATAATCGGAATGATATTCGAATTAGTTAAAAAACATTTAAATAACGAAGATCCATATCAGGAAATTCGTCAATATTATAATAATTTATTTTTACAAAGCTATGATGATTTTGATAAAAAAATTAATTCTTTCAAAACAGCTATTAAATATGCAATTATTGGTAATATCATTGACTTTAGTCCTATTAATAATCAAGAAATAACAAAAATAGATGACTGGTTCGATAATATTGATAATTTATCACTAACTATAGATCATGTTGATAAGTTGATTAATGATATAAAAAAAGCTAAAATTATTTTATATTTAGGTGATAATTGTGGTGAAATTTGTTTAGATAAATTGCTGTTAAAAAGAATAAAACAGCTTAATCCCAGTTTAAAAATATATTTTGGTGTTCGTGGGAAACCAGTTGTAAATGATTCTATTGAAAGTGATGCCTATGAAGTAGGTATTGATGAATACGCTTCAATAATCAGTAATGGAGATAATTCATTAGGTACAATTTTATCACGAACAAGTGCTCAGTTTAATCAGATTTACCAAAATTGTGATTTTGTTATTGCCAAAGGACAAGCTAATTTTGAAAGTTTATCAGAGGAAAATAAAAAGATTTATTTTTTGTTAATGGTAAAATGCGGTGTTATTGCAAAGTATATCAATGTTCCAGAAAAATCATTAGTTTGTTATTGTAAATAAGTTATTCATAATATTCACAGTTAATTCACAAATTTCACAATTGTGAATTGATTGTGCATAAAGGTTAATAAACAATAAAAAAAGCATGCGATGATATAATTTATCACCATGCTTTTTTTATTAGTGGTAAAATAAAGTTGTATTTATTTAGATATTTATTATAATTAAATTATTATTATTAAGAAATTAGGATGATTATAAATGAAAAATATAGTTTTAGGAATATTAGCCCATGTTGATGCAGGAAAAACTACATTAACAGAAAGTATGCTTTATTTAAGTGGGGCAATTAGAAAATATGGTCGCGTTGATCATGGTGATGCCTTCTTAGATTATAATAATCAAGAACGAGATCGTGGGATTACAATTTTTTCTAAGCAAGCAGTTTTTGAATATAATGATTGTAAGATTACTTTGATAGATACACCAGGCCATGTTGATTTTTCAACAGAAATGGAACGTACACTTCAGGTCTTAGATTATGCAATATTAGTAATTAACGGTTTAGATGGAGTTCAGGCACACAGTGAAACAATTTGGCATTTGTTAAAGCACTATCAAATACCAACATTTGTTTTTGTAAATAAAATGGACATTTCCTTAAAAGATAAGCATGAGCTTATAGAGGATTTAAAAAAGAATTTTAGCGAACAATGTTATGATTTTGATAATTTAGATACTGATTTTTTCGAAAATGTAGCATTAAATAATGAAAATTTATTAGATTATTATTTAAAACATCAAACCTTAGAAGATAATATGCTTGTTGATGAAATTGCTAAACGTAATATATTTCCAGTTTATTTCGGTTCGGCTTTAAAAATGTCTGGAATAGAACATTTTCTTGATCAGTTTACAAAATATATAGCTACTAAAGAGTATCCAGAAGATTTTGGTGCTCGAGTGTATAAGATAAGTCATGATGATCAAGGAAATCGTTTGACCCATTTAAAAATTACTGGTGGTTTATTGAAAGTAAAATCTTTAATTAACAAAGATGAAAAAGTTGATCAAATTAGAATATATTCGGGAAACAAATTTACTACAGTTGATAAAATAGAAGCTGGTAATGTTTGTGCAATAAAAGGTTTTAAAAATATTCAGGCTGGACAAGGCTTAGGTTTTGAAAAAGACGAAATTTCACCTGTTTTATCTTCTTATATGGATTATCGAATTATTCTTCCAGATAACTGTGATCAACATAAAATGCTAGCTAACTTACAGTTATTAGCACAAGAAGATCCACAATTACATATTGTTTATGATAGTTCTTCACAAGAAATTCACATTCAGTTAATGGGGGCTATTCAAATAGAAGTTTTAAAAAATATTATAAAAGAACGTTTTAATATTGATGTTGATTTTGATTTTGGAAGAATCTTATATAAAGAAACAATTTTAGAACCAGTTGAGGGGGTTGGTCACTATGAGCCATTACGTCATTATAGTGAAGTTCATCTTTTATTAGAACCAGGACCTAAAGATAGTGGTTTACAGTTTGCTTTAAATTGTAAAGAAGAACAACTTCCTATTAATTATCAACATTTAGTATTAACCCATCTACAAGAAAAAGAACATTTAGGTGTTTTAACAGGGTCACCAATTACCGATATGAAAATTACCCTTGTTGCTGGTAAGGCTCATCAAAAGCATACTGAAGGTGGCGATTTCCGTGAAGCAACTTATCGTGCTTTACGCCAAGGATTAAAAATGACTAAATCAGTTCTATTAGAACCATATTTTGCTTTTTCATTAGAAATACCGGCCGAAAGTTTAAGTAAAGCAATTTATGATATTGAATTAATGAATGGTGAATTTAAAATAAAAGACCAGACAGCTGATAAAGTTATTTTATCTGGCAAGGCACCAGTTAGTAAAATGCAAAATTATCAAAATGAAGTTATTAGTTATACTAAAGGTAAAGGGCGTTTAATTTATCGTTTAGATTGCTATCAGCCTTGTCAAGAGCAAGACAAAATTATTGAACAAATAAATTATGATAGTGAAGCTGATCTAAATAATCCTACCGGCTCTGTTTTTTGCAGTCATGGAGCAGGATTTAATGTAAGCTGGGATGAAGTGCCTAAATATATACATATTCCATATCAAACAAAAAAAGCTGCTAAGCCAATGGTAAGTAATTACAAAGAAGAACGCTATCAAGATGAAGATGAAGAATTAGAAGCAATTTTTACTAAAACATATGGACCATTAAAACAACGTGGTGAATCGACTCATAAAGCTAAACCTTTAATAAAGGAACCGGTTTATAAACCTAAACCAGAATGTATCTTAGTAGATGGCTATAATGTAATTCATGCCTGGCCTGAATTAAAAGAACTTGTAAAAGATAATCTAGATGCTGCTCGTTTTAGATTAATGGACTTAATGTGTAATTATCAGGGATATAAAAAATGTATTTTAATACTTGTTTTTGACGCTTATAAAGTTAAAAACAACTTAGGAACAAGTGAAAAATACCATAATATCTATGTTGTATATACAAAAGAGGCTCAGACTGCAGATATGTATATTGAACGAACTACCCATGAATTAGCTAGTAAATATAATATTACGGTTGTTACTTCTGATGCTCTTGAGCAATTAATAGTTCTAGGGCAGGGGGCTAAAAGAATTTCTTCACGAGAGTTGTATTTAGAGGCAACTAGATTAGATCAAGAAAAACTTGAAGAATATCGTCGCAAACAACCTAAAGGACATGATTATTTATTAGCGGATATAAAAAAATATAATTCGAACCAAGGAGAATAATATGGCAAATATAAGTAAATATAATTTATATTATATCAGTGGTATTGAAGAATATCGCCGTCGAGCGATGTATACTTTAAATATTAAAGAAGATTGTTTTGCAGTTAGTGGTATTTTTAAAAGTAAAGAATTTTTATTTGATGAAATTGTTGATATCAAATATGGTGAAATAAATTTTTTAAAAGAGACAATTGATATTGTAAGAAGAACATTGGTTGATCAGGTTTCTTTAATCGATTTGCGTAATAATCGTAAATTAAATTATTGTTTAGTTATCTTTTTAAAAAATCAAACAATTTTATTTGGTGAAGAATATGATACTTTAATAAAAAAAGCATATGAAAATCTATTAAATGCGACTAATAAAACAAGGAAAAAAAGATACTGAGAATCTTTTTAAGATAGCTCAGTATCTCTTTTTTTATCCAAATATTGACCAACTTTTTTAGTAATAATTACCAAAAATGGAATACAAACTAGAATCGTAATAAAGATGATTTGTAATAATTTTGAATTTAGTGGATGCATTTCTAACAATGGCCAGAAAATTGGTGTTGAAAGAATGAATCCAATAATATCAATAATTAAAACACCACCACGATACCAGTTTAATGGTTTGTAAATACGATAAATCATATGAATAGAAATAAATGCTGTTGTAAAATATAAAATGGTAAATGTTTCCGATAATGATAGATCTAATACAGGTGCTAGTAAACGAATTCCAGCAACTGATAAAACAATTACTAAAGCATTTGGTAAAGAAAAACGCATTGCATGATTACCAATTGATTCTTTAGGTTTTTCAATATTTCTTTCAAATAAAATCATAAATGAAGGGAATCCTTCAATAAACATATCTAATAATGTCATTTGGAAAGGAATAAACGGATATGGAATATTCATTAAAATTGACAAAATAGAAAGTAAAATAGTATAGATAGTTTTTAAATAATACATTGAAGCTGATCTAGTAACATTATTAATAACTAAACGACCTTCACGGACAACTTCAACTAAAGTATCTAACTTACCATCGATTATTACAAACTGTGATATTTGACGAGCAATATCAGAACCAGAACCCATTGCTATTGAAACATCAGCATCTTTTAAAGCTAAAACATCATTAACGCCATCACCAGTCATTGCTACTTTTAATTTATGTTTTTGCAAAGCTAAAATCATTTTATGTTTTTGAAATGGACTAGCACGACCAATAACATTATAATTTAATATCGCATTTTCCAAGTCTTCATCACTAGTTAGAGTAGAAGCATCAATATATTTTGTTGCATTAGCTACACCTGCTTGACTAGCAATAGCACTTACAGTGGCTGGATTATCACCAGATATTACTTTTACAGCAACATCATTATCACTAAAGAATTTCAAAGCTGAGTGAGCATCTTTACGAATTGGATCTTTAATAATAACTAGACCAATTGGAATAGTAGTATTTAAAGTATCAGATAATGTAGCTAAATCTTGATGATGTCCAATAAGTAAAACTCGGGCACCGCCTTTTTGCATTTCAAGTATTCTTTTATCTAAGATAAAATCTGGTCTAATAATTTCTGGAGCACCAACAATGATAGTTCCTACTTCATCTAGCTTAGCAGCACTCCATTTACGTGCTGAAGAAAAGGCAATACGATCAAGAGTTTCATATTTGGCTTCACCTTTAAAGTAATTTTTAAGAGTTTTAAAAGTAATATTATTATCTAGCGAACCAGCTACAAAAGAAGGCATTATCTGGGATAATTCCAGATTTAGTGAATTTTTTAAATTAATAACTTCTTCGATTTCCATTTTTCCTTCTGTTAATGTACCAGTTTTATCTAAACATAAGACATCTATACGAGATAATGTTTCAATACTAAACATTTCTTGAACTAATGTGTTTGATTTCCCAAGTTTTACAACACTAGCTGCTAAAGAAACACTTGTAAGTAAAACCAGCCCTTTAGGTAACATTCCTAATAGAGCAGTTGCAGTATTAACAATTGTACTAGTAATACTTTGATCACGAATAACATAGGCTTGATAAAGCATTAAAATACTTAGTGGTAAAACTAAATAACTAGTATAACGAGTAACTTTATTAAAAGTATTTAATAATACTGAATCAACTGGTTTTCTAGTTCTAGCCTGATCAGTGATTTTATTGGCATAATTGTCTTTACCAACATGTTCAATTTGACAATAGCAGCCACCACTTAAAATATAACTTCCTGAAAGCAGGTGATCACCTGGTTCTTTATAGACCGGATCGGCTTCACCAGTTAATAGTGACTCATCAACTTCAACACTATTTTTAATAATTACGGCATCGGCACTGATTTGATTTCCTGTTTCAAAATAAACAATATCATCTAGAACTAATTCCTCATTATCAATTAAACTTTCTTTGCCATCACGAATTACTTTGGTTTTTGGTGACACAATTAAGTTTAGTTTAGCAACCATGTTTTTAGATTGTATTTCCTGACGAGCACGAATAAAGATATTTGAAATAACTACAACGACAAAAAATAAGCTTGAGTAAGCTTTAACAGCTATCAAAGCTACAGCTATAATAAAATTGTAGGCATTGAATAAGTTAAATATGTGACTTAGTATAATTTCAAAATTGCTTTTAACTTTGGGTTTATACGCCACATTGACTTTTCCCTCGGAAATTCTCTGTTTAACTTCAATTGAAGTTAATCCTTTTATTTTTTTCATAAATCAACCTCATTTGCATTTATCATTTCTAATCCATTAGTATTATAATAGCATGATTATTTAAAAATACTACTATATTTTTTCTAAATAATAACTTAATTTTTCTTAAAAAGCTATTAGTTTAAATATATTTTTAAGAAATGGATATTTAATTGTATATAGCTGATTGTCTATGGTATAATCCAAACATATTCAAGGAGGGATGTACTTGAGTAATATATATGACTATTTAAAATGGCGTGGTGATCTTTTAATGACGGTCGATCCATTTAATGATATCGATGCATTAATTTTAAGCGAACTAGTCTATGTAGAATTTTTAGACACAGTACCATCTTTTTTAAGTAACCAATCGCGTTCTTTACAGGATGTGGCTAAAGACTTCTTTTTAAAAAATGATGAGTCGGTATTAATGAATAGATTTTCTTTTATCAAAGAATCAATCAATTTATTAAAAGTTTTATCTACTTGCCAACGATTTAAAAACATTAAACTATCAAATTATGTAAATGAATTAAATTATAATGACGCTAAACAATTTGCGGCAATAACTTATCAATTAGAAGATGATAGTATTTTTGTTGCTTATCGAGGTACTGATGATACGATTTTGGGCTGGAAAGAAGATTTTTTGATGACCTATAAATATCCAGTTCAATCACAAATCCAGGCAGCTAGTTATCTTAAGAGTATTATTGAACATTTTTATCAAAGTAAAATTTCTTTAATAATCAACGAACACAAATTTTCAAACATTTTTAAACGAAGATTAAAAAAACCAATTATAAGAATAGGGGGCCATTCTAAAGGAGGCAATTTAGCAGTTTTTGCAGCTAGTACAATTGATGATAAAGATGCTCAAAAAATCATTCAAATATATAACTATGATGGTCCTGGTTTTCCTGAAGAAATGATTCAACATACGAATTATAAAATGATAGTTGATAAAATTAAAAAATTTATACCAGAAAATTCTGTTTTTGGAATAATGTTGGAAAATTTAGAAACAGTAAAAATTATTAAAAGTAATGCTAAAGGATTAATGCAGCATAATGGATTTACTTGGCAAATTATTGGAAAAGATTTTGATACTGTTGATAAACTGAGTAAAGAAAGTATGGCTTTATCCGATGCTTTTAAATCATGGTTAGAAAAGGTTGATTTAAAAACACGTGAAAGTGCAATAAAAGCAATCTTTACTATCTTAGAAAGTGCCAATATTAAAACAGTTGATGATTTTACTGAAAAATCATTTTCACATTTAGTTACTGCCCTAAAAGAATTTAAAAATCTTCAAAATGATACCCGTGATGCAATAATTCATTTTTTTAAAACTTTATTAGTTGAAAGCAACAATTATTATCGGAAATATTATCGTGATAATGATAATTCATAAAGAATTAATATTTAGTCACTATACTAATTTTATATTTTGAAAAGAGGGTTAAGATGAAAAGATTTCAAGAGTCATTATATCGATTTATGTCAGGAAGATATGGTTCTGATCAGCTTAATATGTTTTTGCTGGTACTAGCCATTGTTTTAATTTTTTTGAATATATTTATATTTGGAAATCAAATTTTATCATGGATTGTTTGGATTATATTAATATATGAAATATTCCGTACGTATTCTCGTAATATTTATCAAAGAAGAATTGAAAATGAAAAATTCTTATCATTAATAAGTCCAATTAAAAAGCGTTATTTAGTAATTAAAAATAATCATAATGATAGAGCACATAAATATTTTTTATGTCCAAGTTGTAAACAAATGGTAAGAGTGCCACGTGGTCGTGGAAAAATTACAATTACTTGTCCTAAATGTGCAAATAAATTTGATAAAAAAAGCTAAGGAAGAACATTTATTGTTCTTCCTTTAATCGTTTTAGATGTTTAATAATAATTTGAATATATTTTTCTAGTAATAGCTGATCAGATTTGCTGAAACGATCAAAACTAGTAGAATCTAAATCTAATACACCATATAGTTCTTGGTCAATAATGATTGGTAAAACTATTTCACTATTTGTTGCACTATCACAAGCAATATGATCTTTAAAGTTATGAACGTTAGCTACTCGGTATACTTTTTGATCAGTTGCACAAGCACCACAGACACCACGATTTAATGGAATAATTGTACAGGCTGTTTTACCTTGAAATGGGCCTAAAATCAATTGACCATCTTGATATAAATAAAATCCTGCCCAAGATACATCATTTAATGTTTGATAAATAAAAGCAGCACTATTTGATAGTAATGATATTTCATATTTAATATTTTCTAATAAGCTATCTAATTGTTTTTCACTCATTTTAATCACCGTTTTATATTATACAACAATTTATGCAATTAGTGGTTAAAATATTTAATTTTGGTAAAAATATGATTAGATTAATAAAAGGAGAATTAAAATGAAACGATTTTTTAAATTATTATGTTGTATGACACTTTTATTTACTCTTTCATTTAGTTTATCAGGATGTTCTGAAAATCAAAGTAATGAAACAGATACAATGGAAGATACTGATAATACTAACGATGATGAATTAGCAAAAATTGATAGTAAAGTGGAAGAAAGATTTAATGGTGATTATACTGTAAGTCAAGAAGATATTAGTGAATCAGTTACTTACATTAATGAAAATATTGACAATATTAAAGATAAAGATGTTGCTAAAAATATTTATGAACATAGTTTATTTCTAGAAACAGCAGCAACTCAAGGTAATGTTGATGATTCTAATAAAATTAAAGAATTAGCTGTTAATTCTAAGGAATATGCTAAAAATGTCTATAATGCTAGTGATGATGAAGTAGATAATATTATTGAAGAAGGTAAAGAAAAATTTAATACTTTCAAAAATGACTTTAAAAATGGTGTTGACTCATTTGTAGATGAGTTTATGAAATTCTTTTAAAAAATATAAAAGATAGAGTTTAGATAAAAGACTCTATCTTTTAGTTTTATTGATTTAATAAATAATAAGCAATAGTGCTATAAATCGTAGTACCCTTTAACAAGACCTCTTCATTAAAATCATAAGTAGTATTATGTGGGGCAGCAGCAAGATTAGTAGTAAGTTTCATATAGGTACCAATACCGCCATGAGCTTGTACGGTTGCCAGCATGTATGAAAAATCATCACTGCCATCAAGTGGGCTTAAATCATTTTTAGCCACTTTAATTTCTTTTAAATGATCTTTACATACCTGGCGAATAATATCCATCATTTTTTTATCACATTCTAAGGAATATGCTTTACCCATTTCTTTGATTTCAACAATTGTATCATGCATTAAAGCTGAACCATGTATAATATCACGGGCATATATTTCCATATAAGTATTCAGTTCGGTTGTTTCACCACGAACTTCAATCTCTAATTTAGCAGTTTCTGGGACAACATTACGACCGGTTCCAGCGTGAATAGTACCGACATTAACACGGGTACAACCATCACTGTTTCGAGGGATTGAATGTAAATTCAAAACACATGATGCAGCTGATAAAAGGGCATTTTTACCAAACTGTGGCATTCCAGCAGCATGAGAAGAAACGCCATGATAAGTAACATCTAATTTAGTGGTAGCAAATGTTTCATTCATTCCTAAAAACAAATCAGTATCTTCATGTTCGTTTTCATATGTCCAGATATGACCGGCAAAAATGTAATCGACATCGTTTAAAATGCCACTTTCACATACACATTTAGCACCTCGAACTCCTTCTTCAGCTGGCTGGAAAATTAGTTTTAATGTTCCGTGTAAATTATCTTTTATTTCAGCTAAAATTTTTGCAACCGTTAATCCCATTGCTGCATGACCATCATGACCACAAGCATGCATTGCTCCTAAATTGCAAGAAACAAAACCTTCTTTAGTTGGAATATGTTCACAAGAATCATCTTCAACTATACTTAAAGCATCAATATCAAAACGAATTGCTACAACAGGACCAGGACCATTTTCGATAATACCAGCGACAGCAGTAAAACCATCTTTAACTTTTTCTAAATAATAAGGATCAGCTCCTTGAGATAAAGCCCGTTTATAATTCATTGTTAAAACTCGTTTGCTAGGAATCCCCATTCTTCCTTCAGGACGCATGATTTCTTTACCTACTAAAACCTGATACCCCAAATCGTCAAGTTTTCTTGCAATAATTGAAGCTGTTCTTAGCTCAAGCCAGCCTCTTTCAGCATACTTATGAAAATCGCGTCTTGTTTCTACTGTTTCTAAGTAGTATTGTTTAGCAAGTTCTTTTATTTTGTCATACATAAACCCTTTCTCCTTTATTTTATTTTAACATTTTAATGAAAAAAGGTTAAGAATTTTACTCCTTAACCTTTGATATTTTATTTAAATGATATCTTTGTAGTTTACGATATACATATTTTATAATGTTAACTAAATAACTTGATAATTCTACTAGCACAGGTGAAAAGGCCATTAATGCTAATAAAACAATCATCCAGTTAAAACTAATACTTGTTAGTTCTAAGATTTTTTGACCAATGATCAATGCTATGTAATAACAAAGCTGAGTAGTATAAATAATAATTTTACGATAAACTGTTAAAGGTCGATATACTTTTAATAGAGCAAGAGTATAGTTCCATCCTGTAAATAAAATACATATCGTCGATAGCATTTCTGCATTATAATTTAACGCTAAACCAATATTAGTAATTAAAGTTGAGCCTAAAGCTATTGTAAATGCTGAAGGGAAGGCGTTATTAAAGACTTTTTCTAAAAAGCTGCCTTCAACTCGAGCAAAATTAGCTTCGTAAGTTAAAAAGAACGTTGGTATTCCAACCCCGCAAGCACTAATTACAGAAAGCTGTGCTGGTTCGAAAGGGTAAGTCTGCCCAAAAATAATAGTAGTTATTGCCAATAAAGTTGAAAAAATTGTTTTTATTAAAAACATAGAAGCTGACATTGAAATATTATTGATAACTCGACGTCCTTCATCAACGATATGCGGCATTGCATCAAAGTTATTATCTAATAATACAAGATTTGCTACATTCTTAGCAGCGTCACTACCTGAAGCCATTGCAATTGAACAATCTGCTTCTTTAAATGCTAAAACATCATTGATACCATCACCAGTCATCGCTACAGTATGACCTTGTTTTTTAAGTAAAATTACCATTTCTCTTTTTTGCTGTGGTGTAACCCGACCAAAAACAGAATATTTTTTTAATGCTTCTGACATTTCAGTCATATTTTTTATAGTTGAAGCGTCTTTATAATAGTCTGCTTTTTTTAATCCAGCTCGTTTAGCGATTGATGAAACTGTAATTGGATCATCTCCAGAGATAATTTTTAAGTCAACTCCTTGATCATAAAAATATGCAAGAGTTTCCTTGGCATCTTCCCTAATTATATCACTTAAAACTATGATACCAGTAGGGACTAGATCATCTGGTAATGACAAATCAGAAACGACTTGATCGCTATGAGCTAAAGCTAAAATTCGATATCCTTGGCTAGCATAATCTTTACATTTTTCATCTAATATTTCATGACCACCAGGGAATAAAAATTGATATGCTCCGATATAATATGTTCCAATATTTTCAAATGAAGCACCACTGTATTTTCGATCAGAACTAAATGGAATTACAAAATAAGGTTTAAATGTATTTTGTGGTGGATAATGCTCTTTTAAAGCTTGAGATGTGACATTATCGTCATCTAACGAATACATTAAATTTCCAATTATTTCTTCAATATTTACATCATCAAATTTAATATCAAATTCAACTTTTATTTTACCTTCAGTAATAGTTCCGGTTTTATCTAAACATAAAACATCAACTCGAGCTAATGTTTCAATACAAAATAACTCTTGTACTAAAGTCTGTTGTTTAGCTAGCCTTAAAATACTGATAGTTAAAGCGACACTAGTCAATAAAACAAGTCCTTCAGGTATCATTCCAATAATAGCTGCAACGGTACTAACAACAGCATCATCGAATGGCTGATTAGCATATAAAAATTGTTTTAAAAATAGTAGGCCTCCAATTGGCAATATTACAATACTAATATATTTTAAAATTTTATTTAAACAACGATTTAATTCTGAATTATGTTTTTTTAATTTTTTTGCTTCTTTTGTAATTTGATTCATATAGCTATCTTCACCAACATGAGTCACTTTACAAATTCCTTGTCCTGAAGTAATGAAACTTCCAGAAAATAATTTATCACCATTTAATTTCAATACCGGATCAGATTCTCCAGTTAATAATGATTCATTAGTTTCCATATGACCATCAATTAAAACACAGTCAGCTGGAATTTGCAATCCTGTTGATAAAACAAGATAATCATCTAAAACAATCTGGTCAATACCAATTTTTTTTATCTCATTATCACGAATTACATCAACATGAGATGCTGTCAAAATTGATAGCCGGTCTAAAGTTCGTTTAGCTTTAATTTCCTGATAAATACCAGCAATAGTATTAATAATAATAATAAAAATAAATAAAGTGTCTTTATATGAACCAACAAAAACTATTAAAGCAAATAAACTGATGTTTAATATATTAAAAAATGTTATTGTATTGTTTAAAAATATTTCTTTATAGGATTTAGTAATACGATTATCAATCTCATTAATTTTGCCTTCATTAATTCGTTGAGCAACTTCTTTACTACTTAATCCATGATATTCATGATTATTTATTTTCATATAATTCTCCTTTTTATTATTGTAGCTTAAAAAAATGAAATAAACAATAAGCACAATTATAATTTAGATTTATTTAGAATTATTTAAGAATAACTTAAAAAAATATTGTATACAATTATTGTATACAATTTCTATAATAAGTGCTATAATAAACCTACTTATATTTTTAGGAGGTGTTTATATGAGTGTACTAGTTGATAGATTTATCGAAAAGGCTAGAGATGGGGATAATAACATCGATAATAACCTGTATACAAAATATGATGTAAAAAAAGGATTAAGAAATGAAGATGGTACCGGGGTTTTAGTTGGATTAACTAAAATTGCTGATGTAGTAGGCTATAAAAGGGAAAATAACAAAAAAATAGATTGTCGTGGTGAGTTATATTACCGAGGAATTGCTGTTTCTGACATAATTAATAAAAGAGAACCACATCAACGTTTTTTATTTGAAGAAACATGTTTTTTAATTATTTTTGGTTATTTACCAAACAAGGATGAATTAGAAACATTTAAAGCTGAGTTGTCTAAACGTTATGAATTACCTAAACATTATTTGGAATCTAAAATTTTAGGATTTCCTTCAAAAAACTTAATGAATAAATTACAGCAAGAAGTATTAATGCTTTATTCATATGATGATGATCCTGACAACACATCACCTAAAGAAACTATGTATAAAGGATTAAATCTGATTGCTAAAATACCATCGATTGTATGTTATGCTTATCGTAGTAAAGTTCATTATTTTGATAAACAGAGTCTATATATTCATCAAATACGACCAGATTATTCAATTGCTGAAAATATTTTGTATTTACTTAGAGATGATAAAAAGTTTACTACTAAAGAAGCTGAAGTTTTAGATATGTGTTTAGTTTTACATGCTGATCACGGTGGTGGAAATAACTCTACTTTTACAAATATTGTAATTAGTTCAACGGGAACTGATATTTATTCTAGTTTTGCTGGAGCAATTGGTTCATTAAAAGGACCACGCCATGGTGGTGCTAATCTTGCAGTTATGGATCAAATGCAAAAAGTTATTGATTGTATTGGTTTAGATGCAACCGATGAACAAATAAAACAAATTATTGAACAAATATTAGATAAGAATTTTAATGATAACAGTGGCTTAATATATGGTATTGGTCATGCTGTATATACTTTAAGCGATCCTAGATGTGAAATTTTAAGACAACAATGTAAAGAATTAGCCAAGGAAAAGGGGAGAGAAGCTGAATTTAATTTCTATTATCGCTTTGAAAAAGCGGCAATTGCTGCAATTGAAAGCAGAAAAAAAATTCATGTTTGTGCTAATGTCGATTTTTATAGTGGATTGATTTATGATATGTTATCAATACCAAGAGAGTTATATACGTTAATGTTTGTAGTAGGACGTTCAGTAGGATGGTTAGCTCATAATATTGAAAACAAATTATATGCCGATAAGATTATTCGTCCTGCAGCTAAATATGTAGGGGAAACTCATGAATATGTTCCTTTAAAAAATCGATAATTATTATTAAAGTAAGCAAGTATAATCTACTGCTTACTTTTAATTCGTTTATATAAAAAGAGGGGTAAAAGAAAATGGAAAATTTTATCGAAAAGTATAAAATAAACTATGATAAAATTAACTTAAAAAATAGAATAATTAACTATTTATATTATATAGTTAATATAATAGTGCTTCTTGCTTGCATATCTATTAGAGAATATTTAATATACGTGCTTATTTTATCACTTATATGTTTTATTATATTCACACTTGTGCATACTAATATTTATTTAAACAGCCTTAGCAAATTATATTCAAGTTTAAAATTTGATTATGATAATTATCAGGAAACTCAGCAAATCTTAAATTCAATTTGCATGCAATTTCCTAAACATAAAGATCGTCAGATTCAATTAACACTATATTTAACTTCATTAGCATGTAATGAGTCGCCTGAAGAATTGATAGATGCTTTTTTAATTTATCAAAAAGAATTAAACAGTAATAATGCTAAAGTTATTTTAGAATTGTTAAATATCTATTTTTATAAAGAATTCCCACTAAATACAAAAATAGAAACCAAAAAATTACAACGATTATTTTCAAATAATAATAAACCTGATAAAGTGATAAATAAAATAAAAGAAGCCTTTGATCAAAAAGACTATCAACAAATACTAGATTTGTTAAAAGAAATTGATGATGTACATTTTTATGAATTTCGAGATTTTATCGAAGCAGTTACTAAATATCAAATTAATAAAGATAAACAAATCTTAGATAACTACGTAGAAGAAAAGCATGTTCCTATTTATAATACAGTGATTAAAATATTAGAACATGATGAAATTAAATATGATAAAAAATATATTGATCTTTATCAACAACTAACAAAAAATCAAGTACA
Source organism: Erysipelatoclostridium sp. An173 (assembly GCF_002160495.1). Lineage (GTDB taxonomy): Bacteria > Bacillota_I > Bacilli_A > Erysipelotrichales > Coprobacillaceae > Thomasclavelia > Thomasclavelia merdavium. The sequence goes on along the minus strand of NZ_NFKR01000023.1, from coordinate 12,957 downwards.
ATACAATCATATTCAATCTAGAAAAGTAAGAAAAACACTAATTATAGCAATTATTTATTTTGGAATTATTATTTTTATCTTTAATCAGGCTCTTTCATCTACGAGTCAAACATATAATTCAATGCAAGAATATGTTAATGAACAATACGATGACTTAGACCATGTAGAAACAATATTAGAATTTAATCAAAATGGCTGGCATATTGGTTTAGCACGTAGTAATCAAGACTTTGACAGTGACGGTTCTACAGCTGAAAAGATTGTCTCAATAATGCCAACTTATCATATTTTATCTATTTATGAAGAAGATGGCAAAATTATTGATAGTTATTCAAATAGTCAAACAATATTAACTGAAAGTTATATAATTGCTCGAGTAATGGATAATGAGGGAACGGTTATAGTCAGTTTTTCACCAGCTAAAATATTATATAAGGGGAAAGATATTTCAGTAGAAACGAAATCATATGTTGAAAATGATTTTACGGTTGGTTTTGTAAATGGTGAATTTAATGAATCATATTTAGAAATCGAATCTAGTCAATAAAAAAATAGCATCTGCAGATGCTATTTTTTATCTATTTAATATGACGTACCCAACCGTATTTATCTTCTAGACGTCCCCATTGAATACCAGTTAAAGTGTCATATAATTTTTGTGTTAAATCACCAGTTTTAAAATCATTAATTACTACTTCTTCACCTTTATAATAAAGTTGACCAACTGGAGAAATTACAGCTGCTGTTCCAGTACCAAATGCTTCAGTTAAAGTACCTTTTCTACCAGCTTCCATTAATTCATCAATGCTTAATTCACGTTCTTCAACAGTATATCCCCAATCTTTTAAGATATGGATAATTGAATCACGAGTTACCCCAGGTAAAACAGATCCTTCCAATGGAGCAGTAATAACTTTTCCATCAATAACAAACATTACATTCATTGTTCCAACTTCTTCGACATATTTACGATGAACACCATCTAACCAAAGAACTTGAGTATATCCATGTGATTCAGCTTTAACTTGTGCAGCAATACTAGCAGCATAGTTACCACCACATTTTGTAAATCCAGTACCACCTTTTACAGCACGCACATATTCATCTTCAACCCAGATTTTAACTGGATTTACACCTTCAGGATAATAATTACCAACAGGTGATAAAATAATTACAAATGTATAAGTTTTAGCAGGGTGTACCCCAACACCAGCTTCACTTGCAAACATAAATGGACGAATATACAAAGAAGTGTCTTTTGCTGTTGGAATCCAATCTTGTTCATATTTTACAATTGCTTCAACAGCTTCAACAAACATATCTTCAGGTAATTCTGCCATACAAATACGTTTATTTGAATTAATCATTCTACGAGCATTCATTTCTGGTCTAAATAGTGTAATGTTTCCATCAGGATCACGATATGCTTTTAATCCTTCAAATGTTTCTTGAGCATAATGTAATACCATTGTAGCAGGATCCATTGGAATAGGTGCATATGGAACAATACGTGCATCATGCCATCCAATTCCATCAGTATAATCCATCATAAACATATGATCAGTAAAATAATTTCCAAATCCCAAATTATTTTGATCTGGTTTCTCTTTTAGAGTCGCAGCTCTTTCAATTTTGATTTCCATTATCAAAAACCCCCTTAATTTACTAATAGTATACTCTTATTTTATAGGCGATACAAGATAGAAATTAGCTAATCAAAGCATAATTGCATAAAAATATGCAAAATAATAATAAATTTTATTAATTATTGCTAGAAAAGTTAATATTAATTATAATATTTTTTATATCAATATAAGAAGGAGATTTATAATGCTTAAGATTTTGATTTGTTGTGGTGGGGGTTTTTCTTCAAGTTATGTAACAGAGAGAATGAAAAAGGAGATAGTTGAAAAAAATTTAGAAAATGAGGTAAATATTGAGTTTTATCCATTTGCTATTGTTGAAGATAAGTTATCAAATGTAGATATCATCATGTGCTGTCCGCATTTAAAAATATATGTTGAACAATTTATAGATAAAACAAATGTTGATATTCCAATCTATTTATTGCCACCCAAAATGTATGGTTTAATGAAATTAGAGGAAATTTTAACCGATGCTAAGGATGTTATAAAACTATATCAGAAAAATAAAACTAATCCCGTTCATTTTCCTAATGAAGAAAACTTACTAAGAATTACAAGGGGTAACGCTTATCGTCATTATTATAAAATTGATGGTGAACTATAATAAAAATGGCTGTTTAATATTAACAGCCAATAATATCAATTTGTAAATTCTTTAAAATATCTAGAGCTTTTTGCTGCAAGGTTTCATCATTGCTTGCAATTCCTTGATAATCAACAGTTATTTTAGCTTCTGGTAGTGCTGCTTTAACAATTATTGCATTAGAGATAACGCAAATATTAGAAACAACGCCCACTAATGTGATTTCTTGATAATCTTTATTTTTTAAATAATTACCTAATTCTAAAGAACCAAAAGTGTTTTTTAGAATTTTTTTATCATCTTTAGCCAAATCTCTAACTTTTCCATATAACTGCCAACCATCAGTATTTTCAACACAGTGAACAATTGGTAATTTTTGTCCTTCTTGAGTATCTAAATAATTTTCTTGATGAGTATCAAGAGTAAAAATAACATCATCGTTGTTTTCATGGTATGTATTAATTAAAGAAACTAAATGTTCTTCTAAATTAACCGCCTGGTCAAAACCTAAGCTGCCACTAACAAAATCATTTTGATAATCGATTACTATTAATAATTTTTTCATTTAATTCACCAGCCTTTTTTAATATTTTAACATCTGTAATTGACAATGTAAATATAACGATATATAATTATATTAACATATGAATAAGTATTCATATAAAGAGGTGTGATATGGAAAAGATAGTTAATGAAGAAACAGTGGCAAGAGTAAGTAAAAAATTGCCACAAGAAGAAATATTATATGATGTTGCCGAGCTTTTTAAAGTCTTTGGTGATACTACTAGAGTTAGAATCATCTGTGCTTTGTTTGAGGCAGAAATGTGTGTTTATGATTTGGCTGCATGTTTAAATATGACTCAATCAGCAATATCTCATCAATTAAGAATTTTAAAACAGGCAAAATTAGTAAAATCAAGAAGAGATGGCCGTCTAATTTATTATTCACTTGATGATGAACATGTAAAACAGATATTTGATGCTGGATATAAACATATTATGCATTTAAATAAATAAGGGAGGATTTTTATGAAACTAAAGTATAGTTTGAAGGGATTGGATTGTGCTCATTGTGCTCAAAAAATAGAAGATCAGCTTAATAAATTAGATTATGTCAATGAATGTAATATTGCTTTTGCAACTACGACGTTGTTTTTAGATGTTGATGAAAATAGTTTTGATGAAGAAAAGATCAAACAAGTTGTTTGTAGTATCGAACCAGATGTTGAATTAGTTAATCAAAATTCAACACACAACGAACATGATCACGAACACCATCACCATTCATGTGATTGTGACCATGATCATCATCACCATTCATGCGATTGCAATCATGAACACCACCATGATGAATGTGGTTGTGGATGTCATCACGACCATCATGATGAACATGTAGAAACAATGCACCATGGTGATTTAAAAAATGCTATCAATATTAATATTAATGGACTTGATTGCGCACATTGTGCAATGAAAGTTGAACAAGAGATTAATAAGATGGATGAAGTTGAAGATGCAATGATAATATTTTCAACTGAAACACTAAAAGTTAAGTTGAATAGGGAAATGAGTGATGATGAATTATTAAAACGTTTGAAAAATGTAATTGATAAAGTAGAAAGCGGAATTACTTTATCAATGAAAAAAGATATTAAAGTTATAGAAAAACCAAAACTATTTGTTTGTAAAGATCATGTGGAATTAATTATTGGAACAATAATTTATATAATTGGAATTATTTTAGGTGGTACAAAATATGATGTATTTATCTTTGGTATTGCTTATTTATTAATTGGTTATAAAGTTTTATTTAAAGCTTTAAAAAATATAAAAAGAGGTCAAATATTTGATGAAAACTTTTTAATGTGTATTGCAACAATCGGAGCTTTTTGTATCAGTGATTACAAAGAAGCAATAGCAGTAATGCTATTTTATTCAATTGGTGAAATTTTTCAGGCATATGCAGTTAATAAAACAAGAACTTCTATTAGTTCATTAATGGATATTAAAAGTGAATATGCTAATTTAGTAATTGACGATACAGTAAAACAAGTGGCTCCTGAAGAAGTTAAAATCAATGATATAATATTAGTAAAACCAGGAGAAAAAGTACCATTAGATGGTATTATAGTTAATGGTAATAGTAGCTTAGATACATCAAGTTTGACAGGAGAAACATTACCACGAAATGTAGATATTAATGATGAAGTTTTAGCTGGTGTTGTAAATTTAACAGGCGTTATTAAAATCAAGGTAACTCAAGCTTATGAAAATTCAACAGTATCTAAGATTTTAGATTTAGTTGAAAATGCTGCTAGTAAAAAAGCTCCAATCGAACAATTTATAACTAAGTTTGCTAGAGTATATACTCCAACAGTAGTTTTTCTAGCTGTTGCTTTAGCAGTAATTCCAATGTTGATATTTAAAGATGCAGTCTTTACTGACTGGTTATATCGAGCATTAACATTTTTAGTTGTTTCATGTCCTTGTGCTTTAGTCATTTCAATACCGTTAGGTTTATATGCCGGATTAGGAAAAGCTAGTAAAGTTGGGGCATTAATTAAAGGTGGCAATTACTTAGAACTATTAAAAGATATTGATACTATAGTATTTGATAAAACTGGAACTTTAACTGAAGGTAGCTTTGAAGTTGTCGAAGTCAATGGTTCTGATGATTTATTAATGATTGGTGCTTATGGTGAAAGAATGTCTAATCATCCAATTGCTAGAAGTATTGTTGAAAAATATGGTCAAGAAATTGATCAATCAAGAATTTCAGATTTTAAAGAAGTTGCTGGTAAAGGTATTGAGGTAAAGATTGATAATGATTTATATCATTTAGGAAATAAATCTTATATTGAAGATATGGGTTATCAAGTAACAAACCCAACAACAGTTGGAACAGTAGTTCATATAACTTGTAATGATGAGTATTTAGGAAATATTGTTGTTGCTGATAAGATCAAAGATACTGCTATTACTGGAATTAAACGATTGAAACAATCAGGAATAAAAGATACCGTTATGTTAACTGGTGATCGTAAAGAAGTAGCTGATGATATTGCTAGTAAAGTAGGTATTGATCGTGTTTATAGTGAATTACTACCACAAGATAAAGTAACAAAAGTTGAAGAATTGATCCAAGATAATAAAAAAACAGCATTCGTTGGTGATGGTATCAATGATGCACCAGTTTTAGCTCGAGCTGATTTAGGAATTGCCATGGGTGGTGTCGGTAGCGATGCTGCAATCGAAGCTGCTGATATTGTCTTAATGAACGATGATATTGATACCATTGGTGAAGCCATTGATATTTCCAAAAAAACAAATCTTATTTTAAAACAAAATGTAATTTTTACATTGGTTATCAAAATAGGAGTTTTACTTTTAACAATGTTTGGATTATCTAATATGTGGATGGGTGTATTTGCTGATGTTGGTGTAACATTGATTGCCATTTTAAATTCAATGCGAATTTTAAGATAAATATAAAGAATCCTTGAAATTAATCATTCAAGGATTTTTTTGTTCACATTATTCACAAGTTATTCCCATTGTGAACAACATGTGAATAATGTGTATAGATAAAAAAATTTAGTTTGTTGATTTTGTGCTAGCAAAATAATATAATTAATATTATACGATGGAAAGGAAATGGCTTTTATGGACAAAAATTTACAAACAATAATTAAAATTAAACAAGATGATATGATTAAAGCATTCGAAAAAAACAATATGCAAATCAATTTTGTTGACGATTTTGAACAATTACACAATTATTTGAGTCGTTACTTATGCAATAAAAAGACAGTAGCGCTAGGAGGTTCAATGACCCTATTTGAAACTGGTGTAATTGAACAAATTCATAATTCTGATGTAATTTTACATGATCGTTATCAAGAAGGATTAGATCGTGAACAAATGCAGGAAATTTACCGAAAAGCTTTTACTAGTGATTTATTTATTACTAGTACTAATGCATTAACTACTGATGGATGTTTATACAATATTGATGGAAACGGAAATCGTGTAGCAGCAATGATTTATGGTCCTAAAGAAGTAATTGTTATTGCGGGAAAAAATAAAATCTTTAATACTGAAGCAGAGGCCATTAATCATATAAAAACAGTTAGCGCACCAGCTAATGCAGTTAGATTAAATAAAAATACGCCATGCACTAAAAAAGGGGAATGTATGGATTGTTTATCACCAGATAGAATTTGTAGCAGTTTTGTAAAATTAGGTTATCAGGGAAATGTAGGCAGAATAAAAATTGTAATAGTTAATCAGGATTTAGGATATTAAAATGGAAACAGGAGTTTTATTTCCGTTATCTAGTTTTCCTTCAAATTACGGCATTGGTGATTTAGGAGAAAATGCCTATAAAGTTATTGACCTATTAGAAAAAAATGGAGCTGATTATTTACAAATTTTACCATTTCACCCCTCAACACAAGCTAACTCGCCTTATCGAGCTGTTAGTACTTATGCTGGAGATGAGATTTATATAAATTTAGATTATTTAGTTGCTGATGGTTTATTAGATTCAGTACCTGAATTCTATCCTGATGCAATAAAAGTCCCATATGATAAAGTACGTAAATTTAAAAGAACTTATTTATTAAAAGCATATGAAAATTTTAAATTTACTGAAGATTATTATAATTTTTTAAAAAAATGTCCTTGGGTTTTGGATTATGCGATTTTTTGTACTTTTGCCACAGTGAATAATAGTTATGACTGGGCTAGCTGGCCTGATGAATTTAAAAAATATCCTCAAGAACATCAAGTTAATTTAACTAAATATAGTAAAGAAATAGGTTATTATCAATTTGTACAATATATATTTTTCAATCAATGGTTTAAATTGAAAAAATATGCTAATGATAAAGGAATAAAAATAATTGGTGATATGCCTTTCTATGTTGACCATGGTTCTGTAGAAGTGTGGTTAGATAATAAATCATTTTTATTAGATGGTATTGGATATCCAACTAGTGTTGCTGGGGTGCCACCTGATTATTTTAGCCCTACAGGACAATATTGGGGTAATCCGATTTATGACTGGCAATATTTAGAGAAAAATGATTTTAGATTTTGGATTGAACGAATTGGCTGGGCTAGTGAAATTTTTGATATTACGCGTATTGATCACTTTAGAGCTTTTGATTCATATTGGGATATACCTGCTAGTGCTAAAACAGCGATGGAAGGTAAATGGCAATATGCACCTGGCTATGCACTTTTTGATAAAATATATGAAACTTTAGGTGATGTTGAATTAGTAGCTGAAGATTTAGGATATTTACGACCAGAGGTTATTGAATTAAAAGATCATTACCATTTAAAAGGAATGAAGGTTTTTCAATTTATGCTAAATGACGGTTATGATAATCTTGAAAACTCATTTTTCTATTCAGGAACACATGATAATGAAACAATCAAAGGCTGGATAAGTGGTTTAAATGAAGAAGATATTTATAAATTAAAAGCAATTGTCGATGATGATTTACCATTAAACGAAGCTATTTTAAAATTCTGTTTACAGTCAGATGCTAGTGATGTCATTATTCCAATATGGGATTTACTAGAAGTCGACAATGATCAAAGATTTAATACACCTGGTGTAGTAAATGATACGAACTGGACTTATCGAGTTGCTAATATTGATGATGTAACAAAAGCAATGGAGTTATTTAAAAACTTATCTAAATAATAATCAGGTAATGTTATGAAATGTAAATATTGTGGTACAAAAAATGAAAGAAATGCGACATATTGTAGTCAATGTGGCAAGAAATTAGAAGTTGTTAAAAAATCTAAATCGAAAATAATCATTATTAGCACTATTACTGTAATTGCAATAATAATTGCTGCTATCTTTATTAATAAACAATTAGATACAAAACAAATTAATGATTTGTTAGTACAAGGTGATCGTTATATTGAAGAAAAAGATTATAAAAAAGCCGAAGATACATATTTAGAAATTATTGAGATTGATGATAAGATTGTTGAACCGTATTTAAAACTAGCAGATGTATATACTTATCAAAATGATTATGATAAAGCTAAAGAGATACTAGAACAAGGTGAAGAAAAAGTTTCTGATGAAGATAAAGATAAATTAAATGATCGTCATGATGAAATTGATCACTATATTGATTTTAGCTGGGTAGTTGAGCCGGATATTGATGCTGATGATATTTATTATTTAAGAAGTTCATCGGTTGAAAATTATCTAAATACTACTAAAAAACAGATGTTAAAAAATTATGCAGTAATAAAAAAAGATGATCGTTATGGTTTAATTGACGATGATGGCAATGTTTTAGATGATATTGATTGTATTGAAGTTCTAGCGAATTTTAATGATATTTATATTGTAGAAACTGATGATAATTATTATGATAATAATTTTAACAATAGTAATTTCTTTGAGGTTGATAGGTCAGTAACACCAATACCATTTTATGAATATTTACCTTCATTAAGTGAAATCTATTATTATAACGATGAATTAATACCTATTAATAATTATGGTCTTGATAGCGGATTGTCGATCGAATCAGATTTACCATATCCAGTACAACAAGTCAATGATTTGCCAGAAGGTGATATCAGTGCCTGGCAACTAGAACAAGATGGTAAATATGCAATATTTGTAAATGATAAACAATTAACGGATTTTATTTATGAAGATGCTGGTAGCTTTTGTGATGGATTAATCGCAGTTAAAAAAGATGGAAAATGGGGTTATTTAAATGCCGAAGGTAAAGAAGTTATACCGATTGAATATGATGCTTCATGGAATCAGTTCGAGGTATATCCTAGAGAAACAATTAATAATTTTTCTGATTTTGCATATAGTGCTAGTGAAGAATTTGTTACTTTATTAAAAGATGATAAATGGCAATTAAATGATACTGATGGAAATATTGTTATTCCAGCGGGAATATTTGATAAAATTTTACCAGTATATAATGGTAAATGCTGGGTAGAACAGGATGGTAAATGGGGAATTATTAAAGTTGGTGAAGAAACTAACCAGGAACAAGAAAGATCCCCACAAGATTTATCATTAGATGAAATCTGTCAGCTAGTAATTAATCATTATGTTAAAACAACAAACAGTGATGATTATGTTATTTTTGAAAATGAATGTGTTAAAGAAAATAATACTTATCAACTAGTTGTTCGTTATACTGGTGGCAATACAGCTAATGTTATGTATTCTACGGTCACTGTAGATTTAGAAACCGGGCAGGTAGAAGATAGTGTAGGTGATTCTTGGTATCTTTTTGAATAAATAGGGAGGTTTTTAGATGAGTTATAAAAAAATTGATATTAATGAATTAAAATTAAATCCATTTGAAACAATTGGCAAAGACTGGTTATTAATCAGTGCTAAAAAGGGCGATCAAGTAAATACTATGACTGCTTCTTGGGGTGGTATTGGTGTTATCTGGAATAAAAATGTAATAACAGCTTACATTCGTCCACAACGTTATACTAGAGAATTTGTTGATGAATCAGATTATTTTACAATTACTTGTTTTAAAGGTTATAAAAAGGAATTAGGTGTCTTAGGATCAAAATCAGGACGTGATGGTGATAAAATCAAAGAAGTTGGTTTTGATGTAGAAATGTTAAATAATCAGCCTACTTTTAAACAAGGAACAATGTGTTTTACTTGTAAAAAATTATATCGTGGAAAAATCGAACCTGAAGGATTTATTGACAAAGATTTAGATATTAAAAATTATCCAAATCATGATTACCATTATATTTATATTGGAGAAATTGAAGAAGTATATGTAAACGAAAAAGATTAATTCTTTTTCGTTTTAAATATTAACAATTTAATATCCTGTTTAATTAAAATAAAACTGTTAAAAATAAATGTGGTGATTAGATGCAATTAGTTGAATTTATTATTTTCCCACTATTATCATTAGCAGTTTTATTTATTATAACTAAATTAATGGGCTATCGGCAGGTTAGCCAATTAAATATGTATGATTATATCAATGGTATAACAATCGGTAGTATTGCAAGCGAACTGGCAATAGGAGAGTTTGATGATTTTTTACAGCCATTAATTGCAATGCTTATTTATGGCATTTTAATTATTTTATTATCGAAATTAACAAGAAATTCTTTAAAGATAAGAAAACTAATTGATGGACAGGCGGTTGTTTTATATGAAAATGATAAAATATATTATCAAGAATTAAAAAAAGCAAAATTAGATCTTGATGAGTTTTTAATGCAATGTCGAATTGCAGGATATTTTAAGTTAAAAGAATTAGCATTAGTGATTTTAGAAACTAATGGCCGGCTTAGTTTTTATCCAAAACAGCAATATCAACAAGTAACAGCAGAAGATTTAAATTTAAAAATAACACCAATAGAATTACCATCTTTATTAATTAAAGAAGGAAAAATAATTTATGAAAACTTAAACTTGATCAATCGAGATACCCAATGGTTAGAGCGTGAGTTAGCAGTACTAGGCGTAAAAATAAATGATGTTTTATTAATGTATCAAGAAGATAATACTAACTTAATTATATATACAGTTAATGATATTGAAAGAAAATATATTTAAAAAGTTGTGGAAATCCACAACTTTTATGCTTTTTGATTATTTTTTTTATACATATCATAAATTATTTTTAATCCTTTAAAAGTTAGATCAGGATCATAAATATCAATTAAATCAGTCTCATTAAAAATAATTCTACCTAGACCACCAGTTGAAACAACTTTTAAATTATCACCATATTCATTCTTTAATGCACAAATTATATTTTCAGTTAATCCAATATAACCATAAACAATACCAGCCTGCATACTAGATACAGTGTTTTTAGCAATAATATTTTTTGGCTTTTTGATTTCAATTTCTGGTAATTTAGCAGCTTGACTTGAAAGGGCATTGACACTAATTCCAATCCCTGGTGCCGTAGCTCCACCTAAAAAGTCGCCATGATCATTGATAATATCAAAAGTTGTTGCTGTTCCAAAATCAATCACTAAACATGGACCACCATAAATATAATAAGCACCCGCAGCATCAACCAAACGGTCAGCTCCCAATTCTTTTGGGTTATCGATTTTGATTCTAATTCCAGTTTTTATTCCTGGTCCAATAATAATTGGTTCTTTATTAAAATATTTTTTGATTGAATTTGTAAATGAGTACATGATTTTAGGTACAACTGAAGCAATTATAACATCTTGAATTTGTTCAACATCAATATTAGAAGCATTTAAAAAGCTTAACAGCATAAAACCATATTCATCAGAAGTTCTTTCTAATTTTGTTGTTAGACGGTAATTTCCAATAATTTCATCTCCATCAAATAGACCCATTGTAATATTTGTATTACCAATATCAATTACAACTAACATTTTTCTTCTCCTTTAATTTCTATTAATTTGTATAAGATCGTTTTAGCAACTTCATCTTTAGTCATTATATTTTTCTCTTCAATTTCATCTGCCGTAATCAAAGTAACTTTATTAGTATCACCTTTAAAACCAGCTCCTGATTCTTTAAGACTATTTGCAACTAATAAATCACAATTTTTTTTGATAAATTTATCTTTAGCGTTTTTTATCAAATTTTCTGTTTCCATTGCAAAACCACAAATAATTTGATTTGTTTTATGTTGACCTAAATAATTTAAAATATCATCATTTTTTATTAATTCTAAAACTAAGTTATCGTCTTTTTTCTTTATTTTATTTACTGCTGTTTCTTTAGGGCGATAATCACCAACTGCAGCTGCTTTGATAATAAAATCCTGATCATGATAGTTTTCTTTTACAGCTTCAAACATCTCTCTAGCTGATGTAATATTGATACTTTTAATACCATAAGGAACTTTTAGATTGGTAGGTCCAGTAATCAAAGTAACTCTTGCTCCTAATAAAAATGCTTGTTTAGCTAAAGCATAACCCATTTTTCCACTTGAATGATTAGTAATATATCTTACGGGATCAATCGCTTCTTGAGTAGGACCAGCAGTTATTAAAACATATTTATTTTTTAATGGTTTAGGATTCATACAATATTCGATCATTGTAATAATATCTTGATAATCAGCTAATTTACCACGACCAACATCGCCACAAGCTAACAAACCATAGCCTGGTTCTACAAATTTGATGCCATAAGTCTTGCATCTTTCAATATTACGTTGATTTGCTAAGTTATCATACATATTTACATTCATTGCTGGAGCAATTAGCTTAGGACATGTTGCTGCCATAAATGTCGAAGTGACAATATCATCACAAATACCATTAGCGATTTTTCCTATAATATTAGCAGTTGCTGGTACAATAACAAAACAATCAGCTTTTTTAGCATAGCTAATATGTTTAATTTGATAACCTTCTTCATCAAAATCATCAAGTAGTACCGGCTTATTAATTAAGGCTCCGATTGTTAAAGGGCTAATAAATTTAGTAGCATTATTAGTCATAATAACTTCAAGGTCATAATCTAATTTTTTTAATGCTCGTAATAAATCACAGACTTTGTAAGCAGCAATACTACCACTTACTCCAACAACAATAGTTTTCATTTTAACTTCCTCTCTTAGTATATGGTAGTGTCAAAAATAGTTAGTTTATTTTATATATAAATTAACTTAAAACCTCATTCTACCTTGGTTTTTATATATTTTGATTAATTTCCCCATGAAATCAATCTAT